>NZ_JBEHVP010000007.1:0-142816 GCF_040227275.1 Coprococcus sp. RTP31081st1_H1_RTP31081_211007
GTTGTCATGTTGTTAATTTTTCAAGGTTCTTTATGTTTTCGCCTCTCAGCGACAACTTCTATATGTTATCACATCTGGAGTTCTTTGTCAACAACTTTTTTATCTTTTTTCAAGACCTTTTCGGTTGCTGATGTCCGACCTCTTCGGCGACAACTTCTAAATATTACCACACCGAAGTGTGTATGTCAACAACTTTTTTCAGGTAATTTATAATCATGTCTCAGTGACATATCATGTTGTATACCTATAAAAGCTGTCGTCTGCTGCCTGCTCATGCGACAGCTTTTATAAGATACCACCACTGCAATCTTATGTCAATGACTTTTTTTATTTATCTGACAATTGTGTGCAATTATTCTAAACAGCCTCCCCTACATATGACAATCTACCTATTCTTCCTCTGGATATGTAAATCGCCATGATCTTCTGAACTCTGTCATCATATCCATGACATCCTTTGTATATTCCAGATACATATCTCCATCACCGGATATCGCACTCTCCATGTCCTGAAGCTCATACGCAAGGGCATCCGCATTTTCTCCGGCTGCAACAGTCTCAGTTTTGCCTGTATCTGTGTATGTGACTTTCGCCTCCCACGCTCTTGGATACTCCATCACCTCTATATATCCGTTTTCACATGATACCATTCCACGTTTCGGCTGCTTCGAGTGAAGGGACAGCATAACGGTTGCCATCTGTCCTTCCTTATTCATAAGCAAAAGTCCTGCCTGCTCATCCACTCCAGTAGGCGCAGGCTTAACCTCTGAAAGAAGCTTGTCTGGCTTTGAGTCCATGAACCACCTTATAAATGACAGGGCATACACACCTATATCCAGCATTGCCCCTCCCGCAAGGTTTCTGTTGAAGAATCGATTGTTCATATCATAGTCTTTGAAGCTTCCAAAGTTCATGGTTATGAGATTGACTTTGCCAAGTGCACCCGAGCCCAGTAGCTCCTTAAGTTTTCTGTAAATAGGCATATGATAAATAGTCATCGCCTCTCCTATGATCACATTGTGCTGCTCCGCCAGTTCCAGCATCTCTTCAAGCTCATCGCTGTTCAATGTTATAGATTTTTCCACAAGTATATGTTTTCCATTCTCTATCGCTCTTCTCATAAACTGTATGTGTGTATTGTGCGGAGTCGTTATATATATCACGTCCACTTCCGGATCCGTGAACATCTCATTGTAGTCTGAATAAACCTTACCTATGCCATACTTCTCAGCAAATGCCACCGCTTTGTCATACGTCCTGTTACCAACCGCATAAATGTTCCTGCCATTCTTTTTGAGTGCCACTGCCATCTCATTTGCAATAACTCCTGTTCCGAGAACTGCCCATTTGATATCTTTCATGTCTGTTTCCTCCATATATAATTATGTATTTGGATTGTATATACACTTTTATTCGACAGTATTCCTCTCAGAGAACCTTCCATATCATCCACAGATATATGTCCAGATATCTCTCCGTCATCCTTGGCATCCACGAGTTCTCTCGCCAGCGATATCTTGAGATGGTGAAATCCCTTCAGCTCTATTCGTTTGCAGAATCTCGACACCGAGGCCTCGCTGACACCGCACTCCTTTGCCAGCTCCCCGACTGTCATATCCACAACCTTCTTGGGATTCCTAACGATATAATCGCCTATTTTCTTTTCTGTATCAAAGAATGAATCCATAGATGCGCATATCTGATTTATAACTGATCCCTCTATATTTTCCTATTTTCTTTCTTCTTTCGAAAATAATCCATCATATAGTGTCTTCTATACAATGCCACTAATAGTTTTCTTAGTTAAATTTGTTTTCATATTTGTTGCAGACTTTAAATCTATTTTCATGCCATTTACAACTCTACCATTCTTCTCCCATCCAGTCAAACAAATGTATTTTCACTTGAAACTCATTTATCAAATAAAAACAGAGTATCTGGAACCCCTATCACGATACTCTGTTTTGAATGACTTTCTTCTATATAAATATCTATTCGTTTTATTCGCCATGTGCAATATTTCTTGCTACGTATACACCGCTTGCAGATGCGTGTGAAAGGGAGTGTGTTATTCCGCTGCCATCTCCTATGATATACAGCCCCTTGTATCTTGTCTCAAGCTTATCATCTACTTCAACCTCCATGTTGTAGAATTTGACCTCAACTCCATACAACAGTGTATCTTCATTTGCCGTTCCTGGGGCTATCTTATCAAGAGCGTAGATCATCTCGATTATTCCATCCAGAATTCTCTTTGGAAGGACAAGGCTCAGATCTCCCGGTGTGGCATTGAGCGTAGGTGTGATGAACGCTTCCTCTATCCTGCTCTGGGTGGAGCGCTGTCCCCTTATGAGGTCGCCAAATCTCTGCACTATTACTCCGCCGCCCAGCATGTTGCTGAGTCTCGCTATGCTCTCGCCGTATCCGTTGGAGTCCTTGAACGGCTCTGAGAAATGCTTTGCCACAAGGAGCGCAAAGTTTGTATTATCCGTCTGTTTTGCAGGATCCTCATAACTGTGGCCATTTACCGTTATGATTCCATTAGTATTCTCAGTAACCACGGCACCCCTTGGGTTCATGCAGAAAGTTCGCACCTTGTCTCCATACTTCTCCGTTCTGTATACTATCTTGCTCTCATAGAGCTCATCCGTCAAATGTGCAAATATAGCTGCAGGGAGCTCTACTCTGACTCCTATATCTACTCTGTTAGATTTTGTGGGCACATTAAGATCCTTGCACACTGTCTCCATCCATTTACTTCCGCTTCTTCCAACGGATATGATACATTTGTCACAAGCAAATGTACCCTTCTTGCAGCATACACTATATGTTCCATCGTCCATCTTTTCCACCGTTTGTATAGGAGTGTCAAAATAGAAATCCACCTTGTCCTGAAGATATGCATACAGATTCTCTAGAACTATATAGTTGATGTCCGTGCCAAGATGTCTGACCGAAGCATCAAGCAGATGAAGCCTGTTCTGCAGACACACTGTCTTGAATCTTGTGCCGGCAGTGGAATAAAGCTTCGTACCCTCTCCGCCGTACTCCATATTGATATCATCCACATACTTCATGAGGTCTATGGCCTCGTTCTTGCCGATGTACTCATACAGACTTCCGCCAAAGTCATTTGTAATATTGTACTTTCCATCGGAAAATGCACCTGCACCGCCAAATCCACTCATGATCGAACAGCTATCACATCCCACGCAGCTCTTGATCTTTGTGCCGTCTATCGGACATTTTCTTCTCTTAAGCTCATGTCCAGCCTCAAACACTGCAACCTTGAGATCCGGAGCCTGCTTTGTCAGCTCATATGCAGAAAATATTCCTCCTGGTCCTGCTCCAATAATTATCACGTCATACCTCATACGCGCACCCTCCAAAATCATTTTATATTTTTTGTAAAACCCTATCCATACTCTGTATCCACACACATATTTTTACACAAAAATATAGTTGACCACGGCAATCCATGTCGTAGTCAACTATTATCGGTAGCTGGTAGATACGCCCAACCATATTATGGGCTTATACATATATAATTGTAATTCTTTCGTCATAAAAAATGATTGCACTATTCATATTTACTATATCTCACGTAAAATATCTGTGCTCATGTGGATGCCACAAACTGATCGTCCACATTGCATCCTTAAAAATTATAGCATATTACATTTAGTTTGCGCAAGCTCAACCGTCGCAATGCTCATTATATCATAACGATGCTATGATTGCCGCGATGAATGTTCCAAGCAGGAATAATATGCTTATTACCAAAAGCACTTTCATAAGCGTTCTTTTCCGCTTCCTCATGTTTTCTAAAACTCCGGTTGAATAGAACACCGCAACCAGCAACGCACCTATAGCAACTCCCATAAGCGTCCCCATCAAATAATCATAGACTGGAAGATTGTTATCTCTGCTGATCACCATCATCGTCAGTCCTGCAATGAGCGAAACCAATCCCACTATGCTGATTATACGCAATCTCATCAGCAATGTATTCTTCTCATTTTCTGCATAATCCGCTACAAGCTGCAATCGCTCTTTCTCTTCCTTATTCACGTCCTCACCCTTTCTTTCTCCATCAATGATATCCCTGATATCAACATCATAGAAATCTGCCAGCTCCACCAAAATACTGAGATCCGGCATATTGCTGCCTGTCTCCCACCTTGACACACTGCGGCTTGTTACTCCAAACCACTCTGCAAGTTGTTCCTGGGTAAACTGTTTTTCCTTTCTCAGTTCTCTTAGGAATGAACCGGCCTTTTTCTGATCCATATCTGTTGCCTCCTTTCTATTGAACATCAGCCCATTTTAAGTTGCCTTCAGCAAGGGCTGATGCTACATGTCAAGCTTTTGCTAAAAACTTGACCCATTCATTGACAGAATAGTGTTTTTCGGGTGTTTTTTACAGGACACACTGCGGGAATTGGCTGTTTTCAGCAAATATGTAAATACACCAGATCACTAAATCAGGTTTAGTCTTTTTTATCATTTTAAGTCCCATACATAAAAATATAGTTGACCACGACATTTTTATTGTCGTAGTCAACTATTATCAGCAGCCGATAAATACCCCGGCCATATTATAGATCTATACGTATTATATTATTGTTTTTCTTCTATATTGCGTCTCTTCTATATAAATAATAATTAGCTATTTTTATAATTACCACCATATCCGGCACCATACTGAGCATTGCCATACGGATTGTAATTGGCATTGCCATTCGCCGGACCAATGTACTGGAAATTGCCATAACCGGTGAGTAGAAATTTTTCATTTACTCCCCAAAATAATATTTAACAATGTTCTATATTACAATTCTTATAAATCTAGCTATTACAATATATAATCTCCAATTATTGTAATTATTTTCAGCTACTATATATCACATTCTATTAGACACACTTTTTATTTTTGTTTCAATTTGCTTTACATTTATTATTTAACGATCCAATTTTTTTATTCAGATAAACTACATCTGAATTTTGCTACTATATTATCATCATTCAAGTACTCATCATAATTATACTTGGTTATTTTTTCAAATGCATTTTCTTCCATTATATAAAACTTATTAACGCTATACAGTTTATGAGATTCTAAACTTTCTTTGTATTTCTTATTAAGCTTGTCAAGCATTTCTTTATTATCATCTGTGTTGAGAATAAAGATTTTATTCATTGCAGAAACATTGTTATCATATTTCGAATTATTCTTATCTTTAACTTCAGTTATCTCTGAATATACTTTTACATTTTCTGAATTAACTATTTTTACTATAATATTTTTTATATATGATTCATAATCATCTCTTAATAATAGATTCAAATAATCATCAGTTATAATCTCTTTATCATCTATCTTAGAAACCGTTACTGTTACAATATCACTTTCTGTTAGTCCTTGGGGATAAACTATTAATTGTTCATCTTGTAGCGAGTTTGGAGCAATATAACCTTCATAAATAAATTCTTCATCATATTCACTATCTAAATACTTATATAATTCCTCAATTCTTTTGATTGCAATCCTCTGTGAAGATAACAAATCATCATAATTGGTGGATAATCCCGCTTCCTTTAATATTTTCTTCTGTCTACTTGTTAATTCTACTTGAGAATTCTTCTGTGAATGTTCTGTTTTTATTTTTACACCACACCCTACTAAACATATAATAAAACAACAAATCAAAAATAATGCACTTTTTTTTCGCATGTCGCTATCCTTTCCAAAACTTAATATTATCCTTATCTGTTTTTTCAAATGCTACTCGAGTATCTATAATTGCTTTATGAGTTTCTTTAACTAAAGTATCTAATTGTGTTTGAACATTATTTAAAGTTTCTATAACGTTTTTTTTTTATTTTTCGACGTTTTTCAACTTTTTCCGTGTTGCCCTCATAATTACAGGATGCTACAATCTGGACATGTGTGCTACCATAACGTTAGGCGGTTAGTCCTTCACCAGAGGGACTGTGGTCTACACTCCATTACGGTCGGTGCTAAACGAGTGCCACCGGCACACAGCACCCCTCTGATTACATAGAAACCTTTTACAGGGAGAATTGGAAAGGAGGGCTAAGCCAATGAGTATCATGGATTTCATTGCAGTAGTTGGCTTCGGCATCACCTGCTTTTGTGCCGGATACACATTCGGTAAAGATAGTAATAAACCACAAAAGTAACCGCCCCAGACTCACAAACCTAACGGTTACCTTTGTAATCAATTAGTATATGGGCTGACCGTCTATCGGTAGCACCTTTTTCTGTATTCACATTAACACGCATCTACGTGTATGTCAAAGTATTTTATCCCCTGTACCCTTAATATCCTATCCTTAGATCTTCCCTCTGAGATTTTTATGTCATTTGTAGGGTCAGAGCTCATTTTTTGCTCTAAATTAGGGTCAAAATATGGTCAAAACCCATTTTCGAGCAGAAAAAAAGACCCCCGAGGGCGAACCCTCGAAGGTCTGAAAATCCTTTATTTATGCGGTTTATCAACGATTACTCGATGATAGTTGCAACTCTTCCTGAACCTACAGTTCTACCACCTTCACGATATCAGACCGGTGTATTGCAGTGTGCAAATGGCGATTTTTCGTGTGATTTTCCACTGTGTCCGTGTAGTTTTTGGAGATTTTGTTATCATGGTGTTATCACAATATCTCTGTATTTATCTACATATCTGTATTTATACTATCTGAAAATGGTTTCAATTGTTGAGCATACATTGAACTAAACGATGTCAACGTTGCTCTCAATTGTTTAGCTGCATTTTGTGTGGCTTCCTTACTTTTTAAACCACTTACAATTGCCGATTCAAGCGTAGAATGCCATGGCATCAAAACATCTAATATTGCTTTCCATTCTTCAACTAACTTATCAAAATTTTTATTATCTTTAAACACTAACCTCCAAGAATCTAAAATCTTTTTTCCAAGTAAGCTTTCCATACAAGTGCTTACTGCTGATATCAATAACATTTTAGAGCCACGCTTACTCAAAAAATTAAGTTCATCATCTTCTATATCCGTTCTTTGTTCTTTCTTATTTTTTAAGTTAATTTTAAATTCATCAATAGCTCTCCCCAATGAATATACGAAAATAATATGTTCTGCAGTTAATTGATCCGAAAAAATATTTGTGTATTCTTTATCCTCGTCCCATATCAATTTCTTTGAGTTATAAGCAGTTACACAATCTCCATGAAAAGCCAATAAAGTTTGTGCAACCAAATATGGATCAAAGACTTCTTTGTTTCTAACCCTTGTACTATCTCTTCTACCACCGCTATAATACAGTTGTGGATATTTTTCAAACTCTTTTCTAAGTCTTACTTGTTGTTTATCATTACTTCTTAAATCAGATGGCAAAATTTCATTTTGTTTATTGTTATTATTAATAATTTCTTCTATGATCTTAGGATCACTACATACAATAAAACGTATCGGCACAAGAAAATCTTCTTTTAAGCTTTCAACAGCTCCAATAGCTCCCGTTGATTGTGCTCCATTAATAATAGTTATTCCATGTACCTTTGTTATATTGTCATCATCTATTTCATAATCATTCACTAATGCTGTTAATCCATTGTTATATGCCCAAAAATTTTCTGGTTGCTCTTGCACTGTGTCCATAATGCCTAAATTAATTTTATTTTTTCTTTTTCCCGCCCCTAAATAGTTTCTTGGATTTCCAGAAAAAAGATCATCTTTATACATTAAGTAAAGTTTTCGTATCCAGCTACCTTTTACAGCTGTTACACAAGATTTCCACTTTCCTCCCTTGATTTCAAAGGCTTTTCCATTTCCTTCTACATCAATCTCTTCTTCAATTGTAATTCGTTTACTAGAGCTATTATACCAACGTTCAATCGTATCATTTCCAACTTCTAATGAAACTATTTTAACAGAATTATCTCCAGCCAAATTATTTACCAATTTTTGTGCTGCAATCTGAACAGTATTCAATTCCTCCTGAACTTCTGGATTATTTTTTTCATTCATATTATGAACATACCAAAAATAAACTGTGTTAATATCGCCATCTTTAATAGCTTCTTGTAACTCACTAACTGAATCTTTTATTCTATCTGGTATATCATTTATATCTCTCGTAAAAATCCATGATGCTGCCGTATTTAAATCACTTGCTTTATTTACCTTCGCCAAGTCTGTTTCCGTCGGATTTTTCTTCATATAAGCTTGCGCCACAACTGCAAATCCCGAATCTCTATCTATATAAATCAAATCACACTTTTTATCATCACTTCCATCTGTCAACGCTTCCGAAGCAACTGATATTATATCTTCAATGTCATATCTCAATTGTAACGCATACAATAGCAATGAATTATCTCCATATAAATCGACCAAATCAGTTCGTCCTTTATAATTACTTATATAATTATACATTATCTACTCCTTATCTTATGCAAAATTATACTTTTTATCCTTCATTTACAATATCTTTACACATCCCTCACTAAACACTTTAGGAAAACATAATGGTATTATTTCATTTTGAAAAGCAACCACATATGCACGTATTATACCTTCGCCATATCTTTCATGCAATATAGTTTTTCCATCTGCATACAAACTAATTTCATCTGGAATCCCCACTAAATATGGAATTTTTTTATCTTTCACCTTTGCTTCGGGAAAATACACATCCATTGCAACCACTCGTCCTTCGCCATATATCAGATGACATATGTTTGCTCCTGGTGGCACTATCGGTAATTCTTTACTTTTACTTACTAATGGTCCTTTTTCCATTCTTTTTATTTTTTCATCAACTGCATTTCCTATATACGCCTTCCATCCCGGTGCATTCAGAATATCTCTTCTAGTTTCGCATAGCAAAATCAATTCTCGTAGTTTTTCTGGATTAGCATGACCGGTTCTAAACATTGCCATAAAATATTCCCTGTACTGAGCTAATGTTAGTGGCACAATGTCCAATCTCTGCTTTAAATCTCCTCGTGCGTACCAAATTCCATGTCTAAATGTTTCCGCCGTATTTGTATCTATTTTCACAGCAATAAACATTCCATATACTGGCTTATCATATTTTAAGACAGCATCTGACACATGCCTTCTTACAGGCTCGCCCTCCATTGCTTCTTGGCGTGATGACGTAGACATCGTAACTTCCGTTAGGATTGTAAAATCATTAAATTCACAATATAGATCACCTTTTCCTCCACCAGCGGCAGATACTGGAAGAAAATCAGAATCTAATTTAAATCCTCTTACTTCATAAGGTTTATTGACCATGTGATCAATAGCTAAAGAAGCTCTCCATAAAATCCACTCCAAATATGCCGGAGTCTCATCTTTTGGTACTTCAATAACATTATCATCATCGTATGTACGCTTTCCTCCACCTTTAATCAATAACTCCATATAATCTGCTATTTCCTGCCATTGATTACATTGTTCTTTCGCATACTGGATTTCATCTGTCTGAGATAAAAGATTTTCTAAACTTTTTCTAGCAATATTAATTTCTGTTGCAGTATTTAACGGTAGATCACTAATATCAAACAGAATATGTCTTTCCTTCATCTGCTTCATTAAATCATTCAATAAAGCTTTAGCAGTATCCAAATTATCCGTCGGTAATTCTGCACCTTCACACAATCTTTTATATTGAATCATTATTGATTCTTCATTGGATGTTGATTTTGCCAGTTTTTCAGCCAAAATATGCTTAGCTGGGACGATAATCATTCCCCTACCTTTTCGCTGTAGCACTCCAGAAATACGTAAGTATCGCATGTTCATGTCACTGTAATCAAGAAAATTATCTGATTTCTTATCATAGTGTTTTCCACGTTCTGCAACTTCTTTCTTGTCAAAATTACGTTTTGACGGTGCTTGTTTTCTACGAATACGCAGATCCAAAATATTATCCACGACTTTTTCGATTGAATAACTTGGATTTGTCGTATGACCCCATAATGCAAATTCTATTCTGGCGATCTCGGAACTTCCCGTTCTTCTTTCTAATTCCAACATAATCGCCAGTATCCATCTCAATGGCGAAAAATAAGAATTCCCATCTGGCATAGCAAACTGTTCAACACTTAGTGCCCTTAAATAACATTCTTGCACTGCTGGATATGTATCTGCCTTTAAAAAAGCTCGTCCAAATGGTGGTATATCATCTAACTGACCCAGTTCATCTTGATCTCCATCTTTTTTCTTTACTTGTGGATAGATAAAACCATTTTTTGAAAACATCAAACGCCATTTCCGAGCATGACTACCAGATGTATCCTTACCTGCTTCATTTTGGATAATTCCTTGGTCATTAAGGAAATTCATAAAGCCAATTTCATTTTCTTTCCCACGAAGTTTTCCCACATACGGTGAATTTGCAAATGCTTCAAAGCCTTCCTGTATTCTATTTGGATTTCGTAATCCAGTATTTCCTACTAACCAGATATCTATTTTTTCTTCCATACATCTTCTCCGTTAAATCCAACAAATAAATATTCCTGTACCTTATTTCGATTTGTCTTAGCACGTTTCTGATTTCCAAAAGAATATGTATAATCTATTGGAACTACCTCTACATGTTCTTTGTATTTAGACATAAGTGCAACCATTTCATCTTGTGTTGGTTGACTATTAGAAGAATAAGATACAATCAAAATACTGTCGGAAAACTTTTTAAACAACTTATCGAATGCATCCGCAGCACCTTTTCTAGTTGAAAACGGTGTCGGATATGACTTAAATTTCTTTGTTACTGTATTTTCCTGTATTTCGACACCTTTCCAATCTCGTGCCAGACCTTCGACAAAATGATATCTACGTACATATTCATTATCTGACAATGGAGAATAATACGGTGGATCAATATATACTAAATCAGGATGCTTAATTTTTACTTCCATTGCATCGCCATGTTTAGATTTATTTTCACAACCATTATCAAAAATTGCATTATTAATACTTTCCACTGCTTCCAAAAATTGCTGTTCTAAAGATTTCTGCAAATCTTTTCTTCCGTCATTATACCGATCTCCAGTATATGTGAAAATTCCTCTTGGTCTTTTCTTTGTACAAGCTCTAATCAATGCTGTCATTGCAATTGCTTTCTTATATTGATCTCTAATAGCAGCAATATTAGTCCGCAAAACATCTATTAGCCTATTTTCCTCATCTTTATAATATAAGCCTCGAAATGTCTCTTCTACAAAATGATCAGACTCTCTTTTTTCAATCAATAATTTTTTCGCCTCGTCCAATGGCAATACAACATTATTGTTTTCTACCATTGCCTTGGTAAAGGTTGCTGACATAGCCATATAATCATTGCTAATTACAGTTTTTCCCTGAACTTTAAACATGTAACCTACAATGCCAGAGCCAGAAAACAGATCCACTACTGAGTCAAAATTGAATTGTGAAGCAACAGCCCAAATTTGAGGCAATAATTTACTTTTAGAACCCATATATCTAGTTGCTGGATATTTCATTACCTGTTCAGGTAAAGGTTTCGGAACTATTTTTAACATAGTTTTTTGTTTTGGCAAAATATCTACTATAATATCCTCGCCTTTTCTTTTACTTCCGTTGCAAGAAATATACCTTTTGGTTTGGATAACCTCAATCTTATAATCCGCATATAGCTCATGTACCAATGGATGATTAGAATTGGTCAATATTACATGACAACCTAATTCCTGTAATCTTTTAACCTCTTTCGCTAATTCTACATGATCTTCTTCATAAAATTGTTCTTTTGTATATCTCTTAAAATCCGAATATTCTGAAATTGGTAAATACGGGGGATCTAAAAAGATAAAGTCCCCCTGTTCTGCATATTCTTTCAATACTGACAAATAATCTCCACATGTTATAGTTGCTTTTTTCAACACATCTGATGCAGCATATAAATTTTCTTCATCACAAAAGTTTGGAGCTTTATATTTACCAAACGGAACATTAAACTGTCCTTTCTTATTGACACGATATAAACCATTAAAACATGTTTTATTCAAATAAATCGTTCTCGCTGCTGCTTCTTCTTTTTTTAATTTAAGCCAATCTAACGAACGTACTTCATAAAAATCCTCTTTAGTATTTTTATATTTTTTCAGATATGAAATAACAGTCTCTACGTTATCAGCAACTTGTCGATACATGTTAATCAATTCTGGATTGCTATCTGCGATTATTGCTTTATCTGGACTTAATGCAAAAAACAATGCGCCACCGCCAATAAATGGCTCTATATATTTTCCATATTTCTGAGGAATTTTAGGCATGATATCCCCTAACATCTGGGTTTTCCCGCCGGCCCATTTCATAATAGGCTTTGCCTGTATCTGTTTTTCTTTCTTTAAAACTTGTTCCATCACGCCTTTTCCCTTTCAACCTCTTTTATTTCCATGATATCACTGATATCACATTTTAAGGCAGTGCAAATTTTCACCAGCACATCCGTTGTAACATTTTCATTTTTTCCAAGTTTAGCCACCGAAGCATGACTAATACCTGCAGCCTCACATAAATCTTTCTTTTTCATATCTCTATCGATAAGTAATTTCCATAATTTTTTATAACTGACCGCCATATTTTAACCTCTAAACCATTTTTTCTAAAATATTGCTATGTCGTTATTCTATCATGTGATTTCAGTCATATCAACATTAATTTCAGCGATCGCAGACTTCTTTGCAAACATGTGTTTTTATTCAACAAAGACTATTTCTTTCATTTCAAATGGAATTATGATCGTTTGCTTTCTCCAATATAAAAATATATTCATGTGCCAACATTAAGAATTTTCTTTCTCTTCCCTCCCAATAATCACTAGAACGACAATTATGTTGCTCTTTTATAATAATTTCTTTAAGTCTAAATCCTGTATCAACAAATTTTTGCATAGAGTTCATTCCCAGTGGTAGCACATAGCCTTTCTTACGTATATCCCCAATCATAAATGTACATATTCCTTGCTTTTTTAATACTCTATATGATTCTTTTGCAACCTGTTCCAGTTCCTTCAAAAAAACCTCATATTTTAGATGCGAAATATCTCCAGGGGTTTCTTTACTATACTGTATAATATCTGCATATGGTGGATGTGTACAAATAAGATCTATACTTTCGTCTTTTATAAATGATAAATTGTTTGCATTTCCTTGTTTGGTGAATATTTTTGATTTTTCTTGACAAGTAAAATTTAGATTTGTGTTAGATAATTTGACAGCTTCAGAATTTATATCAACGCCGATTGCATTTCTTCCCAATAACTTTGCTTCAATCAACGTTGTGCCACTGCCTAAGAATTGATCTAGTATCCAATCTTTTTTCTTAGAATATCGTAAGATGATATTTCTAGGAATATACGGAGACCAGTTTCCTCTGTATTTTCCTGAATGTGTAGCCCAATTTCCTCTTTCAGGAAAAGACCATATTGTCGTATCTTCTAATTTGAATCTTTCAGGTGCTTCTATTATAAAAACTTCCCCCTTCTTTTTCTGTTCATTATACTTCTATGGTGTTTATTTGTCTATTAAAAATCTTCACTCAAATATTAAATAACAGTAAACATTTTGGCAGGGATTTCATATTTATTACAAGTATTTTCCTTAATATTATTCATCGTTCCCACCTGTTCCACCCGCCCCTACATCTTCAATTTATTTATCGCTCCCAACCGTTCTTCCATCACTTGTATATCTTGGGGTATAGGGCAAATTTTTGATATCTTTCTTCTGAATGTTCTCGCCTCACCAGGCATCCCCGATTGTGACTCTTTACCAAACAACCAACCCAGGAATATTTGTAATTCCTTTGAATTGTTATCCTATCTTGTGTGTTAACGATGATTTGCATTCTCTACAAAAACAACGCTGTGATCCAGTTTTTGTCTTTACTGATTTTACACATTTCGTTCCACAAATATGGCATTTTACTTGATCCATTTAATCTTCCTCCATGGTTATTATTTCAAGAAAGATTAAATCCCATTTTTTGTCAGAAAAAAAGACCTCCGAGGGCGAACCCTCGAAGGTCTGAAAATCCTTTATTTATGCGGTTTATCAGCGATTACTCGATGATAGAAGCAACTCTTCCTGAACCTACAGTTCTACCACCCTCACGGATAGCGAATGTAAGACCCTGGCTCATAGCGATTGGGTGGATGAGCTCGATTGTCATCTCTACGTTATCACCAGGCATGCACATCTCTGTACCAGCTGGAAGGTTACATACACCTGTAACGTCTGTTGTTCTGAAGTAGAACTGTGGACGATAGTTGTTGAAGAATGGTGTATGACGACCACCCTCGTCCTTTGTCAGAACGTAAACCTGTGCTGTGAACTTTGTATGACATGTAATTGAACCTGGCTTACAAAGAACCTGTCCTCTTACGATATCCTCTCTCTTGATACCACGAAGAAGGGCACCGATGTTATCACCAGCCTGACCTTCGTCAAGGAGCTTTCTGAACATCTCGATACCTGTTACTGTTGTCTTCTGGATCTCTGGCTTGATACCAACGATCTCAACTTCATCATTGAGGTGAATTACACCAGCCTCTACTCTACCAGTAGCAACTGTACCACGACCTGTGATTGTGAATACGTCCTCTACAGGCATGATGAATGGCTTATCTGTATCTCTCTGTGGATCTGGAATATATGAATCAATTGTATCCATAAGCTCCATGATCTTGTCTCCCCAAGGTCCCATTGGATCCTCAAGAGCCTTAAGAGCTGAACCCTTAACGATAGGACAATCATTGAATCCGTACTCCTCAAGCTGCTCTGTAACTTCCATCTCAACGAGCTCGATAAGCTCCTCATCGTCTACCATATCACACTTGTTAAGGAATACAACGATGTAAGGAACACCAACCTGACGTGAAAGAAGGATATGCTCCTTTGTCTGAGCCATAACACCATCAGTAGCAGCAACAACAAGGATAGCACCATCCATCTGAGCTGCACCAGTGATCATGTTCTTAACGTAATCAGCATGTCCTGGACAGTCAACGTGTGCGTAATGTCTCTTCTCTGTCTCGTACTCAACGTGAGCTGTAGAGATAGTGATACCTCTTTCTCTCTCCTCTGGAGCCTTATCAATGTTCTCGAAATCTGTAGCTGTGTTACCAGCAACTCTCTCTGAAAGAACCTTTGTGATAGCAGCTGTAAGAGTAGTCTTACCGTGATCTACGTGTCCGATTGTACCGATGTTACAATGTGGCTTACTTCTATTAAACTTTTCCTTTGCCATGATATAAAATCCTCCTTAAAAATTATACCCCACGCGGGTTACTCGGCTAAAAATCATTATATAGAAAATACTAGAGATTTTCAACCATTTTTTATCTCTTTATACCAGCAGGCTAACGATATGTAATCTTTAACCTGCCAGCATATATAATTTTTTATTTATATGACCTGAAAGACCAGGAAAATGTCTTTCGTCAAATATCTTACTTAGAATGCTCTGCGATAACCTTCTCCTGAATGCTCTTTGGACACTGAGCGTACTTCTCAAAGAACATTGAGTAGTTACCACGACCCTGTGTTGATGAACGAAGCTCTGTTGAGTATCCGAACATCTCTGCAAGTGGAACGAATGCTCTGACGATCTTACCACCGCCGATATCATCCATACCCTCGATCTGGCCTCTCTTAGCATTTAAGCTTCCGATTACATCACCGAGGTACTCCTCAGGCATTGTAACCTCAACCTTCATGATAGGCTCAAGAAGAACTGGGTCAGCCTTAGCCATAGCCTCCTTGAATGCCATAGAACCAGCGATGTGGAATGCCATCTCTGATGAATCGACCTCATGGTATGATCCATCGTATACGTTAGCATAAACACCAAGTACTGGGTAGCCGCCAAGGATACCAGCCTTAGCTGCCTCTTCGATACCCTCTCCAACTGCTGGGATGTACTCCTTAGGAATAGCACCACCGACAACTGTTGACTCGAACTTGAATGTCTCCTCACCGTTAGGATCCATAGGCTCGAACTTAACCTTACAATGACCGTACTGTCCACGACCACCTGACTGCTTAGCATACTTGCTGTCGATATCAACTGGCTTTGTGAATGTCTCCTTGTAAGCAACCTGAGGTGCACCAACGTTTGCCTCAACCTTGAACTCACGGAGAAGACGATCAACGATAACCTCAAGGTGAAGCTCACCCATTCCGGCAATGATTGTCTGTCCTGTCTCTTTGTCTGTATGAGCCTTGAATGTAGGATCCTCCTCAGCAAGCTTTGCGAGCGCCTCACCCATCTTACCCTGATCATTCTTGGTCTTAGGCTCGATAGCAAGCTCGATAACTGGCTCTGGGAATTCCATTGACTCAAGGATAACTGGATGCTGCTCATCACAGATTGTGTCACCTGTAGTTGTAAGCTTGAAACCTACAGCAGCTGCGATATCTCCTGAGTAAACCTTATCAATCTCTTTACGAGCGTTGGCATGCATCTGTACGATACGTCCTACACGCTCCTTCTTATCCTTTGTTGCATTCAGTACATATGAACCTGAGTTCAGTGTACCTGAGTAAACTCTGAAGAATGCAAGCTTTCCAACGAATGGATCTGTCATGATCTTGAATGCAAGAGCTGAGAATGGCTCATCATCTGATGAATGACGAACAACCTCGTTACCGTCTGGATCAACACCTGTGATATCAGGGATATCTGTTGGTGCCGGCATGTACTCGATAACACCGTCAAGCATCTTCTGAACACCCTTGTTCTTGTAAGCTGAACCAAGGAATACAGGAACTGCCTCACATGCGATAGTTGCTCTACGAAGAACCTTCTTCATCTCATCGATTGATGGCTCCTCGCCCTCAAGGTACATCATCATTAAGTCGTCATCTAACTCGCAGATCTTCTCGACAAGGTTCTCATGCCACTTGTCTGCAAGCTCCTTAAGGTCATCAGGGATAGTTGTGATCTCGATGTCCTCGCCCTTATCATCTTTGTAGTAGTATGCTTCCATCTCGAACAGATCGATCAGACCGATGAAGTCTGACTCTTTTCCGATAGGGATCTGTACTGGAATTGCATTCTTGCCCAGACGATCAATGATTGTCTGAACTGAGTAGAAAAAGTCTGCACCCATTTTATCCATCTTGTTGATGAATGCCATACGAGGTACATTGTATGTGTCAGCCTGACGCCATACGTTCTCTGACTGAGGCTCTACACCAGCCTTAGCATCAAATACACCTACAGCTCCGTCAAGTACACGAAGTGAACGCTCAACCTCAACAGTGAAGTCAACGTGTCCCGGAGTATCGATGATGTTGATTCTGTGCTCTAACGCGCCAGCCTTTGGTTTGTGATGATCCTCAAGTGTCCAGTGACATGTTGTAGCAGCTGAAGTAATTGTTATACCTCTCTCCTGCTCCTGCTCCATCCAGTCCATGGTAGCTGTACCGTCATGAGTATCACCAATCTTATAGTTAACACCAGTATAGTATAAGATACGCTCTGTAAGAGTTGTCTTACCTGCATCGATATGAGCCATAATACCAATGTTTCTTGTTCTGTCCAATGGATATTCTCTTCCAGCCAACGGATTGTCCTCCTTTTGCTAATTTTCGTAACACATCTATTGTGTCCCATATACACATAAGCATGCATGCAAATGCATTCTCACACAGATAATTAGAATCTGTAGTGAGCGAATGCCTTGTTTGCCTCTGCCATCTTGTGCATGTCTTCTTTTCTCTTTACAGATGCACCTGTGTTGTTAGCTGCATCCATGATCTCCTTCGCAAGTCTCTCTTCCATAGTCTTCTCACTTCTTGCACGTGAGAAAGCTGTTAACCAACGAAGTCCGAGAGCCTGTCTTCTGTCAGGTCTTACATCGATAGGTACCTGATATGTTGCACCACCGATACGTCTAGCCTTAACCTCGAGGAGTGGCATGATGTTGTTCATAGCCTCTTCGAATACCTCTAATGCAGGCTTACCAGTCTCTTCTGCGATACGATCAAATGCACCGTAGACGATCTTCTGTGCTACACCCTTCTTACCATCTAACATAATGTTGTTGATAAGCTTTGTAACGACCTTATTGTTGTAAATTGGATCCGCTAATACGTCTCTCTTTGCGATATGTCCTTTACGTGGCACGGTTCTTCCCTCCTTAATTATTTATTAAATCTTCGGTACTCACATTCTCTCTATAATTATGGAATGTGTTCGTGCTGTTATCTGTCTTAATTGTTTCTATCTGAATTATTATCTATATAAAAACATGACCTTACCAGCACAAATTAGAATTGTGTTCTAGCATGTTTTATTTTGCATCCTTAGGACGCTTTGCACCATACTTTGAACGAGCCTGACGTCTCTTTGCTACACCTGCTGTATCAAGAGTACCTCTGATGATATGGTATCTTGTACCAGGTAAGTCCTTTACTCTTCCACCACGGATAAGTACAACGCTATGCTCCTGAAGGTTATGACCCTCACCTGGGATATAACTTGTTACTTCGATTCCGTTTGAAAGACGTACTCTGGCGATCTTTCTAAGAGCTGAGTTAGGCTTCTTAGGAGTAGCTGTCTTAACTGCTGTACAAACTCCTCTCTTCTGTGGTGAGCTTGTCTCTACTGGCTTCTTCTTGAGTGAGTTGAAACTTCTCTGAAGAGCTGGTGCAGTTGACTTCTTCTCTACTGTCTGTCTTCCTTTTCTAACTAACTGGTTAAATGTTGGCATGTTTTCACCTCCTGTATATAAATTAAAAATGATAAAGCATGTTTTTACGCATGCTTTATCATTATATAGTCGAGTATTTTCTCTGTCAAGCATTTATTTGACAAATATTTTCTTAACGAACTCAAAGACTCTCTCTGTTTCCATTGCCAGTCTGGCTTGATCAAATTCTGTATAACCTTCATTTACAAGAAACGCCTGTCCCATTATATATTTGTGCATTTCCTCATTTATCTGATCTGCAACAATCTCATCACAGTGAAGTGTCTCAACTAACATCTTCTCTGTCCTGGTATCCTTAAACAGTCCATGTCCCGAGTCATTGTCTGCAACGAGCTGTCTGAACAATACCCTCTCACTGTCTGCAAACTCACAGACAATAGTGGTCTGGCTGACATAATCCGCATTCTCTTTCTTACACAGACTTGTCTTCAGGGAACCGTAAACCTCATTTATACGCTCTGTTGTAATCTCTATAACAGCTCCCATATCAACAAAATTCTCATATATTGGTTGTGTCGAACAGGAAATCTCTTTTGCCAGTTTTCTTGCTGTTATTGCGGCAATTCCTTCTCTTCTGGCAAGGTTATACGCCGCTTCTAATATACCTTCTTTATTGATTTTCTTTACAGCAGCCATATTATTCCATTTCTTTCTTACTAAATATTTCCAAAAAGAAATCCGGCATATTCTATTTCTCACAGGTATATCTGAATACCTTTATGAGAAATTGACATATCCCGGATTCCCCTTATATCCTTCATGTCGAGCAGCTACGCAGCCACTACTTTTTTATATACATCCAAGCAAATGAGTGATTACTCTTCGTCAGCATCTCCGGCTGTATCGAGGGTCTCAAATACGATCTCCTCTGAATTTACATTCTCTAACTCTTCGTAATCATCTGTATCCTCATCTTCATCAAAGAAGTTAAGCTCTTCCATATCAGTGTCAAGCTTTACTGAACGATATCTCTTCATTCCTGTACCAGCAGGTATAAGCTTTCCGATGATAACGTTTTCCTTAAGTCCGATAAGTGGATCAACCTTACTCTTGATCGCAGCATCTGTAAGAACCTTTGTTGTCTCCTGGAATGATGCAGCCGACATAAATGAATCAGTTGCAAGTGATGCCTTTGTTATACCAAGCATTATCTGTGTTCCAGTTGCAGGCTCCTTGCCCTCTGCGATAAGCTTCTCATTTGTATCTTCAAACTCAAGCAGATCTGCCTGTGTTCCTGGAAGATAATCTGAATCTCCCGGCTCATCAATTATGATCTTCTTAAGCATCTGTCTTACGATGATCTCAATGTGCTTATCATTGATATCAACACCCTGAAGTCTGTAAACCTTCTGAACCTCACGGAGCATGTAATCCTGAACTGCACGAACACCCTTTATCTTAAGGATATCATGTGGATTAACTGATCCCTCTGTAAGCTCATCACCAGCCTCAAGTACCTGATCATCAAGAACTCTGATACGTGAACCATAAGGAATAAGATATGCCTTTGACTCACCTGTCTCATCGTTTGTTATGACAACCTCTCTCTTCTTCTTGTTGTCACGGAGCTGTACCTTTCCGCCAAACTCTGCAATGATTGCAAGTCCCTTTGGCTTTCTGGCCTCGAAAAGCTCCTCAACTCTTGGAAGACCCTGTGTGATATCGCCACCGGCAACACCACCTGTATGGAATGTTCTCATTGTAAGCTGTGTACCAGGCTCACCGATTGACTGTGCAGCGATAATTCCAACTGACTCACCAACCTGTACAGGCATTCCTGTTGCCATGTTCGCACCGTAGCACTTTGCACACACACCGAGGTGTGACTTACATGTGAGGACTGTTCTGATCTTAAGCTTTGCATCTGATCTTACAACTTCGTTTCCATCGTCATCCTTAACGGTGAATGGAACGCCGTTGGCATCGACACCCTTCTTAACAATGAGCTCAGCTCTCTTAGGAGTTACCATATGATTTATCTTGACAAGCATGTTGCCCTCTGCATCATATACAGACTCTGCAAGGTAACGTCCTGTGATTCTCTCCTGAAACTCCTCGATCATTTCCTTGCCCTCTCTGAAGGCCTCAATGACCATACCCGGAATTGAATCTCTTCCTATACTACAATCAGGCTCTCTGATTATAAGATCCTGTGATACATCTACAAGTCGTCTTGTCAGGTATCCTGAATCGGCTGTACGGAGAGCTGTATCTGACAGACCCTTACGAGCACCATGCGCCGAAATGAAATACTCCAGAACGTCAAGTCCCTCTCGGAAGTTAGACTTGATTGGGAGCTCAATGGTCTTACCTGTTGTATCTGCCATCAGTCCTCGCATACCTGCAAGCTGCTTGATCTGCTGATTAGAACCACGGGCTCCAGAATCAGCCATCATGAATATATTGTTATATTTATCAAGACCTGCGAACAGGAGATCCTGCAGATGCTTATCTGCCTTCTCCCAGATCTTAACTACTGCCTGATATCTCTCCTCGTCTGATACAAGACCACGTCTGAACTTCTTGGTGATCTGGTCAACGAGCTTCTGTGCATCCTCAAGGATATCCTTCTTCTCATCAGGCACCTTCATATCTGAAATAGATACTGATATAGCACTTCTTGTTGAATACTTATATCCTATTGCCTTGACATCATCAAGAACCTCTGCAGTCTTTGTTGCACCGTGTGTATTGATACACTTGTCAAGGATTGGCTTGAGCTGCTTCTTTCCTACATGGAAATCTATCTCAAGCTTCAGAGCGTTCTCACGAACAGTTCTGTCTACATATCCGAGATCCTGTGGAATGATCTCATTGAAGAGGAGCTTTCCAAGTGTTGTATCGATAACACCTGTAACTTCCTCGCCCTCGAACTCACCGGTTCTTCTTACATGGATCTTGGTGTGAAGTGTAATTCCACCATTCTCATATGCAAGTATTGCCTCATTCTTGGACTTAAAATATCTTCCCTCTCCGATCTCGCCTTCCTTTTCCATTGTCAGATAGTAGATACCAAGTACCATATCCTGTGAAGGAACGGCAACAGGCGCACCATCTGATGGCTTCAGCAGGTTGTTAGGCGAAAGCAGAAGGAATCTACACTCAGCCTGTGCCTCTACTGTAAGTGGAAGATGGACAGCCATCTGGTCTCCATCGAAATCGGCATTGAAGGCTGTACATACGAGTGGATGAAGCTTTATAGCCTTACCGCCTACAAGCACTGGCTCAAATGCCTGGATTCCAAGTCTGTGAAGTGTAGGGGCACGGTTAAGCATAACCGGATGCTCCTTGATGACATCCTCAAGAATGTCCCAAACCTGTGGCTCGAGCTTCTCTACCATCTTCTTTGCCTGCTTGATATTGTTTGCCTTACCTGTAGCTGTAAGCTCCTTCATAACAAATGGCTTGAACAGCTCGATAGCCATCTCCTTAGGGAGACCGCACTGGTAAATCTTAAGCTCTGGTCCAACTACGATAACTGAACGTCCTGAGTAGTCAACTCGCTTACCAAGAAGGTTCTGACGGAAACGTCCCTGCTTACCTTTCAGCATCTCTGAAAGTGACTTCAGTGCTCTGTTACCAGGGCCTGTTACCGCACGTCCACGTCTACCGTTATCTATAAGTGCATCAACTGCCTCCTGAAGCATTCTCTTCTCATTTCTCACGATGATCTCAGGAGCACCGAGATCAAGGAGTCTGCGGAGACGATTATTTCTGTTGATAATTCTTCTGTACAGATCGTTGAGGTCTGATGTTGCAAATCTTCCACCTTCAAGCTGTACCATAGGTCTGATATCTGGTGGGATAACAGGTATTACATTCATGATCATCCACTCAGGTCTGTTCTCTGATGTTCTGAATGCCTCCATTACCTCAAGTCTCTTGATGATCCTTGTACGCTTCTGGCCGCTGCATGTCTCAAGCTCTTTCTTAAGCTCTGCGCTCTCGGCATCAAGGTCTATTGCCTTGAGAAGCTTCTGTATAGCCTCTGCGCCCATCTCTGCAACGAATGAACCGTAACCATACTCCTTCTCTGCCTCTCTGAACTCCTGCTCGTTGAGGATCTGCTTGTAAGCAAGCGGAGTATCCTTTGGATCTGTTACTATATATGATGAGAAGTACAGTACCTTCTCAAGCACTCTTGGTGATATATCAAGGATCAGTCCCATACGGCTAGGGATTCCCTTGAAGTACCATATATGTGATACAGGAGCAGCGAGCTCAATATGTCCCATACGCTCTCTACGAACGTTGGACTTTGTTACCTCAACTCCACACTTATCACACACGATTCCCTTGAATCTGATCTTCTTGTACTTACCACAATTACACTCCCAGTCCTTCTGTGGTCCAAATATTCTCTCACAGAACAGACCGTCCTTCTCAGGCTTAAGTGTTCTATAGTTGATAGTCTCAGGGCGCTTTACCTCACCATGTGACCATTCTCTTATCTTTTCAGGAGATGCAAGTCCGATTTTTATTGCGTCAAAGTTCAATGACTTTTCCTGTTCTGCATTGTCTACATTGTATTCTGGCATCTTACAAAGCTCCTTTCTTATTCTTCCTCATTATTATCCATATAATCTGAATCGCCGAGGTCTTCCATATCACTTATATCGCCGTTCTCATCAACCTCTGAGAATCCGCTTGCCTGAAGCTCATCTGCGTCATCGCCTCTGAACACCTCAGGTGCATCGCTCTCATCCATATCATCGTCTCTGTCTGATGATCTGTCGCTGAGAAGTCTCTTGATACTTGTGTTGTAATCATAAGCTTCCATGGTCTCGCTGAGATCAACTTCAACCATCTTCTTGTTGCCTTCCTCGTCCTCTTCCTCTCTTACGACTCTTACATCAAGTCCAAGAGCCTGGAACTCCTTGAGAAGTACCTTGAATGACTCAGGCACACCAGGTGCTGGTATATTGTCGCCCTTGATAATAGCCTCATATGTCTTAACACGTCCTACAACATCATCAGACTTAACTGTCAGAATCTCCTGCAGTGTGTATGAAGCACCATAAGCCTCAAGAGCCCAAACCTCCATCTCTCCAAAACGCTGTCCACCAAACTGAGCTTTACCACCCAGTGGCTGCTGTGTTACCAGTGAGTATGGACCGGTTGAACGAGCATGGATCTTATCATCAACCAGATGGTGCAGCTTGAGGTAATGCATGTAACCGATAGTTACAGGGGCATCAAAGTTCTCACCTGTTCTACCATCACGGAGCTGAACCTTACCTGTTCTGTTGATAGGCACGCCCTTCCACTCTGCTCTGTGGTCTCTGTTCGTGTAGAGGTAATCCATAACCTCAGGCTTTACTGTATCCTTGTACTTAGCCTCGAAGTCTTCCCATGTACCATTTGCATAGTCATTGGCCATCTCCAGTGTATCCATGATGTCAAACTCTGTAGCACCATTGAATACAGGAGTGGATACCTTGAATCCAAGAACCTGTGAAGCAAGTCCGAGATGGATCTCGAGGACCTGTCCGATGTTCATTCGTGAAGGAACGCCCAGTGGGTTAAGCACGATATCAAGAGGACGTCCGTTTGGAAGGAATGGCATATCCTCAACAGGGAGCACTCGTGAAACTACACCCTTGTTACCATGACGACCAGCCATCTTATCTCCGACCTGGATCTTTCTCTTCTGTGCTATATATACTCTGACCTTCTTGTCTACGCCTGCCGGAAGATCGTCTCCATCAGCACGTGTAAATACCTTTGCATCTATAACAATACCGAATGCTCCGTGTGGAACCTTCAGTGATGTATCTCTTACCTCTCTTGCCTTCTCACCGAAGATGGCACGAAGAAGTCTCTCCTCTGCTGTCAGCTCAGTCTCTCCCTTTGGAGTAACCTTTCCAACGAGGATATCACCAGCACGAACCTCTGCGCCGATTCTGATGATACCATTCTCATCAAGATCCTTGAGGACATCATTTGACAGACCTGCAAGATCTCTTGTGATCTCCTCCTTACCAAGCTTGGTATCACGAGCCTCACACTCGTATTTCTCTATATGAATTGATGTGTATACATCATCCTGTACAAGTCTCTCGCTGAGAAGAACCGCATCCTCGTAGTTGTAACCTTCCCATGTCATGAAACCGATCAGTGGGTTCTTACCAAGTGCGATCTCTCCGCCAGATGTTGAAGGGCCATCTGCGATAACCTCTCCAGCCTTTACGTGGTCACCCTTGAACACGATAGGTCTCTGGTTCATACAGTTACCCTGGTTGCTTCGTGCAAACTTGATGATGTGATATACATCCTTTGTTCCATCCTCATCTGCTCTTACACAGACCTCTGTGCTGTTTGAATATTCTACAACACCGTCTCTCTTGGCAACGACGCAAACACCTGAATCTACAGCAGCCTTTGCCTCCATACCTGTTCCAACCACTGCTGACTCTGTCATCATAAGAGGAACCGCCTGACGCTGCATGTTTGATCCCATGAGGGCACGGTTAGCATCATCGTTCTGAAGGAATGGGATCATCGATGTAGCAACTGAGAATACCATCTTAGGTGATACATCCATGAGATCAACCTTTGACTTAGGGAACTCGGTTGTATCAGCTCTGAATCTTCCTGATACATTGTTCTTGACAAAGTGTCCATTCTCATCTATAGGCTCATTAGCCTGTACTACTCTGTATCTGTCCTCCTCGTCTGCTGTAAGGTAAACAACCTCATCTGTAACAACAGGGTTAGAAGGATCTGTCTTATCAAGCTTTCTATATGGAGCCTCAACGAAACCATACTCGTTGATACGCGCATATGTAGCCAGCGAGTTGATAAGTCCGATGTTAGGACCCTCAGGGGTCTCGATAGGACACATTCTACCGTAGTGTGTATAGTGTACATCTCGGACCTCGAATCCGGCTCTGTCTCGTGAAAGTCCACCAGGACCAAGGGCTGAAAGTCTTCTCTTATGAGTCAGTTCTGACAGAGGGTTATTCTGATCCATAAACTGTGACAACTGTGAACTTCCGAAGAACTCCTTAACAGCAGCCGTTACAGGCTTGATATTGATAAGGGACTGAGGTGTGATAGACTCAGCATCCTGTGTTGTCATTCTCTCTCTTACAACTCTCTCAAGTCTTGAAAGACCGATTCTATACTGGTTCTGAAGAAGTTCTCCAACCGCTCTGATACGTCTGTTGCCCAGATGGTCGATGTCATCGTCATTACCAATGCCATACTCGAGGTGAATGTTGTAATTTATGGAAGCAAATATGTCTTCCTTTGTAATATGCTTTGGTACGAGGTCTGACATGTCTCTCTCTATGGCAGCCTTGAGCTTCTCTGTATCATCGCCATACTCCTCGAGGAGTCCCTCGAGAACCGGATAATATACTCTCTCCACAATGCCAAGCTCAGCAGGATCAAAATCCACATAATTGGCAATGTTGACCATCATATTAGAAAGAACCTTAACGTTTCTCTCCTCTGTCTGGATCATAACATAAGGAACTGCTGCATCCTGAATTGTGTCTGCAAGCTCCTCTGATACTGTTGTTCCAGCTTCAGCGATAACCTCTCCTGTGCTAGGATCGATAGCATCCTCAGCAAGGACATGTCCTGCTATACGAGCCTTGAGAGCAAGCTTCTTGTTGAACTTGTAACGTCCAACCTTTGCAAGATCGTATCTTCTCGCATCAAAGAACATAGCATTAATAAGGCTCTCTGCATTCTCAACTACTGAAGGCTCGTCTGGTCTGATCTTCTTGTAAAGCTCTACCACGCCCTCTGCATATGACTTTGCAGGATCCTTGTTAAGACTCTCCATGATCTTTGGCTCCTCGCCAAATAAATCTATGATCTCCTGATCTGTTCCAAGACCAAGTGCACGGATAAGAACAGTCACAGGTACCTTTCTGGTTCTATCCACACGAACATAGAATACATCGTTGGAATCTGTCTCATACTCCAGCCATGCACCTCTGTTAGGAATTACTGTACATGCATACAGCTTCTTACCAACCTTATCATGTGTTATATCATAGTAAATACCAGGTGAACGCACTAACTGGCTTACTATAACTCGCTCTGCACCATTGATAACGAATGTTCCTGTCTCTGTCATAAGAGGAAGATCACCCATGAATATCTCATGATCTGACATCTCCTTAGCATCTCCGACTCTGAGTCTGACCTTGACTCTGAGAGGCGCCGCATATGTTGCATCTCTCTCCTTGCATTCCTCGATACTGTACTTCAAGTCATCTTTACAGAACTGAAAATCTACGAACTCAAGACTATACTGTCCAGAGTAATCAGTGATAGGAGAAATATCCCTGAATGCTTCCTTCAGACCGTCAGTTAAGAACCAGTTGTATGAATTCTTCTGAACCTCTATGAAGTTAGGCATCTCCAGGACGTCCTTCTGCTTAGCGTAGCTCATTCTGTAGCCTTTTCCAGACTTGACAGGACTAATTCTGTTCTTTTCCATCGACACATTCACCCCTTGGAATTTATTTTTATGCTTTTTAAGACAAACCTTAGTTTAAATAAGTGTTTTAAAGCCATTTATCACCCTATTATGATGTGTATGCACACGAAGCCATAATAGTGACAGTTTACTATCCTAACAGCAAATGCAATATTTGTCAACTATATTTTGGAATTTTTTTAGATTTTTTTATTAATTGAGAAAAGATGTATAGAAAAACCGGCCCGGCGGGATGAGATCCACCTCCGCCAGGCCGAATAAAGTCTGATAATAAAATAAGGATCAAATTACTTTAATGTAACCTTAGCGCCCTCAGCCTCGAGCTTTGTCTTAGCTTCCTCAGCCTCTTCCTTAGTAGCGTCCTCCTTGATTACCTTTGGAGCACCATCTACAGCGTCCTTAGCTTCCTTAAGACCTAAGCCTGTAAGCTCACGAACAACCTTGATAACCTTAACCTTGTTAGGACCAACCTCTGTAAGCTCTACGTTGAATGAATCCTTCTCCTCGGCTGCTGCTGCACCGTCTGCACCTGCTGCTGCAACTACAACACCTGCTGCTGCTGATACGCCGAACTCCTCTTCACAAGCCTTAACTAAGTCGTTTAACTCTAATACTGATAAACCTTTGATTACTTCAATAATTTCCTGAGTTGTCATTATGTTTTTCCTCCATATAATATAATTTGTTATTTTGTAATGTATCCACACATCATTCTCGTATCATGCGGATACCATTTGTCCATGATATAGACAGTTGAATATCTGACAGCATATGATCCCGGCAGTGCCGATATATACATCAGATGTTCTATCAGGCTTAATATTAAGCCTCCTTCTGCTCTGCGATCTGCTTGATAACACGAGCGAAGTTTGCGATAGGTGACTGGATACTTCCAAGGAACTTGGAAATAAGCGCGTCTCTTGAAGGGATCTTTGCAATAACCTGGATTCCTTCTGCATCGTAGAATGTACCTTCTACAACGCCGCCCTTAAGCTCAAGAGCTGGGGCATTCTTTGCGAAGTCTGCAAGAACTCTTGCAGCCGCTGTAGCGTCATCCTTGCAGATTGCAAGACCAGTTGGTCCCTCTAAACAACCCTTAAGGCCTTCGAACTCTGTTCCCTCGATAGCGAAGTTAACCATTGTGTTCTTGTATACCTTGTATACAACACCAGCTTCTCTTAAATTCTTACGGAGCTGTGTATCCTGCTCAACTGTAAGACCACGATAGTCTACAACTACTGCAGTAGCAGCGCCTTCAAGATTTGCCTTGATCTCTTCTACTATTGGCTTCTTTAACTCTACCTTTGCCATAATGCGCCTCCTTATTTTACTAATGACTGCACATTCCAAGATATAAAAAAACTCTCAAAGCCCTAAGACCTGAGAGTAGATTGTTAATTCAATAACGATATCTTTCCTCGGTAGGTGATATAACATCTTACGCCCTAGGGCACCTACTGTCTTCGGCAGTTCATCGTTGCTTAATGTAACACACTGCAAATGCAATGTCAACAATTTTTTTATTTTTTACCCGGCCTGACTCAAATCCGTTTATTGCCAGGCTCACGCTCGCGCGCCGATCGTCTCATCCACAGCATTTGCTATTGCGTCTGCTATGGCTTCAAAATTGTAATCATACAGGTAATTGTCGTAATCGTTGTTGATAAAGCCTGTTTCTATGAGCACTGCGGGCATTTCAGTCCGGCGCAGCACGGCCAGCCCCGGCCTCTCCTCAACATTTATATTTCGAAAGCCCAGCTTTTCAAGCTCGCTGTTGATCTCCTGTGCAAGATTGTATTTCACTCCGCTTTTATCGTAGACAAGGGTCTGCACTCCGCTGTACTTGTTGGCCTCCGGTGCAGAGTTGCGGTGAAGCGATATAAAATAATCTGCTCCGCTCTCATTTCCCTTCTGTGCTTTGCGGACCGGAGAATCGTATACATCCTCCGTTCTGGTGTATACCACATCATATCCCCTGCGGGTGAGTTCATCCCCAAGTGCCAGCGCCAAGTTCAGGTTATCGTTTTTCTCAAGCCTGCCCTCATACGATGCACCGTTGTCATATCCGCCGTGCCCAGCATCTATCATAATTTTTGTTGCCATATAAAACATCCAGCCCCGGTTGTTTATTCCATTTATAATATGTAACAACCGGGGCTGTGATAACACGTTTATTCAAGGTTTATTATTTGAACCAGAGATCCAGATCCACGTCTCCGGATATACCGTCAACGGTTCCGGACTCGGTGTACTGCCATCCTGTATATTTGTATGGGAAATTAGGAACATTTGCATAGTGTGCAAGCCACAGCTCGTAATCCCCGAGTCTGTCCATGTCAAGGCACTGTGCGAACATATTCCTGCTGGCATATATCATCGGCGTGTAGCCTGCCGCCTTTATCGTCTCACAGAAGCCGACTATGCCATCCGTTCTCTCATCATTCGATGCGTTGTCGCCTCTCGCCTCACTGTCGCCGATAAGCTCCGAGTCGATAACTATAGGATACTTGACGTTCATCTTGCCTATCTGTTTGAGGACAAAATTCGCTTCCTCTACACCCTCGTCATATGTTATCGCCTGGGTGAAGAAGTAAAGCCCTGTCGGTATTTTGTATTTGATGACGGCCGCCTTGCTGTCCTCAAAGCTTGAATCCAGCATCAGTCCGCCCTGCGTGTAGCCTCTGTAACCCACTCTGAGCATAACAAAATCTATGTCTTTGTTCTTCGCCAGAGTCTCCCAGTCTATGTCTGACTGGAATGTTGACAGATCCACACCCACCAGTGTGTCCTTTATATTGTCATCGCTGTAATGCATATATCCATCGTCGCCCGTGTAGAACTTCTCAACATCGAGATTGTTTCTCTCCACCTTGTCGCTGATCTTGTACAGCAGCGCATCAGGGCCGAGTTCTCCGACATTGATGTACGCTGTCGGTATATAGTTCCAGTAATTGTCATATATAAGACTGGTTATCTCCGTATCCTCGAGCGTATATCCCGATTCATAGGAAAGCCCCGGAGATGCCTTGGAGTTGGTAAATCCTCCCGCTCTTCCTATAAATATTCCTATAACAATTCCAGCAATAAGACATACCGATCCAACCAGTATGCACCAGTTTCTGGTAAATTTCTTTATCTGTTGTGTGTCCATATCTCTACCTGTCTCTTCCTTCTTAGCTTAGTCCGCATACACTGATTACATATTATCAAGGAAATGTTCCGTGCCAAGCCGCAAATGTATGACCTTGTCATACTTCTTCTTTATGGCATGTCTGAACCTTCTCGCCTCACTGTGTGAGAACATTCTCTCAAGATCCGCTTCTCTGAGTATCGGTTCATCACAGAGTATCTTGTACTTGATGTTCCAGTCATACATAAGACTTGTGCAATTATCTATGCTCACCCGCAGCATCGTTCCTTTGTTTTTACCCACGAACACGCTTCTGTTCCATCTGTGTTTTGCAACCGAATTCTTGGCATCAAATACAACCTCAGCCCCCGGATACTTCTTCCATATCGCATCCAGGAACAACTTCAGCTTGTCCTTGTCAAAATATCTCATCATATCGTATACAACAAACAGGATCGCCACATCCTGAGGCTTCTGCACTTCATCAAGCCATTCGTAATCAAATATTGAACTTCCTATGTTGACCTCTCTGTCCCGGATCTCCATGTATTTTCTTCTTATATCTATGCGCTCCGGGAGATCAACATTGTACCACTTTATACGGCCGTTATCCACACGGGAAAACATGGTATCCAGTTCGCATCCGACATTGACGATAATTCCGTCCGCATATCTGTTTATGAAGTTTCGAACCCTCTCGTCCACAGCGACCAGCCTCTCCATCATGACTGTCCTGTCGTAAAATGTGTATCTGGCATTCCTCTTCTTATGCTCGATGCCTAATTTGTCCGTGAGCTTTATGGCCTCGTTGTCCTCATATAACTTTGGATAACGCTCCGCCATCATCGCCCTGCACCAGATGTCATTCTCTATGTCAGCAGGTACAAAATCCGAATCTCCCTTGATGCAGCCGGCGATCTTCTTCATGATGGTCTTGCACTCCGGTATGAGGGGATGCTCGAGATAATCGTGTGTCACCGCATAATACTGATAGTAATGCACCTTCATATTCGTCCTGCTCGCGTTATCATACAGCCTTCTGGCATAGCAGTTAAGCATGTCGTCATTTGTCGTGAATATATCCATCTCATCGCATATATCCGTTATGTCGTAATACACGGGACTTGTCATATCCGTCCTGCCTGCCGCATCCTTCACCCAGTAAGCAGAGAGAAAATGCTTTATCCCCGGCGTGTAGTAATATCTGTACATAAAACGGCTCTTGTCACTCATCTTCTGTTCAAGCTCCGTGTCCTCAAATTCCGTGTCAAGAACCGGGGAGCACAATATGAGCTTGTCCGGTCTTCTCCTGCCCTTCTTCCACAACTGTATGGCAAGCGATAACGCCAGACAGCCTCCGGATGAATGTCCGAGAAGCACCAGACGCTGGACATCCTCCGAGTCACACAGCTTGTCATACGCACCCGTAAGCATATCCAGTGCCTCTGTCACCGAATGCTCCGGCGCAAGCGGGTATATCGGAACCACCGCCCCATAGCCGGTTCTCTCCACCGTGTCGAACACAAACTTCCATTCATTGTGTGTTATCCTCGACACAAATCCTCCGCCGTGTATATACATGAAGAACTCCGTCGCCCTGCCGTCTTTAGGCATCACATAAAAGCACAGTCCGTCCTTCTCAAACACCGATCTGACCTTAAACTTATCTTCATTATAAGAAGGCGGATTATAATCCTCTTTTTTGTGAAGCTTAACCGCTGTTTTATATATGTCAGAGGCTTTCATATGCCTGTCATCAAGCATGACGTGCCCCATCTTTTCTATTGCAATAGTTAAGTAATTCTGACTCTCCATTGTCCACCTTTCCAAATGTCCGGTCTACAACTCTCTTTCAGTTATTTTTGCACATGTCAATAATATAATCAAGAAATGATTTTATTTACTGTTGCAATATTGTCAATTTATGATATTATAATTGCGGTAAACAGGATGCATACAGCATAGAAAGGCAAATCTTATGAATATTACGATGTTAAAGAGTAAGATACACCGCGCAGTTGTAACTCAGGCTGAGCTCAATTACGTAGGCAGTATAACTGTAGATTCTGAGCTTTTAAAGGCCGCCGGAATCCTTGAGTATGAATTAGTACAGATTGTTGACATAGAAAATGGTAATCGTTTCGAGACATACACCATAGCAGGAGAGCCGGGATCAGGAGTTATGTGCCTCAACGGTGCTGCTGCCCGTCAGGTCCAGGTCGGAGATCACATCATTCTCATGTGCTACGCATCAATGACACCTGAGGAGGCAAAGGAGCACACGCCTAAGGTCGTATTTGTAAATGATGACAACTCCATCTCACGTATTACCGATTACGAGAAGCACGGAGAGCTTTTCAGCTAGATCATATATAGAATAAAAAGAACTATTCGTTTTAACTAAAGACGAATAGTTCTTTTTTATATTCGGATATGACCGGTCTTATCTGTCGGCATCCTCAAGGATAAGTCTGCACATCTCCGGCACATTTACCTCATCCATAATTATGTCTGCTTTTATGTCTCTGTCGGCATCATCCACCGGGGATATATTGGAGTGTACATAACAGGTGTGGAGTCCGACCTGCTTCGCCGCCAGCACATCACATACCGCGTCATTTCCCACCATTATGGATCTGTTCGGATTGATATGATTTCTGTCCAGGAGCTGCTGATAGAACGCTGCATCCGGCTTCATTGCACCGAAATCCGAAGAGAGCGATATATCTGTAAAATATCCCTCTATGCCAAGTGACTGAACCTCAGGGAAGGTGAAAACTCTCTGTGCATTTGACAGAATGTATAATTTCTTTCCGGCCTGCTTGAGCTGTTCGAGCATATCCGTCACGCCGTCATACAGTCTTATATATCCTGTAGACGCCTTGCGGAACTCCTGAGCCGCAGCCACTGTCAGCTCTGCACAATCGGACGGTGTCTGATCTTTTTTCAACGTGAGCTGCTCAAATACCTCAAGTATCTGTATCTCAGGGAATTTGAACCTCTTCTTTGCCATGGCCTGTTCTGCGCGTCTGATCTGTCTCTTGTACCTTGATCTGAGTCCTGCCGGATTGTATTTCACTCCGTGCTGCGCATAGAACTCACACATATGTTTCCACACAGCGATGTCCTCCTCATCAGTGTGAATGTCTATCAATGTTCCATATAAGTCAAATATAATATTGTCGTACACGTCATACCTCCGGGTAATTCTTTATTTTTTAGCGATAGCAGGCTCTCGCACCGCCAATGTATTTTGCACGGGTTCTCGCCATAACCACATGTGCACTTCCGACCATGCTGTGCTCAGATCTGACCGGAACGGCCACCGGCGCAAGATGCATGCCTATGAGAGTATCTCCTATATCAATGCCTGCCTGTGCCTGTATAGCCTCGATAGCCACTGGCTCCTTCATATCTGCGTATGCCGCTGTGGCAAATGAACCGCCCGCCTTGAGCTGTGGCACAACATTGACTATCGGTATCCTGTTCGCCTTTGCATATTCCTTCTCAACTATTATTGCCCTGTTCAGATGTTCACAGCACTGCGCCGCCATGTAGACACCTGTGTCTTTGAGTTCATCGAGTATTGCTCCCGCTATACATTTGCCGATCTCCTCACTGGAGAATGAGCCTATCCTCATATTTGCAACTTCGCTGGATGAGCAGCCGACCACCAGTGCATCGCCGGGTTCAAGTCCCGCAACTGCAAGAAGATCCTTCACTGCGCCGCGGACCTCATCTTTGATCTCCTTCAAATGGTCAAAGGCTTCTGTTGAAACGCCCTGTCCCGCAGGTCTGAGTCCTTCCTCAATGCTCGTAGGTTCAGCTTTCTCCGGCTCAGAAATATCCTGAACCTCCTCATATTCATCCTTATCTATGGACACCGGCACACCGGTCTTGCCGAGCACAGTCACGCCGCCGTACCATGTGCTGTCCACCTTGAGCACATCGCCCACTTCATATTCCATTGAGTATTCATCTTTCTTTTTTATTATCTTCACCATCTTTGCCATGTCACAGATCTCCTTTCCTGTACATTTGCATTTACATGCGCTTTATTATCTTATATAGAAGAGAGCCATACATAACTCTCATAACCTCTTCGTATTCGTCCCGTGTCACGTACTCTCCGTAGGTCATCATCTCATATGTAACACCGGCTTCTCTGACCTGGTAATCCAGGCAGGACAGGCCATTGCGCTCGTAGAACGCCTTTCTCCGGCACCTCTGGTCGTAATTCGGCGCATTCTCATCAAGGGGCTCGATATTCAGAAACAGCTTCTGATCCGGATACTCTGTTCTCACCTTTTTTAATATTGCAGAGCCGTATCCACCATCTCTTGCCGATTCATCTATCGCAAGGAACATGAGCGTTTTCACCCTGTCATCACCTATCACATATGTCAGTCCGACAAATCTGCCCGAGTCCACAACCGCACGAAACCTCGCCTTTCCCTGTCTGCATCTTCTGGTGAGCATCCACATAGGAGGTCTTTCTTCCCTTGGGAACGCAGTCACGAACAGGTGCTTTACCTGTTTTCTATAATCATCAATATCAACAAATTTTAATTCCATATTATAACCTTCTAAGCTCAGTTGTTCTATCTGTCAACATATTTTATCTGGACATCGCCCGATGCGGTATCGACAATGCACTTGTTTTCATTTGCCATATGGGGCTCAGGTATGTCCATCTCTCCGCTCTTGCTGTTCACAAGGAAACGTTTCTCCGACAAGAATGATATATCCACGTTACCACTCTCCGTCGCAAACCAGAGCATATGTCCATCGCACGCATCTACATTTATATCTCCTGAAGATGTCATGAACTGTCCAACCTTTGCCGCCTTTATATTATACCCCTCAAGCAAACCCTTGCCCGCGGATATTATGACATTGTCGCCGTGAACGTTCATTATCGAAAAGTCGCCGCTGCTGCCATTCACCTTCACACTGTCCGCATCCACAGAAGCCATGGTGACCTCACCGGAATCTGTGACGACATTTACATTTTCTGCGGTTATATTGGACAGATACGCTCCGCCATTCACCTCAGTTACTTCAAATGTCCCACAGGATATCTGCACACTGGACACCAGAGTTCCCGTCTTCGAGGTCATGGATATATCTCCATACTCTCCCTCAGGTATACTCACCACGACATAAGGATCGTCTCCAAAGCCCATGTCTGAGCCAAATGTCCTGTTGTCGGCACAGGTCATGACCAGCGCATCATCCTGCACCGTCACGGAATGTATGACGTCGGGCGAATCGAAATATGTGACGTGACATTTGTCATCGTCGGATTCCACCAGTTTCACATCCATGTCGTCTGCCACCTGTATGTTAATGTCCCGGAACTTCTCAGTTATGGTCATCTCTTTTTCTGTGTAAGAGTTTTTCGCTTTTGCCTTTTTTTCTTCTTTCATCGTCATACGCGCCTGTCTTCCAAGCCCGGCGGATATGATCACCGCAGTCAGCATGACTCCGACCACCAGAACAACTATGGCCCGCATGATCCATTTTGCAACTTTCAAATGCATTTACCTCAATACAAATATGTTTTACATCCAACCCATTATATATACAAAACGGATGTATTGCAAATCCTGCAATACATCCGCGTGTTGTAACTCTATAATTCTATATATCCAGTGCCATGTGGTTCATTATTTCTTAACCACAGTATTTTTTGCAGCACTCCATGTTGAATAATATGTCACCTTGCCGGTATCCTGTGCCCAGGCGGTCACTTCCGGCATATTCACCGTGGTCAGCATCATAGCCGCCGACAGTGCAAATGCCATAAATCATTTCATCCTTCTCATAAGCCGCTCCTTTTATTCACATAATTTTTTTGACAACATTCTGGAAAAATTATACCGCCGATGGAACCAGGCCCCTCCACTATCTCTGCCTAAAATAGAAAAAATCCACAGGTCGGCTGACATTTGCCAGATATCCTGTGGATCCTTAGACTTCATTATCACTATACAATTATTTCCCCAGCGTGTTCGCCCTGTTGTCGATATTCTTCTGGAAGTTGATGACCTTATGGTCGTATGGCTCATCCATCAGCTTGGACTGGATCATGAAATCCGCTGTGGCTTTGTTGTTCGCCATCGGTATGTCGTACACCTGAGCGATACGGAGCAGAGCCTTCACATCCGGATCGTGTGGAGCTGCGGTCAGAGGATCCGAGAAGAAAACCACGAAATCTATCCTTCCCTCAACAATCTTCGCACCTATCTGCTGGTCTCCTCCAAGCGGACCGCTGTTATAGCCCTTCACCTGAAGATTTGTCCTGTCTGTTATCATGCGGGCTGTGGTTCCCGTTCCGCACAGCTCATGCCGGCTCAATATGTTCCTGTTGTCCTCGCACCATTTGATAAGTTCTTCCTTCTTCGCATCATGGGCGATAAGAGCTATTCTCTTCTGCTTTGGTATGGTCATTGTGATGTAATCTGCACTCATGTCTGTACCTCCTGTTCCTGCTATTTGCGAGCATTACTCCCATACCCTTACTCTACCCAATCCATCCATCATTTTCAATATAAAACACTATAATACAGAAAAAATTTACTACATTATTACATTTGCAATTTTGCCGAACTTTCCTCTGTTTTTTCTCCCATCTGTGTGGTATTCTCTTATAGGACGCTTTATAAATTTAAGTATTCTTACTTATTACATTATTTCATAAAGAGATACACAGACAAAACCATATGTCTGTTCAATTATAGTTTAAGGAGATTCACAAGATGAGAAAAATTGGCTTTGACAATGACAAATATCTGTCCATGCAGTCTGAGCATATCAGAGAGAGGATCGGACAGTTCGGAGACAAGCTGTATCTGGAATTTGGTGGAAAGTTATTCGACGACTATCACGCATCCAGAGTCCTTCCAGGATTCGCTCCGGACAGTAAGCTTCAGATGCTTCTCCAGCTTGCAGACCAGGCTGAGATGATCATATCTATAAATGCTGCCGACATAGAGCGCAACAAGATCAGACACGACCTCGGCATCACTTACGATCAGGATGTCATCAGACTTATAGGCGTATACAAAGAAAAGGGACTGTATGTGAGCAGTGTGGTAATCACCAGATACGCTGGACAGTCTTCTGCGGATGTTTTCCAGAAGAAGCTTGAAGCAATAGGGATCAAGGTTTACCACCACTATTCAATCGACGGATATCCAAACAACGTAGAAAAGATCGTCAGTGATGAGGGATACGGCAAGAACGAGTATGTTGAGACTACCAGACCTCTCGTCATCGTCACAGCACCTGGCCCTGGAAGCGGCAAGATGGCTACATGCCTCTCCCAGCTCTACCATGAGAATAAGCGCGGTGTGAAGGCTGGCTATGCAAAGTTTGAGACATTCCCTATCTGGAATATTCCTCTCAAGCACCCTGTAAACCTGGCATACGAGGCTGCAACCGCCGACCTCAACGATGTGAATATGATCGATCCGTTCCATCTGGAAGCATACGGTGAGACCACAGTCAACTACAACCGTGATATAGAGATCTACCCTGTCCTTGCGGCTATGTTCGAGGGAATCTACGGACACTGCCCATACAAGTCACCTACAGACATGGGTGTCAACATGGCAGGAAACTGCATCGTTGACGACGAGGCTTGTCAGGAGGCTTCAAAGCAGGAGATCATCAGAAGATATTATCAGTCCGTGAACAGATTTGTCAGAGACGAGGCTACAAAGGATGAGGTCTACAAGCAAGAACTCATCATGAAGCAGGCAAAGATCACCGTGGATGACCGCGCCGTTGTCCCTGTTGCTAACAAGCTTGCCGAGGAGACCGGTTCTGCTGCCGCTGCACTTGAGCTGCCAGACGGAACCATCGTCACAGGTTCTACCTCAGACCTTCTCGGACCTTCATCAGCAGTCCTCCTGAATGCCATCAAGATACTTGGCGGCATCGACAAGAAGACACACCTGATCTCAAGAACATTTATCGAACCTATACAGAAGCTCAAGACTCAGTACCTTGGCAGCAAGAATCCAAGACTCCACACAGACGAGGTTCTCATCGCCCTGTCCATGTGTGCAGTATCAGATCCAAATGCCAAGCTTGCTCTGCAGCAGCTTCCAAAGCTTGCCGGATGCCAGCTTCACACATCTGCCATACTGTCGGCGGTTGATATGAACACATTCAAGAAGCTTGGAATCGAGTTCACGAACGAAGCGGTGTATGAGGGTAGGATGTAAGCGCATAATATTTTCGCATTTTATGAAAAAGCGGCAGAAAGATACAAAATAATTTAAAATTGTATCTTTCTGCCGCTTTTTTGCTGTTTAGCGATAATTTTGTGATATTTTGAACATCCAGCTACTCTTCAGATAAAAACAGTGCGTTATCTCTTCTCCTTATACATCATGAGATGTGCCACCATAAGAAGTACACTGGATATCCAGATCGACTTGAACCCCAGATGTAGCGTGCACACGCCGCCAGCTCCGGCGCCAAGTGCGAATATGATGATGATTCCATAATAGTGCATGGCCTTTCTGAGTGCCCCAGGCTCTTTGTCCCTGAGGTATACCGACAGACTCTCCGTCCCGCTTCGGAGATTTCCTATACACATCGTGCTGGCATAGCCGTAGCCATTTACCTTTCTGAAAGTCTGAACCTGCATGGAGCAGGCAAATGACACAAGCATCGTGGCGAGCAGATTGAACCTCACCGGTATGAATCCAACCGCAAACAATATCACGATCTCCACCAGCACAACTATCTGTCTCCAATGTATGCGGGATGCATTCTTGTATCTATGGCTTATCCTCTCCGCCACCAGCACGCCAAGTGCAAATGCGATCAACGGAAAAAGGTATCTCAATGCAATCTTAAAATCTCCCATCATAAGATGCTGGCTCATGAGAACCACATTTCCTGTCTGGGCGTTGGAGAACACCTCATCTCTGGCATTGTATGTATATGCATCCTGAAATCCCCCCGAAAGCGCAAGTATCGCACTGAGCAGGAATGTTTCGGATGTCTGTCTGAGTTCTCTGTTCTTTCTTAGCATACGCATCGTCTCTTTTCTATCTATATTTAATATTTGCAGTCTGTCTCATGCAGTAGGTAGTTCCCTGATACAAACTGCAATCCAATTAAACAAGATAACACAAATTCTTTATTTTACAATATGTATTCTTTTATAAACATTCTGTTAAATATCCTTGGCTGTTATTGCATTTTTTACCATAACAAATTATTATACTTACACAACTTGACAAATGCTGGTTCTATGCTATTCTATAGTCATATGGAGAGTCCTGCCAATTATATAAGTGGACATTCAGCAGAATAGCGTCACCTTTCAGGTGAACTATAAAAAGGACTATGTACGCATAGTCCTTTTACATTTTATAAGGAGGCATATTGAAACACGAATTAAAATTATATTGGATAGATATGAAATATATCCGCAATCTACACGCCAAAGATGACAGAATATACAACTCAAGTCCACAACTAGCTAAACATACTCGACCATATATCGGAATTATAGTCACTTGTAATGGTCAAAAATATTGTATACCATTAACATCCTTCAAACCAAAACACGAAAACATGTCTGATAGGATTGATTTTTCTCGAATTATTATAAATAGCAAAATCATCGCCGCTCTCAATTTCAGCAGAATGATTCCAGTTGAAACATCCCAATTATCAAGAATAGATACCAAAATAAGAAAGCACGATACCTCTGAAATTGCCAAAAGAAAGCAACTCTACAGGCAGGAGCTCCAATGGTGTAATGAAAATTACGACAAAATAGTCAACAAAGCCAACGTTCTTTACAACAAATACATGTCCGGCGAATATTTTAAACGAAGGCATGATTGCTTAAACTTCGCAGAATTAGAAAAGATATGCAAGCACTATAATTCACAATAAAAACCGCCACAGTCGGAAACCCATCCGGCTGCAGCGGTTTGCTATCCTTTATATTACAATTTACATTGCCTTCTTATATATCTCAGCGATCTCCTCCTGTGTGAATACCACAGGGTTGTTAGCTATGCTGGCTGCCGAAACCTTCATACAGTTCTCAGCCATCCAAGGAATATCCTTCTCCTCTATGCCGAGGTCTGAAAGCTTGACATCAAGATCAAGATTCTTCAGAAGAGTTCTGATCTTCGGTGCCAGATCATCCGCCGTGATACCTCCAAATATTCTGGCGATCTTCGCGAACTTGAAGTGATCTCCCTTGTAGGATGCCTCGATGATAACTGGTGTCAGAGCTGCAAGTCCCTTGCCGTGAACTATGTCCTTAAGGCCGCTGGCTGGATGCTCCATTCCGTGAGCCAATGTGACTCCGGCTGTGTTGATGACCATACCGCCTATGGTGCTGGCCAGTGTTATCTTCTCCCAGCTCTCCTGGGTTCCTCTACCCTTATATACATCCACAAGATTGTGGGCGATAAGATCAATCGCATACAGTGCAAGCGCATCTGTAAATGGCTGCGAGATCTTTGATGTGTATGCCTCCATGCAGTGGCACAGTGCATCGAATCCAACTGCTGCAAGCACGTGCTTTGGCATAGTCTTCATGCAGTCCGGATCCACGATGGATACCTTTGCCACGATGGCATTGCATCTGAGTGACTTCTTGTCGCCATTTTCCGGATTGGTGAGAACCGCAAATCCATTTCCCTCTGAACCTGTTCCACAGGTTGTAGGAATAAGTACAAGCGGAAGTGCCGTATCGCTGACCCAAGCGAAAATACAACCTCAACCTGATATCCGGCGGAAAGGGAATGGAGAACATCGTAAGCTGGGTATACATATCAGAGGATATATCCACATCCACATTCTTGAACGGAGGGGAACCTGCGGACTTATTCTGAATACCGGCAGATATATATTTGAGGAGGACATAACCGATGAGATCGTCAGACTGTGCCACCGCTATTCATTTCCTCTTTTTACCATGCCATGGGACACAAGGATATTCGATATCACCCACGACTACTACAACAGGATATTTGAAGACTCCAGGGATGATGGCAACATGACCGCAGCATTCCAGAATATCCTCATGGGGAATTCCCTGACCGACGAGCAGACTGACACAATAAAAGGCTCCGGATTCAACAATGGCTGCTACAACGTTCTGTCCATCGATACAGAAGCAACAGATGAGTTCATGTATATCCTGCAGAAGGTCTGCAACAATACAGATCTTGTCTTCCATGCATTTGTATATGATGGCAATCCGACAGTTATCCTGAGATGCCCTTCCTCCGGATCCATCGCAGACAAATGTAGTGACATCGCAGAAGCTCTGGTGGCAAGATTCCCGGACCGCAGCATACATATGGGTTCCGGAAGCACGGTTTTGTCCCTTACAGAACTCTCCTTGAGTTACCGCCGTGCAATTTCCGCAAGGGAATTTGCTGCAGACAACATATACTGTGATTACAACAGTCTTGGATTCCTACGTATTCTTCTGGAAGTTAATGATGCCCAGCTCATAAACTCATTTATCGCAGAGCAGCTCGGTGGGGTCATAGAGTACGACAAAACCCATCACTCAGCTCTGACGGACACTCTGTACGAATATCTTAAGTGCAGCGGCAGTGTTCAGCACATCTCTGAGAAAATGTTCTGCCACAGGAATACGATAAATTACAGGCTCCGGATAATAAAAGAAGAGCTGGAATATGATCTCTCCAATGCGGAGGTCAGATTCCAGCTCATGGCTGCATATAAGCTCAGAGAGATACGAAAAGTATAACTCTCTCCAATTATATCTATTACATAAAATGTGCATACACCGATGCAAGTATAACCGTAAGTATTCCCGTAACTGCAATCGACAGACTGCTCATGGCTCCCTCAACCTCGCCGATCTCCATCGCCTTGGCAGTTCCGATGGCATGGGCTGATGATCCCAGGGCAAGTCCCTTTGATATAGGTTCTTTGATACGGAATATCTTGAACACGATCTCTCCGATTATATTGCCGATCACTCCGGTCACAACTATGACTGCAACCGTGATGGTCACATATCCGCCAAGCTCTTCCGAAACACCCATTCCGATAGCTGTGGTTATGGACTTCGGAAGAAGTGTCACATAATCTTTATGGGAAAGTCCCATGACCTTGCACAACACAAGGACTGTAGTCAGACTCGTTATAACTCCGGCAACTATACCGCCGAGCACAGCCTTATAATTGTGCTTTAAAAGCTCCCACTGCTCATAGAGTGGGATTGCAAGACACACTGTAGCCGGTGTGAGGAACCAGCTCAGATACTTTGCGCCTTCATTGTACACATCGTAATCCACATCAGCCACAACCAGCACCACTATAGTCACTATGATGGACACCAGCAGTGGGTTAAGTATAGCTATCTTAAGTTTCTTTTTAAGTACACTTCCAAACATATATGCCAGAAGGCTTATAGTCACCCCTGCAAATATGGACGATTCAAACAGATCACTCATTTTCAGTCTCCTTCTTCTTGTCTCTCCTTATTATAAGCTGTGATACCCAGCCTGAAGCAAGCATGACCGTGATGATGACGACCACCGTTATGACGCTGACTGGCACAAGCACAGGCTTAAGCGTTCCCCACGACGACATAAGGCCCACACCAGCTGGTATGAACATGACCGGCATGATCTCTATGAGAAACTTGCCCACACTCTTCACATCGTCCAGCTTGAGGATCTTGGTCTGTAGGCAGATAAACATGATAACCATACCATATATACTCGCCGGAATCGGTAGTGGAACTATGTACTTAAGTATCTCACCGATAAAGGATATGGCGAGGATTATAAGAAACTGCTTCAAATATTTCATCTTTTTTGTCTTCCTTCTATATATTTATCATGCACATATGGAGCAACGATTCACAACTTTGGTATACATGCCTGTATACAACCTCCACATATCGGGCCTTTTTCATAAAAAAGGAGGTTCGATACACAGATATAATTACTCTGTATATTCAAACCACCCTTTAACCCTTTGATTATTATATTCTCACTCTAATTTTATTCAATAGAATATTCTGCTTTTTCTAATTTTTGATAAATATAACAAATTTTTTAATTCAATCTGAAAATATTTCGTAAATATTTCTATTGACTATTATTTTTTGCAGGAATCTCATCCTATGAATTTTTCATGATCACTGTGTTCACAATATCCGCCGCATGCTCGCACACATCCATACAGTTCTCTATGCAGGCATATATGTTTTTCCACACGACCACAGTCCTAAGGTCACTCTCACCGTACAGTCTGTGCATATTCTCCACATACAATCTGTCTCCCTGCTCCTCAAGATCATTTACCCTGATTATGCTCTGCCCAATGGTCTTTGAACTTTTGAATCTCTTCAATTCTCCGATCACATCCTGCAGTGCCTTGATGCACTCGAGGAGCAGTTCTACCATCTGGGGTACATCCTCTCTGATAGTATCCACATTGCACATATAAATCTGTAGGAACACATCCTCAACAGCATCGGTAATATCATCCAGATAGTTAGACAGGGCAACCAGATCCTCCCGTTCAATCGGTGTTATGAACGCCTGACTGAGCACAGTCATCATCTTATGTTTCTTGCCATCGGCCTTCTGCTCAAGCTCATGCATACGATCAAGATTTTCCTTGATGGTGTCCACCGAAAAATCCACGACTACGTTCTTCAGAAACTCCGCAGCCTGATACGAGATCTCCACACATGTATTCAGATTTTTAAAATAAAACTCGTCCTTTTTCTTCTTCATAGTTTTTCTCCTTATAATAAAAACTCTGTGTTTGTAGGTGGTTGAAAAACTCATACGCTGCAATCGTGTAAGTGATTTTTGCATTACCAAATCAGGGGAATACGCAGCCGCCGGTCCTTAGGTGGAGCCTCAAGCGGCACCTTAGTACCGCTGCAGGCTAAGTTAAGTGGGAACGACCCCTGATTGGTATGTCAAAATATCACTTGCACTTCTCAGCCTGCATTTTCAACCACCTACAAACTACCCCAGCCACACGATCAGCAGCTTTGCCATGCCATATCCTATGACACCGCAGCCAGGGAATGTGAGCACCCAGGCGAGCACCATATCACGCACCACCTTGAGGTTAATCGCAGATGCCCTCTTCTCAGCACCCACGCCCATGATGGCTGTCGTCTTCACATGGGTGGTGCTGACCGGGATTCCACATACCGTCGAGAGCAGGATACAGAGTGCCGCCGACAGATCAGCCGCAAATCCCTGGTATTTCTCAAGCTTTACCATATCCATTCCAACAGACTTGATGATCTTCTTTCCTCCAATTGATGTTCCAAGTCCCATGACAACCGAGCAAAGTATCATCATCCATATTGGTATCATTACATTTTCTGCACTGCTCTGTCCATTTACGAGAAACAGCCCAAGCAGGAGAACTCCCAGGAACTTCTGACCGTCCTGGGCTCCGTGCATGAATGCCACCGCCGCCGAGCCGGCCACCTGTGCTTTTGAGAAGAAAGCATTTGTCTTTCTTCTGTCAAAGCGGTAACAGATAACCGCGAGCAGCTTGCACACCACAAATCCGACTGCGAATCCGAGAACGGTTGACAGCACAAGACCATATATTACTTTTATCCACTCTGAAGGATTTACACCGTCCAGTCCTCCCTGAAGTGCTATGGCTGCGCCCGTAAGTCCGGCTATCAGTGCATGGCTCTCACTTGTTGGTATGCCAAATGCCCATGCACCGATTGCCCATATTACGATCGCCGTCATTGCCGCACACAGAGCGATCATAGCTGAGTCTGTGTCACCGCCGAAATTCACCATGTTCTTGATAGTCATGGCTACCTTTGAATTGACAAGCGACATGATAAGCACCCCAAGGAAATTGCAGGCAGCCGCCATAATTATCGCCTTATCCACATCTATACATCTGGTAGACACACACGTCGCTATGGCATTTGGTGCATCCGTCCATCCATTTACCAGAATTACTCCAAGTGTCAGCAGGACGGCGATCAAAAGCGCCGGATGGCTCACAACCTGCTCTGCAAAATATGAAAATGTAATATTCTCCAGCATGTCTATCTCCTATTATCCTGTATGGCCTTAATGATCTGTATTATCGCAGTTGGTGCAAATGCAAGTCCCGCTATCTTCAGCACATCCGCTGCTCCAAGACTTACCACGCTGAACAGACTGTGAAGTCCCGGTATGAACAGGACCGCAGCCAGAAATGCCACTCCGGCTAAAAATGCATATACGCTGTATTTATTTGATCTAAATCCAAGCTTAAACATCGACTCCTCACTTCTGCAGTTAAAACCATGGAACAGTCTGGCAAGTGTCAGTGTTGCAAATGCCATGGTAGTGGCTTTTGCCGGACTTACCGGCAGTCCAAGATGGAATGCTGTCATGGTCGCTACAGCGATGAGAAGGCCCTCCGAGAGCATCTTTGCCATAAAGTCAGATGTCAGGATTCCCTTCTTAGGATCCCTCGGTTTTTCTGATAGCAGCGATGGGTCAGCCGGCTCCATTCCTATCGCGAGCGCAGGAAGAGAATCTGTGAGTAGGTTGATGAACAACAGATGTACCGGTGCAAACGGAACAGGCAGGGCGGCTATCGAGGTGTAAAGCACCGCCAGTATTCCAGCTGTGTTTCCTGACAGCAGGAACAGTATCGCATTCTTTATGTTCCTGTATACATTTCGTCCATTTGACACAGCCTTGATGATGGTTGCAAAGTTGTCATCTGAGAGGATCATGGCCGCCGCGTCCTTGGACACCTCCGTGCCGGTTATTCCCATGGCAACACCTATGTCTGCCTTCTTGAGTGCAGGGGCATCATTGACACCATCGCCTGTCATGGCTACTATATTGCCGTTCTTCTGCCATGCATCGACTATCCTTATCTTATTCTCCGGTGACACCCTGGCATATACAGATATCTTTGTTATGTCACGTGCAAGCTCCTCATCAGACAGAGCGTCAAGCTCCTCTCCCGTGAGTGCCATGTCCCCATCTTCGTATATTCCGATCTGCTTCGCTATGGCAACCGCTGTGATCTTGTGGTCTCCAGTTATCATGACCGGCTTTATGCCCGCACGCCTTGCATCGGCAACCGCTGCCATAGACTCCGGACGTGGTGGATCCACCATGGACACAAGTCCAAGAAATGTAAATCCATACTCTGTATCAACACCCAGTACCTCGTCACTTTCCTTATATGCAAATGACAGTACACGGAGGCCATTCTCTGAGAATGCCTTGTTCTGAGCCTTGATCTTCGCTTTTTCTTCATCTGTCATAGGCTTTACGCCATCGCTATATCTCACGCTCACGCATCTGTCAAGCAGCACATCCACAGCACCCTTGGTGAGTATGGTCGGAACCCCATGAAGCAGATACTTTGTACTCATAAGCTTTCTGTCCGAGTCGAACGGAACCTCCTCCATTCTGTCCATGCAGTCCCTGAGTACATCCTCCTTCAGACTCCATTTTACAGTCTCCGCAGGAACAGAGATACCTGTACCATCCGTCTCCATGCCTGGCATCATGTGGACCTGACGGAACATCTCAAGCAATGCATATTCCGTCGGATCTCCTATTCCTTTTCCATCCACTATGCTGGAATCATTGGTGAGAACCGCATCATATAGCAGATATCTGTGGAGCTGGTTATGGGAATCAAGCTCCTCCGGCTTGTAAAGTTTTCCATCCAGATATATCTCCTGCACGGTCATCTTGTTCTGTGTAAGTGTTCCGGTCTTGTCTGAGCAGATGACTGACACACATCCAAGGCTTTCAACCGCCTTGAGGTTCTTGATGATCGCATTCTCCTTCGCCATCTTCTGGGTGCCAAATGCCTGCACGATGGTAACTATCGAACCAAGAGCCTCAGGTATAGCTGCAACTGCAAGGGCGACTGCGAACATCATGGAATCAAGCACCGCCATCTTCCTGTATATACAGAGGACAAATACCAGCGCGCACACGATCATGATGAATGCCGCAAGCCTTGCACTGAACTTGTCAAGACTCTCCTGAAGCGGAGTCTTTCTCTCCTTTGCCGCATTCATAAGTCCTGCGATCTTACCGAGCTCCGTATCCATTCCTGTTCCGGTCACAAGCACCTCTGCTCGTCCGTATGTAACAAGACTTCCTGAATACACCATATTTGTCCTGTCTGCAAGAGGCACGGAACCTTCTATTATTGCATCATTCTTTTCCACATTTGTAGATTCTCCGGTGAGTGAACTCTCATTTACCTGGAGTGAGAAGTTCCTGAGTATCCTTCCATCGGCAACTATCATATCGCCCGCCTCGAGCAGCACGATATCACCCGGAACTATCTCGCGGGACGGAAGCTCCTGCTTCACACCATCTCTCATAACTTTTGCATTTGGGGATGAAAGCTGTTTCAAACTGTCAAGCGAACGCTCGGCTTTCACATGCTGCACCGTTCCAAGCACAGCATTCATGACGAGTACCGCCAAGATTACTATGGTACTCTCGATATTGTCAGAAAACATAGAAATGACCGCTGCTATGATCAGTATGATCACCAGCAGGTCACAAAACTGGCTGAGGAACACCTGTAATGTGCTCTTTCTCTTGCCTTCCTGGAGAACATTTTCTCCCTTTTCACTGCGGATCTCCTCTGCCCGCTCCGTCGACAGTCCGCGGCTGTCTGTCTTGAATTCTTTTAGTAATTCATCACCGGAACAGTTCCAAAAATTTTTCTCTGTCATACACACCAGACTCCTTTTCTTCTTAATCTCTGTAAACAGGTTGTGTGTGTCATGCAAAGAAAAAGGAACGAGACCTTCATTGCATGATAAACACACAATAAAAGTCTCGTTCCTTTCAAGTTCTATATACGCTACTATATATACTCCGAAAGCGTGCGTCCCGGTTCCCTGCACAGGTATGTCCCAGCCAGAAAACGTGATGACGAGATCGCACAACATCTTATAACCGATGTGAACTACTCCCTGATATTTCCGACATAATAACACGGGAACCCTTTGATTGTCAAAGGATTCCCGGCTAGTATTTGGTAAAGAATTTATAAACTTTTAATTCAACGCATCATATCCGCTCTCCTTTGTACGGATCTTAGTTGCAGTACGGATCTCGTAGCTGAATATCTTGCCGTCTCCAACCTCGCCTGTATATGCCGCCTTCTGGATAGCCTCGATGGTCTTCTTCTCCCATTCCTCAGATGACACAACTATCTCAAACTTGATCTTCGGCTGCATCACCACATCTACCTCCGTACCACGGACAAGCTTCTTATATCCTCTCTGTGCTCCGCATCCCATAACCTGAGATACTGTAATTCCATTTACATCTATGGCATTCAACGCTTCCTTGACGTCCTCAAAGACCTCCTCGCGCACGATAGCCTCAACCTTTATCATCATAATAGATCTCTCCTTCCTATATCTTTGCTGTCCTACGAATCAAGTCCATTGAATGTTGGATATGCACTCTCGCCGTGCTCTGAGATATCCAGACCTACCTTTTCTTCTCTGTCTGTTACACGGAGCGGTGTGAAAAGTCTCACAATTCCAAGACAGATAAGTGTTCCGACTACGGCAACTACGATCGTAACCACAATGCCAACAAGCTGCATCAGGAACAAATGTACATCTCCGAATACCAGACCATCCCAACGAGCTACACTGTTGATCGAGCTCTTTGCAAATAAACCTGTTGCGATACCTCCCCAGATACCGCCGATACCATGACATCCAAATGCATCAAGTGCATCGTCTATCTTCAGCTTACCCTTAAGGAATGATATTGTAAAGCAGCAGATCGGGCTGACAAGCGCACCGATGATGAATGATGACCAGATCGGCACAAATCCAGCGCCAGGTGTTATAGCCACAAGACCGACAACAAGACCTGTCGATGCACCGACCAGGGTAGGCTTTCCATCCTTTATCACATCTATTATCATCCATGAGAGCATTGCGCTGGCACTGGCAATTGCCGTTGTCATGAATGCATGTGCTGCAAGACCATTTGCGCCGAGGGCACTTCCGGCATTGAAACCGAACCATCCAAACCAAAGGATGAATGCACCGAGTGCTACAAATGGAATGTTGTGAACTCTGTATGCTGTGTTCTCATATCCCTTTCTTCTTCCAAGGATGATAGAGAATACAAGAGCGCTCACACCTGAACTTATATGTACTACATTTCCTCCCGCGAAATCAACTGAACCGATCTCTCCGAGGAAACCACCCTGGCCCCATACCATGTGAGCCATCGGATAATAAACGATGATCGACCAGAGCATGATGAAGAAGAACAACGCCTTGAACTTCACACGTCCGACCAGTGAACCGGTGATAAGCGCCGGTGTGATCATGGCGAACATCATCTGAAATGCAACGTATACAAGATGAGGTATATTGTCCGCATAAGGACCAGCCTCATCCATCTTTATCCCGTTAAGTGCAAACCACTTGAGATCTCCTATAACACCTCCGTGATTAGTGCCAAATGAGAGTGAGTAACCGAACAACACCCACATGACAACTGAAAGTCCCATGATGGCCGTACATGCCATGATGGTATTTACAACATTTTTCCTCCTGACGAGGCCTCCGTAGAAGAATGCAAGTCCGGGTGTCATGAAGAACACCAGAGCCGCACAGATCATAATAAAACCAGTATCTCCCGTATTCATAGTTTCTTCCTCCTTAATTATACTCATCTGGGGAACGCGATATCTCATTCTCCCATGGGGACGGAGGTACCTGTCCCCTCCGTCTCCATTGTCGAAACAAAAAAGGCGCCAAACGAATCTTTTCGATTCATTTGACGCCTTTGTCGTGATTTATAATAGCAGACTTCAGAAAATAATGCAAGGGGTAATTTTAAATTGTTTTTCGCAAGCTATTATGTTGTTTTTGTGAAGTTTCTTAACTAAATCTTTATCGTGCACTCAATTTAGACATATCAGATTTTTTACGGCTGCTATTTCTACGCCACCCCTGTAGACTCCATTCCAGTCTTGCCAGCTGCTGCCATACTTGCATTTGCCGTAACCGGGATATGTTCCTTATATGCAATTACAACATCCCGCATGGATGGCACTGACACACTCTCTGTCTGCCAGAACCGCTCTGTAACCACGGATATTGCATGTGTGATATGTCTGTAATCATTCTCGCATCCCAGAGCCTCACTGACATACCTGTCATGCATTTCTCTGAGATATTCCACTATGTCTCGCCCATCATCTATGCTTTCCATATTGACACCTACTGAAGATATCGTCTTATTCACATAGTCATGCAGCTCTGTCTCGTACTGGCAGTGTTCTCTAAGATTCCCAGGAAATATACTGTTGTGCGGATATGTGAATGAATCTGCCACGTAGTGAACAAGCTTTCCGAGAAGAAAGCTCTGTCTTATAGTTCCCATTCCGCCTTTTTCAAGTTTCTTTGTAAGTTTTTCCATATACTTTTGGACATTTTCATAGTTGTGTCCTCTAAGCTTCTCCTCGCCATGGATGCTGCCCCTGAAATAAGTCAACATATTGATATCCGGCTCTATGCTGCCAAATATGAACGCCGCCTTCTTCAGCTTAGATGCGCCGGCATCCATATGATCCATAATATATCTGCTCAGATTCATGTGGTCTGCTGTTCTCATATTTAACGCCTCCTGCCTGTTCTGCCATCAAGCACAGCTTGATAAGCTTCTCATGTACAAATGTATCCTCTATACCTTTTTCGTTGTATATAGTGTAAACGATAGATATAAAATCCACAGGAAGAAACTATAAATACTTTCTAAATAGACCGTAAAATATTCAGAAATTCATGGCAATTAAGAGAGTTCCAGCAGTGATGCATACCACGCCAACAGCCGCTTTCTTGGTCAGCTTTTCATGGAACACGATTCCTGAAAATGCAATGGTGATGAGCATGCTCAGCTTGTCTATCGGTACTACCACGCTTGCCGGTCCGTCCTGAAGTGCCCTGTAATAACACAGCCAGGATGCTCCCGTGGCTATTCCGGAGAGCGCAATAAACAGCAGCTCCTTCATCTCTATGCCATTTATCTCATGCTGTTTTCCTGACACAAACACCATAAGCCAAGCCATGACAAGAACCACCGTTGTCCTGATCGCCGTGCCCAGATTTGAGTTGATATCCGATATCCCTACCTTGCCGAGTATCGCTGTCAGACTGGCAAAAACAGCTGAGAGCACGGCGTACAACAGCCAGCTGCCATGCAAAAGTCCCATTCCCCGCTGTTTCTGTGCCACACTGCCACCGTCTGTTGACATATGTTCGACATCTTTCCCTGACAGCTCCTGATCATCTGCAGTTTTCTTTTTGGTGATCATAAGCATAGTGCCCACACCTATCATAACTATTGAGATACCCTTAACCCAGGTGATCCCCTCATGTAGGAATATAAGGGCAAGCAGAATCGTGAGCACGGTGCTTGATTTGTCTATGGGAACGACCTTGTTGATATCCCCTTTCTGCAGCGCCCTGAAATAACACAGCCAGGATGCGCCGGTTGCAAGGCCGGAGAGGACCAGAAAAAGCAAAGTCTTGCCGCTGATATATGTGTCTGCAGTCCAGGCTCCTGTGACAAGAACCATCAGCCAAGCAAACAGCAGAACCACAACTGTCCTTATGGCCGTCGCCACATCAGAATCCGTCTTTCTTATACCGCATTTTGCAAGTATCGCCGTGATTCCCGCAAAGAACGAAGAACCAGCAGCAAATAATATCCACATTTTACGCGCCTCCCATTTATATGTGACCGTAAGACACACTTACATTTATCATTTTGTATCATCTTTATAGCTAACAGGAAAATGATTAGAAAAAATTTTGATCTTTGATTAAGGTTGCGGGCGTAACAGTTACTGCAAAGTGATTTATTCTACAATGGCGGCGTCCGTCAGTCTGGAATAGTGAGCAGTATATTTCCGTAAAAACAGCAAAGCCGCCCGGTTTCGGACGGCAAATTGGCACAGGCTGTGTTTTATACTCCCCAAAGCAAAGCCAAGCACTTTTCTATTGCATATAAGTTCAAATCCTTGTTTTCTCGCTTTTCTCAGTCTACCCGTAGCATACGGTAACCGACGCCGATATGCGTCTGAATGTATTGCGGACTGTCCTTTTGCGACTCCAGCTTTTTGCGCAGGGTCGCCATAAACACCCGCAGAGAAGCAATATCTTTTTCCCAGCTGCTGCCCCAAATCTGCTGCGTGATATAGGTGTGCGTCAGCACCTTTCCGACATTATGAGAGAGCAGACACAAAAGCTTGTATTCAATCGGGGTCAGGTGCAATTCCTCCCCATTTAGATAAGCACAGCCGGCAGCATAATCAATTTTAAGCTTGCCGTTTTGGAAAACGGGTGAGTCGGCGTCGCCGCTTGCCTGAAGCAGCAGCAGCCGTCTTTGCGTGACCCGAAGGCGTGCCAAAAGCTCCTCTATGGAAAAGGGCTTTGTCAGATAGTCGTCCGCCCCGGCATCCAGCGCCGTGATTTTGTCTTTATCCTCGCTGCGCGCACTGATCACAATAATGGGCATATTTGACCATGAGCGGATGCTTTCGATCACCTGTGTGCCGTCGATATCCGGCAACCCCAGATCCAGCAGAACGATATCCGGGTTATGGGAGGTCGCTTCTATAATAGCGCTGTGTCCGTTCTCCGCGGTCAGGTAGCGGTAATCGTGCGCCTTTAATGTTGTTACGATCAGATTGCGGACGGGACGGTCGTCCTCCACAACGAGAACAAGGGGTTTATTCATTCAGAGTCACCTCGCTGAGCGGTAAAGTAAAGGTAAATATGCAGCCGTGCGGTACGTTATCCGTAAGCGTCAGCGTTCCGCCGTGCAGCTCTACGATAGATTTACACAGGGTAAGCCCGATCCCGAAGCTTCTGCGGCTGTCTGCAACGGTATTTTTCCCGGTGTAAAACATCTCAAAAATATGCGGTTTCATATCGTCTGCAATTCCGTTTCCGTTATCGGCGACTCGGATTACGGCATCCCCGCCCTGTTTTTCGGCACTTACGCAGATCTCGGAGCCTTGTTCGGTATATTTCAAAGCATTATCAATAAGGTTGACAATGACCTGCACGATAAGCTGTGCGTCCATACGGGCAAGGATCAAATCGTCGCACCTTACCGTCACCTTGTGTCCGACGGATTTTTTCTTCAAGTGCGAAACGGCTTCGTTGACCACTTCGTCTACAAGCTGGTCGGTAAGCTCCAGCTTCAGGCGTCCGTCATTCAGCCGTGTAACATACAGCAGATTTTCCACCACGCCGATCAGCCATTCGGAATCGTCATAAATATCTTTATAGATCTGCTGCTTGGTTGCTTCGTCCAGGCAGTTTCCGTTATGCAAAAGCGTGTCCGCATTACCCGAAACGGAGCAAAGCGGCGTGCGCAGATCGTGTGAGATCGACCGCAAAAGGTCGGCGCGTAGCTGCTCGCTTTTTGCAAGATCTGCCGCCCGTTCCTTTTCGGCGGCGTTGTGAGCATTATCCATTGCCAGCGCACATTCGTTCACAACCGAAAGTACGATGCTGCTCTCAAATGAATCGGGCTTTTCGGGTTTCATCGGTATCCCGATTACACCGTATACTCTGCCGCCTGCCCGGATCGCAAGATAAAGACATTCGGATTTTCCAAACTGTGCTGTCGCTGCTCCTGCACGGCAACCGTTTTGAAGCACCCATTCTGCGGTCTGCCGCTCTGCATCGCTTAGCAGCTTTTCAGCGTGTGTATCCTTTTTTTCGGCATACAGCCGCCCGGACAACATTCCGTTTTCGCCTTTCGTATAGGCAACAATGCTTCGGTCAAGCAGCCGCGAGAGCTGCATACAGGTCACGCTTAAAACATCATCGTTGCTTTTTGCTTTTTGCAGCAGACGATCAGTGTCGAACAGCACCTGCACACGGAACGCGGAGCGTGCCGAGAGCCTTGCATGATCTTTCAGCTTCGAGGCAAGCGTGCCGGTGAGAACGGAAGACGCCAGCATGACTGCAAAGGTAACGGGATAGCCTACGGCATATGTCTGAAAGGACAACCTGGGTTCGGTAAGGAAAAATCCGAACAATACAACACTTAGAAGTGAGCCTGCCATACTGCAAAGGTATCCTTTGGTCAAAACGGAGATCATCAGCACACCTAGGATGTATACCGTAACGATATTGGTATCGGGAAAGTCGAGATGGTCGAACAGAAACCCGATCGCCGTACATACGGCAAGCGCCAGGACGGTCACGGCAATATCCCGCAGCGACGGTATCTCTGCACCTAAGAACAGACGGCGTCTGTGCGGCTTTGTGTAGTTCAGTGCATCGGGAATAATATGAATGTCAACATCGGGGGCGGAGGAGATCAGCTTTTCAGTGAGAGTCGGTCTTCCGAACAGCCATCTGCGTCTGGCACTGCTTTGCCCGATCACAATTTTTGTGACATCGGAAAGCCTGACATATTCCGAGATCTGCAGCGGTACATCCTCGCCGTGCGTCATAACGATCTCGGCGCCGAGCCTTTGCGCGAGCTGTATGTTCTGCGAAAGTCGGGACTGATCCTCATCATTTATGACCGTATCCGTCTGCACATAGATGGCGGTAAATCTTGCATGAAGGGTCTTAGCCATCTTTGCGGCGGTGTGTATGATCCTTGCATTGGACGGAGAAGAGGATAGGCAGACAAGGATATGCTCGTCTGTATCGAATTTTGACTGTTCGTTTTGTACTTTCATCGGTTTCACCGCCATTTTTATTTTATTATTATACAGTAAAACTGTAAAAAAATCTACCGCAGTCTAAAAATCATTCTTCTGCCCATCGGAAAGAATAATATCGACATTTCCGTGCGTTTCACGAAAACGGCGGATCTCACATAATATTTCACTTTCGGACAGCCCCTGCGGCAGCAGAATTTCGGAAGGCTCACGGGATTCGTTTTCCTTTAACAATGCTTTTCTGTTTTCTTCAAGAAATCGATCCAGCCTGCTCATAAGATAAAATCCGAAAGCAAATATGCCAAGCAGGCTGACGATCAGCAATAGTTCAGCCATCCTCACTCACCTCTGTTAAATGCGAAAACACTTTTGCAGTTCTTTGTAAGCACCGAGAACCAAAAGAGTGGTCTTGTTCGTAAGAACGGTTTCCGGTGAAACTGCCATATTGATTTTTCCGTTCTCCTTGGTCGCCATGATATTGATGCTGTATTTTCTGCGGATATCCAGCTCTCCGACGGTTTTTCCGATCCACCCCTCCGGAACCTCTACCTCAAAAATGGCATGAGCCTCATCGACCTCGATGTAATCCCGTATGTGATCGGCGGTGTACCGAATAGCAGCCCAATTTGCTACCTGTTTTTCTGGGTAAACGACCTCGTCCGCTCCGTTACGCAGAAGAAATTTCTCCTGCACATCACGCTCGGCACGGGATACAACTAATTTTGCGCCGAGTTCTTTCAGCAAAGAAGTGGTTTCCAACGAATTTTGAAAATTTCCTCCTATGGTGACTATGCACACATCAAAGTTTCCGATTCCGAGCGACTTTAAAAATTCCGTGTTTGTGCTGTCACCTATCTGTGCGTTAGTAACGATCGGCAGAATTTTATTGACCCTTTCTTCGTTGCTGTCTACCGCCATCACCTCATGCCCGAGCTTATTCAGCTGCAAAGCGATATGCCTACCGAATCTGCCGAGACCTATCAACAATATGTTTTTCATAATATAGTAACTCCTTTATCCGACTGTGATATTTTCGAGCGGCAGCTTTGCACCGCTCTGATTTTTATTGGAGATCGCCGCGTAAATCAGGGTAAGTCCGCCGACTCTGCCGAGATACATCAAGACGATCAAAATAAGCTGAGAAAGAACACCGAGCTGCGGTGTGATCCCAAGGGTAAGCCCGACCGTTCCGACAGCGGACGCCGTTTCGTAAAGGCAGGTGCTAAGCGGCAGACCTTCTGCCGTGCTGATAACAATGCCGCCGACAAAAAACAGCAGGAAATACATTACGGCAACGGCTGCGGCGTTTTTCACTGCCGAACCGTCAATGCGCCTGCCGCAGACTTCGACATCGTCCTTTTTGCAACAGACGGAGAATGCACTCAGAATCAGAACGGCAAGCGTGGTCGTTTTCATACCGCCTGCCGTGGAGCCGGGCGATCCGCCGACGAGCATCAGCAGAATCATAATTGCCTTGGAGGAACCGGTCATAGCGGGAAGATCGGCGGTATTGAAACCGGCGGTTCTCGGTGTGACAGACTGAAAAAGCGACGCAAGAATCCTTTCGGCGAGCGGCAGCCCCGTAAAATCACAGAAGAAAAAGAATACTGCGGGAGCGATAATGAGGATTGCCGTTGTTACCAATATGACCTTACTTTGCATACGGTATTTTTTGAAATGCCACTTGTTTGTGTAAATATCATCCCAGGTCAAAAATCCAATACCGCCCACAATAATTAAAAGCATAATTGCAATGTTTATTGTAGGCTCTCCGATGTATCCCGTAAGAGACGGGTATTTGTTTTCTGCGGTGCCGAGTATGTCAAAGCCGGCGTTGCAAAAGGCGGAAATCGAATGAAATGCCGCCATCCAAATTCCCTTGATACCGAAGTTTCTACAAAATGTCGGCAGCATGACGATCATTCCGATAAGCTCGATCAAAAAAGTTCCCCGTACAATAAAGCGGGTCAGGCGGACGATCCCGCCGACCTTCGGGGCAGAGATGGCGTCCTGCATGGTACTGCGCTGCATCAGCGATATTTTTCTGCCGGACAGCATGGCGAAAAATGCCGCAACTGTCACAACACCGAGCCCGCCTATCTGGATCATCAGCAGTATTACCGTCTGCCCGAAAGCGGACCAATAACTGCCCGTATCCTGCACGACCAGCCCCGTAACGCAAACGGCCGAGGTCGATGTGAACAGCGCCTCGTGAAACGGCGTAACAACTCCGGCAGTCGATGAAAACGGCAGCATCAATATCAGTGCTCCGAGCAGAATAACCCCGGCAAAGCCCAAAACGATCAGCTTAAAGGATGACAGTCGCTTTTTTCTATGTGTAATTTCAGACATATATACTTCTCCTATTTTTGTTTGTTTACAAAGAGTATATCATGAAATATAAAAAAACGGTGTAATGATCCGGTGTGCTGTATTAAGATTGCATTAAGGCTCTCGGCTTTGACAAAGACACCGCCGAAGGAGCCATATCAATTCTGACAGAACTCGGCATCATATCATGATCAGACATTTGAATAAAATATCCCCATATAATTTCTGGGAATAAATAATTTCAGAATTATATGGGGCATTTTATGTCTGTTCTATATTTCTACTAATAAATTATTCATATAAACATATCTATCATAGATAATCATATACTTTACAACAATCCCTTAACGTCCTCTGCGATCATCTCCGCATCAAGACGATTATCCTTAAGAACCTCTTCGACATCGTACCTGTCAAGGAAGTCCTTCTTAAGACCATAATTCAGTACCTTCATATCCGAATCACCGTAGAATCTTGCAATCTTCTCACCGAATCCGCCGTCCAGTATACCATCTTCAATAGTGATGACAACCGAGTGGTCTGCCTTGAGGCTTTCGAGAAGCTCCTCGTCAAGCCCTGTGATATAGTAAGGATTGATGACAGTGGCATCTATTCCAAGCTCACTCTTCATCTCGTCTGCAACGGCATTTGCCAGACTGTAGAAGGTTCCAAGGCCGAGTAGGGCAACCTTGCTTCCCTTCTGTGTCACCTCATACTTATTCAGATCTCCAAAGTTCTTCGTCACAGGGCTTCCACTTACCATTGCACCGCCTGGAAGCTTGATGGCCACCGGATGCTCATTCTGCTCTATGCTCCAATCAAGCATGGCAATATACTCTTCCTTTGTTGTCGGAGCAAGATATACAAGATTCGGGATATTTGAAAGCATCGGGATATCCTGAAAGCCCAGATGTGTCACATCGTTCATTCCATATACAGACCCTGCAAATGTCACTATAGTGGCTGCATTGTTGTTGATACAGAGATCCTGGGATATCTGGTCAAATGTTCTCTGCACAAATGAGCTATACACACCGAACACTGGCTTTCCGCCGCCTGCTGCAATTCCCGACGCAAGTGCCACCGCTGTCTCCTCTGCAATTCCCACGTCAACAAACTGCTTTCCGGCCTCACGTCTCTTATCCTCTGTAAATCCTATAACTGTCGGTGTTCCCGCTGTGATGGCAACGACCTTTGGATCCTTCTTCATCTTGTCAAGCAGGTAATCACAGGACACGCTTGAGTAGTCCTCCTCGTCACCTTCAAATAACGATCTTCCTGTCTCTATATCAAATGGTCCGCTGTAGTGCCACTGCTCCTTGTGCTCCTCGGCCGGGGCATACCCCTTTCCCTTGAGGGTTCTGATGTGGACCACAACAGGCTTCTTTGAATCTTTTACCTTCTGGAATGTGTCTATGAGGGCTGCCACATCATTGCCTTCATGCACGTAATAATAATCAAGTCCCATGGCGCGGAACAGATTGCACTCTGCTGTTCCCTTAGTGTCTCTGAGTAATCTGAGATTTGTATAGAGTCCTCCGTGGTTCTCGGCTATGGACATATCGTTGTCATTTACAACTATGATGAGGTTGCCATCCAGTTCTTTAGCGTAGTCCAAGCCTTCAAGGGCCTCTCCTCCTGACAGGGAGCCATCGCCTATCACCGCTATCACATTACCCTCTGCCCCTTGGAGATCCCTTGCCTTTGCAAGGCCTGCAGCCAGACTGATGGATGTTGAAGTATGTCCAACCGTGAAGAAGTCGTGCTCGCTCTCATGCGGGTTGCTGTAACCAGTCACATCATCATAGTGCTCCTCATAGAGGTAGGCATCCTTTCTTCCAGTAAGCATTTTATGAGGATAGCTCTGGTGTGACACGTCATACACAATCTTATCCTTAGGTGACTCAAATACATAGTGAAGTGCTATGGTTGCCTCAACCATACCAAAGTTCGGTCCAAAATGTCCGCCGTGTTTGCTGGCTCTGATGAGAAGTGCATGTCTCATCTCGTCTGCAAGTGTTCCCATCTCTTCTACTGTCAGTTTCTTTACATCCTGTGGTCCGTTGATATTTTCAATATACATTTTTCTTTATCCTCCTGTTTTAACATAGTGCATTCGCCATCGGTAATTTACCTGTCCCATACAAGCTTGCCGGTCTTCACGGCCTCCTCATATTTGGATATCTTGTAATGTAATCTATCCATGGTGGCTTCGATCTGTTTTCTCTGCTCCTCAAGTTTCTCATACTGCTCCTTAAGGAGATCCAGCCTCGCGCCAAATGTAGCATCTCCCATCTGGAACAGTTTTACATATTCAATAAGCGCCTCTATCGGAACACCAGCATTTCTCATGCATACAGTGTGTTCAACCCAACTGACATCATTTTCCTTATAATCCCTGTTGCCACTAGCATTTCTCGCTACAGGAGGGATAAGCCCGACCCTCTCGTAATACCTGAGCGTATCAGCGGTGATATCAAACTTTTCACTTACCTCTTTGATAGTCATATTGCCACCTCTTTCCTAATTTCAAGAAAACCTTTCTATTTATAGCTATATGCACTCACACAATACCTATATGTTACATTGAATATATCACTTGGAGCTCACTCCAAGTCAACCCCCAATTTTCTCCCCCCTGGGGACGGAGGTACCTGCCCCATACAGTGTCCCCATGGGGACGGAGGTGCCTGACCCCATACAGGATATAAAAGAGGCGGGCAACGTAGTTACCGCTGTCCGCCTTTATATACATGAATATGTAAATTTTTATGCTACGCACTGATTCCAACTGTCGAGCAGATGTTTACTGCAATGATATCATCCACTGTTACACCAAAGATGGCGGCCAGAATGATCAGGTTGTCTACGGTTGGCATAGCCATACCCTTCTGCCACTTGTATATCGCATTTGGAGTGGCAAATCCAAATATATCCTGCAGATCCTTTACAGAAAAACCTGCATTCTGTCTAAGCTTCACAATATTTCTGCCTGTTCCTGTCATGTCAATTGTTGGTACATTACACATAATACTTCCCTCCCAAAATTCTCATCTCATCTGCATTGCTACAATTGTGGCAGATTTCTTCTTCACAAAGACGAGTTCAAAAACACGCAAAAAACGCCCATCCACATGAATACTTCTATAATACTCACATGGATGGACGCTTTTTCGTACATCATGATTCCAATCTATAAATGCTGATAGATCTGGCTGATCTCAGTCTATCGAAACCTATTTGATCTGTTATGCATTTGCTCAGATCATTCAGGTCAGCATATTTGTATGATCATGTTCCGTACGCTCTCGCCCTGTACCATATGAGTACATATGTTCACGCAGCTTATCATCTGTATGTAAAGTATTCCCTGCCACATCACTATTAAACTCTCTGGTTATGTATTTAGCGAAAACTATACTTAACATGATTCTTTCCTTTCCTGACTACCCTTCCGGGTTCCTTTTCCTAAGTCATTTTTTATTGGTGTGTCCTGATTTTCTTCTTTTATTTGACCACCTAAACTGTACTCTACCACAAATATAATTATTTGTCATTACACCGCTGGTATAAAATTATTTTATCCCCGGGCCGAGCTTTATCCCCGGCTGCTGCCAGTTCTCTCTCTATCCAGGTCATGATGACATCCACCAGATATTCCTGCTGCCTTGGACCAAGCTCCACTCCCGGGGCAAATGTATGCCACTTACGTATGCATTCCCGGCAGCATGTAGCCGTCGCATGCTGTGCCACAAATACCGGATGTCCCCGCATGGGAGTCTGCTTTCCGTCATTTGGTATGAATGCCGGAGCTTCCCTCTGCGCTATGAAATCCCGTGCATGCTGTCTTATGGTATCCAGCCCCTTTTCATGTATATAGTCGATATCTTTCTGTGTCAAATGAAATCCACTGCGAAATTTCGACCTTCCCAGACGTTCAAAAAGCCGGGCGTACCATTCTTCCTTTGTCAACCCTATCATCTCCATGTAATTCTATAACAGAAAGTCTCTACAACTCTTCATCATTTCTCACAGAAAAATTCTATCTCCTCGCCAAGCGGTCCTCGGCAGAACGCGATCCTTGCCGGAAACCTTGGATCCGACTGGATCTCTATGTCCTTTGGCTCTACAAACACCTCATATCCTGCCTTTCTCACTGCCGAAACACAGGCATCCACATCCTCTGTGGCAAATGCAAAATGTCTTATATTTCCCTGCGGAAGCGGTGACTCACCATCCTCAAACACCTCGATGATGCCATCTCCAGTGTCAAACATGATCCCGCCATCCCATTTTCTCGCAACTGAAAGTCCCAATATATCACCATAAAACTCTGCTACATTCTTATACTCTTCGCTGCTGCAGCACTTAAGTGCCACATGATGTATTCCTTTTATAAGCGCCATCGTATTGCCTCCTTATGAAAACTGATTCTAAAAGCTGATTGAACCTTTATGATTAATATATATCTAATCCGTGCATTTTCCAAGTTCATTGTTCACTATCTCACGAATCTCATATAAAAACCTCTCATATAAAAATTTGTTGAAAAAGTCCACAAAAAAGCTCTTGATACTCGTATATATATTGAGAGTTAATGATATACCAGTTACAATAAATCATCGGGACGATACGATGGGCTTTACAATAAGGAGGTTTCAACTATGAAAAAACGAATGACAGCTTTACTACTCAGCGCCTGTATGTGTGCAGGTCTTGCCGGCTGCGGCACAAATACACCGGGGAATAATCCCGGTCACACCAAAACTGATTCGTCGGTCACTTCCCTCACTGACAACATCACTGTGACTTCGGTCAAAACGGATATAACATCATTTGACCAGCTAAAGAACGGAATCAATGAATTCTCTATGAATATGTATTCTGCACTTCCAGCTGACGAGAACATATTTTACTCGCCTTACAGCATTGCAAGTGCACTGTCCATGCTGGATGTAGGTGCCGGCGGTACAACAAAAAATGAGCTAGAAAACGCTCTCGGCATAACAGACCTTGATGAGTGGAACGATGAGATGAAGGCATATCTGTCAAAAGACTGGTCTCAGAATACATTTGTCAACACAGCAAATTCAGTATGGATGAACAAGGGAACGACTTGGGCGGCCAATATAAATTCCGACTTTCTTACACCTGCCAAGGATTATTACTCCGGTGAAATCTACGAGGCCGACTTCGATGGTCAGGCAGACAAGGTTGTTCAAAATGTCAACAACTGGGTGAGTGACAACACCAACAAGATGATCCCTGAAATCTTAAAGGAGATTCCTGGTGGAACCGTGATGATGCTCATAAACGCAGTTTACTTCGAGGGGAAATGGGATACTCCTTTTACCGAGGATAAAACTTTTCAGAGCAGCTTCTACGGAACCGACAAGGAAAGCGTTGTTGATATGATGCATCTCTACGGTGAGCACTTCACATACATGGACAACGGTGAGATCAAAGGAATCACTCTTCCATACGACGGCGACAATGTTGTCATGAAGGTGTTCATGCCAACCGCCGATGACGGAGACATAAATGAACTCTTTGACAAACTAAGCAACGAAGAAAAACAGAAGCTCATCGACTCTCTGGATGATGCCAGCAACGTAGAGATCGATACCCTCCAGCTCCCAAAATTCACAGATGAGCAGAGTATCGACGGTCTTGACGACATTCTGAAAAACATGGGAATCCAGTCGGCATATTCGGAGAGTGCTGACTTCTCCAAGATCGCCGATGGCATAGCCGTTTCATCAGTCAACCACAAAGCAAAGGTGATCGTGGACGAGAACGGAACCAAGGCCGCAGCAGAGACAGACATCATGATCAAGGAAACAGCAATGATGCCAAGTGAGGAAACATATAACTTTATTGTGGACAAGCCATTTGTGTATGTGATTGAAGATCAGAGCACTGGCATGATCCTGTTCATGGGCAGGGTGAATTCGCTGTAATTTTTGATTATCGACACATACCAGGACTTGCTTCAGCAGCTTTTACTCGCAAAAAATGGAACATTTTCACTTTTCTTTGCGAATATCAAAAAAGCACACAAGATCTCAAAATCTTGTGTGCTTTTTTCTATAGGCCCGCTATTCCGACTTTCTCTCTGAATTCTCATTGGATTCTGTCGTGTCACCTGTTTCTCTGAGATTCTTCTCTCTTATATACTGAATAGCCTCTTTTACGGCTGCTTCCTCCTCATCCTTTGCTATCTTTCTTGCATAGGATACAGTCTTTACTAGGTTGGCTATGAGTATAATGGCAAGCGGAACAAGAATTATGGGTACAAATATAAGTGGGTTAGACACAAGCCTCACTATCTTGCCAAGTATGAGTGACGACCACACCACCCTGCCAAGCAGGTCTCTTGAGTCCACATCGTAACGGTCCACCACATTATTGGCATCGCCTTTTGTAATATACCTGTAATTATTACCATCTGTCTCTATCGAGACAACTCTATGTGTATTTACTGCACCAGAAAGAGCCGGATCCGATGAATAAAATGATATGACATCATTCTCATGTATGGCTGATGGATCTGTCTGCTTAACAATTGCCTAGTCTCCCCCATTTTTTAAATAATACAATATTATATATCATAATAACGTATTATTATATGGGAAAATGTCAAGTATTCATGTATTAGTAATCTGCTTTTGTGCATATTGCAATATTGCATATGTGCACTATGTTCTACATTCTATCGTCTTGTGAAAATTTCGGGCCTACTGAGCGGTTGTCGCACGGCACCAGTCAAGTACAGCCGAGTAATAAGCCATCACACTCTCATGCATCTTGCAGATCATATCCACATCAAGTTCTTTAACCGCATTCTCCAGCTCCTGCGCCTCATCGCCCAGTTCCATGGCTCCGATCGTTCTGGATGTACTTTTTACCGTATGTATCAATATCCTGTAGCCGTCCCAATCTTTTTCATCATAAGCCTTCTGTATCTCTGCGCGCTTGTCGTCAGCTGCATACATTGATATGATTTCTTTCAAAAAGTCTTCACTGCCCCCGCAGTATGTAAGACCTTTCTCGTGGTCAATGTGAACTTCTTTACAAGATATGTCTAAATCCTGTTTTGAAAACCCATCTCGAGTCATATTTTCACATTTTTCTACCGCGCAAGTCTCTTCCGTAGCTTTATTCTGTTTTCCCATAACATCTGTTTTTTCGTCTACTGTTCCGGCACCCATTGTTGGGCTTTCCCGATCTTCATCACATACCGCCGGATCCACCAGCTTATCCTCAGGTATATATCTCATCAGGATATCTTCCAGCACCTCCGGCTGCACCGGCTTGCTGATATAATCCTTAAATCCTTCCGCCAGATACATCTCTCTTGCACCCATGACAGCATTTGCAGTCATGACTATATATGTACTCCTGCCACACAGGCTGTCGCGCATGAGCATAGCACGGTGAAATGTCTCCATGCCATCCATCTCAGGCATCATGTGATCCATAAGGATGATATCATACCTGTACTTTTTTATAAGCTCCAGACACTCGGCACCGCTGGCACAGGTCGAAACCTTCATACGTGTAGGCTTAAGCATCATCTTGATAACTTTCAGATTCATGACATTGTCATCCACAACAAGAACACTGACATCCGGGGCACACAATTTGCTCTTATACGTCTTTCTCTCCTTCATATACTGTCTGTACCTGTCCTTAAAATCGCCTATTCTCTCATCGGACAGACGTTCCTGGCTGATTTTTACCACAAATGTAGTCCCATGTCCATACTTACTATGGCAGGTTATACTTCCACCCATCATTTCCACAAGGTGATATGTGATGGCCAGTCCAAGTCCTGTCCCCTCTATAGATCGGTTATTCGACAGATCAAGCCGCTCAAAATCTTTGAAAAGTCTCTCCTGATCTTCCTCTTTTATTCCGATTCCAGTATCACGAACAGCCATGACCAGTTCCACATTATGGGGATCTGCACCATGATCCTCCATATGGACGGTCACTCTGATCGAACCTTTCTTCGTATACTTCACAGCATTTCCAATAAGATTTATCAGGATCCGGCATATTCTGGCGGAATCGCCTTTCAGATCATTGTACAAAATCTCCTGAACCTCGGCATCAAGCTCCAGATTCTTCTGTCTTGCTCTGGACTCCATAACAGACAACACATTGCTGAGCAGCTGGCTGAAATGATATTCCTCATTGACTATCTCCATCCTGCCCGATTCTATCATGGAGAAATCCAGCACATCCCTAACCAGATCTACCAGGATATCACTTGAGCTCTGTATATCCCTGGCACATTTCATGGTTTGTTCCTCGTGTGTCTCTCTCATTATTATCTCATTCATCCCCACTATGGTATTTAGCGGAGTCCTGATCTCATGGGACATATGCGCAAGGAACTCGGATTTGGCATGGTTCGCCACATCAGCATCATCCTTCGCCCTGGTAAGCTCCTCATTTATCTGCTCTATCTCCTCTAGTTTACACTTGTATACGGCATTCTGGAATCTCACTATGGATCCGATAACTATGCCGAATATTATAAGGCTCTGGAGCATGTCTACATACACACTTCTCTCATTTGCCAATGGGATCACCAGTTCTGGGTATTTATACGAGACTATGTAACATGCAACCACCATTATGATCTGGACAGCCAGCATGACATAGCAAAACATGCCATCTATCAGAAGGAATGAGAATATCATGCCTAAGCCAAACCAGAAACCCATACCGCTGTACGCTCCGCCCGAGGTGAAGAACATCATCGGAAATGCCATCAAAGTTATAACAAAAACGATCACTATAGCACTCTGTCTCACCATCTTTTTTGCATTTGCAAGGTAAATGCATATGCCGAGCACAGTCAACGCGCTCAATATGGCAACATCTTGTATAAGTGGAGTTTTGATGATCAGGCTCGCTATAAAGCTGATGATCCCGCCAATGGTGCCTCCACCTGTAATTATATTAAAGAGGAGAAGCTGCATATCCGTATCATTGTTGAGCCTCTTCTTCCAAGGTACAGCCTTTGAACTTTTTTTATCTGATTTCTCATTTACTATCTTCCCCAAAGTGTCCCCCCATCTGTATTTAACCGATAACTCCGTACAAGGTCTCAAGGAAAACTATTGGAAGGAACGGCTTCGTAATATAATCCTCAACCCCCATCTGTCTCGCTCTCTCTATCAGCTTATAATCCTTATAAGCTGTTACGAATATGACCGGTACGTCTGTGATCTTTCGTATCTCTTCCAGCGTCTGGAATCCATCCATGTCTGGCATCTCGATATCGAGCAATACCAGGTCTATCTGCTGATTTCCCACTATGTCTATGGCCTGCTTTCCGCTCTCAGCCGCAATGACCTTGTAGAGGGGCTCGTTTTTGCAGATATTCTCTATAAGTCTGATATTTATCTTCTCGTCATCTACAACGAGGATATTGCTGACCATCTTCTCGACCTGTCTCATGTTGTAGTCTTCATCCTCATCAATCATACTGAGCATGACTTCTGCAATGTCCGGATCAAACTGACTGCCCTTGCCCTTCTCCATCTCATCGCGCACTATCTTCTGTGGCAGGGCGTATCTGTAGCTTCGGTTGGATGTCATGGCATCATAGCTGTCTGCCACCGCTATGATTCTTGCACACCTTGGTATATTTTCTCCCTTCAGCCCGCTTGGATATCCTGTTCCATCGTACCTCTCATGGTGATACTTTGCGCCCACCGCCAGCTCCGGAAATGCATTTATATTCTTGAGAATATGGTATCCATTTACACAGTGAAGCTTTATCATGGAGAATTCTTCATCCGTAAGTCTTCCCGGCTTGTTGATTATGTTGTCCGGAATACGTATCTTACCCATATCATGAAGCAGTGCTATCTGATATATCTCGTCCTGCTCCCTGATCGTTCCGCCCATCCGCTTCACCAGCTCACGACTGTATCTGGCAACACGCACGGAGTGGCCTTTTGTGTATTTGTCCTTTGCATCTATCGTCTTGGCAAATGCCTGCATGACCATATTATTCAGGTCTGTGAGTTCGTTATTTGTCTCATCGAGCTTGCTCATGATTGCATCCGTACTATTCTTGGATCTGGTACAGAAGAACACTATAATTATATATAAAACTATTCCAACGCCTATATCGTAGCCTATCAGGTTTCTTATTCCGTGGTACAGCTTCTCATTTGTGATGACCATGACCACATACCATTCATCAACTATGGAACAGCTGAAAACCGTCACCTTCTTGTCATCAACAACCGCTTGAAATGGTTCGCCGTCATTGTTCGTTATGCCCTTCATGAGTGCAGACATTTCACCCTGGGTATAGTCCTGTCCTACATCTTTCTTGTCTGAATGGGTTATCACCAAGCCTGACTTGTCGCAGACGAATGCATATCCCTGACCATTTAATTTGATTTTTTCCGTCTCAGCCTGTATTTGATCCAGAGTTACATCCAGAGATATTACGCTCACACCATCATAGAGTAACTGGCTGACTGACATCAGAATATCACCTGTCTGCGCATCGATGTACGGCTGGCCCAGGGTTGGCTGGCCGTCTGCCGCCACTGCTGCCTTGTACCATGCCCGCTCCTGAGGAACATAATCATCGTTGGGAACCCAGTCTGTGCCATCAAGATATTCGCCGTTTATAAAGCCATATACACCTGTGAACGCCGCATCTATATCCTGGAGATAATAATCTGATTCATTCGTGAGAAAGTTCAGTATATCCTGCCCCGACTGACCTTCTCTCATCATATGCTCCACAGTGATCTTCGTAACTTCCACCGCATCCACAGCTCGATTCAGATACGAATTCATATATTCCTGCTCCTGCTTAACAGTCTCTGCCGCCAAAGCCAGAGTATCATTCACTGACTTCCTATAAAATGTCATGATCGTACATAACGACAGTACCACAATCGCCACAAAACTCACTATCAGCGTCAGTATATACTGCCTCTTGCTTGCATTCTTCATACCGAATCCCCCATCTCACGTACATTATTCCGGTCCCAGATCAGCTCAAGTTTATACTTACATATAAATATAATTGTAACACACTACCACCATTAATCAAATATTTAATGGGGGACGGAGGTACCTGGCACCTCCGTCCCCGGAGACGAAAGTGCAAAAAAACAACCTCCTGGCGGTTTCCCACCAGAAGGTCGTCAATCCCTACCCCGAATAGGCAGGCCATTGCATACATGTTGTCAAATGTAGGAAGGCATTCGCCCCTCTGCCACTTGTAGATCGATACAGGTTCATTGAACCCGAGAAATGCCTGCAATGCTTTTACGGTGATTCCTTTCTGCTCTCTCACTTCTTTGATCCTCTTGCCTGTTGCGCAAAGATCGATCATTGGAAAATTGTTCTGTGTCATAAATGATACCTCCCATTGTAAATGCTATAAACTATCTGACTACCAATATCTCCAATAGTCTTATAACTGGGTCAATATCCCGAACACTAATAATAAAATATGTCAGAAGGAATCTACAGATACTATAACACAAATAAACCACAGGTTAAAAGTAAACCTGTGGTTTAAAATTTTTTATTCAGTTTTCCAGTTCTGCTTCGCAAGCTTGTACTGGGTCATCTTCCTCTTGGAAGCTATGCGCTTATGCTTCTTTGCCTCAGCCCGCTCCGCAGACCGGTCAGGAAGAATGCCACAGGCCTCAAGGGCTCTCGGCCATGGCCCAAGGTAGGATTTTATCCAGCCAACCTGCTCCGGTGTAAAGTCTGACTTTTTCGGATATCTTCCAAGTGAAATATATGCGTCCAGAAGCATCTGACAACATTCTTCACGTGTATAGCCAGCTCTCTTGTTCTCCATACCTCTTTCCTCCGGATCATCTCTGCGTTTCTATGGCCTGAGAATTATTTTACTTTGACAGACTTCACTGAGCTGCCAAGTCCCATGTATCTCTTGCCATTTATTGTTTTGTAAGCTCTTACTCTCACATAGTATCTCTTGTTCTTTGCTAGATTCTTGATAGTTGCACTGCCATACTTTGCGCTCACATACTTTGTCTTTGCAGACTTAAAGCTCTTGTTTGTAGCATATGTTATCTGATATCCGGTAGCACCGCTTACCTTCTTGTAGGTCACCTTAAGACTTCTGCTGCTGTTTGATGCAAGCTTTGTTATTGATGACTTTGCAGGGGTAACTATCAGAGTTACGATTCCGCTTGCCTTGTTGTAATTGCTGTTGCCTGAGACAGTGATCTTTATCTGTACTCTGCCCGGCTTCTTGGTTCTCACAAGACCTGACTTGCTGTTTACTATCGCAATATTCTTGTTTGTTGATGAGTAAGTTACAGTTCCCTTACCGGCAGCCTTAACGGTTATATATCTGTTGTATACATATAATGTGTTGCCTGTCACTGTCTGGTCTGCCTTATTGATCTTGAAGGTCTGCTCAACACTGCCTGTATAATCATTCTTACCTGTTATAGTTACCTTGGCTGTTCCGGCGTTCACGTTATTTGCATACGATGCTGTATAATCAGCCGCCTCAAGTTTCTTACCGTCAACTGTTACTGTAACCTCAGGCTTCTGTGCCTTGCCTGTATATGTCACATCTGCAACTTCTATAACTGTGTTGTCCTTTGTGAGTGTAACCTTTGTATCCGGCTCCTCTGGCTCTACAGGAACCTCCTTGACTGTTATCTTGATAACGATCTGTCCAGCCTCGTAGTTCTCTGTTCCCTCAGATGAAACTGTGATCTCAGTCTCACCGACAGCCTTGACTGTCACACGTCCTGTCTCAGGATCTACCTCTGCCACCTCTGGTGCAGATGATGCAAATGTAAGTGTACCCTGTCCTGTAACCTCGAGATCAAATGGCTCTGCATTTTCAAGAACCTCGATCTCAGTCTTTTCTGTAGTTATCGTCTTTGTAGACTTCTTTATCTCGAACTCGCCCTGAATTGTACCAGAGAACTTACCAGTTCCCTTTACTGTACAAGTACCCTTTCCGGCATTTACGTTATCACTGTATGTAACCTCATAGCTGCTTGGATCAAGCTTCTTGTCATTTACATATACGGTAACTTCCGGTGTGAGCTCCTCTCCAGTGTACTCTGCGTCTGCTATCTCAAGCTTTGTATTGTCCTCAGTGAGTGCTGTCACTGCCATGATCTTGTACCATGCAGTTCTTCCACCTCTTGATGTGATCCTGCACACAACATCATTCGTCAGGTTGATCTTGGCTGAAAGTCCGTCAACCACAACATAATGGCCATCCGCAGTTGTCTTGTATGTCATGTCAAGCTTTACAAGATCTGCGCTCTCCGGCAATACAACACCGACCTCAAATGGATCAGCCTTTGTTCCTGTTCCATTCAGAACCTCTCCATTTGCCTTGTATGTGTAGATAGAATTCCAATTCTCATCGGTTTCTGTCTCTGTGGTAAATGTTATCTCTGTTCCATCTATTGTCATGGACTCAAATGTAGGAAGTCCTGAGAATGATGCTGCTACATCTGCTCCTGTGAGCTCATAGTGAAGCTCGATAGTGTCGTTATCCTTTGCATCCAGTGAACCAAGCCCACCGTTGTCAAAGTCGTCTCCGTTGTATGACAGCATCCATCCTGACATTGAGTAGTCAGCAACTGATGCAAGTCCGTTTACAGATACGATATATGGGCCATAAGCTGACTCTTGAATATCGTAGGCTATTCCGGCATTATCCAGTGCACGCTTTACAGCGTCAACCGCGGAAGCTGCCTCAACCTTTGTGTTCTCAAGGATAACTCCATCCTTTGATGCACCATTTATTCCGGCTGCACTTGCTGTGTAGTCATATACACCTATGTTGAAGATAGTAACTCCGTCAATTACAGTTCTTACCTTCTTGTATGTCTCTACAAATTCTCCATCTTCTGCTGTCAGAGGAACATTTGCCATGATCTCTGCTGCAGGTGCCACGTTCAAGATGGCCTCTCCGTCATTGATCTTGGTAACTGTGTCAACTGTGAGCTTCTTGACTGCCTCTATATTAGCAGCCGATACATATGAAGCCTGATCCTCTGTGATTCTCTCATCTGCTGCGGCTGTGCATGAATATGCAGATCCTGATATTGTCAGATCCTCTGAATAGCCTGCAAATACGCCTGTTGTGGCTGTGTCGCTGCCATTTACAGTTCCTGCGCTGTAGCAGTCTGTGATCTCCACGCCTGCGTCATTTGACGTATTACCCTTGAAAACACCTGCAATACCGCCTGCATTTGTCTGGCCTGTGATCGTTCCTGCATTGTAGCATGAAATGATCTTGCATCCAGGATCCTGTGGATAGTATTCATTGTGGCTTCCGAGTATTCCACCAACATTTGTCTTGGCTGTGATGTCACCATAGTTTGTCGAATTCTGTACGCAGATATTTCGGCTGCTCATAGATCCTATGATTCCGCCGACGGTACCACCGTTTTCTGCCTTAATAGTTCCATGATTTACACAGTTCTCAATCACTGTGTTGCTTATTTTGTTCGTGTTACAGTATCCTACCAGACCACCTATCGAAGCTGATGTATTTGTGCCTGTGTAAGTGATATTTACTTTAGATGTACAACCTGCTACTCTTGCCGGTGCATCTGTGGTTCCCTGATACAGGTATCCCACAACCGCTCCTGCTGCAGTCTTGGTGCTCATGATGATAGTTCCCTCTACTGTGAGGCTGCTGATCCTTGCACCCGCCTGTCCAAATATTCCTGAGTAGCCTATATCATTCTGATACAGATTGCTGATAGTATGTCCCTGGCCGTCAAATGAACCCATGTATATGGCACCCGATGTACCTATTGGTGTCCAGCTATATCCTGCAAGGTTGATATCCGCTGTGAGCACTGCATTTATGTCGACCTTCTTATTGACATTTACCTCATTTTCAAACCAGTACAGCTCTGCACCTGTGCTGATCTGGTATACTCCGTCAACCTGTTCAGGCTCGGTCTTGCTCTCGCCATCCCAAGCAGTTGCACTTGACGCTGTGAGGCTGATGGTCTGTGACATCTCGCCGGAAGTATCCTCCGGGATCTCAAATGTTCCCTCGGCATACATGTATCCGGCACACTTCATAGTGTAATTGTACTGTCTGCCTGCAAGACCATTGAAGCTGCCGTCATTTACTGTTACGGCATTTCCTTCAGTATCCTTTATGTTTACCTTATATCCTTCTACTGCTTCGTTTGTAGCACCATCCACTACATCAAGCTTTACCTGGACAAAGTCTGTCTTTGCCAGCTTAAATGACATATCCGGGAGACTTCCAAGGTATGCCACACGTACGCTTGCTGCCATCTGTACAGGCTTTCCTGTTGCATGGCGGACCTCTCTGTGTGAACCGTATGGCGAACCAAATCCGCCCTCATACAGAACTCCGCTCAGCGTGTACTCGTCACCTGCAAAATACTGAGGTATCTTGACTGTAACTGTCTGGGCAGCAGGATATGATGCAAATGCATACTGGTTGCTTGCTCCTGAGAATTCATTTCCCTCACCATCTGACAGTTTTATAGTTCCGGCCATGTTGTAAATTCCTGCAAGCTTGTTGGCCGGAATATACAGACCGTCGTATGCCTTCTTGCCATCCTCTGTACGCTTACCATATGAAACCTCTATGGTATCACCGGCTCTGAGTTCATCTGCTGAGATCTCGCCACCATCAGCGTTCTTATATGTGTATGATACCGGGACTTCCTTTGCACGTACTACCTGATATGTGCTAACTCCGTCCTTTGTCACCTTTATTATGTTTGATCCCTCTGTGAGACCGCTTACAGTGTAGCTTCCATCATCATTCTTCTTGACATCTGCTGTTGTAAATCCACTGTATGTAAGCTTGTTTCCCGTGATCTGTGGATGAAGAACTGATACTGCCACTCCATCCTCCGGTGTAAATGTGTACTCTGCACCGGCTGCTCCCTCAAGATAATACAGAACATCGATCTGTGCATCCAGATTGTCTACAGCAGTCTTAGCAGTCTCTGTGTTGCGTCCTGCATTTAATGTCATATTTGTCTGAATGTCTGAGCCGTCATTTCCTACAGTGAATACGACTACACCTGTGTTTTCAGGCCAGATCGCACTGAAGAATGAACCGCCCATACCAGGCTTGTTGATCTCTGCATCATAGGTTACGAGAAGTATCGCTGTTCCCTCTGACTTTGCCTCGATCTCTGCTATCTCTGAATGCTCGCCAGGTACAACGCTGATCACATCACTTGATGGGTTACCATTCTCATCGATAACTGTGTAGTGATAATCAGGCTCTGCTGATTTTGCATTCATGATACCCTCTATTGCCTGCCAGTTACGGAAGCACTCAAGGTGATACTTGTCACCCTTCTGCATTGACACGTAGCCCTTCTCATTTGAAGTCATATAGATATCAGCTACATCTGAGCTATTGGCTGACATGTCATGTACAACTGTGCCAGGGCCATATGTGCTGTCGCCGATGTACATATCCTCGGCTGTTACCTTGTACTCAGCATCTGTGGTTGTGGAGAACCAGTTCCAGTATGTCACTCCCTCTCCACCAGTTACACGGTAGTAATATGTGATACCACTTCCAAGCTTATACTTGTATGTGTCATATCCGGCATCCTTGCTGTCTATCTTGATGCCAGCCTCATCCTTATATATATAGTATGTTGAAAGTGTACCAACTCTGAGCTCAGTTCCCTCTGGAACTGTGAACTCTACTGTCTTTGCCGCTGCAAGAGCTACTGAATAACCGTAGCTTCTGTTGGATGTAAGTGTGTTTGACACAGTCTTAGAGATATAGTCATCTGCTCTATCTCCAACCGGATCATATGTCACTGACACCATATCAGCATAGTAGAACAGTCCTGCATACTTTGCCCAGGCGCCATCTGACCCCTCCCTGGTCTTTACAAACTCTGCATGTCTGTCCACATTGTCAGGAGACATAACCTTACCTGTGACGGTATAGTCAACGTCTTCCTTCCAATATTTTTTGTTGCCATCTACAGTGTCATAACCTGTACATGCTATATCTGTGATACTGTATATGCTGTATGACTGCTGTGGATCGTCTGTGACTACGAGATCTATAGATCCCATATCTGTCTTCTCGTCACCGCTCTTCTGATATGCTGACAGACGGTATGTACCCGGCTCAAGCTCAAGGGTATACTTGCTGCCATCAGGCTCTCCAACTTCAATCTCATTGCCCTCTGAATCAGCCAGAGTCATGTAAGGAGCAGAATAATTCATGGTTACAGATACTGTATTTCTCTTGTCGCCCCTGATCTTCTTCTCAACTGCCTGAACCTCATCTGCAGTTGCAGTGAGATCTGTCATGACCGCCTGAACCTCTTCACGTAGAGCCTCGTCCTTAGCTATCTCATCTGCATGCTCTGCATAGAGCACATAGAGCTCTGTCTTGTCCTGAGTCTCATAGTATGCATACTCAGAGTCAAATGTATTCTTATCCGGATTGTAGCCATATCCCAGATCTGCGCCATAATCTGCGAGTGTGAACTGCCAACGGATAACGTGTGTATTGTCTACTCCGGCTGCAGAATCTACCTGATATTCTCCTGCGCCGACATTTCCCATTATATTGTCAACTGTGTTCATCCAGCCAGACATGCTGAAATAGTCAAACTGGCCAAGATCTTTTCCAGTCTTGTCCTTAAGCTCAAGTGCCTTTCCATTCTTCTTCTGATAAGCATCCTTAAGCTCCTGTGGAACATTTGCAGCTCCCTTATCAATGCCCTTTACGTTGGCAAGATAATAACTGGAACTGTTGTATTTGTCTGTTCCTGAAGGTTCTGTTTCAAGTCCCTCTTTCTTGAAAAACGCGTAAGTTGCCTGTGATACGGTAAGCTTAGACAGGTCGATGTCTATGCCTTCCTCTTTCCAGACTTCACCGATCTCTTTGTAGGACATTCTCTCTGGCTCGATATAGAATCCCTGGCCAAGAGTAAATCCCTCAAGAGACAGCACAACGTACTCAGTGCTGTAATCAACTTCGCCATCACTCTCTGCGGCAGCAGCCTGAACATAGCCCCAGCTTGCATTTGAAGCAAATGGTGCCACTAAAACTGCGCATGCCAATAAGAATGAAAGCATCAATGTCCTGATTCGTTTCATCTCCTATTTTCCTTTCTTTATTTAATTGTAGGTTATAAAGCAGGGAATATGTATTCTGCTTTTCCCACGCCCAAAAGCTAACAGATGAACTGTCGTGTCATCCGCATCCGGGTACTCCGCATATCCCGGCTGTCTGTGTCTGTCAGACGCCGTCACGCGGCCGGAAATCTCATAAAATCTGCGGGCATTCTGACTGAAAGACACAAGTCTTAACACAGTAATGGCGGTTGCACCGGAATCTCACCGAATTTCCCCCTGATCGGATGCTTTTTCAGGACGGCATCCGAGCAGATTTTCACTATGAAATCACAGGGTTTATAGTAATTGTGAATTGGGGAATTGTCAACTCCAAGTACCACTTAATGTACTTTTTTGTCATATTTTATTAGTAAGGTGAGAAATGTGTTTTATCCATATCACACATTTCTGCATAATATGTAAGTAGAGAGAAATTACTGAAAATACCTTTGGATTTCATTCTGCTGTCCACAGCATACATTTGGGTTACAAATCCTCCAAGCCATGATAACATCAAGAAATCGAAGGATGTCAAAGAGATGCTATCAGAGATGGTTGAGGAAGAGAGAAACCGTAAGAAAGTCAAAAGCCGGATATTCCTATTTTATAGAGATATCCGGCTTTTCTTCTGGCTCTTATTCTGATTACTTTTTAGTTACGGAAGCCAGCTTATTCTGACCTCTTTGAGCTGTCCTGTTGTATCGTCAAACTCAAATGTATAGCCGCTGCTTCCCATATAAACCTCAGAATCTACACTGTACTTGACTATCTTGCCATCTACTTCTGCATTCTCGCTGCACTTTTCAAGCAACTGATCCTTGGTGATAGTTGTTGGAAATGAGAAGTTCACCTGCTTTGCACCATCAAGCATCATCTCACTGATCTCTGCATTCATGCTGGCATCATAATCCGGGTTTGGCACAAAAAGGTGTGAATATCTTACATATGAGAGAACGCAATCCTCTGCCTTCTGCTCACTGTCAGTAAAATTGCCAAACATAAACTGCATCGTTACGTAGTCATTGATGTCTGCTGTGTATCTGTCAGTTTCGTAATTTTTATTTACATTGTTGCCACTGTTATTGAGTGAATTCTGCTCAAATGGTATTCCACCGTCTATAAGATCCTTCAAGGTGGACTCACCTAAAGTGAATTTCTTTCCATTATATACAAATGACCTATTGTCAAGATCTGCGTAATTCTCGCTGAGTCCCGATGCCAATGTAAAATCCTCATATACAGGCATCGTAAATTCTGTGGATTCCTCACTGTCATCACTGTAATCGGTTTCATCTGCATATGAATCATCAGATTCAGTATCACCTGTATCCTCAGCCTCAGATTCCTCCTCCGTTGCCATTTCCGTTTCGGTTACCTGCTCTGTTGACTCCGTCTCTCTGGTGGATTTGCCATCATTTCCACATCCAACTATAGAAATTCCCATCACCACCGTGATAAGTCCTGCAATCAACATTTTCCTGTTCCTCATATAATAATCCTCCTTAAAACCTAGTGGCTTTATTATTGAGAATGTCACTATATTTTATCAAGCCGTAATCGGTTGCAACCAGGCAACTATGGGTAGCAAACCGGAATTATAGGGATTTTCGTCACTTTTTTGCAATCTATAGTGCTTATTTCTCCGTAATGTTCATGAAACTATAATAAGTGTCTCTGTCCATGGCATCCGGATTATCATCGGCAAATCCGCTGACTGTATATATGTTTCCATCCTTTAGATCAGCATATGCATTAAAATAGTATGTGATATTTCTCTTGCCGTCCTTTATATATAAGGTCGAATATGTGTAGTAATAAAATGTCACACCATTTACCTCACACTGACCTTCCTCTGTTACCTTTGATATTCCGGCCTCGGTCTTTCTGTCTGCCATATCAGATGCTGTCATCCAACTATACGGTACGATCGAAGTCACAACCGTGATCTTATCACCGTCTGAATAGTATGTCTTACCTGACAAATCCTCATTCTGAAGGCTGTAATTTTCAGGGATTTCATATGACACGGTAGTATCTCCATTCACGACACTGTCCACTACTCCCGTCTCCATAGCTTCGTCCTCCTGCCAGTATGAGCCTGTCATATCATTTGTCTCATCTGTGGGAACGGCCCCCGCAACAATGGCCACAGCTTCATCGGCAGCCTTCTCATATACCTCAGCTCTCTCCGCCCCGCTCAGCGCATCTATATCTATCTCATCAAATCTTATCGAAGTAAAGAAACGCTGCCCTTCCCCGGCATCACATATAAGCTGATAAAAATATGATCTGTCGAACTTCGCACCTCGTTCATTTGCAAGACTCGCTATGTATCTGATATATTCCTTCCCCTGTATCTCGAACTTCTCAGGCTCCAGCTCCATCACATAACCTGCGTCCTCAATATTTTTCTTGCGCTGCTCTCTGTTGTCCCAGAAATCCGCCATCGTCTTATCCTCCACATCGATCTGTATCAGATAATCATCACAGCTTCTTATATTAAGGCAGCCACTCTCATGTATGATCGCCAGTCCTACCGGCTTCACAGAGAAGGCATATCCCTTGAACACTATATGCCAAGGCTCTGTCTCATCGTCAGCTATTTTTTTTCCATCCTGTTCAGTTTCACTTTTTTCTTCCGTCTTCCGCGCACTGTTCAGATCAATAACGCCCATAAACTCAAGAGCGACAAATGCAGCTCCCGCCAGTATGCATGCTATTACGATCGCGCAGACAATTTTTTTACATTTTTTCATCGGCTGTCTTATCCTCAAGTATGATCTGAAGTGTATCTTCTTTCTTCATCCTTCTTATCTCAAGCCCAATGAGGATCAGAAGAATAATAAACACCAGCATGACAAATGATGCGGCAACTATGGTTGATGTCTTGTAATTCAGAAACAGACCATCACCGTCCGCCCCTGTGTACAACTGTATGTAATCTCCATCTCGTATCCCCGGTACATCAAGCCACACAGTATCCATGATCTTTCGGCCATTGTCATCCAAATATGCCAGATCAGCTTTTGTATACTGCTGATACACCTTCTCCACGCGCACATTTCCGTTCTTATCTGAATGGCTGATCCACTCGTTCCTCACAAACAGCACCGCCACCACAATTACACAGAAAACGCATATGGCTGCCATCACGCAAAATAATATTTTCAATCTGGCAAGCCTGCCTTTTCCCCTGAGATTCTTCAGATGGACAGCATTATTCGTTGAAGTCCCATCCCCGGACACCTCTTCCGGCGCCTCCGGCTCATCACCCTTTCCATATATAAGTTCTCCAACCTGTACATCCAGAATCTCACATATACACACAAGCCTGTCCAGATCAGGATACGCCTTATCCCTCTCCCACTTGGACACAGCCTGTCTGCTGACTCCCATCTTTTCCGCAAATTCCTCCTGATTCAGCCCGGCTTTCTTCCGGTACTCCTGAATCCTGGATCCTATAAGCAGCATTTGTTTTCCTCCTTTTTCCGAATATTCGGATTGACATTCATATTGTTAATAAGTTCTTTTAGAGAATTGGCAATTGGCTTATCTTCCACTTCTCCATCTATATCCATATTTTTCTTCAAATACAGACAAATCTGTTTCATCTTTCCTCTTAACAAGAAATACACCCGCATCAATTTCTTTTTTTATATCATCACAAATAGTACTAAAATCTTCATTTGAGTAATAATTAGGATATTGTTTCGTTTTTTCAAAATAATTTTGAATAGTTTCTCTCATGTCTACATACCTCAATTTAATAAATCTTATAACAGTAAAAGGTGTTAGGTGTTACAGATCCGCCATGAGGTGCAAATCATCTCAGCACATACCATTCTTCACCAAATTCTTCATAAATTTGAACCGCTGACGGATCATCAAGTCTCTCTGTAATACCTGTTTCTGATTCAAGGAAAACAAACTCTTCATTGTCATCTATAACCCGAATTCCATATAATTGCTTTAACGGATAATCCATGATAGTTGTCCCTTCCGTTTTACGCTCTGAATCAATATTAACATGATACAAATATTCCTTTTCAATCGATTCGAACGGTGCCTGTCCATACAATCCGTAAATATGTTTTTTCCCTTTTGTATCAATAAAATAGCCTTCGACATATGGCTCAGAATAAGAAGATACCGGCATGATAAATACTATTTTCTGTTTCTCCAAAAGATTATCAACATCATACTCAAAACGCCCTCCCGGCATAATACAATCCACTACTTAGTTAGTCTATTCTTAACCTAATCCGCCCTGCGCATTTTCACGATGGTTTCTACGTGAACAGTACCCGGAAACTGATCGACGGCACAAGCCTTGGTCACAAAATATCCATGCTCCTGCAAAGTCACCAGATCCCTTGCAAGCGATGTTGGCTTGCAGCTTATATACACAAGCTCCTTCACACCATAGTTGATGATCTTCAACAGGGCCTTCGGATTGATTCCGTCACGAGGTGGATCAAGCACTATGAAATCCGGTTTGTCCTCTATGTCATCTATTACCCTGAGTACATCTCCGGCGATGAACTCACAGTTGTCAAGGCCGTTAAGCTCCGCATTCACACGGGCGGCCTCCACGGCTTCCTCAACTATCTCCACGCCGATGACCTTCTTTGCGACAGGCGCAAGAAGCTGGGCTATCGTTCCGGTTCCGCTGTAGAGGTCGAATATGACGGCATCCTTTGTGTCACCCACATATGAACGCGCCCTGTCATAGAGCCTCTCCGCACTCTTTGTATTTGTCTGGAAGAACGAGAACGGCGATATCTTGAACTGAAGTCCGAGAACTGTCTCGTATATATACTCTGTTCCATAAAGCAGATTTGTCCTGTCACTGATGACCGCATCCGCCATGGAGTCATTCTCCGTGTGGAGGATTCCTGCGATCTTTCCCTCAAGCGGCAGCTCCAGCAGCCCCTTCACGTATGCATCAAGGTCGAGAGCCGCCAAATTCTGGGTGGTTGTCACCAGATTCACCAGCAGATCGCCATTTGTCGCCGAACGTCTGATAACCAGATGGCGCAGAAGCCCCTCGTGCTGCATCTTTTTGTAATATGGGAGTCCCGCCTCCTTGCAGAACTGGACAGTATATTTCACTATCTTGTTCAGATCATCATTCACTATATAACAGTCATCCATCTGAACTATGTCGTATGTGCTGTTCTTCTTGTGAAGTCCAAGCGCCAGCGGGCCGTCCTTGTACTCATCGCCAAATGAGAACTCCATCTTGTTCCTGTATCCCTTTGTCACAGGAGATGCAAGTATCCCCTGCCACTCATAAGGGTGAGCCTCGCTGTCTATCACTCCGTCAAGGAGGCCTTTGACAAGCCCCTCCTTCACCTTGAGCTGGTTATCATAACTGAGTGTCTGGTAACTGCAGCCACCACACATTCCAAAATGGGAACAAACTGGCGAAGCATCCTCAAGCTCAGATTTCTCAAGAACCTCAAGGAGCCTTCCGTCCGCCTTGCCCTTCTTCAGCTTGGTTATACGGCAGCTCACCTTCTGTCCTTTTATTGCTCCCTTAACTGTAACTTTTCTGTCATCCATATGAAAGCTTCCCTTGTTCGGGAACTCATATGTGTCTATCACACCTTCAACTATATCGTGCTTCTTCATATCATTTTACCTGTCCTTTTCTATCAGTCTCTATCGTCACTTCAATTCTACAACCGCTCATTGTATGGAGAAAAATCTACATATAACTCCTGCACATCTGTCTCTTTTTTGTTGACCATAAGTCTCTCCAGCAGCTCGTCTGCATCCGCCTGTCCAATAACAGATCTGTACAACTGAAGCAGCTTGAGCATATTATGATACTTCTCCATCATGGATGAGTTATAGAAATACGGCACCAGCCTTTTTATTCCAGCCACCTCAAGCTTATTATCATCTTTTTTTCTGGCAACAAGCCAGTGTGGTATAATGCCGCAGTTTAATTTCTGATTGCCTTCTTCGCACAACGAAGCCTTTGCTGCTTCAAATGCATTATCCAGAAGCTTTGGTATATCATCAGCGCATATCCTGGTCTCCTCTTTATTGCCATACCATTCCATAACTGCCTTTCTCACCGCAAGACAATTATACCTGTTTATTCTGCCCTCCCTCTGTTCAAAATCAGTGGGATTAGCAGGAATAGACAAATGTACTATTCGATCCGCATAATTATGGAAATCCAGTCCTTCCTGACCTATTGAGGTCGTAGCAAATACAAATGGCGCAAATGGCGAGTTAAACGCAGCCTGAAGATTGGATATACTACTCACTTTATCGTCGTCATTACTGCTTCCTATACATCGCGCATAGTATGTATCTCCGTTCTTATCATCGCCTGTCCCGGATATCTGAAGTCTGCCCTCTTTTGTATGTTCATACAATGTAATATTGATTTTGGGTGCCTTATGTACATTATGCCAATCTGACAAGAATGCCGTGTTCCCTATATATTTCAGCTCTTGCAATACATACTGAAGTTTTCCTTCTTCACAGTAATCAATTATAGACTTTCGGAGACTATCCTCATCCATCTGTAAAGTGTCGCCACTGTCCCTAAGGGCAAAACCTTCTTTATTCCTTTTTATCGGCAGTCCCATCTCAGACCACACAGCAAACAAACCTGACGCTGATGTTGTAAATATCCTTCCAACACTTTTTATTTTTATTATACCTTCATCGCCATTATTACCCCGCTCTGGATTTTCTTTGAAACCAGCCACCAGGCCCAGTATTTGTTCTAATATTTGTTCTAGTATGTTCTTTGCACTTTCCTGAAAATCCTGAAGTTCTTTCTCCGTAATACTCTTATCCTGTTCCTGTTTCAATATCCACCAGATAAGTCTTCTTTTCACTTCTCGGCTGATAAGCCCTGCCATAGCTCTCGGTACAACAACTCTGTCTGAGAACATAATGGTCTTGCCAAAGTTTTTGTGCTCTGCAAATGCACCTTTAAGCTCTTTCCAACCGACCACAGAAGGAACCCACAGAAGTCTGGCTGCTCCTGGATGATTCAGAAATACATCCTCCCTTGTCATGCCATTATACTTACCAGATTTCAGCATAGAATCGATATCCAGAGATTCTATGTCCAGAATATACTCCAACACCTTCTCATAAACTCCATGCCATTCCCCTAGTGTTTTGGACATATCGTTAAAATCATCTTTAAGAATATAACATTTTGAGTTGTTTTTATATTTTATTTTCTCAGCGTTAACATCTTCATTAAAATTGCGTTTAATTTTATAGCCATCATCGCCGCCGGCCTGTTTGTTCCCTCGATTCATGAACGACAGAACATATGGGATTCTCTCAGCATATGCTGCCGCTGTACCCGTACCTATATAATACCTGCCATTGCTCGTATTATATTCAACAAGCTCATTCGTATAATCAAGAAGAGCTTTGATCCCACCACATCCGATCTCCTGTTTATCAGCATCTCCAGCGTCTGTGCTGTCTTCTCTCAGCTCACGCAGCACATTGATCCTCTCCATTCTGGTAAACACTGATCCCATCTGTCTCTCAAAGGCGTTTTTCTTTTCCAGAACCTGTTCCTTACTCTCACTATCTGATCGTGAATATTTTTCAAGTGCAGTCTTATAAGCCTCAAGGGAACTTGAAATTACAGACATACCATTTGTTCCCCCTCCTTTTTCAAGGAAGCGGCACACATCATATATACTTGCATTTTCCGTGCCTGCTGTATCTGTATCCGTCTCATCCTGATCTGCATTTTTACTCATATACATCCTAAATGGAGTTGCAGACAACATCAGAACATATGGATTTCTGTCTTCCCCATCAGACTCCTGTTCCAGAACCTTTCTTATGATACTTTCCTCATCATCTGAAGCCTGACCTATGATCTCCTTGAAATTTTGGAATTCATCCATAATAACCAGCCCGCAGTCCAGCCAGTCCATCGTGATCTCCGCAAAGCCTTTCCTTACGATCTGCCAGGTATTATAAAAGTTTTCTATTTCATATTCATCACCATTACAGCTATCCCTGATAATACTACATGCTTTATTAAACTCTTCATCACTCTCGCACTTGGTCCTGTACAGCTCCCTCAGCTTCGTAAAATCTTTATTTTTTTCAAGCTCCTCTGATAAATTGATTTTTTCATGATCCGAAAAAGCCAGTATCCTATTACACAGAAACTCTCTCTCTTCTGCTCTGCCACTTCCTTTTATATCAATAGAAGTTCTCTGTGTCATTGGCAATATTCTAAGTCTAGTCTCCAATGCATTGACCCTGCCCAGAGATTCATATGTGTGGTCTTTTCCATATACATTGCAATAATCCTGAAGTACCTCTCGAAATTCCACTTCATAACCTGATGAATTACTGCCAGTTTTAAATTTTAATGTGTAAATATTCTCGCATTCTATCTGAAGCACTTTTCCCGACAGACAGCTGGCGCGGTTCATCCATTCTTTGTCATTATTTTTATCAAGGCCCAATTTCTCCTCATTCTGCTTGGCAATATTCGTGTTGGAACATATATAAATGACATTAAAATAATAATAATGCTCCTCCACCACATCTCTTATCTCTGTTTCAGACTTGCCGGCAATTTCCTGCTCAAGGAGTTTACACATAAGACACCTGATGACGCCCCTCGCAATAATAGTCTTTCCAAGGCCCACCTCATCTGCAAGAAGAAATCTTCCGCTGGTACACTCTCCCATATAACTGTCAACGATCCTTCTTATAGCACGTTTCTGATAATCTGTATATTCAATTTCACCTCTGTCCGTCATATTTGATTTCCCCTTTTAAACATTCGAATTGCGCTATCATATTTTCAACCAGCTTTTTATCCATACATGCTATTTCTGCCTGTTCCTCCTGCGACATACCTCTGTTTCGAAGCGCATACATTTCATATATAGACTTCACCCGATTCTCATATCCTGTTAAGACTGAATCCAGACTTTTCTTCTCGTTTATACATCTTTGAATCAGCTCTTCTAACGTAGGAATGCAGTTTCTTACATAGCGCTCATACTCCTTAACGCCCAGTCGGCTTCCTGAATCATCAGAATTATTCTCCGACTTATCTATACTGCTGTCTTTATAATTTCTGCTGCATAACAAACCTGCTATTTTCTCATATATCAATATTCTCTGCACATCTAACAGATTATCTGCCGCGTCTGTCTCGTCTCCATCATTATCATTGGGCTGAGCACACCAGCATATATGTATGTTTGCCCGAGCGTATTCTTTGTTCTTATATTCAAGTGTCAGGATAAACTGCTGCCCTGCTTTTCTCCTGTTAAGTCCTGACCAGGATATATCAGTCTCCATAACATCAGAATTGGGATCTTCCGATATCTCATCCGCAAATGTGTTTTTTAGCAGATTTTTTCTTTTTTCCGGATAATCGACAGGACATATCTTTATAGATATATGTTCGTCTTCACCGTTTTCATCTCTCTCACATTTATTTTCTTCTGGGATCTTTCGCTTTGCTATAGATTTTTCAAAAGTAGTCAGGCCCTCATTGATCGAAGTGATCAGCTCACCGACATTATCCTTCTCTTGCGCCGTCGCAATCCCGGTCCTGCAAACGGTCAGCGTATAATTATCACTTTGGCTGAATTTCACAGCATACATCTGGCTTATCTGTAGTGCCAATTTCCTAAACTCACTATCTATATCGAGTTCATGCTCTTCAGATCCAGTGACCTTGGGTATTTTTCTATATGTATACAGTCTATAATCTTCTTGAAACGCTGTCTTTATACAGTCATACCGCTGTTCCGTTATATCTTGAAGCTTCACCACCAGTTCTCTGTTATTTCCAAATGCTCTGTTGGAAAAATTCAGTGATCCCACAAAAACCCATTGATCTTTATCTGACAGATATGCCTTAAAATGTGAACTTGATGGTTTTCTGTTTACCTGATTCTCCTCTATCTCATACACATAGAACTGGCGGCTGTCAGTTTTGTCATCATCCTCCACTATCTGCTTTTCAGCACAACGTTCATACCCCAGCTTTGTCAGTTCATTTTCCATAGTATATATGTTAGTTTTCTTTGGGCATTCTCTCAAAAAACGATCTGATAAAAACGGTGAAAATATGTGATCTGCCCCTTTTAGCATATCTTTGAATTCTGTACCTGGGAAAGCTTCCCCAAATGCTGTGATCTCTGGAAGTTCATCCATCTTAAAATAATATGAATCCAAAGCAAGATTCTCTATCACCTCGCCTATATTACGGTTGTCGATATATGGACTATACGATCTCCAATTTTCTCTTTTATATCCAAGCAATCTATCTATCGCATCTGATATATCAGCTTTTGTGCCTTTCAGTTTTACATATTTGTCCCTGTCCGTTTCAGGCACATCCTGTTCTCTGTACGCTTCAAGCTCCATACATGCAGCAAATTCCTTGTTGTGTGAATTCACCAGATTCATACTGCCTATAATCAATCGGAACAGTGTATCTGCCCCCTCGGCCGTCTTATCTTTTTTCTCAAACTTCACCAGATACATCTTGGGATGGAAGCTGTGATCGCGCTCTCCAAGTGGAATCGTGTAATACGCCGTAAACCGTCTTGTGTACTGATACATCGTGGAGGCCGAGCTCTTGTCATAGCCATTATTACAGACAAATCCTATGTGTTTCTCCATCCATTTCATATCCTCGATACCTTTATCGAACAGCATCTTCAACCGCTCTGTGATCGACAGACCTGTACCACTGTCCATCCCCTTTGCTGGTATATCCCTCATATATAACAGTGCCGACAACAATGCTTTTGCATCAATACTATATGTGCACAGCAATGCGCCCACTGTTTCGTATCCCTTTGGCGGACGAAGCTTGTCCAATAAGTACATATCCTCTATATTTTCCATATTTACTCCCAATTTATCTAATTATAAAACAACTCTGATATATAATAGCTTACACACATGGTTATGGTTCCCGGAAATCTGTTTTGTCTTTCTGTAGGACGATACTCCCACCTGAATGTGTCTATATAATCCTCTGTGTCTTCTATATTTCTTAGATTAGTGCCTAATTTTGACGCAGCCCCCTGCACGTGTTTCTCTCTTTCCTCCACGATCTTGGCAATTTTCTCTATATCACTTGTATTTATGTCTTTTATATCTACTTCCTCCAATTTTTTTGTTATCTTATATATAAAATTCCAGCATTCTTCTAAATCCCCGTTTTCTCCATGACCGATAAAACCTTTACATTTTTCATATTTCCCTTTCCAGTAATTTTTTATTTTTTCTTCTTTTATTTCAGTGCTAATCTCGAAATATGCTGCGATCTCAGATCTGATTTTTTCTTCATATGCTTTACGTTTATCGTCATCTCTTCTGAACAGCAGCCATTTATAACTGAGCTTGGCAATATACTGGATAATAGAATATATCTGGGACTGGCGAAGATATTCATACATACAAAATTTCCCTTTTATACTCTCGCCATAATTGTCAATTTCTTCAAATTTATAAAGACTCTTACTATTTTGTCTTATTTTTAAATCTTCAAGTTTTTCATATTTGAATTTACCCGCTTTACCTTCTTTATATAATTTTGATACAGAATCTTCCCTTAGTACATCTTTTTTATTTGATACAGGTGTTTTTTTTAATCCAAGGAAACTGGCGATAATATTTGATGTATATGAATATCTGTATATTCTATCATCATCCGGCATCAACACCCGCCTTATATAATCCATTTTCTCTATTTCATCCAGTTTCCCCGGGCTATAGATATAGTCCTTTTCATAATCTGTAAGATCCTCTACATCTGAACCAACTTCAACATTATCTATCACATTTTTCACAAATTTATATCGGTCTGTTTCTTTCAGTATATCAAGTAAGCATACATCATTTATCGAATACCCTTCGTCCAGATAATGCAGCATCTTCATCTTATTCTTGTATTTCTTGTAAGCGCGGTCCTTTGCATCATCAAAGAATCCCTTTCCTTTGCACTCCTCACGGTGTTTTTCAACTATATGGTGACTGATCATTCTTTCATAATAATCAATATCATCCTCTGATCCCTTTTCTTTAAGTACATGATATATGGCATTGAGATAATATATATATACAAGATTAGGCATAAGTGTCGTACACTCTGGAAACAGTATCTCCGAGATCCTGTTGTTCATCGGTCTAAGTCCCAGGACATCCCTGTTATTTGCTTCCTTAAAAAAATTGCTTATTCCCCTATCATCTTTCCCATACAAACTGCAAAATCCAAACTCCACAAGTATCCCCCTTCCCATACTCAAAAATGCCGGACACCTACATCACAATGAAGTGCCCGGCACCAATTATACTACCTTTATACCTGTCCTATCCCCACAGATCCTCAAAAAACTTCTTCCTCTTCTTCTCCTCCGGTATGGAACATCAGCCATTTAAAGCTGCCTTCGGCAAGGCTGATGCTACATGTCAAATTTTCTTCGAAAACTTGACACATTCAACTCTACCCTCGGCAGCTCATTCTGCGCAAAAAATGGCGTTCCGTGCTGGTCAAAATCAAGCAGCATATACGTTCCAATCCGGTTGTCCCTCGGCAGAGCCAGACTTCCCGGATTGACAATGTATGAATCCTTGTAGCACGTCAGGTCACGGCGGTGGGTGTGTCCATACATTACGAAGTCATATCCTTCCGTGTCGATAAGCTCCTCCAGATATGAAATACCGCTGTTCACACCATACCTGTGTCCATGCGTTATAAATGCCCTCTTATCTCCGATGTTGAATTCGTCATATATCGGGAGCTCCGGGTTGTAATCGCAGTTGCCCCTCACCATGTGGATCTCACAGTCAAACAGGTCATGTATCAGCTTTTCGTCTCCCTCCACATCACCGAGGTGTATCAGCATGTCCACGTCGCCAACTATATCGTGTATCTGTTTTAAGCAGCTACTCTTGCCATGAGTGTCACTTATTATCAGTACTTTCATCTATTCCTCCTAACGAGAATCCATCGATCCCACTGATCATTAACTGATTTATTCCTGATTCTCACTTACTCTCCCTGTGCGCTCTGATGACGTTCTTCATCAGTCTCAGTGCATTTCCCCTGTGACTGATCTTGTTCTTCTCCTCAGGATCAAGCTCCGCAGTGGTCTTGCCCAGCTCTGGAAGGTAAAATATAGGGTCATACCCGAAACCGTTCTCGCCGCGCTCCTCGTAGCCTATGATTCCCTCTATGGTTCCGCGCTCTGTGTACTCGCTTCCATCCGGGAACACTGCTGCTATAGCGCACACGAATCTTGCTGTCCTCTCAGGATCTGGAACCCCGGCCAGCTTGTCTATTATGTACTGGTTCTTTATCCTGTACGATGTGTCCTCGCCTAGGAATCTCGCGCTGTATATTCCAGGCGCCTTGTCCATATAGTCGACCTCAAGGCCTGAGTCATCGGCAAGCACCAGACATCCGCTCTCCTTGCTGATGGCTCTCGCCTTGATCAGAGCATTCTCCTCAAATGTCTGTCCGTCCTCCACTATGTCTATATCGATCCCAGCCTCTTTCATGGACTGTATCTCAAATCCGAGGTCAGCAAGTATCATGCGGACCTCCTTCATCTTTCCTTCATTTCCCGTTGCAAATATCAGCTTGTCCATAATAGTTCTCCTTTCCCACAGCTTACATACACTTCCTGTTTATTCTGTCTTATCCGTAAATGCCTTGAGGCAGACGTTACATTTTCTCTCTTTTTCCGCACTGTACCACTGATTTCCATACAGACTTATATAGCCTTCTCCGTCGGAGATGTCAAAGCTGTCGGTCATGGAATCCGCATCATACTCTATGGCTATCGGGTATTTGCTGCCCGGCGTGGTTATATGTACTATGACCGCAAATTTCTTTTCATCCGGGAGCTTGACCACATCATCCAGGTTGACCGTGTAGTATCCTGCGTACTCCATCTCGCCTGACGCGACAAGCTTCTTATTTGCCAGATCGTCAGTGTCCTCAAAATTTGTAGCCACATATACTTCATATGTCGTCTTTGCATCAGTAGCATAGAATGACACAGCCTTGAGCTCCTCGCTCTTGCCTGCCGTGTAAACATTTGCAAAGTAGGCATCCTCCTGGTCAAATCCAAGGACTCCGACCCAGCCCAGCTTGTCCGACTGGTATATCTTATCGTAGTTGTCTGCGCCCTCAAGTCTGGTGTACACAACACTGGTCTCGCAAATATGCGCATCATAGTAGGATATATAGAAATATCCATCCTCGCCAAATTCGGTTCCCCAACTGTTCTTACAGATAAAAGCACCATCTTTCTTCGGCGCCTTGTTAAAGTTGTTCTTGCTGTAATTGTCATCCCATCCTACTATTACCACATCGTGGTTGATTCCCTCTGAACCATCATAATAGTACGCATGAGTCTCCTCGTTGTAATACTCCGAGCTGCTGTCGGCATCTATCATATCGCTGTATATCGCAGTCTCCACACCGCCCTTGGTGTACACTGCCTCTTTCACAGCCTTCAGATTCTTGTCGTCAATTATCTCCGCCTCCTGCAAATGCTTCACGGCCTTAAGCTTGGAGTTCGTCTTGTCATCCCCGTACGGATCATCCTTCTCGAGAACCGGTCCCTTCCAGGATGCAAGATATGCAATACTCATCCTGTACTGGCCACCCTCAAACTGTTCAACGCCAAATCCGTTGTTCATGGTCATGTTATCCACAGAGAACTGCAGCTTTTCATCCGGCATAAGAGTTGTCTCAAGCGCAGCCAGCGACGCAAATGCCCAGCATGTTCCCGAGTCTCCCTGGTCTCTGACCTCTGTGACCCTGCCCTCTTTTCTCATGTCGTAGGCGGCCGGCAGCTTACTGTCCTCACCGACCTTCTGCAGGGATACACGGCCTGTGTCATAATTGTACTCACATGTATAGTCGAGCGTGTCCGCTATATACTCTATAGGGACAAATGTCTCGTCATCCTTCTTTATCGGCGCATCCGCGATCTTCACGTCCTTGCCGTCCAGCTCTGCATCCTGGGAATCAAGCACCAGTCTGGCGACTCCTTCATTCCTCTTGATCACGATACTGCCATTCACATACTCTATGTATGTGCACTTCATCTTATCCTTGAGCATCTTCAGCGGCATCATAAGGTGAAGATTATTGCTTACATACGGCTTGTACTCGTCCTCTTCCACCTCACTGCCATTTACATACAGTGTGAGTCCCGCTTCATTGTAATCGCCCGCAAGCTTCTCAGACATGCCGGAAACTGCGTGTTGATCCTCCTCGTTCTTCTCCAGACGTCCCGACGGCTCCTTTGTTCCGTAATACGCCAGAGCACCTATGGCAAGGATCAGAATTATATATACAAATTTCTTCAAGCTTCTTCTCTCCTTCGTTTAGGCGGCTTCGGTCCCATAAACTGATAGAAATATGATTTTATCATTCCGTTGTATATCTTGCGGTTTCTGTCGGCCTTTCTGCCGATATACTTCTCCGCATCCGTATACGATGTGATGAGGAACATTGACCAGTCATCAAGATTCCTATAGCTCTCGCCGATGGTCCTGTACAGCTCAGGCAGAGCCTCCTTCTCCTCAAGTCTCTCTCCGTAAGGTGGATTTGTGATTATAAATCCATACTTCTTCGGATTCCTCAGATCCTTCACATCCCTCTGCTGAAAATGGATGTGCTGCTCCACTCCTGCTGCCCTGGCATTCTCCATGGCACACTTCACCATATCGCCATCCAGATCATATCCCTGTATGTTCATCTTCACATCGTGGTCTATGAGATCATGAGCCTCATCCACCGCATTGTACCATATCTTCTTGTCACAGATCTTGGACCACTCCTGGGCCGTGAACTCCCTGTCCATTCCCGGTGCGATGTGTGCTCCTATCATGGCAGCCTCTATCGGAAATGTTCCACTTCCGCAGAACGGATCTACAAGGACTCTGTCCCTGTGCCACGGCGTGAGCATGATCAGCGCGGACGCCAGCGTCTCCGATATAGGAGCCTTTCCAACCAGCTTTCTGTATCCCCTCTTGTGAAGTGACACACCTGACGTGTCAAGTGCTATGGTCACTATATCCTTGAATATAAATACTCTCACCGGATAGCTTGCGCCATCCTCCGTGAACCATGACACTCTGTATGTCTGCTTCAATCTCTCAACCATAGCCTTCTTGACTATGGACTGTATATCCGATGGACTGAAGAGTGCACTCTTGTTTGATGTCGCCTTGGACACCCAGAATTTTGCATCCCTTGTCAGATACTTCTCCCAGGCGATGGCCTTTGTTCCCTCGAACAGCTCGTCAAATGTGGCGGCCTTGAAGCTGCCACATTTGAGCATGATACGCTCGGCTGTCCTTATAAAAATATTTGCCCTTGCAATCGCACTCTCGTCTCCGGCAAATGTGATCCTTCCGTCCTCCACCTGGACTATCTCGTATCCAAGATCAAGTATTTCTTTTTTCAGTACCGACTCCAGTCCAAAATGACATGGAGCTATAAGTTCTACTCTACTCATTTCCTGCCCTTTCTGTGGGTTGTATATTTGTTCTATCGCTGTCTTGTGAGCGGGCCTCTGTACTGCGCCAAGCCTCCCACCGTGTTGATAACTCTGTATCCATCCTCGCTCATGATGAGCGCAGCCTTCATGCTGCTCACCCCATGAGCACAGTATACCAGCAGATATTTGCTTTTGGGAAGAGTATACTCCCCCGCTTCTATCAACTCAAATGGAATATTTACCGCCATGGGGATGTGTCCCTCCAGAAATTCATCGCGGTCCCTGACATCCACTATTATGCCGCCCCTTGCAACAGCTTCACGTATGATGTTGCGTATGGGAATACTTGTGAATCCCATTTCTCCACCTCCTTCATACCGACAGAAAAACCTCTTCTGTTATATGATATGAAGGAAATGTCTCATCGACACAATAAAAACGAAGATCCCGGCAGGCGAAAAGCCAATTCCGTCTGTCGGGACCTTATAATTACTTCTTAAGCTGTGCAAGACGCTCGGCAACCTGCTCAGACATCTCAGTGTACTTGGCAAGCTTTGCCTTCTCCTCCTCAACCTTTGCAGCTGGGGCCTTGTCAACGAACTTTGGATTTGCAAGCATTCCTGATGCACGCTTGATCTCTCCGGCAAGCTTAGCAGCCTCCTTCTCAAGTCGCTCGATCTCCTTGTCGATATCCACAAGCTCCTCAAGAGGAATGTATACAGCGGCATCGTGGATCAGTGTTGATACTGCATTCTCATCGATTCCTGTCTTGTCCTCCTGAACGTGTACCTCGCTGGCATAACCCAGTGTGGCAAAGAAGCTCTTTGATGACTCAAATATATGTCTCACGTCCTCCTTTGCAGATACGACATATACCTTTGCCTTTCTGCTAGGTGGTACGTTCATTCCTGTACGAAGGTTTCTGATGGCACGGACTGCTGCCTTGATAGTGTCAACAGCGGCCTCGTCAGCCTCAAAGTTCCACTCGTCTGTGTACTCAGGCCACTTGGAGATCATGATCGACTCCTCCTCGTCCTGAATGTTGCAGAAGATCTCCTCTGTGATGAATGGCATGTATGGATGAAGAAGCTTAAGTGCCTGGATCAGAACTGTCTTAAGTGTCCAGAGTGCTGCTGCCTTTGTCTCATCCTCATCGTTGTAGAGACGAGGCTTAACCATCTCGATATACCAGTCACAGAACTCCTCCCAGATGAAGTCGTATACCTTGGATACAGCGATACCAAGCTCGAACTTCTCCATGTTGTCTGTCATCTCTTTTGCAAGTGTGTTGACCTTGGACAGGATCCAGCGGTCAGCTATTGTCAGGTCTGACAGCTTCACATTTGTGAAATCTGCCTTCTCCATGTTCATCATGATGAAACGTGTTGCGTTCCAGATCTTATTTGCAAAGTTTCTGGAATTCTCAACTCTCTCCCAGTAGAAACGCATGTCGTTTCCAGGAGCATTTCCTGTTATAAGTGTCAGACGAAGGGCGTCTGCACCGTACTTATCTATAACCTCAAGCGGGTCAATACCATTTCCAAGTGACTTACTCATCTTACGTCCCTGGTCGTCTCTTACAAGTCCGTGGATCAGCACATGCTTGAACGGGCTCTTGCCTGTCTGCTCAAGTGCTGAGAATACCATACGGATTACCCAGAAGAATATGATGTCGTATCCGGTTACAAGCACGCTTGTAGGATAGAAGTATTCATACTCAGGTGTCTTATCCGGCCAGCCAAGTGTTGAAAATGGCCACAATGCAGATGAGAACCATGTATCGAGCGTATCCTCATCCTGTGTGAGATGTGTACATCCGCACTTTGGACATACTGTAGGTGTCTCACGGCTGACGATGGTCTCGCCGCACTCATCACAGTACCATGCAGGGATTCTGTGTCCCCACCAGAGCTGTCTTGATATACACCAGTCACGGATATTCTCAAGCCAGTGGATGTATGTCTTGTCGAACTGCTCAGGCACAAATGAGAGCTCATCGGTCTTGATGATGTCAAGTGCTGCCTGTCCCATCTCCTTCATGCGGACGAACCACTGAGGCTTGATCATAGGCTCTACAGTTGTCTTACATCTGTCATGTGTTCCTACGTTGTGGCTGTGTGGAACTACCTTTACGAGAAGTCCCAGTGCGTCAAGGTCTGCCACCATCTGCTTTCTTGCCTCGTAGCGATCCATGCCTGCATACTTGCCTCCGAGCTCATTTATGGTTGCATCATCGTTCAGTATATTTATCTCCTCAAGATTGTGACGCTTTCCAACCTCGAAGTCGTTAGGGTCATGTGCAGGTGTGATCTTTACACATCCTGTTCCAAACTCCTTGTCAACATATGGATCTGCGATAACCGGGATCTGTCTGTCTGTAAGTGGCAGCTCCAGCATCTTTCCTACTATATCTGTGTATCTCTCATCGTCAGGATTTACTGCAACGGCTGTATCTCCGAGAAGTGTCTCCGGTCTTGTGGTTGCTATCTCCACAAATCTTCCAGGCTCTCCAACTACAGGATAGTTGATATGCCAGAAGAATCCGTCCTGCTCCTCATGTATAACCTCAGCATCTGATATGGAAGTCTTACATACAGGACACCAGTTGATGATCCTTGAGCCCTTGTAGATGTAGCCCTTCTCGTACAGTCTTACAAATACTTCCTTGACTGCCTTGGAACATCCCTCGTCCATGGTGAATCTCTCTCTGTCCCAGTCAGCGGATGAACCCATCTTCTTGAGCTGGCTCACGATACGGTTGCCGTACTCTTCCTTCCATGCCCATGCATGCTTTAAGAACTCCTCACGGCCGATCTCTTTCTTATCTATTCCCTGCTCCTTCAGCTTCTCTGTAACCTTAACCTCGGTTGCGATGGCTGCGTGGTCTGTACCAGGCTGCCACAGTGCTGAGTAGCCCTGCATTCTCTTGAATCTGATAAGTATATCCTGCATTGTATTGTCCAAGGCATGTCCCATGTGGAGCTGTCCTGTTACATTTGGAGGTGGCATTACGATCGTAAATGGCTTCTTGCTCCTGTCAACCTCTGCGTGGAAATACTTCTTCTCCTCCCACTTTCTGTAGAGTCTGTCCTCTATCTGGGAAGGATCATATGTCTTCTCTAACTCTTTCATCTCATTCTTCCTTTCTATTCTTCCTGATCTCTTACATGTTGATATATACTTTTACAAAATTTTTCACAAAAAAACCCGCTCTCCGGACATTCTGTCAGAAGGGCGAGTAAATATTCGCGTTACCACCTTGTTTTGTATCTCATCTTATCCTATAACGGGAACGCCCCGGCATGGCCTATCCTTATCATGATCTTTCAGCCATGCAGCTCAGAAGCTACCTTCACAAGTCTCTGTCAGGAACGGTCTCACAGCCCACGAACCATTCTCTCTGTCTGACTCCACATGCTACTCCTCTTCGTCACAGCATTTGCATATATCTTCTTTATTCATTGTGATAGTACAACATAGGCTGGCTGTACGTCAAGCACAAAGTCATCCTATCTGGTTTCTGAACTGATCCTTGAGTGCACTCAGGATGGAATTCATACGCCTGTCATAGTCCTCTATGTCGCCGTGCATTCTGTTGTACACAGCCTTCTGGACTTTGTTGTATATGGACATCTCATGTACATCCTCCTTTGAATCAGCGATCTCGTTCATCAGATCGTCCAGGAATCCGGCCGGCATACCGCGCTTTCTTATCTCCCTCTGGAGTGTCGCCGTGTCCACCGTCACCGCCATTACACAGAAGTATTCTATCAATGACTCATTGTTCTTATTCAGCGCAAATGCTCTGATGAAAGCATCCTTTGCCTCCTCAAGCTGAAGATTGCCCGCCAGCGCAACGCCTTTGTTGTGATATATATTTCCAAGGAACTCATCGTACTCACCATGTGACTCCTTGTACTCTATGATGTCATCGTATATGGCGTCAGCCTTGATGTAATGCTTGTACATCATGTAGCTGTCAGCTCTCTTCTTGTCCAGCTCATACGGCTTGAGAGTCCTGATTCTCTTGCACTCGTCCATGAATTCCTTCACTTCATCCTTGCTGTAGAACTCACCAAATGTAAGTATCTCCACCATGATATCCTGGATATACGCATTCTTGGCATTGAGCGCGTCTATCTTGTCTGCAAGATCCTCCATGTCTATGGCCGTTCTCAGCCAGGTGCTGAGTCTGTCCGCAAGGTCGTCTTTACCTATGAGCACCATATTGTTGAATATGTAGTAGCACAGCTCCTCATATGAATATATGGTTATCTTCGTATTGAGGAATGTGTACGGATTGTCCGCTGTCTTTGTCTTACAAATAATAATTCCACTCATATGTGTATCACTCTCCCGGATCAAAATGCTGTCCTCTGAGGTATGACGGGATGCTGAACGCACTCTGCTCATACTCATCGGAATCTTCGTCATCCAGATCCTCTTCATCTATGGTTTCTTCATCGTCCGGCTCTGACTCGTAGATCTCAGTCTCGCTGTCATCTGCATCGTCTGTAATGTCATCTGATTCTGATTCGTCATCATCTACCTCATATGCAGCATCCACTGATTCCGTTTCGTCATCATCAATTTCATCTGAAATGTTCTCAGGATCAGAGACCGCATCATCTTCTAACTCTTCAGCCTCCGTCATATCCCCCGCATCGTCGTCAATCTCTTCCACAACATCCTCTGCTTCCGTTCCGAAATCATCCGGCTCTTCCACAGTCTCCGGCTCCACAGGTGACGCTGTTCCGTAATATACCACAGGCTCTTCATGTACCTCCGGCTCGGCTTCCACCGTCTTTGCATTACCATGCTCCACCGCCGGATCTTCGCCTCTCAGTTCCTCGGTGTCACCCATGCGTATCCTGAGCTCCTCTTCCCTTCGCGCCGCCTCAAGCTTCTCCGCATGCTTTCTCCTGATGGCTCCTATGTCAAATTCTTTTCTGTATATCTTATTTGTGGTAGGATACAAACTTCCAAATCCAAGATCACGGATGACTATCGCGCCCTTATCCGCACCATAATACTCCACGGATATCGACAGCTTTGTCGTCTTCTTTGGTCTCGCCGGAAGTCCGTATATCTCCACAGTCTCCCGCCATTCTTCCTCAGTCAGTATATCCTGGTATACGATCTGTATCCTTCTTGTGTTGTCGAGGAATACCTCTATGCTTCCGCGGGTGTTGAACCACTCAAGCCCGCCGTATGCTATCGGCCAGAACGTCTTCTTCTCATCCATGAGATTTATTCCGATATTTGTCTTGACCGTCTGCTCCGTATCTATAAAATATCTGCTGAGCGCCTCCGTGTACACACCGCCAAGCGATCTGTAACATGCACCCTTTGTATATATATTCTGTCCAACAAATACCCTTCTGCCCTGACACAGAACCGCCGCCGACTGCTTCATCCAGTTGTCAGCAAATCCTATTCCCGTGAGGAATACAGAGGATATAAACACCTGTGACATACATTCCTTAACTATATCCGCAAATGCCTCATCCATATCCTCATGGTATTTTCCAAATCTTTTCATGTTCATCCTGTCATGGAAGTTCACATGCTCAACGGTCACTATCAAAGGATATTTCCTTGTCATATCTATCCTGTAAAAATCCAGCCCGCTCCTGCCGAAATCAAACAGTCCCACGCTGTTATTCCTGAGCGGCTCAGGCTGTGCAAATATATAGCACAGGCCACTGTCCAGATGGCTCACTATATTAAACTGGTCATGGGTCAGACGGAGTGCCGACTTAAGTCCTCTGACTGCAGCTATGATGCGCGGATCTGTGTCAGCCACTGTGACTGTCAGTTTCTTTATCACAAAACCCTCAAACTGCTCGGTAAACTGTCTTATATGCAGTATCATCATCTTCACAAGAAGATCTCCCGCCTTATAATTACGCCCCGCAACTTCTATATTCTCATTTCTCAGGGTACGCTCATACACCTGATCCACAACCGTTCCATTTTCCTCGAACCTGCAGGCTGAAGCCTTCGCCCCTGCACACCAGCCAGCCAGATCTATGAACTTGTAAGCTTCACTCTGTCCGTCATCCGACTTTTTGTTGTACGCGCTGTAGAACATGATGTTAGGGAGCATATATGTATCCCTCGCCTCCTTGTGGTACACCGATTCCGGCTCCCGCGTGTCAACATTATAATAACTAAGCTGTGTATATTCCGGGCCAAGATCCAGACCCAGATATAACTGTGTGTCAGACATAAATTATGCCCCTCCTTGTGAAAAATCAAAAAGTTAAAGCAACATCAAATTGGCGTCGAAGAAATGGCTGTTGTACAGATATGTGTCCATTGCCTGTATGAGCTCATGGTCATTTCTTGTCTCCTGGCTAACCAGCATGCTATTGATAAGTTCAAAGCTGCTGCTTCCATCCTTATGGAATGTCTCATTTTTGAGTATGTCGCTCTCAACCACGACTGAAGTTCCAACCACTCCATCGATGGAGTAGACAAGCGACTCTCCGTGGAATACGACAACTTCCTTAACATACACTCCCGGAATTATCTCATTCATCCTCTCGGATTTGTAGTTTGCCATACTGCTGCTCTCCTGTCCAAAGCTGTAGCTGACCCATACCTGCTTTCCGCTTTCACCCTTGAATATGACATATGTCTTGAATCTCATATCCCCTGGCAGCTTTACGATCGACTCAAATTTTCTGAAAAACGGAAGTATCTTGCTGTATTCTATAAACTGTTTTACATTTGCCTTGATCCATTCCTGCTGCTCCTCAGTGTATCGTCCACTTCGGTTGCTAAAATAATACAGCAGGCTCATTCTGGATATCTCGTCCTTTATATTGCCCTTGGCGATCTCCTTGTACAGATCCTCCATTATATATGAAGGGATCTTCTGATCCTTTATAAAATACTGGTGCGCGCAATATCTGAGGAAAGCTTTCACCACCATGCCTCGGCTGCGGCCGCGATAGTACACCTCAAATATATCGTATATGGACTCTATATATCCGTCCGCGAACATCATCTGTGCGAGTATGTTCTCAGACAGCATATCAATATTTCTGTAATTTGAATTGACCGACTTGAAGAGATTTGCCATCTCCTCGAGTGATCCGTTGTAATTGTTGATGAGATATGACAGTATCTTCTGTCCGGCGTACCCTCTCCTGTATATATACACGCATATGGATATGAGCAGCCTGCTCTCATCGTATCTCTTGTCATCGATTCCAAACTCGGCTATCTTGATCAGTTCATCTATATCCACATCCACATAGCCAAATCTGTACATTCCCTCAAATGCATTCTCATACATATCCAGAGCTATATAATATGTATTTATCCTGGAAGCATATGAAGGATCCACGTAATCCAGATCTATCTTGGACAAATATTTTCCGAGAATGTCCGCATCGAAATTCTCATGATAATACTCAACCATATGGGTAAGCGCTTCCTGTCTCACCCTGTAGCTCACCTCAGGGCAGAGTGCGATATCTCTGGCAAGATTTATCTCCTTTGCATCCCTGTGTGTAAATATATCTATATCGTTGTAGAGGAACAACAGGTATCTGTAATCCCTTGGACTGTACTCGTGACAAATGTCCAGATAGCTCCTCTCGTCTACAATTCTCTCCATTCTGTACTGTACGGTGCTCACATATCTGCCGCCGTTGTCATCCAGAAGTGTGACTATGGCAGACGGCGATATTATCTCTACATATGCCTCACCATTAACCACCGGAACCTTGACCTCTCCGCCAAGCTCACTGTGGGATACCAGTATGTGTGTTATATTCTCATTATCACACACGAACTTTCTCTTGAATATTATGTTGATGAGCTTTGTGGCAAATTCCGGTTTCACCGTATCAGGATCAAGGAATTCATCGTATATGACTGTCAGGTCATCGCTCACATTTCCCTGAAGTATCATCTTCTCCATGAAACGCTCAATGGCAGGGACAAAATCCCTGTACACCGACTTCTGGTTCTCCTTGTTCATGATGACATTTGCATATATATATGCCAGCTCCTCGTCCGTCAAAACGTTCTTGTAACTGAAATATCTGAGTATAGCCTCCGGTATCTCATCGTAGTGGTTTTTGTCCATGCTCCTGATAAAGCATTCATTCAGACCAACATACTTGAGATCCTTGTCCGATGCGTCACTGTAATATCTGTGATAACACGGATCGTACATCTTATTCTTGATCAGTATTCCACAAATGGCATCCAGAGTCGTCCTGTCATGCCTCATATCGTATATCTGCTCAAGCATCTTAAATGCCTGCTCATCAAAATCCTTCTGTCTCGAAGCAGTCTTGACAAACTCCACGATGACATCCTCTGAGACAAATTCATTTCTCATGCCCCATCTGAGGGCTGCGATCTCAAGCGGTGCGATCTTCTTCATCATGAGAGGCTGCTTGTTGAACATGTCGCATATCTCAAAGTATATTACCGGACTGTTTACACCTGAGTTAAACAGCTTCTGTATATCCTCGTAGAGAACCCATTTGTCCTCTGTATAATTCACATCCACAAATAACAGTATCCAGAAATAGAACAGCCTGTTCTTGTCATTTGCCTCAAATCTTTCTCTGACCATGGCAGCAGTTCTGTCTATGATGAACTTCTCCCTGCGCAGAAGCGACTTCAGGTAACTGAGATAACACTTCTCCATGTCCTCCATGCTTGTGAAATTGGCATCCGCATCTATTCTCAGAAATTCCTGCTCGACAAATTCCGTGTGTCCCTCCAGGATCTGCATATGGAGCAGTCCCAGCCTGTACATGCCATACTCCGGTCTGTATTTTATAAGGGTGTTCAGGGCATCCCTGGTCTCCGCTATGTACTTCTTCAGATCGATCTTGTCCGTTCTGAAGTCAATATATGCACGGATCAGAGCCTCCTCCGCCCTCTTGATGGTGAATCTCGTCTGCCTGCTCTTTGGAGTCATCTTGATGACCTCAGGCTTTCTGATGCTCACCTGTATTCTCATATTCTGATAAGTGTTCCATATATAAATGTAACCCGATGACTCCCCGTCGTGGATCTTCTGCGGATCTATGAGGAAACTGAGGTCAAATGTGTTGCCATCGAAGCTGTTCCACTTCAGCACGCTGGTCTCCGGTATAAGGAAATCGCAGTCCGATGCTATCTTGGTATTCGTGTAGCCCCAGGTGTTCTTGGTGATCGTAACCGATGCCCTGACCAATTCGGATGGCATCTCAACCAGCAGATCGTTCTGAGCCACGGACAGTGTGAGTGCCCTCTTCTTGTGTGTATACACAAGGAATTCCTCCATGGCCTGTCCTATGGACAGTGACATTCCCAGTGTGTCATACACCCTCTGAAGCTTTTCATCCCTGCCTATAAAAGTGCGCACAAAATCCTCGCTTCCGAATATCCTTATGGCATTCTCCCAGTTCTCCTCTGCATATGCTGCAAACTGGAACAGATCCTCGAGCTTCTTACCCTCGACCTGAATATATGGAGCGACTATAGCTATATGATAAGGGATGATAAACTCTCCCCCATCAGTGATTATATTTATATGACCCTTGAAGGATTTGCCTTGCTCGATTCCTCGGGCGTCAAATGAATAGCTGACTCTGTTCTTCCTGCCCACAAATGTGTGACTCTTGAAATCCAGTATATAGCGGCTGTCGTATACCATCAGTTTCACTGCACAACTGTTTGAAGAATCCACTGTAAACTCTCCATCATACACAGTTCCCGCCTCGATATTCAATTCTATCTTGCTGACTGATATGGCTACCGCTGGTCTGTCAACCTTAAACTCACCACGAGCATACTGTTCAACTATTCCCTTCATCGTCTGGTCTCCTGTATCTATTTCTATTGTCTTTTTGTCAAAAATCACTCATAGTGGTTGTATTTGAAGCTTCCAATCGGTATAATTGACAAAAAGACATATATTCAGATTATAACAAAATATTGTCTCTTTTTAAACAATATATACAGAAAAATAACTTAAAACAACTGAAAAAGGGGTTTTTTTATGAAAAATGGGGTTATCAATCTAAAAACAGAGAATCTCCTCAGTCAGGTCGAAACTGTTCGTGCAGATCTTAACATGAATCCACTGGGAGTTCCCGAATCTGTTACTAAAGCTATTGCGGACAACATGAGTCAGTTATCAGTATACCCTGATCACAACACAAAGAAATTAAAGGAAGCCATATCCGCATACTCCGGAGCAAAGACAGACGACATAATCGTCGGCGGTAGCTCCTATGAATTTGTCAAGATACTGTGCGAATTTACCTCGCCTAAGAAAGCTATCCTGATAACACCTGGAGCACAGAATTACGAAAAGCTGCTCTCTATGAACGGCTGTGAGATAATCTACTACTCCACACCTGAGGAGGAGGATTTCACCCTCGATATCGCAGATTTTATATCGAAGTTGTCAGAGGACATCGATATTATATTTATATCGAATCCTAATGGTACAACATCACAGATAATCGATGCAGAGTCTTTGGAATTTATAGCCAAGATATGCGATGGCAATAACATAACCATGGTCGTTGACGAGGAATACATGGATTTTGTTGATGATCTGGAGAGTAATTCTGCCATTCCTCTCACATCGGAATACGAGAATGTTATCGTGCTGCGAAACACAACGAAATTTTTTGCAGTTCCCGGACTCAGGCTGGCATATATGATCACATCGAATCCTGTTCTCAAGAAAACACTTGAGATCACCGGACTGCCATTTGCGATAGGCAAGCTTGTGGAGGCCGCCGGGGTCGCCATGTTCACCGACGAAAAATACATTGCCGAATCAAGAGAGCTCATCAGAACCGAGCGCAACCTTGTGTACTCGGCACTGTCCACCCACAAGTCGATCAAGCTGTACAAACCGGCCGCCAACTTCATACTGATCCGTATCCTGAGGGATGCTATTTCCGCGGGTGATGTGGTGGATTACTGCATGCCAAAAGGTCTTTATATACGAAGCTGTGCTGATATAGGCGGACTTGACAACAAATACATAAGATTCTGTTTTATGAATCCAAAACAGGATGACCTGCTGGTCAACACCGTGCTGGAAATAGTCTAGGAAATTACTGTTTTATTTACAGACAACATAATAATAGAAAAGGAGAATTTAAACTATGGAAAACATGACAACCAAGATCACATCGTCTTATAATAATGCACTGGACATCAAGGTAGTTGACGGACATTTTGCAACTAACCATTCCCACATCAACAGATACATCGATATGACAACCATCAAAAGCAGAAGAAAGATGGCTCTCGCTGCTGCCAAATCCATGGCTACAGAGTATGTTGCAACAACGATCGTTGACACCATCGTCTGCATGGACGGAACAGAGGTTATCGGTGCTTACCTTGCAAATGCCCTCACAGAGAACGGTATCGTGTCCATGAACCAGCACCAGACCATATACATCATGACACCTGAGGTTCATTCTTCAGGCCAGCTCATATTCCGTGATAACCTTCAGCCAATGATCAAGAACAAGAACGTTCTCCTTCTCCTTGCATCGGCAACCACCGGCAAGACAATCAAGCAGAGCATCGAATGTATTGAATACTACGGTGGAAGCATCTCAGGAATATCAGCTATCTTCTCAGCTACAGACGAGGTTGCAGGCCACGAGGTTCACTCTCTGTTCAGCAAGAAGGATATCGACGACTATGCTTCTTATTCCGTTGACGAGTGCCCTATGTGTAAGGCCGGCAAGAAGATAGAAGCCATTGTCAACAGCTATGGTTATTCGATGCTGTAATACCACAGAAACAACACAACCTTTCCCTCGCCGCTCACATAAACTAAAACGGCTGCCTCGATGGCATATGATTTTCTATTATTGAAAACCACACACCATCAGGGCAGCCGTTTATTTTATATTATTCTATTTCCCAAGATAAAATTTCTTTGACCTTTTATGATATACGATCACTACGGCCAGTGCACCGATCACCGCTGCCACAATAAACCATGCCCATGTCGGCACATCTTTGATATTGTAGCATCTGATGTTGATCCACATCTGGTTGATATCCTTGGTGGCATCCTCATCGAAATACTCCATGACCGCACTTCTCTCTATGGCGTCCTGTGACGGATACTGAGCCCCAAGCTGTCTGTCGACCTGTTCCGCAGGAGCTCTGAGCACGTAGTCAGGATCTGAGTTGTCCCCTGTGAAGAAATATCCAAGTGGATAATCAACAACATCCTCCTCGTCATCCTCTGCACCATAAGTGTAATCCAGATAAGAATATACCGTATCGTCATCCCCACCTGCTATGACTGAGGTATAACCAATGTAATACATGTTGCGGACTGCATTGTCAGGTCTTGACACGAAGTTGATAAACGCCTCGGCCGCCTGCTTTCTGTCAGCGTCACCATCTATTCCATTCTTCAGCATAACCCATCCGTCAAAGTACAGATTTGTGCACTCCTCAGGGACCGCAAAGTCAAGCTTCACACCATCCTCCTCAGCCTGATCCATGGCATAAACTGCATCTCCTGACCACTGGTAATTCGCAACAACCTTTCCTGTTATCATGTCTGCCTTACCGCTGTCAGTCTCAAATGAATACACATTATCCTTTATGTCCTGAAGAAGATCCTGTGACTTTGCTATAGTCTCAGGACTGACATCGTTCATAATATCCTTGAGCTGCTCTGAGTAATCATCCTGAGCCCTGAATTCAGTGTCCATCAGCTTGTCCCTCTGCAGTGCTCCGACTGCGGCGAAGTAGGAATCTCTGACATTGTCTTTTATGGTGATCTGTTTTGCAAACTTAGGGTTGTTGAGGACTGTCCATGTTCCCGCCTCATCAGCAGTCATCTTCGCCGGATTGTACAGAATTCCCGTAATTCCAAACATGAAGCCAGCTGCATATTTGCTCCAGGTCTCTCCATTTATCTCATGCGTCTCAAATGTATCTCTGATGTATGGCGACACACCATTTATATAATAATTCTTGTCGTTGTTCTCATCGAAAAAGTCATCGGACAAAGGCTCAAGCTTGTTCTCAGACATAAGCTTCATGATCATGTACTCCGAAGGACATACAAGATCATACACATCGCCGAGAGTCAGCATATTATAGAGATCCTCATTGGTGCCGAAGCACGAATACTGAACATTCACCTTCACACCATAATTCTCGTAATACCAGTTCTCGAAATCCTCCACCATGGAATTCTCACCAAATATAGTTGTTCCATTGTCCAGTTCCAGGGCTTCGTCTTCATCCCAACCACCCTCGTCAATGTACTCTTCCCAGCTGCACACCCTGAGAGTGACCTCTTTTTCAGTAGCAGATGCGCCGTCACTCTTGACAGAAGCAGCATCTCCTGTATCCTCCGCTGCCATTACCGGCAGCATCTGTCCGGCAAGCAATGAAACAGCCATGACTGCTGCCGCCAGCTTTCTGGAAATCGAACGTCCAAAACATATATGTCTTATCATCGCTCCACCTCCTTCTTTCTTCCGGCCACATTCATAGCCACAACGATTATGACAACCAGTGCAAATATGACTGTTGAGAGCGCCCACAGGGCTGTCTTGATCTCAGTCTGTGAACCTTTTGTCGCATTTACAACGTAAGTACTTATGGTGTCAAATGTCGCAGGCTTGGTGTATGTCGCGATGAAGTAATCATCCAGTGACAATGTAACAGCCAGAGCAAATCCCGAAATAATACCCGGAAGTATCTGAGGTATCACTACCTTTGTGAGTCCCTGGAAAGGTGTAGCTCCCAGATCTAACGCAGCCTCATACAGACTGCTGTCCATCTGCTTGAGCTTTGGCACCACTGACAGATATACGAAAGGTGCCGACAAAACCACATGGCCGATGACAAGTGGAACATAGCTGTCCTTGCTCATGCCAAATGCAACTATGAGCAGTATACATATAGAGAAACCTGTCACAACATCTGCATTTACAACAGGCACCTCATTCATGGCATTTATCGATGCTGAAGCCCATTTTTTTGAATAAAAAGCACCTATGGCACCGAGTGTTCCGAGTATGGTTGCTATCAGTGCTGAACCTGCAGCCAGAAGCACAGTTCCAACGATCATTGACCTCAGCTCGTCCTTGGTGAACAAAGTCACATAATTGTGAAGCGACCATCCGTGAATGCTTCCGATATTTGCCGATGTTGTAAAGCTGTAAACAGCCAGTATCAATATAGGCATATATATGAGAAGAAGCATAATGCATATAAATATAATCTTAGACCATTTCTTCATTATAACAACGCACCTCCTCTGCTTCCGCCGTCGTCATCCGTGTACTTGTTTGTCACAAGTGTGAATACAAGTATTATCACAAGAAGGACGAGTGCTATCATGGAACCGCCGTTCCAGTTATATGCTGAGAAGTAGCTTCCTATCAGACTACCCATGATGTATGTGCTGTTGTAAAGCATGTCAAGCACAACATAGTTAGTCATAGATGGCAAAAATACCATAACTATTCCGCTGACGATTCCCGGAACGGTGAGCGGAAGTGTGACCTTGACAAATGTCTGGAAGCTATTTGCCCCAAGATCCACAGCGGCCTCCATAAGGCTGCCGTCAAGCTTCAATATGGTTGTGTATATAGGAAGTATCATAAATGGCAGGAAATCATATGTCATTCCTATAACCGAATTGAGAAACGGGTGGAATGCCAGATTGCCCTCTATAACCGTGAGTACCTCCTTGAGTGCTGTGATCCTCAGTGTGAAGTTGATCCACATCGGGAGCACGAACATCATGACAATTACCGATTTCCTTTTCATCTCACTTCTCGCAAGTATATATGCGATCGGATATGCCAGCAGCAGACACACCAGAGTAGTCACTATGGCAAGCAAAAAGCTGTATGCCAGAGTACCTATGGTGTTCGGGCTGGTAAAGAATCCCGTCAGATTGTCAAATGTAAACCTGCCCTCGCCGTTGGTGAAGGCATAATAAATAATTACAAACAGTGGTGCAACTACAAAGCATATGAGAAATAATGCGTATGGGATGCCCAGCTGTTTTCTTGAAAAACGTAAGCCGTTCATGTTCATCCCTCCATCTATTTCTTAAGTGAAAACTTCATCTTATCCTCTGGAATTATCAGGCTGACTCTGTCCTCCATGTTCCACAGGTACTCGTCATCCACGATAAAGTCCTCCTCATTGTCAGTTCTCACCACATAGCTGTAGTGGTCTCCCTTATATATAAGATTGATGATATGTCCGCAGATTATACCAGCTTCCTCGTCATCACTCATGTCGATATCCTCTGGAAGTATAGATACTATTACCTTGATCTTCTCACGGTCTATCGCCTCACCATTTGCATCCACCAGCACGCCATCCTTCATGGCTGAACCCGGGACGATCTCCGTGAGGTCGCATGATACCTTACCGTCAAATACGCCGAGGGCATAATTTCTATTGACTGAGCTCTCAATCTTGTTGATTGCAGTCTCCGATATCATGATGTGTATTCCATCAGGTTCAACATTGAGGCCAACCTTATCTCCAACCTTGGCGGACTTTGTGGTCTGAATAACTATCTCATTCCTTCCGGACTCAACGGTGATCTCATAGTGCACACCCTTGAACACAACAGATGTCACAACTCCCTTTACAGCGCCCTGTTCAGGTGTAGTGATCATCACATCCTCGGGTCTTACTACGGCGTCCACCTTTGTTCCAATCTCCACGTCATCCAGACAGACAAATTCTGCACCACAGAATCTTACCTTTAACTTGCCCGTCATAATTCCGTTGAAGATGTTACTCTCGCCTATGAAATCCGCAACAAATGCATTCTTTGGCTCATTATATATATCTTCAGGAGTTCCTATCTGCTGTATCTCACCCTCGCTCATGACAACTATCTTGTCTGACATGGTGAGTGATTCTTCCTGGTCATGTGTTACATATATAAAAGTGATTCCCAGCCTGTCATGCATTCCCTTGAGCTCTATCTGCATCTCTTTTCTCATCTTGAGATCCAGTGCGCCAAGAGGCTCATCCAGAAGAAGTATCTCTGGCTCATTGACAAGGGCTCTCGCTATAGCTATTCTCTGCTGCTGTCCACCCGAAAGCGTGGCAACTTTTCTGTCCTCAAAGCCCTCAAGGTCAACCATCTCAAGGACCTTCTTGACCTTCTTCACGATCTCTGCCTTAGGAAGCTTCTTGAGCTTGAGGCCAAATGCTATGTTGTCAAAGATATTCAGATGTGGGAACAGCGCATACCTCTGAAAGACCGTGTTGATAGGTCTCTTATTTGGTGGAAGCTTGCTGATATCCTGTCCATTCAGTAATATCTCTCCTGAAGTAGGAATCTCGAATCCTGCTATCATTCTAAGTGTCGTGGTTTTTCCGCAGCCTGAAGGGCCTAAGAACGTGACGAACTCGCCTCTCTTCACTTCGAGGTTAAAGCCGTCAACTGCTGTGAATCCATTGTCATAGGTCTTGACAATGTTTTTCAATTCAATGATATTGTTGGAATTATTGTTGTTTTTTTCCATTTATTTCCTCCTTAAGTATCGTGACATACTCCGTCACTTACTTACAGTGCCCCAACAAAGCGCATTTGTCATCTGCCATTCCAAATGGACGACAAGAGCGACCGCCCCGCCGTCAGCGGACAACAAATCCACGCTCCATGTATCACTGCTGTATATCTCACCAGCCCGGGGAGCAAATAACGAAAAGCCTATCTGATAGCTCTCCTCGCATGAGCACAACTTTATCTTGCCCTCATACTGTCGGGGAATCAAAAACATGTTAAGAAAAAACCCCTTTATGATACCGGGTGATGGCATGGATCACGGTTAGTAGCCCTATCCACCTGCCTCTCCATGTCGAGATACATTTTAAGGCACGATATCCAGGGTAAAATAGCTAACAGACTTCCTATTTTTCCCAAAATCCACGAAGATCATCCTGCATTTTATGCAGAAAAATCGACCCTGTCTCCAAACATTCCGCATATTCGCGGCTGCATCCCTGCAATTTGAAACAAAGTCGATTTATTCTAACATATAATCATTGGTAATGATATATATTTTCATTTAATTCTTTAACAAAACAGGTCGTTACCTGTTATTTAATTCTGAACAATTCCGGAATGACTCAAGAGGCAGTCACATTTTACTGAATCCATCAAATCCGAATCGCTATTCAGATAACAGTTAATAAATTCTAGATCAGAAGTACCGCCAGCTGCACCAGTGCTGACAGCCATATGAGAACCACCAGATATATCTTTGCCGCTTTTGTCATGTCGAACCTCCACACACAATAATCCATCACTCTTCAGGACATGCTATGCAAAACCTCAGAATATTCTGCAACACATTCTATATTTATTTTGTTCAATAAGAGTATTTTTATGCCTGAGTTCGGAAGTTTCCACAGTATCATCTGATAATCCTTCTTTCCGTTTTCCCATATTTCCATGTATATACATACGTAAGCTTCATCTGCCCGTGCTCTGACTGCCATTCAAGATGTCCGTCTTTCATCCGAAAATCTATGCCCAGCTTGTCCGTGTCTATCTCTCCTGGCTGGTATGTTCCATCTTGACCGTCACTAGATACATCGCTGATACCAGCGACCTCGTATCTCACCTTCTCAACATCCGCCTCCACCTGCGCTTTGGCCATGTAACCAGCCGCAGAAAACATAGCCAGATCAAAAATCACGGATACAAAGCCAGCCAAAAGTACAGTCATTATCTTCTTAAACAGATAGGTTCTTATCTTTCTGTCATCGACTGGTTCAAGCCTTCCTCTATATCTTCTATTGTCAGACTGTCTATAATATACAACTGCCCCAGCCACCCAGAATACAACAACAATACACAGGCATATTCCAGGAAGCGACACTCCGGGGAGCCAGCGCCACCACCCTACATAATACTTTATGACCACCACTGCAAAACAAAGTGCACATGCAGCCGTGATACATGCTGATATCACGCTATCCCTGTCCCTTCCATCAACGATGCAATAATCTTCTCGTTCTCTCGGCAGATTTTCCAGCACACAATTATATTTCCTTCTGTCATCTGGAACCTCATATCCGGCCTTGATCAGTTCTCTCAGGTACAGCCATGCGTCTAGGTAGGCAAGCCACAAACCAACCATAGGGCAAAATGTAATAACGCTGATCACCATCATAACATCGCAAAATGTACTGACAATATCATCAAAAAACACACCACAGATCATTCCTGCAAGTGTAGGAACAGATACCACCACCGCGGTGATCAGAATTATACGCATTACGCGCCTGTCATATTTTATCTTCATACGTCTTTACCCCATTTTTGAACATAAAATAACTTACTATCTCTTACATGCACTACATCAATGCCAGCCCCACAAACATCTTAACTGCTGTCTCTATGATCTCATCCGGGAACTCGAATCCCGCCGTATGGAGCTGGGCATGATCCTCACCATCGCCTACGCCGAAGAATGCTCCCTTTGTCTCCTGCAGATAGTATCCGAAGTCCTCCGACCACCTCATCGGCTCAGCAAGTTCTGTAACCACAATATTCTGGTCAGCAGCACATTTTCTAAGTTTGTCCACATTCACAGCATGATTTTCCGTTGCCGGGAACCGCTCTATCTCCTGTATATCAAGGGTGAAGCCCCCATCGTCCGCAGTATTTTGTGCAATCTGCTTTATCTCATCCACATACACGGCAAATACCTTTTCTCTCTCAGCCCTCACCGTCATGCGCAGCGTTCCTTCTGATGCAGCCACACCGTAATTGGCACTTCCAATATCCATTCCGATGAGCGTCATCCTGACAAATTCCCTGCTGCGGTTGTACTCCTCAGTAAGCTTCTCTATCTCCAGCAGCAGCCTGGCAAGCGCAGGCCCCGGATTCTTTCCCGCCTCAGGATATGCCGCATGGCTGGCTGTCCCTATCATATGTATCTCAAGCCCCGTTGATGCGCATGCAAATGTTCCATCTATCGTCAGCACATGATTTCTCGGATATCCCGGTATGTTATGAAGTCCATAAATCTCACCTATATTCTTCTCAATTATAAGATCTCTGCACAGCCTTGCCCCAGCACCTATCTCCTCGCCGGGCTGGAAAATGAAATAGACGTCCCTGTGCGTATTTCCGCATTTTTCCATTGCACGGGACAGCCAGGCCGCAGCCCCACATAATATACTGCTATGTCCATCATGCCCGCAGTAATGTCCCGGCTTTCCATCCTGCCCACACACTGCATCCATGTCTGCCCTGAACGCGATCGGTGTTCTTTCTTCATCCCCTATTCTGTCATCAGAAGATTTCAGCACCGCATAAAACCAAGCACCTCTATCCACGATCTCAAGGTCAGTATTCTCCCTGAGAAACGACATGAGCACCGCCTTAGTCCGCATCTCATGCATCGAAGCCTCAGGAATGCTGTGAAGCCTGCGCCTGAGGTCATATATCTTTGTCATAAGCTCTTTGTCAATTTCCATAATACCTCCGTGCTCCTTCTCATCTATCACAGCCCAAGACACATCCTTATAATACCGAGTATCAGCATATGCACTGGATAGAACAGGTAATTCACCAGCTTATTCTGCCTGCCGCGCTTGCCATTGTATGTCAAAGTCAGTCCAAACCCCAACAGTGCCCACGGTTCCTTGAACATCGCCAGGTAGCAGAACGGTATTGCAATTGCGGACTTTTCATGAAATATATACAGGAAATATCCTATAAGTATGGCGTGGTAGTCATAATCAACCGCAAGATTCATCGATATAAGACACACTATGGCAACTATCGGTATCGTTGCTATAAACCATACTGCCTTGGGAAGCTTCTCCATTTTTTTCCTCAGCACATCAATGATCCATATCATTGCCAGCACCATCGCCAATGTAAACATAATATTATTTGCATTCCATTCAAAGAATACGCCACTGGAGAACATGTCATAAGGGATCTCAGATATCACGCCAAATATAAGCAGCATTCCAAGATACTTCCACTTGTTTCTCGTATGAAAATATCCTTCCACCAACATATATATGAATATCGGGAAAGCTATCCGCCCCAGGACATCAAATACATCACTTACAGCCGATATTATTCCACCATCCAGATACGGATACAGCAATGTCTTATTCGTATGATCTATGAGCATTGAAATGAACGCTATATACTTAAGCTGTGCTCCGGAAAGCAGACCTATTCCGTTCAATGTTATTTTTCTGCACGTTTCACAAGTTGCACCCTCTGCCTGCTCAAAGTTATTTTTTATTTTATAATTATGAACTTTCATGCAATTTCTCCTTTGTTTTCCCAACATTTACTGATGTTTTAGTCCTAATAAGTACAGTAGTCGTTTTTAGGCCCCCGCACTTATGCACTACCACACTTTTCAGCAGTGTTTTCACTATAACTATAACATAACTGCATTGAATAACAGAGCTTAACTTTTTTTCAATACGCTTAAATTTATGACATTGCGCATTTACATGTAGTCAGCATATTTGCTGGATAAATAAACAAAATACCAGTCTGCAAAATCAGATGTTTTTCTAATCTTTGCAAGCTGGTATTCGATCACCCTCTGTGTCAATCAGAGCATATGACCTATATGTTCAGATCGTATTTCTCCACCTCAAGTTCCACACATCCGTCAGTTTCAAATACAATATCCTGAGCATTGCGCGGTGTATATATAACTGTAGACAGCACTTGTTCTCCATCATTTACAAATATCTCTATGGAATTCCAATCCATCACTATTCTCATTTTTGAAAGTCCATTGCCATTCTTGATTTTGACCTTGCGCACACAGTTTGTATCACGTATCCATCCCGCAAATGTTCTGTCTATCTCAAGCATTTGTGCTCCCGGGGTATAGCTGACATTGGTTTCATGAATCTCATTCTTTGCAAAGTGCATTGTAAAATGTCCGCATTCAGCTTTCTTTATATCAACTGTCATATCGATAACTCTGCCGTTAATGCCTTCATATGTCTTCTCACCACGCAAAGTATCATTAACTACCAGCTTGTTCTGCCTGTATCCACAAAGCTCTCTGACCGGAGTCTGAATCAGCTTGCCGTCAGAGATCATTAGTTCTCTTGGAACTGCCATCATACATGCCCACTTCTGTCCACGTGGCAGCGTATTTACGCTGTCCCAAGACTGCATCCAGCCAATCATCACTCTTCGTCCATCAGGTGTTCTTATAGTCTGTGGTGCATAAAAATCAAATCCACTGTCCACAGATACCGCTTTTTCATACTTGAAAATATGTTTCTCTTCATCCACATCGCCTGTGAAGAATACCACGTTATTTCCATTGTGAAACTCTCCATCTGCTGACATGTCCTGTGGGGATACTATAAGCACCTTATGTCCATCCATCTCAAAATAGTCTGGGCACTCCCATACTGCGCCAAATCTGCCTGTTTCATCCTTTGCAAATACTGATTCAAATTTCCAGTTGTACATATCATCTGAAGAGAACAGTACAACCTGAGGGATTCCATTATATGTCCGGTTTCCAGCCAGCATATAGTACCTGCCGTCCGCGTCCTTCCAGACCTTCGGATCTCTGAAATCAGCACGGCTGCATTCCTCCGGCATGATCTTCCCATCAACAACAGGATTGCTGGATATTTTTTCATAACTAATTCCATCACCTACAGCCATACACTGGTTTTGTATAACATTCTTAGTTCCATCAGCCATTTTTTCCTCAACAACTCCTGTATAGAACAATACATGCTTCCCGTCATTCTCTATTGCAGTTCCTGAAAAGCAGCCAAATGCATCATAATCCGAGTCAGGTGCCAGTGCTGTTGGAAGCTCCTCCCATCTTATAAAATCATCTGAGGTGGAATGTCCCCAGTGCATAGGTCCCCACTCCGTGCTGTATGGATGGAACTGATAAAACAAATGTGCCTTTCCTCCATATATGGAAAATCCATTAGGGTCGTTTAACCAGCCCACCGGAGTTGTAAGATGGAACTCCGGCTTGTCTGCTCTGTCTACTCTGTTCTTTTCTATATATTCATCTGCCTTCTGGCATGTATACATACTGTGACCTCCTTCTGTTTGATTAGATTGTTTTTTCGGTTGTGCTGTCAAAGAAGTGCAGCTTATGTGGCATGAATACGAACGAAACCTTGTCGCCTATCTGGCTTATCTCATACTTTGATACTCTTGCAACAGTCTTGCTTCCCGCAAACTGGAAATACAGATTATTTTCATTTCCCGTCCACAAGAAGATCAAACCGCCCACACCCCTTTATTTATCTGAGGTGTGGGCGGTTTTTATCAAAACTTTTGTCCTATAAGTTTAAATATCATTCTGTCTACTGCGCATGCTCGAACTGATGCTCTTTGTAGTGATGAGCCTCCTCCAGCATCATGTCCTTGACCTTCATAAGTCTGACCTGGGTGCTTCGCTCATTCTCATCAAGCTTCATGCTTATATACTTTATTCCCTCCCGGGTCTCCGGGATGATGACATGCTCAAGAGCATTTACACGCCTTCTGGTCTTCTCTATCTCCGCTGCGAGCATCTGGCAGGACTTCTCCACCTCCGCCAATCTCAGCATATCAGGAAGTATATCCGAGAGGGACTTCACTGCATCGTCCAGCTCTCCAGATGTAAATGCAAATCCATACGAATAGATGTCATTTGAATTTGCGCTTTTCGTCTTATAGTCGTACACAGGAATGTCAACACTCATTACATTCCTGTCGCCAAGGGCGATCCGCACCTCCTGCTTCGGAGCCATGAGCGCCGTACTCAATGTCTGCTCATTCATACCCGCCTTCGCTATTACAAAGCCTGTGTTGGCAGCTTTGATGCCAGCCTCAACCTTCTTTCTCAGTTCCATATTCTCTCTTGCCATGTCAAGGAACTGCCTCATCAGCTCATCTCGCTTATCCTTAAGGAGCTTATGGCCTCTGGATGCCGTGACCAGCTTCTTCTTAAGCCTTGTCAGCTCCATTCTGGTTGGATTAACCACAACATTAGCCATCTGTCTTCTCCTTTCTTCCAAATATATTTTCAAGCTACTTGACATGTATTACAAAGACAACGTGTATATGGCAATTTTGCACGAATGCTTTAAATATATAGCAATCTTCCCGCAAAATTGCCTACCCACTACTTTCCGTAATACATGTCAAGCCACTTGTCATCGATACGTTTCAGCTCGGCTCTAGGAAGAATGGAGAGAAGCTTCCAGCCTATGGCAAGTGTCTCCTCAATACTTCTGTCGGTGCCGTACCCCTGGGATACATACTCCTTCTCAAATGCCTCTGCAAACTTTGCATATATGATATCTATATCCGAAAGTGCCGACTCACCCAGGATAGTCATGAGCTCCTTGGCATCCTTTCCTCTTGAATAAGCTGCAAATAACTGGTTCATGGTGCTGGCATGATCTCCTCTGGTCTTGCCCTCACCGGTTCCCTTATCCTTAAGTCTGGACAGTGATGGAAGTACATCGATAGGCGGTGTGACTCCCTTTCTGTACAGCTCTCTTGAGAGAATGATCTGTCCCTCTGTGATATATCCCGTGAGGTCTGGTATAGGATGAGTCTTGTCATCCTCAGGCATGGTCAGGATCGGTATCATGGTTATACTTCCATTCTTACCCTTCTGTCTTCCGGCTCTCTCATACAGAGTTGCCAGGTCAGTGTACATGTATCCAGGATAACCACGGCGTCCCGGAACCTCTTTTCTTGCGGCTGATACCTCACGAAGTGCATCCGCATAGTTCGTGATATCCGTGAGAATTACCAGAACGTGCATGTTCTTCTCAAATGCAAGATACTCAGCGGCGGTAAGTGCCATTCTAGGTGTGGCGATACGCTCAACCGCAGGATCATTTGCCAGGTTGATGAAGAGGACTGTTCTGTCTATGGCACCAGTCTCCTTGAAGCTCTCTGTGAAGAAGTTTGCCTCCTCAAATGTGATACCCATGGCTGCAAATACGACGGCGAATGGCTCATCTGTTCCGCGCACCTTTGCCTGTCTTGCTATCTGTGCTGCAAGCTGGCTGTGCGGAAGTCCTGAAGCCGAGAATATCGGCAGCTTCTGTCCTCTTACCAGTGTGTTCAGTCCGTCTATGGCTGATATACCTGTCTGAATGAACTCAGACGGATAGTTCCTGGCAGCCGGATTCATCGGCAGACCATTGATATCTCTTCTCTCATCAGGAAGTATCTCAGGGCCGCCATCTATAGGTCTTCCAAGTCCGTCAAATACACGGCCAAGCATATCTTCTGATACGCCGAGCTCCATACTCCTTCCAAGGAATCTTACCTTGCTGTTTGAAAGGTTGATACCTGTCGAATTCTCAAAGAGCTGTACCAGGGCGTCCTCGCCATTTATCTCAAGGACCTTGCATCGTCTGATCTCGCCGTCTGCCAGCTCAATCTCACCCAGCTCATCATAAGCTACATTCTCAACTCCGTGCACCAGCATCAGAGGACCCGCAACTTCCTGTATAGTTCTATATTCCTTTGGCATAGTCTTAGTCCTCCTTCTCTATAGCTTCCTGAAGCTCCTTGTCAAGCTCCCTGGATATCTTCTCGTACTCTTCATCCACATTCTCAGGAAGCACATATTTGAATCGTCCGATCTTTTCTCTGATCGGCATGTTCAGAATATTTCTTATGCTTGCTCCACCGGCCAGTGCCTGCGCTGACTCCTCATAAAATGCCATGATGAGCTCCATCATCAGAAACTGCTTGTGAAGCGGTGTGTATGTGTCCACATCATGGAATGAGTTCTGGTGAAGAAAATCCTCTCTGATGGATCTCGCCGCCTCCATCTTCAGTCGGTCTCCCGCTGAAAGGGCATCCATACCTACCATCTTAACGATCTCATCTAGCTCTGCCTCCTCCTGAAGCAGGGTCATCATCTTCTGTCTGTCGACCATGAACTTTTCATTTACATTTTCCTCGAACCATTTGCCCATATTGTCCACATACAGAGAGTATGAAGTCAACCAGTTGATGGCAGGAAAATGTCTCTTGTACGCAAGCGATGAATCCAGTCCCCAGAATACCTTGACGATTCGAAGTGTTGCCTGTGAAACCGGCTCGGAAATATCACCACCCGGAGGAGAAACCGCACCGATAACCGACAGTGCACCGGTTCTGCCCTCGCTGCCGAGAGTCTTGACCATTCCGGCTCTCTCGTAGAACTGTGCAAGTCTTGAACCGAGGTAAGCAGGGTAACCCTCCTCACCAGGCATCTCCTGCAGACGTCCTGACATCTCTCTGAGCGCCTCAGCCCAACGCGATGTGGAATCCGCCATGAGTGCCACCGAGTAACCCATATCACGGAAATACTCAGCTATAGTTATACCCGTATATATAGATGCCTCTCTGGCCGCAACCGGCATATCCGATGTGTTGGCTATGAGGACTGTTCTCTGCATGAGTGAATGTCCGGTCTTCGGATCCTTTAGCTCTGGGAACTCGTTCAGAACATCTGTCATCTCATTTCCGCGCTCTCCGCATCCGATGTAGACAACGATATCCGCCTCAGCCCACTTTGCAAGCTGATGCTGGATAACTGTCTTGCCGCTTCCGAAAGGTCCGGGAACCGCAGCCACTCCTCCCTTTGCTATAGGGAAAAATGTATCTACAACTCTCTGTCCTGTGATAAGTGGCATGATCGGTGGTATCTTTTCCTGATATGGACGGCCCTTACGAACCGGCCACTTCTGCATGAGTGTCAGCTCCCTGTCACCCTTGTCTGTCTCAACCACACACACAGTCTCCTCAACTGTGAATTCTCCTGCCTTTATCTCTTTGATGGTTCCTGTCACACCATAAGGCACCATGATCTTCTGTGTGACGACCACAGTCTCCTGAACTGTTCCTATCACATCGCCTGCCGACACCTTATCACCCACCTTGGCAGTCGGCACAAATGTCCACTTGATATCTCTCTTCAGCGATGGGACTTCAACTCCTCGCTTCAGGTTGTTACCACATATCTTCATGATATCATCCAGCGGTCTCTGGATTCCATCGTATATACTGCTTATAAGTCCCGGTCCCAGCTCAACCGACAGAGGCATTCCCGTTGACTCCACCGGTGCTCCCGGTGCAAGTCCTGATGTCTCCTCGTATACCTGAACTGATGCCTGATCTCCATGCATCTCTATGATCTCGCCGATAAGTCTGCTCTCACTTACACGCACCACGTCGTACATATTTGCATCACGCATGCCCTCTGCGATGACCAGTGGTCCGGCGACCTTCTTAATCTTTCCTGTAGCCACTTAACAGCTCACGCTCCCTTCTATTTGTATGCTCCACTACTCTTCATTAAATAAAATATCCGAGCCTACAGCCTGCTCAACGGATTTCTTTACTCCCGCTATTCCGGCCCCTGTATTGCCAGATATCCCCGGTATGAGAATGATCGCAGGCTTCATAACCTCTCTGTATCTGTCTATCTCTTTATTGAGATCCGAAGCCAGTGCCTCGGTCATATATATGACTGCATAATTGTCCTCCGCCAGCCTTTTCAACAACGTGACCCCATAATCCAGATTATCTACAGGGAATGTATCCAGGCCCAGAGTTGCAAATCCGTATATACTGTCATAATCGCCCATAACAGCTATCTTATACATACATCTCCCTTACCCTTTCCCTGATAGCCTCCTCCGGAAGCTGGTTCAGCTTGCATGTCAATATGATCCTGACTGTCTTTATCTCGTTGAGCCTCGCCAGAATGTACGCCACTATCGGTCCCACCGTAAATGGGTTGTACTTCTGAGGCTTTATCGTTTCTATGATACGGTTGTCACACCATCTCTCAAATGCCGATGCCGACTTAGAAAGTGCCTCTGCCCCACCGGCGTATGCTGTGTCCGCAAGGTATCTCTCTATCTCTTCCATGCCGGCCACCGCAGCCGTCGCCAGCCTGTCAATATCCAGAGTGTTGCACTCCGCCATGGCTCTCTTCATGAAATCCTTGTTTTTGCCTGTCTTCATGGATCTCACCGCTATCTTGATATCTGCAACAGCCACCGTCGTCTCTGCATAATCCCTGAGCAGGCTGTCATCTGCCTTCTTTGCAGCCTGCATGATCGCCAGCAGTGTTCCTCGATCTATCACAGCATCGCACATCTGTCCATCTCCAGCCTGTGCCATACAGTCCCAAGCCTCCCTAGCGCAGTCTCTCATGTGTTCTGGAAGTCTGTCCCACGCCTTGTCACTTACGATGGACAGCATCTTCTGACCGTCTATCTCGGCATTGTCGAAGAACACATGGGCAGGAGTCTCCCCGGCAACCACAGTCTTGATCGCCGCCTTGAGGTTGTGATACAGATCTGGAAGTCTTATGACATCGAACACGGACATATCATCCACCATCTCAGCCACAGCAGCCCACGTCTTGTCAGTCTCCGCCCTAAGTATGTCATTTTCATCCATACTGGCTTTATCACTATCGCCCCAGCCCTTCTCTATGATGAACTGAACCGCCTTCTTGTAGGAATCCGTGGCCACGAGCTGTTCTATGACTGCCTGACTCATAAGCGTCATCTCAAGTGCCCTGATCCTGGCAACTGCATATATATATTTGTCTGCCATCTGCCTACCTCCAGCTATCTGTTATCAACAAATAATAATTCATTTACCTTGTCTGCCAAATGTTCTCTGTTCGCGTCCAGCATTGCTCTGAATGAACAGTTTTCCTCGATTCCTCCGTAGATCAGGATAAATCCTCCATCTATATCACAGTTCCCATTGGACACCTTAAGGCTTCCTCCATGAGCTGCAGCTATCTGCTCTATCTGCTTCTCAGACTGTGGTGTAAGTCGTTTTCTGTCTTTCCCGGAGAAACATATCTCTCCGCTTTTCGGCTGTACCGACTTCTCCAGACATTTGACGATCACCTGGAAATACTCCTCATCTGGGAGCGCCACCATTGCGTCATATGCCTTATCCAGCATATTCCCAATTATTGACTGTTTTGCCGCAAGTATCGCCTGTCTCTTCTTAAGTTCTGATGAGGACTTTGCCCTGAATGATCCGGACTTTTCTGCCTGGGCAACCTTCTCTCTGGTCTCCTCATTCATCTTATCCACAGTCTTTTTGGCATTTGCAATGATGGAATCCGCGTTTCTGGCCGCCTGAGCTTTGATCTCTTCAGCTTCCTTCTGCGCTTCCTGAAGGATCTGTTCTACGATTGTTTCCAATCCCGTCATAAAGTACATCCTCCTTACAAAAAGTTATAATTTGATTCCATTTACCGCAAGAATTGATACCAGAAGTGCAAGGATCGCATATGTCTCAACCATGGCTGGGAAAAGCATCGCCTTACCAAACTGATCAGGCTTCTTTACAACTATTCCAACTGCTGCAACTGCTGTCTTGCCCTGGTGCATTGCTGATACAAGACCAACTACCGCTATTGGAAGACATGCTGCAAGCATCATAAGTCCCTGTGCTACTGTGAGCTCCTTCGGTGTTCCTGAAAGGATTCCTATGTTGGACAATGCTATGAATCCAACAAGAAGTCCGTAGATACCCTGTGTACCCGGAAGAAGCTGGATGATAAGAACTTTTGCAAATTTGCTTGGATCCTCACTTACTACACCTGCTGCCGCCTGACCAGCAACTCCTACTCCATATGCAGATCCCATGCCTGCAAGAATTACTGCAAGCGCAGCTCCCACTAATGCCAAAACCGTTCCCATTGTCATAATATTTTCTCCTCCTAAAATTGGTTTCTTATTTCTGTGTTTCTGTACCACTTACTATATCAACGTACTTCGTATTCTCTCTGAACGGCCTGAATGGATTGCCGCCGCCCTCGTAGAATTTGCCGAAGAACTCTACATACTGGAGACGGCATGTGTGCACGTATGCTCCCAGCATGTTGATCGCAAGGTTGAACAGATGTCCTACTATAAATACGATGATGAACACTATGGCTCCGAATATTCCATCGCCAGCCATGCTTCCCATCTGGTTTATTACCTGTGCTATAACTCCCGTCGCAAGTCCCAGAGCAAGAAGCCTTGAGTACGACAGCAGATCTGACAGCCAGCCTGTCAGGTTATATATGTCATACAGTCCAAGTGCAAGTCTGAGCACCGGATTCTTGTGGTCTCTTCCCGACATGAGCACGATGATCGCAGCTCCCACAATCGCCAGTCCGTAGCTTGTATTCTTAAGCCAGCCAGGGAAATTGAACTGCATCTGTGCTATGGATGCGAACAGCTCCGTCGGCATGAGCATCAGCACAAGTCCTGTGATGAGCATGAACCACGACAGCACGTCGCATATGAATGATTTCGCATCTCCCTTCTTCAGACACATATATCCCTTGAGTGCCAGTCCGCCGAACAAATGTATAAGTCCGAACAGCAAAGAGAATAACAAAAGCTTCATCGGGTCATCCAGCGGTGCAAACCATACCGGCTTGAACGTCACCTCGTGGTGGAAAAACGTCCTCGATACCACCGTTATCAGGTCTCCGAAAAAACCGCCAAATAATATTCCCCATATCAGTGTGGATATACCACAGTACATGAACAGACGCAGGGACTTTTGAAGTCCGTTCTCCATCTTTGGGAATTTCCTGATCAAAATAAAACATGCCAGGAATATGATGAGTCCATACGCCGCATCGGACAACATGAGTCCGAACAGGAATATATAGAATATCGCCATCGGTGTGGTTGGATCCATCTCACCTTTTCCCGGAAGTCCAAATGACTCCAGTACACCCTCCGCCGATGCGAACATCTTCGGATTCTGAAGCTGTATAGGTGCCGCTTCATCCTCCGGAACATCATATACATCAGCCATCAGGCTGAAATTCTCATTGAGTACAGCCACTACCCTGTCTGCATCTCTCTCCAGCACATATCCCGATATGACAAATGTGCTCTTTGACTGGAGAAGGCTTCCAAGGACCTTATATTTATCCGCCCTTATGCGGTAATAGTCAGCCAGAAGTCTCAGCTTGTCTCTGTCATCAGCCATGGATACTAGTTCATTCTTCTTGTCCTCTATCCACTGTTCGAACTCCCTTATATCCGCCCTGTACTTATCCGTCTTCTGTTCAGGTGTTCTTTTGGAGAAATACGAAATTCTTGTAAATCCATGGGATCTCAATATCTCCTCCACCCTCTGTGATACAGTTTTAATGGCTATTGCCACCATACAAGTCTGGTCCTTATCAGATCCTACAACAGTGACTGTGTATCCCGCTATCTCCGGTTCCGCAGAGCTTATATACCCCTGAATATCCGTCTCCGTGAGCCCCGGTGGCATAGTTCCGATCATCACATCCGTCTTCTCGGTCCCTGTGGTATTGATCGGTATGTCCATATTCAGCCACGGCGCCAATCCGTCTATAGCCACCTGACATTTGACTATTCCCGCCTCACAGCCGGCTATGTCCTTGCTGATCTCCTGGATCTTTTTAACCTTACGGTTATAATCCCATCTTCCAGCTATGATCTCCTGAATGTCAGCCTCTGACGCCTCCTGCCGTCCTTCCAGGCTGGCAAATATGGATTTCTCCTCCGGAGCATATTTATCAATTATCTGTAAGGCTTCATCTGTATTCTGTACTCTCTTCTCGTACTTTGCTCTCTGGCTTGTGGTACTCATCTTCCTGAAGTCATCAGTCTCTTCGGTATCAGTCTGTATCTCAACCATTCCCAGCGACTGGAGCTTCTCAAGAATTGCTTTTCTGTCCCTCTTCATGGCACAGATCTCAATCTTCTTCATAGGAAGTACCGCCATACATTTACCCCCTTTCTTAAAATGCCTGCAGGACTTTTCATCCCACCAGCTCTGCGATGATCATGGAAGTAACCTCGCCTTCCATGGACGATGCACGTTCCCTGAGATGTGCGATCTCAGCGGTGGCAATATCCATCGCCTTCACCGTGAGTTTCTCCTCCTCAGATCTGCCGGCTCCCTCGGCACTCTTCATGCTTTCTCTCGAAGCTGATCCTGCGGCCGCGATCATATCCGCAGCCTCCTTCTTTGCAGCAGCTACTGTATAGTCGGCTTCTTCCTTGGCCTTGCGAATGATCTCGTCAGCTTCAGACTCTGCATCGGTTATCTTCTTCATAGTCTCCTGCAGCATAACATTCCTCCCTTATAAAAATTTATGAGCAGACTCAATTCCATAAACACTTCATCAAAGCATCACTTTAGATTATTATGTCAAAACTCAAGTAATATTATTTTATAATGAGTTGGCTATATTGTAAATAAACATTTTGTAAAGTTTGTACAACCCCCTTGATATTTTTTTATTGTTAATGTACAATGTGACTATGTTGATAATACTTATGTTTATCCATTAATCATTTTTCTTCCTTTTAACGCGGTTATATGTCGAACAAATGATGCAGTTTGACGAAAACCGTATAAAAAAAGATCCCATGACAGTCTTGACCATACTGTCATGGGATTCTTTTTTGAGTATGAACGGGGTCCCCCTTACGGCATAACTTATGATACTACTCAATCATTCCGATTCTTCTTACGTGACGCTCATCATTTGAGAATGGTGTGTCGAGGAATATGTCGACTATCTTAAGTGCAAGTCCAGGTCCTATGACTCTGGCACCCATAGCCAGCATATTTGCATCGTTGTGCTCTCTTGTCGCCTGTGCCGAGAAGCAGTCGTGGCAGAGTGCAGCTCTGATTCCCTTTATCTTATTCGCTGAGATCGATATTCCTATTCCTGTTCCGCAGATGATGATTCCCTTATCACACTCACCTGAGGCTACTGCCTTTGCTGCTGCCTGTCCATATACCGGGTAGTCAACTGACTCTGTGCTGTAACAGCCAAAGTTCTTGTACTCAAGGCCTCTCTCCTCAAGATGCTTTATAACCTCCTGCATAAGCTCATATCCGCCGTGGTCACATCCAAGTGCTATCATGTTCCGATTCTCCTTTTTATATAATATTTTTTTCGAAATTAACTAACAGCTTATTATCCTGTGTCCTGCAGCCTTGATGAGACGGTTCATGATGGCGTAGCCCATGTCCCCCTCCTCAAATGACTCGCTGTATATATACTGTGCACCTATGTCATCACAGGTTCTGAGCAGACTGTACAGTCCGGCAGACACAGTTATCTCGTTCTTCTTGCTTCCGGCATCGTATACGTTCTCGCATACTCCGTCATCATAAAGACTGACATTGTCAGTGTCACACAGTATCGCAGTCTTGTATCCCTGTGCCTTTTTCTCCGCAACAAGACTTCTTATCTTCTCAGCAGCAGCCAGTCTATCGCCCTCTACTATGCTGAGTTCTCCCTTTGGAGCATAGTGTGTGTACTTCATCCCCGGAGCCTTAGGTCTCAGAGCATTGTTCATACCTGTTATCGCCGGATCTATAGTCACATCGCCAACGATATCCCTTATCATCTCCGGAGTGATATATCCAGGCCGTAATATAGTCGGTCTGTCCCCGGTCATGTCCACTATCGTCGACTCTATACCGATTCCGACTGCCCCACCGTCGATGATCATATCTATCCTGCCGTCCATATCCTGCTGCACATGCTGCGCAGTGGTCGGGGATGGTCGTCCGGACAGATTGGCACTTGGAGCTGCGATATACACTCCCGAATCCTTTATGAGCCTCATGGCAACCGGATGTGATGGCATCCTGATGGCAACCGTATCAAGTCCGCCAGTGGTCGTGTGCGGAACGACCTCTTTCTTGTTGAGTATGATGGTGAGTGGTCCCGGCCAGAATGCTTCCATGAGCTTCTTCGTGTCGTCACTCACTGTCTCCGCCAGTTCATACACGCTTGATGTCTCTGCTATATGGACTATGAGCGGATTGTCCGATGGCCGGCCCTTTGCCGCATATATCCGATGTGACGCATCCGGATTCAGCGCGTCTCCTCCAAGGCCATACACTGTCTCTGTCGGAAATGCTACAAGACCACCTCTCTTAAGTATCTCCGCCGCCTGCTCATACATGCGGTCGTCATCCACTCCTGCTTTTGCAATTATAGTGTTCATCACTTTACCTTCTTCTATAATAAATTGTTATCGCTTCTATATTATTGCATATACGCCCATATTTTAGCCCAGCACCGCATGTGTGTCAAATGTTTAGGCTATATTTGGGTAACATATATCATATAACGTCCGCCGCCGTCATATAAAATAGTAATTACACTTCCCGGGTATCACCGATGCGTACTTCCACCAAATTATACATACTTGTATTTGCCATAATATTTGCAGTAATACTTCCTCCAATCCTCTGCTACATATTTATAGTCCGTCCCGCAGACCATACAGCCGGGCAGGATACTTCCACCAATACAGGAAATGGGCGCGCATCCACCGAAGGTTTGGGCACCACAGATGCGGCAAAATCATTTACGATCCTCATCGATCCGGGACACGGCGGATTTGACCCGGGTAAGGTCAGCCCGGATGGGATCATGGAAAAGGACATAAATCTGGCCATCGCCTCAAAGCTGGCATCGGCACTTACGGATCAGGGATTTTCCGTGTATCTGACCAGAGACTCCGACAAGTCCCTGAACAGTGAAAATGCATCCAGCAAGAAGACTTCAGATCTGAAAGCCCGCACCAACCTCGCCACAAATGTAAACGCTGATCTCTACATCAGCATCCACCAGAACAGCTATTCAGCCGAGTATGTCCACGGAGCGCAGGTATTTTATTACTCCACTTCCTCCGGTGGTAAAGCCTTGGCGGAGTGCATCCAGGAGCATCTCATCTCCGAAGCCGATCCATCCAACACACGGGCAGCAAAGGGCAATTCCGAATACCTTGTTTTGCGGGAAAGTCCATGCACCGCCGTCATCGTTGAGTGCGGCTTTCTGAGCAACACAAAGGAATGTTCCGATCTGTGCAATGATGAATACCAGACCGCCCTAGCAAACGCCATCTGCAATGCAGTCTGTACATGGCATGAACAGCACGCCAAATAAAACCAGGAGCTCTGCTGTGACAGCGGCAGAGCCCCCAAATAGATGTTAAGTGTAATTCTGTGCATATAATTATGTTCTATATGCTACTGCTGCCTTTTAACCCCCTATAGGCATCACCCCCAAATAGTTTATTTTTCCAGCCCTGCCATGCAATGTAAAGACAGATGTGTTGTGATGTATTATTCTCCTTTTATGTGCCATGTGTCAGTTATGGAAATGTGTGAGCACTGTCATATCACTATCTCTGGGAATTGTATCTGAGACGATAAGAATCAGACAGAATTTGTAGAAAAATAAAGAAATGAGCTCATCTAAATATCCTGAGCACGTCCCGCTCACAACTCCACAATAACGCATAAAAAGCCATTTTCCAACCCCATTTGAGCATATTTTATGAAATTTTCATAAAAGTATACATAACGTAGAATTAGGGATATTTTTTCACGGAAAATTCCAATATTTTCTCCATATATCCTATTTACTTGCTTGACAAATGTGGTAAACTATAATACACATTTTAATACCATTAAATTATTGAAGGGGGTCGATTCTATGAAGATTGAACGTCTAAGTGAAAATCAGATAAGATGCACACTCAACAAAGCCGATCTCACCGAAAAGCAGCTCAAGATCTCCGAGCTTGCCTATGGCACACCGAAGGCAAAAGAGCTCTTCAAGGATATGATGCAGCAGGCATCTGTAGAATTAGGCTTTGAGGCTGACGACACTCCACTTATGATCGAAGCCATACCGGTATCACCAGATTGTCTCATACTCATTGTGACAAAGGTTGAAGATCCGGAAGAACTGGATACCCGCTTTTCCAGATTCTCAAAGACCAGCGAATATGATATTGATGACGATGACGAATACATGGATGATGATGACATAGATGACGATCTTGACGACAACGATGAGTCCAGGGATAACAACGGAACCATCGCAAGACTTGAGATCAGTGGATCCGGTTCCGTTCCACAGGGCGTAAGAGAGGCACTTGAGGGCATTTTCAACACCATATCCGGACTTGCCGGAACCGCAGGAGATTTTGCCGCTGCGGCAAATGGCAGCAATGCATCATCTGATGACAGCACCACAGGCACTGCCGCCAGTACAACAGGCAGCACAAAGGAATCAGGTTCAGCAAGGGAGAGCATGTGCTCACTGTACATCTTTGACTCACTTGCAACCATCATAAGTGCAGCAAAACAGGTTGCTTCTTTCTACTTCAGCGAGAACTGCCTGTACAAGAATCCTTCCAACGGAAGATATTATCTGGTTCTCACGAACAGCAATAACACAAGCCAGGAATTTGTGAGAGTCTGCAATATCCTTGCAGAATACGGAACAGCACAGAAGCTCACATATGCCATGCCGGCACATTTCAAGGAGCACTTCACCGCTATTATGCCGGAGGAAGCACTTCAGACACTGTCAGCATTATAAGTAATAGCCAGAGATTCCGGCGCAGCAAAAAAGACGTACCGCACAAGCGATACGTCTTTTTGTTTTATATGTCAATATCATCATTCTCGATAACTGCTTTTGGATTGGTGTAGAAGAGCTCCGTCATGTAATCCTCTCCATACTTTCGCTCTATGTACTCAGCACACTCCCTGAGGTATGGTGCTTTATCCTCTGAATCCAATGCATCACTTGCCACAAAGTGAACAAGCTCTCCCTTGAGAAGCTTTCTCGAAAAATTCTTGATGTCATGTCCAAGATCTCCAACCACAGCCGATGCACTTATCTGTACATATGCACCAAACTGAATGAGCTCCTCGACCTTGTCATCGTCTTCCTCAAGACATTCATACTGTTCTACATTGGCAACTATCGGTATATATCCGTCCATATTGATGTCTCTTATAGCTTCAGATATCGTCTCAAAATCCACATCGTAAGGGAATCTGATCATAACATACTTGCTGTCTGCCATGGAATCCAACTGACCAGATATGATCTTCTGGTGGTTCTCATCGTTATACTCTATCTCTCTTCCAAGATAGACTCTGTAATCCGGATCTATCTTCCCAGCTTCAACGTTGAGCTGTTCCACAAGTCTGTCCAGTTTGTCTCCATCCATTATCGGATTCTTCTTGTTGTATGGCGGGGTGGCAACTATCGTCCTTATTCCCTCATCATACGCTATTCTGAGCATCTCTGCCGCTTCCCGGAAATTATCCGGTCCATCCTCTGTTCCCGGTAAAATATGACAATTAATATCTATCAGTCCAAATATTCCCTGCCCGGGAGGATTTGTTCCGTCTGTCTTCATATATCTCTCCATCCTTTATAGTACACCTGGTTACTTTGGCAAGTATACTACTCAGCCTCCTTTTTTGCAAGATAATCATTGATCTCCTGCTCAAGCTCCTCTGCATCAAGTCCATGAACGGCTGCTGCCTCCTCAAGACTCTCTCCTGCTGCTGCAAGGCATCCTATGCAATGCATACCTGCTGCCATCAGTATTGCTGCATTTCCTGCATCAACTGCAAGAATGTCATTTATAAGCATGTCTTTACTTATCTTTACCATTATTTATATCCTCCTTAGATTGCGCTCTTACTCAGCATTCACATTATATTATACCCAATTTTAAATGTCTATCCCTTTTATTGTTACTTATTGATAAAACCCGTTGTTGATAAATATTATTATCACTTGCTAATTAATGAGTTTTGTTTTACAATAAGCGTGTGATTATTTTTACTTTATAAGGAGGAAACAATTATGGCATTCGTTATTGGCGATTCATGTATCGGTTGTGGTTCATGTGCTGGTGCTTGTCCAGTAGGTGCTATCAGCGATAATGGCGGCGTATTTGTTATCGATGGTTCACAGTGTATCTCATGTGGTGCTTGTGCTGGTTCTTGTCCAGTAGGAACAATCGCAGAGGAGTAATCTACATGATCCGTAACATTCGGATCCATGCTAAGTAACTTATACTACAACTATTATAAAGAAAACGGAGCGGTAACTCGCTCCGTTTTCTTTTTATCTTTATTCCTCAACATAAGTGTAGGATTCATTGTGCCACTGGAGCATCATATCCGTATACTCATCTCTTGACACAACTATCTCCTTGTCCTCGACAGGATCATAATATCTTATGTCTGCCTCATTATAGCTCACTATGAGAACATATCTGCCATCGCTTATCCTCGATATTACCGGTATTCCCGAACTCACATAACCGAGGAGCATATCCAGCGAAAGACCTGTAACATCTATGCCCTGTCTCTTTCCAAGAGAGTTAAGAGCCTCGACAGGATCTGTATACTGTGCTATATCATCCTCTGTCACCTGTACTCCCTGATACGTCAGAACCATGTACAGACAGTCGCCGAGTGACGCATCCACACTTCGCGTACTGCGATGGAATATTCCAGAGGCAATGGTGTTGTATTCCTGGCTCTCAGCCTGCCTGTATATTACCTCGCCTTCGCTTGACACCACTATACCTGATACAGACACTGCATAATTTATCGCATCACCCGCCACGTCATATATCTTTGAAAGTCCAAGATTGTCGTACACATGATAGGTCACCTTATCACGCACTACTGTCATTATCATACTTGCAGCATCAGGATCTATCTTTTCCTTTGTTATGTTCAGCGCCGGTATATAGCTCAGATACATATTTGACGGGACCGTAAAATACAGCCTGTCATATCCGGTTATGGATGACAGATGGGTAGTTCCTATCGTCTCCTTTGTATCGTCCTCCTTGAAGGTTATGAAATCATCGTCCACAGACTTGAATCCACTGTCGGATTTCTCTCCTCTTGTCAGATACAGCAGATTCGTATCCACATCAACCTGCATCAGATAATACCCGCTTTTTGCGTATTCCTTTATCTGCTCGCCATCGCTGTTTACTATATACAATCTGGATGCAGGTATGTTATCTCTGGACTCCTCGCTGTACCTCGTACCAACAAATGACTCAGCATCCACATCAACCTGCGCATCAGATATGCTCGACACTCCGTATACCATATCCGAGTCCTTAAAGCCATAGCATATCAGACATTCCCCTGCTCCGGCGGTGATCTCATAACTCTTTCCGGTATGCATATTCATCAGAGTCAGCTTTGTATTGCTGCTCTGGTCCTCGCTCTCTCCATACGCCATAACTTCCATGTTCACCGACACCTTGACATCGCTGGCTGACAGTCCCTCCGCAATATAAGACTGCTGTCTCGTCCTCATGTCCACGGCGTTCACCTTTCCGCCGAGCATGTAATAAAACTTATCTCCGTCGTAATATGTCAGTCTAGAGGTCTCGCTCTTCATAGCCTCATAAGGCACATTGCACTCGACGAACAGAAGCTCGTCCACCTCCAGAGTCGTATAATCAAATGTATACAGCGCAACTCCGAGCTTTCCCTCATGATCTCCGCTGTTCATATATCCATACACCGCAAATGTCATATTTCCATCTTTGTCAAAGCTTATGATGTTCATGTCATGGTCGGCGTAAGTGTTTGAGTCATTTGCATGGTCATCCATTCCTGATCCGTACACCAGAGTTATCTGTCCATCGCCGTAGTCATACATCCAGAGCTGTCCATTTCTCACAAATGCGATCTTCTTGTTATCCTCTGTGTAGCGGTATTCCAGATCATCCGATGACACGATGCCTATCTCATACACATTGTTTATAGCATCTATGCCGTCTTTGTCAAAATACTCGTCCACATATCTGTCATAGCTGAGCATAGTGATCTTCGGCTCAGTCTCCGTAACAGTATCTGCATCCTGTTCATCCGAATAGGCCTCATCATACGAAGCTGTTTCGTCAAAATATATTCCATCAGTGCCGGCTCCGTCCGCCTCATCAGTCTGGCTGGCAACAGGCACATCCTTGTAGCTGATCTTATAGAACTCCTTAACTGTATAATAGCTCATGACATCCTGCGATGTGATGGACATGGCTTTATATTCCATCTCGATCACCGCATAGTTGACATCTATCTCCTTTATATATGTGTTTACATCGCTTATAACCGTAGGCTTAAGCCCATCCCAGAGGAGATCCGAGTATGCATTTGCAAGGTTCACATGTCCCAGTCCGTAGGAATCTCCCGTTCCGCCGCCCGTGTATTCCTGCTTGTAGGTTCCTATGACCGATTCCGACTCCAGCTTGTCAAATGCAAATGTCGCATCGTGGAAATCCTTTGCGGCATTCAGCAGTTGAGACTCATGATAATTGTCATTTACGACCACTCTGGTATAGTATGAAGCACTCCTGCCATCACCGCTCTTAAGCTTGACAACCAGCATATACTCCATATCCTGCTTGAGATCCATTCTCGCACTTATATCAAGCACATCGTAGCCATCAGTTCCCGAGGCCGCCTCCAGATCACCCTTCTCTATAAGGGAATCTCCGGATATCGACCTGATCTCATACGAATACGACGCATCCTTAAATGCATCATTCTCCACCATTATCTCAAGATTCTTATTCTCATCTATCGGCGTCACAGAGTCCCTGAGAAGTGTGAGGTCGACCTCCCCTGTATAACCATGCATACAATTGAGAAGCGAATCGCCATAGCACACATAAGCTAATGGCAACTCTGCATCCTTCATCTCCGCAGCCAGATTCTTGTAACTTCTATTCTGAAATATATTGACCAAATATATTGTGATCACAAATATTGCTGCCATCACAAGTATTCTCACAAGTACATTTATTTTCTTCTTCACTTAATAAAACCTTCTTCTACGTCTTCTATGCCTGTCGCGTCTCATACAGAATTCATTGCACACAAGCAGTTCGATTATATTTCTCATAACACAATTGGCGCATCCGGGTCCCTCTGGAACATATGGCGGTTCCTCGTACGAAGCTTCACCTGCCGAAGCCATTCCTGCATAACAATCCTCCGATATCTGCCCACTTTCGCTCAGATCATCGTACACCCTTCGCGCAACACGGCGCATCTCTTCTCTGTCAGGATATTGAACAAGCATCGGACTGCCCTCATACTCGAGCTTGTCACACTCCTCCTCCACGGCCATACTGACCTTTCGAAGTTCTTCCGGGTACATCTCCTTCATGTACTCAATATCCCTCATCATTTCATCTGTCCCATCATCACAGTCAGGAAGCATGATTCCTGTCGAACTCATACTGTATCCACCAGTCTCACCCATACCGGGTATCACAGGTGTCTTGATATTATAGACATTTCCATCCCTTATAAGCCCTCTGAGGTTTTCATCGTCCGGGCTGTAAGGAATATACTTAAATTCTTCACTCATACAAATCTCCCTATCTGCATTGTTGTGTGTCTATTACATAGATATGCAGATGGGGAGAATGTGTGAATATCTCTGTTACTTTTTTCAGAGCTTACTTTATCTGTCTCCGAATGAGATTCCAAGTGTTCTTGCCTCGCTGATGATGTCGTCATCAGGAGATACGTATTTGAGCTTTCCTGCACTCTCTGAGAGTGGGATAGCTGTAACCTTGTTGTCAAGGAATACAACAAGCTTTCCAAAATCCTTTGCCTTTATGAGCTCTGCTGCCTTTGCTCCAAATCTTGATGATATGACTCTGTCATATGCATCCGGACTTCCACCTCTCTGGGTATGTCCAGGTATTGCTATTCTTATATCCTGTGTTGTGTACGCCTTGAGCTTATCAGCCAGCTCATACGCAACTGATGGATATGGATTGTTGGCTATCGCTTCTTTTCTCTTCTTCTTTGGAAGCTCTGCGATCTCCTTCGGAATAGCACCTTCGGCAACTGCAACTATCGTGAAGCCCTTGTTGTCCTTTGTTCTCTTGTCTATAGCCTTATATACCTTATCGATATCGTATGGGATCTCCGGGAGCAGGATCACATCTGCGCCACCGGCGATTCCGGCGTGGAGAGTTATCCAGCCAACCTTGTGGCCCATAATCTCAACGATAAAGATTCTGTTATGCGATGCAGCGGTTGTGTGGATACAGTCTATTGTCTGGGTCGCTATATCAACAGCACTCTGGAAACCAAATGTCATGTCAGTTCCCCACAGATCATTGTCTATGGTCTTTGGCAGACCGATGACATTGAGTCCCTCCTCACTGAGGAGATTTGCGGTCTTCTGTGAACCATTTCCACCTAAAACGCACAGGCAGTCCAACTTCAGCTTCTTATAGGTATCCTTCATGGACTTTACCTTGTCAAGACCATCCTCAGTTGGCTCTCCCATGAGCTTGAATGGCTGTCTTGAACTGCCGAGGATCGTTCCACCCTTGTTGATAATACCTGAGAAATCAGCCGGCTTCATCTTGATATAGTTGCCTCTAATGAGTCCCTTGTAACCCTCAAGGAATCCATAGATCTCAACCTCGTCAAACAATTCATACAAACCCTTTGCGATTCCGCGCATAGTTGCATTTAATGCCTGACAGTCACCACCACTAGTCAAAAAGCCTACTCTTAACATACTCTGCACCTCTTTCTTTTATTTTTCTTATGTACACAGACTGTCTGTATACATTATAAGTATACTCTTCCCTCAAGAGCCCTCAGAAGCGTAACCTCATCTATACACTCCAGATCTCCGCCTACAGGCACACCGCTTGCTATACGGCTGACCTTGATACCGGCCGGCTTCACAAGCTTTGATATATACATCGCAGTCGCCTCACCCTCCGGGCCTGAACCTGTAGCGATTATGAGCTCATCCACATCTTCATTCTGAAGCCTTCTCATGAGCTCGGATATCCTGATATCCGCCGGGCCGATACCCAGGGCAGGATTTATAACTCCGTGGAGCACATGATAAACGCCATCAAACTGTCCTGTTCTCTCATATGCCGCCAGATCCCTCGGGGTCTCCACCACCATTATCACCTTGTGATTCCTATTTGGTGAACTGCATATAGGACATACCTCCCTGTCAGTTATCGTATAGCAACAACTGCAGTATTTTATGTTCTTCTTTGCATTCACAATGGCATCGGATAACGCCAGCGCCCTCTCCTCAGGCATACTGATTATGTGAAACGCCAGTCTCTGAGCCGTCTTGGAGCCTATTCCCGGGAGTCTTCCCAGCTCTTCTATAAGTCTGTTTACTTCTCCTCCATAAACTTCCATTAGAACGGCAATCCTCCAAGTCCCATTCCACCTGAGATCTTGCCCATACTGCTATTGTAGTCATCCTCCTGTGCTCTCAGTGCCTCGTTCACAGCCGATATGATAAGATCCTCAAGTGTCTCTATATCATCAGGATCAACAACCTCAGGATCAAGCTTGATCTCCATGAGTTCCTTCTTACCTGACACCTTTGCAGTGACAACTCCTCCACCTACAGATGACTCATACACCTTATCCTCAAGTGTCTTAGTTGTCTCCTCCATCTGCTTCTGCATCTTCTGTGCCTGCTTCATAAGATTGTTCATATTACCAGGCATCATACCTCCTGGGAAACCGCCTCTCTTAGCCATTACAATAGTCCTCCTTATTCTGATTAAATAATTTATAATATGATATCATCATTTCTTATCTATTGGAAAGTTGATCTTGTTCAGGTTCAGTATATTCTCCGTCTCAAGCCTTCCATTATCACTGTGGGAATTCCTTGTACAAAGTATCTCAAATTCAATCTCTCTTCCAAGATATTCCTCGATCACACTCTTCACATGCTCCACATTCTCAGGCTTGTCAAAGTATAACTTCGGCATATCGTCATCCGTCAGCGGGATCATGAGCAGAAGTCTTCTGTGATCATCGGACAGTATGAGCTTCGTCCTTATGGCCGGATCAGCATCATTTCTCTTGAGATATCTTCTCGCAGGAACCGACAGCTTCTCCAGTATATCATTCCAGTTCTCCGCAGCTCTCTGCAGATCCTCGAACTCTGCCTTTGGAAGCTCCATTGCCAGCTTGTCCTGATATTCCTTCATGCCCTTCTGATCTATCACATCGTCAGCCGGGCTTACGGAGGCAGCACTTTGAACCGGCGCAGCCTGTATGCCATTTGCCTCAAGGTCATCAAGCTTCTTCTCAAGCATCCTTACCCTCTCGATCAGACTTGTGGTATCAACCTCCATCTGTGGTCTGCACAGCTTTATAACAGCCATCTCAAGCACTATCCTCTTCTGTGAGGAATACTTGATGCTGGCGGCTGTATCCGAGAACACGTTTATATATCTTACTATGGTGCTCTCCTCCATATGACCGGATATCTCTCTTATGCGTTCCAGATTCTCCTTGGTCATATCCAATCTGTCGCCCTCCGCCGAGGACAGCTTGACAACGAGTATGTTCCTGAGAAACCATGTAAATTCATTTACGAAACGGCCAAGCTCACGTCCCTGCCACACAACTTCGTCAACCACATCTATGGCATGTTCAACATCAGATTCCAGCACGCACTCCAGAAGTCTTGCAAATGTATCTATGTCCACAGCTCCTATGGTCTCAAGCACATTATCATATGTAAGCTTCTGTCCGAGATTGAATGCAACGCACTGATCCAGAATAGATAAGGCATCTCTCATGGAACCATCGCCGGATTTTGCGATATAATCTATCGCCTTCTTATCCGCATCAAGTCCCTCCCTGTTCATAAGCTCCTCCAGTCGATCCGAGATGACATCCACCGGGATACGTCTGAAGTCGTACTTCTGACACCTTGACGATATGGTTATAGGTATCTTGTGGGACTCCGTGGTAGCCAGTATGAATATTACATATGATGGCGGCTCCTCGAGAGTCTTTAACAGAGCGTTGAACGCTCCCGGAGACAACATATGAACCTCATCTATGATGTATACCTTATACTTGCCCTCAGTAGGAGGATATGCTACCTCCTCCCTTATCTGCCTTATATTGTCAACACCATTGTTGGAGGCCGCATCTATCTCAATGACATTAAGCGATGATCCATCCGATATGGCTCTGCAGCTTGCACATTCATTACATGGGCTTCCGTCCACCGGATGCTCACAGTTACATGCCTTGGCAAATATCTTGGCGATCGAAGTCTTACCTGTTCCTCTTGTACCGCAAAATAAAAAGGCATGACCAAGTCTATCATTCTTAATCTGGTTTCTAAGAGTGGTAACTATATGATCCTGCCCCTTTACCTCGTCAAAAGTATCAGGTCTCCATTTTCTATATAAAGCTACATACGACATCACCAATACCTACCTTTGTATCATAAAACTCACACAGACTATTATATCTGAATTTACATTTTATATCAATCAGATAAGCAATATTTGAATATGGTATTGCCTGGTGCCTATACACAGAACATCTCTGTCCGCAAGCTGCCAGCTCCTGCCCGCCGGAAGCCTGATCCCATTTATGACAGTTCCATTTGTGGAATCAAGATCTTCGACATAGATCTTCTCTGCATCCTCGTATATCCTTATGTGCCTTCTACTGACGCTGATATCCTCTATAACCTGATCCGCCTGTCGTCTGTCCCGCCCCAATACAACTCCCTCCGGCGTCACCGGAAATTCAGTAGCCACAATGCCTCCGTCTTCGATCAGTCTCACAGACAGTCTCTGCTCCTGTGCGGACTCTCTGCCATCGAGATTATGCTGTGTAAGCAGGGTTGTACAGTCATCCTCCGAGCCAAGCACCGTGGTATCGCCAGGTATTTCGTCAGCCAAACTTACATGTTCCAATGCATCAACATTCTGTTTTTTAGGTCTTCTGTTTTCATCTTCCTCCGCATATCGCAGCTCTGAGCACTCCACGCCCTCCTGTCCCCGCCGTTCATCCTCAGCAGCAGACAGCTTCCTCTTCATCTCCACATAGACAAATAACTCCACGGACAGCACGATGAGTGCCAGCATTATAAATCTCACATCCGCCGCATGCCCCTGTATATAAAATTGAACAGCCGCTATTCCCGTAAATGCCGCCACAGTAAATCCTATGAGTATGAAAAATATCCTATCATATTTGTTTTTCTCCGTTGTCGGTATCGTCAACGCCGCCGCACTGCTTTGATCCGTTCCGAACACCTCATCCATCAAAAGCTCCTGCTCACGGGCCGCAGCCAAAGATTCCACATTTCTTTTTCTATTGCCGGAGCAGCATTTTTCCTGCTCACGGGCAGAGACCTCATCCACATATTTCTGCATCCGCTCCATGTCATAATTTGCCGACACCACCATGTCATATATCTCATACATAAAATCCACAAGCTCAGTGTCCCTGTGATCTACCCTCTTTATGATCTTCTCCACAAGATTCTTTATTCCCATTCTGACATCCGTTCCCTGTCCCGGCACATACACGTATCTGAAACTCTTCTCTGCATCCGAGTAAAATATCTTGTCGGATTCTATCAGAAGATTGTCCGGCTCAAGCATGTATTCTCCCGTCTCCATGACCACACTGCACAACGATCTTATGAGAGCAACAGCCTGCTCCATGGACATTATCCCCCTGTCAGATATATCGTCCAGGCTCTTCATGCCATTTATTTTGCAGTATATGAACATATCTCCGTTGATGGCCCTGAATTCCGGCTGTATTATTCCCTCGACAAAATTATTGTACAGCATGTCCGTCTCATAGGAATTTATGGCTGCTGCACTGACCTCCACCACAAAAAAAGTGTTAATTCCCTCTACCTGGCAATAACTTACCATATTCCTGCCACCTCCTAAGTTCATTTCCTACATCCCTTATCTCCTGTCTGGCCGCAGTCTTTCTGTCACATCTGCCGTCATCTATCAATATCTGTATCCCCGGAAATGACTCTCTGTAAGTTATCTCCGCAACCAGATTCTTCCCATTCATGGCCATTTCCGCATTCACACCATCGGCACATATCACGGTCTCGGATACATTTGTGGACATCGCTTTCTCTGCACTGTCCGTATCCCCCTCACCACTCTCATTGATCCTGTATTCCTCTCGGTTGTACAGTACCAGATATGCCTCCCCCGATGCCGCCGCATGGTTAAACGCTATAAACAACATGTTCATCACCACAAACACGGCACACACAAGTATCGGTGTTATCAGGCACATCTCCAGAACTATAGATCCATTGTCATCCATATATCTGACTCCTCCTGTCTTTTCTTCTCTTCTCCTATCTTTTCCCGCACTCAGAGCACTGAGGAAGTCCCCCGCACTCTGACTTTTTCTTTCTGTATATCGTCCGCTTCAAGCCGGAGCAGCCCAGCGAATAGTGATATTTGTCTCCCTGTTCAGTGACATAGATCACACCATTGCTTTTATATCTTCCACAGATCCTGCACGCCGAAAGCCCGGAATATCTGTCATCCAGAACCTCCCCACTCACGCTTCTCACAGATATCCTGATATGGTAACAGCTCCGCGAGTTGTGGTACACCGAACCATTCTCAGCCACATACACATACTCATCATCATCGTCATCATCCTGCGACCTGTCATATCCCAGGTACGCCCTCTGTCTTATCCTGTCCACGCACCCCACGGTAGATCCTCCGGCAAATGGCAGATTGATCTTCAGCATATATCTGACCTTGAGGCACACAAATCCGTCATCCGACAGCTCTGCATTTATCACCTTAACCCCGGACATTCCGCCGTCGACATATGTGTTCACCGTGCCTTTGTCATCTATGTACTCCCTGATCTTCCTGTTCGCCAGCACGAGCGACACACCATCTGCCATACCTTCAGCATACGGCCCCATGTCCGCGCCCTTTTCGGCTAGCTCATACGCATAGCTGTATTCCGCAAGATACGCAGCCGTCTCATGTAAGCCCTCATATATCACAGTCCGTGTCCGTATACATCCGGCCATGGCAAACACAGTCAGCATGGCAAATATAAACACTGGCAGCACCAACGATGCCTCCACACTGGCACTACCACGGTCACATCCCAAAGGAGCTGTCTTATATATTCTCCTGCCATACCTGATCCGAACAAAATCTATAGTAATATGCGCTTGGAGAGGCGATTTATCTTTCATATATTTACTTTTCAACATACAACAAGAGAACATATAACACCCCCCTTCAGGATATTTTCATATCTCAATAACTCACACACTGCCTGAAGCTGTACCTGTACAGTCCGTCATCTATCTTCGATACGCCCTCGTGATCTTCTATAAACGATGCAAATTTCCTGTCCTGACTGACCTCAACATCAAATGTCAGAGAATACATCATATTCTTCATCTCAAACGACTCATCCGTCTGTCTGAAATTAAGCTGTATAAGATCCGCCATCCTGTAATACATGCCTCCTTTATTCTCTATCAGAAGTATCGCCAGATAATCCCTGTAGCTCACAGCATCCACGCCTTCATAGTCCACGGAATCCAGATTCATCAGCTTGTCAAGATTGTTGATGTCCGTCACCCAGTATTCGTCTGTCTTCATAAACTGAACGCTTTTGCCGTCAAGCAGCAGCCTTATATCAACAATTGTCTCAGCATAAGCCCAGCATCCGAGCAGCAGATATTTCGCCGCCCCATAGGTGACCCCCGGCACAAGAGCCAGCACCGCAGCTATGGATGACACTTCGGCCATCTTTGCGCTGTCTGAGAGCAGATATGCCAGATTGAGCGGCAGTCTGTGAAGCACTATCCTGTTCACGACCCCCTGCAGATTGTCATGGTCATTATCCTTTCCGGCGATAATGTATTCCACCTCACACTCAAATGGTCTGTCCTGTTTCCTGTCAGTAAATGTATTGAAATTCGCCAGTGCATACCCGACACCATATATGTCATCCACTATTCCGGTCTGTGATCTCTCTCCATCCAACATGAGCTGCCTCTGGAATTTATCCAGATCGTCAAATTCTATGTCCTCCCACTGTCTCGTATCCTCCGCCTGTCCGTCTGACGGAAAGCCATCCAGATCGTATGCCTGATCTGACACCACCCGCCCGGATGGCGTGACAACATTCAGAAGTCCACCTGTCAGGATGCTTTTCAGCGCTTTTCTAGGATCCGTACCGCTCCAACTGCTCTCATCCTGATTCGACTCATTCTTACCATTTTCCACAGCTCCAGAAGCATCCTCCATGGCCTTATCCCCGGATGTTATCATCTCAAGAATGTCTTCTATTCCCTTCTCCTCCATGTACACCTTCATATGGTCGGTTATCTGCAGCTTCATATTCTCGCAGTCATTCTCCAGAAGTCCCCTGCACTCTGCCAGCGCCACATCTTCAACGCTCATATTGTCGCCCTGACCATTTTCCAGAGTATATTCCAGATAATCCTGCGCCATCTGCTCAAGCTTTCCCTCACCGTGTCCGCCAAATGTGCTGTCGACTGCCAGCAGATGATACTCCTCAAACAACTCCTTGTCGTACGCCGCCTTCACATCACAGGCTGCGCCCTCGGCCGCCATTGCGGCCTTGGCACTGCCCATTCTTATCCGCGCCATCTCAAGCACGGAGAGCCCCAGAAGCAGCATGGAGATCAGGATTATACTCAGAAAAACCGTTACATGTCCCTGATTTCTCATACAGCTCCCCCTTAATATATCTTCTTTGCACTCTTGTTGATCGAGTTCCATATGTTGTTCACCAGAGAAGTTATCTGCTGCTTGAATATGACGCACATCGCGATCAAGACCACCATTATAAGGATTATTTCGACCACTCCCATACCTGACTCATCTTCCATAAAATCTTCCCATCTCTTCATACATTTTTCCTCCTTAAAAACTTATTATCTTAAAAATTTATTATTGCGGGCAGCATGACTATTACCATGACCACTCCCAGCAGAACCACCATCGGAAGAAGCAGCTTTGTCCCGGCTTCCTCCCCCTTTCTCTTCGCCATCTCCTTTCTGGTCTGCATTGCGTTCTGCTCCTCGCCCGCCATCATGATCAATATATCTCTCGTGCCTTTCTTCACATTCTGTGACAAAAGCGACATGAGCTTTATATATACCGGCAGATTTATCCTGTGCCCCATGTTGTAGTAAGCCTCACTCTCGGATACTCCTGCCTGGATCTCATTTAGCGTATAAATCAGTTCCCTGGTCAGGACACTCCCGCCCTGATCCGTACCGGCACAATCTTCCCTGCCACTCTTCACTATCCTTGCAAATGCACCTCTGACCGTGACTCCTGCTCCAAGATAGAGCGTCAGCTTATCCACAAGCTCCGGGTACTCCGACATGAGCTCATCGGATCTCTTTTTTTCCATTTCCCGGATCTTCGACCTGTTTCCACCCCATATACAAATGGCTGCGAAACCACCGAGAAACAGTATCATAAGACCGCTTCCGCCTCCCGAGGTGGGCCTGACCGCATATCCGTTTATCTGCTCCGGCAGCGCCACCTCGCTCGAATCTCCGCTTCCCGCCTGTATCTCCCTGATTCCTTCCCTTATATCCTTCAGAGCCTTTTCCCTGCCTGTCTCTTCCCTTCCGCACACGCGTATCTGATATGTTCTCTCCGCGCTCAGCTCCCTGTATGTAAGAACAGCCGTGATGGACACTATTCTGTCTTCTCCCTCCGCTATATCGCCGATACGTCCATCGGACGACATCAGCTCGTTGTCCTCGCTTATCCACTGCACATCGAGTCCGAGCGCATCCAGGTGATCCACAAGCTCCAGATCATATATCACTTCGTCGGGGGATTCATTTTCCCCAAGATACAGGTCTTCAATCTCACCAAATCCCTGCTCAAACACAGCTTCCATATCGTCAGGATCATATTCCAGCGGCATGACATCCACATCAAAATCAGTCTTTTCTCCATCTATGTCAGTCTCCAGAGTGACGGTGGACACATCCCCTCCGTACCCATCTCTGGTGAGCACCACCTGATGAGGCGCAAATGCTTCCTTTGCCACAAGGATCACCGCAAGAATACATGTCACCAAAAGCGTCAGCAGGATCTTCGCAATAATGTCTGTGTACATCTCCGCACATTTATCCCTCGCCGCGGCATCCGTACATATGTATACCCTCTTTATCTTCGTGAGCATCTTGTCATTGTCCATATGCGGTTCTATCCAGCCGTATATTTTTCCCGCAGCTCTTTTCAGCATATCCATCATCCTTTCACATATGTATATCTGTGATCTTTCTGCCCCATATCACCGTCGCCGCCGTGATCACCAGACACGCACTCATGGCAGCTATCCCCAGAGCATTGCCATACAGCGCATCCATATATCCAGGATTACACACCCTCAGATACAGAATGATGACAAATGGCATGGCAGACATGATATTCTGCTCCAGCCGTTTTGACGTTATCATCGTGTCTATCTCTTCCTCCACTTCCAGACGCCTGTCAATATTTTCAACCATCTTCTTCATCATCCTGATGAGATTTCCCCCGGAGCCCTTTGCAACTGCGACCACATGAGCAAATTCCTTCACATCCTGAAGTCCTGACCTGTCCGCCATATCCCTCAAAAGACTTTCAACATCAGAGCTCATCTCAAGGCCGTTTATTATGAGCAGCATTTCCTGTCTGATATAAGATTTCCCCTGATACATTCCTTCCAACTCGTGACAAGCTGGAACAAACGCTTTTTCCAATGAATATCCCGCCGCCATATTTGCGGACAGGGACAGTAGCATTTCCTTAAATTCATTATTAAGTTTATTCTTTCTCTGCCGGCATTTACCATCGGCAATTTTCCTGAGAAATACCAGAATCCCCGGCGTGAACACCAGGCACGGTATAAGACTGTCAAAGAAGAGCACCGACACCATCACCGCTATGACTGAATACACAGCGATACCGGTTACGTTTTC
>NZ_JBEHVP010000008.1:0-135199 GCF_040227275.1 Coprococcus sp. RTP31081st1_H1_RTP31081_211007
TCATCTCTGATCCGACGTTCTTGAAATTCTTGTTTGGAATTTCAGGGTTGTCATGTTGTTAATTTTTCAAGGTTCTTATATAGCTCTGATACTAAGTATGTCTAACGGAGAAGGAGGGATTTGAACCCTCGCGCCGCTATTAACGGCCTACTCCCTTTCCAGGGGAGCCCCTTCAACCGCTTGGGTACTTCTCCAGTATCAAGCGCTTGAACTTTCATTATGTATGAAAGTCAGCGGAGAGAGAGGGATTCGAACCCTCGCGCCCTTTCGGACAAACGGTTTTCAAGACCGCCTCGTTATGACCGCTTCGATATCTCTCCAAGTTGTTTTTGTTCGTCGCCATCAACCGGCGACTTGTACATATTATCACTTTACCATCTTTGTGTCAACATCTTTTTTCAAAAAATTTGAAGCAATTTTTAAATCCTCAGGAGTGGTGATTTTCAGGTTCTCATACGCCCCCATTATCACCTTCGTTCTGACGCTGCTATAACGCTCCACTATCATTGTGTCATCCGTTATAACCTGACATTTGTCATGCGCCAGTCCATCATAACAGGTAAGCAGAAGTTCCCTGTTAAAACTCTGTGGAGTCTGAACCTGCCACAGCCTGGATCTATCAGGAGTATCCACTCCCATCTGATCCTCATCTACTATCTTGATGGTATCCTTCACAGGTACACCCACTGTACACGCAGAATATATCTTTACTGCATCTATAGAATCTGTGATGATTTTCTGGGTTATGCATGGTCTCGCACCATCATGGATGAGTACATACTTCGCACCATCCGCCGCAATAAGTCCATTATGTACGGAGTCATAGCGCTCTGCCCCACCGGTCACGATCTTCCTGACTTTGGTGATGTTGTACCTGTCTACTATGTCATTTCTGCAATATTCTACATAATCCTCACCTGTGACAAGAATTATGTCATCAACCGAACTGTCCTGAAAGGCCTTGAGCGAATAATACAGTACGGGATAATCCCCCAGCGTCATAAACTGCTTAGGTATATCGCTGTGCATCCTGCTGCCCTTTCCGGCTGCAAGGACTATTGCCGTGACCTTTACTTCATCCACTGTATCAAAGATTTCTATATTTGATTCCTTGTAATCAGCATTATCCGCATCGCCCATGTTCATCTTCTCCCTAGTAGTAGTCTGACACCATCACACACTTGACCAGGCTGGTTATCTCTCACCCAGCTTGAGGTTTGGTATGGCATTCAGATCCCATCCATGTCTTGTTCCATTTATGTATTCGTAGTATCCCGCCGCACCTATCATGGCCGCATTGTCCGTGCACAGTATCGGCGATGGATGATACAATGTAAGCCCAGCCTTCTCACAGGCCGCCTTCATGCTGGCTCTGAGAGCAGAATTGGACGCAACTCCGCCAGCTATGGCTATCTTATCCATATGGTATTCCTTTGCCGCAGCAACCGCATGCTCTGTGAGCACTTCCGTTACTGCTTTCTGGAACGATGCTGCCACATCGGCCTCATTGATCTGCTCGTCTCTCATATGAGCCTGATTGATATAGTTGAGCACTGCGGACTTCAGGCCACTGAAGCTGAAGTCATAGGCTGATTCTGCCACCTTTGCCCTTGGAAATTCTATAGCGTCAGGGTTGCCCTCCTTCGCCTTACGATCTATCTTCGGTCCTCCCGGGTAACCCAGTCCTATAGCCCTTGCTACCTTGTCAAATGCCTCTCCTGCCGCATCATCCCTGGTTATTCCCAGTATCTCAAACTTGCCGTAATCGACTACCTTTACAAGATGTGTGTGACCTCCTGACACAACAAGGCACATGAACGGAGGCTCAAGCTCCTTGTTCTCTATATAATTCGCTGCGATATGACCTTCTATATGATGCACACCAACAAGTGGTATATCTTTTGCAAATGCTATGGCCTTGGCTGCTCCCACACCAACGAGAAGAGCGCCAACAAGCCCCGGTCCATATGTGACTGCAACCGCATCTATGTCATCCAGTGTGCACTCTGCCTCTTTGAGCGCCTGTCTTATGACCTGTGTAATCTTCTCTATGTGCTTTCGCGAAGCTATCTCCGGCACAACGCCTCCATAAAGTGTATGGATATCTATCTGTGAATATATTATATTTGACAGTACGTTTCTTCCATTCACAACAACCGCTGCGGATGTCTCATCACATGAGGATTCTATAGCCAGTATCTTTACATCTTTCTCCATAATTCATCTCACCTTTGTCGATCTATTCTACTCCTCCGAAAACTTGAGCGTTGTTGTCGTCCTGTCCTTTGCTGCAATAGTTCTCGGGAATATCTCTCTTATCTCATCCATAAACACCGCCGGTTTTGCCATCGACGGACTGTAATGTGTAAGCCACATCTCCCCCACATCTGCCTTTGCCGCTATGGCCGCAGCCTCCTGCATCATCATATGCTTATGCTCTATGGCTTTTATCTCTTTCTCCTTTTCGCCGTACATGCCCTCGCATATGAACAAATCTGATCCGGCTGCATACTTCTCTATAAGGGGGGTCGGTCTGGTATCTGTGCAGTATGTGAGCTTCAGGCCCTTGCGGTCAGGACCAAGCACCATATCAGGAGTATATATGTGTCCATCCTCCTCGTATGTGTTGCCCTTCTGCAAGCCATTCCAGTATTTCATTGGAATCTCATTCTCTCTAGCTCTGTCCACGCTGAATTTTCCTGTTCTTGGAAGCGAAAGGGAATATCCATAACATGTCACATTGTGATTCACCCTGAATGCATCCACCCTGAGATCCTCCCACATAAAGCTCTCCTCAGCCTCCGAGAGCTCCTGGAACCTGATCTCAAACGGAAGCTCAGGCGCTATAACCCTGAGGGAATTGACTACCTTCTCAAGTCTCTTTGGGCCAACCATAAGAAGTGGCTCCGTTCTCTCGGCATTGCCTATCGTGAGCAGCAGCCCCGGCAATCCGCTTATATGATCTGCATGAAAATGTGTGAAGCAGATCACATCTATCTGCTTAAAGCCTATCATGCCCTGCTGACGCATTGAGGTCTGGGTTCCCTCTCCGCAGTCTATCAGCATCTCGTGTCCGTTATATCTGACCACGAGAGATGTAAGTGCCCTGTATGGCAGCGGCATCATCCCTCCGGTCCCCAAAAGACATACGTCTATCATCTTCTATCTCCATTTCTAAGGCAGAGTCTATATGCATACTCTATGCATACTCTGTCACATCATCTATCCTTGGAGGTATGACACATTCATTTACAAGTCTGTCGTAACAGTCCTCACACATCCTGAGTGTGTATTTTCTGCCATCCTTGTGTGAGAAATACCCCCATTCCTTCTGAATAAGGACGTAATCCTCCTTGTTATGCATATCTCCAAATACAATTATCCTTCCACACCTATTACATCTGATCTCACTCATATTTATCTCCTGTCCGACTGTATGCAGCCCTGTTATGAGTCTGATTATAAGCTAGATCCTTCACAGAATATACCGACAATGTTTTCCAGCCGTGCAAATGTGGTCTCCACGCACTGTATATTCTGCATATATCTATTACTACAACTGTTTTTGCATAACCAGACCATCCTCCACCGGTGAGTCGTAGTATTTTTTTCTTGTAGAAATTTTTATAAATCCAAACTGCTCATACATAGCTATCGCAACAGCGTTGGATTCCCTGACTTCCAGAAATATGCTCTGCACATTCCTGTCCTTGCAGTCATCGATCATGGCTTCCATCAGCTTACAGCCGATGCCACGACGTCTTGATCCGGCATCCACTGCTACCCTGAGCAGATCTGCACTGTCACACACCGCCGAATATATGATATAGCCGGCGATTTCTCCTTCAGAAGTTTCAAGGATCTTGACATGATCGTACGTCCCCTGTATAGATGAGGACACCATCTCCTCATTCCACGGATGCGAAAACACCGCCATCTCAAGTGCAGCTATCCCGGCCAGGTCTTTCATATCTGCCAGTCTCGGGCGTACATGGGAAAAACAGCTATTCATGTCCATCATTCTCCAGTTTTGCCTTTTCAGCTCTCTCCCGCTCTGCCTGTGACTGTCTGAGATATTCAGGGGCAAATGTATCCCCCTCCTCATACTGTCCGGCTGCATATCTCACCTGGGCTGCGGCTGCCACCGAGCCAGCTCTCTGCTTATTCATGTGTGCCGGAGCAAATGCGTAGTCTGCCGTCATCTTCTCTTTTAAAACATCAGCATACACATCTATTCCATCTCCCACAAATATAACCTTTTCCCCTCTCTCATTGAGTTGGTCTATAAGGTCAGCAATATCCATAGGAGTCTGATCCATTATCGTCTCAAGCCTGTCATCACTGTTAAAACTATAAAGTCCCGTATACACCTGTTTTCTTCTCGCGTCCATGATAGGGCAGATAAGTCTGTCAGTTCCCCACACATTGTATGCAAGCCCCTCAAGTGTCGGCACCGCAATAACCGGTATATTCCATGCAAGTGCAAGTCCCTTGACCGTCGCTGAGCCTATTCTGAGTCCTGTAAATGATCCCGGTCCGGCAGCAACAGCCAGCGCATCAAAACTCTCTTTGTCCGTCTCTGTCATCTTCACGATCTCTTCCAGCATAGGAAGCAGTGTCTGGGAATGTGTCTTCTTGTAGTTGGTTGTATATTCAGCTATCAAATTATTGTTCTCGACTATGGCAACGCTCGCCACAAGTCCTGAGCTGTCAAATGCTAAGATCTTCATATCTGATCATGCCTCTCTTCTATCGTAATACGCCTGTAATCAAGGCCCTTTGAAAGGTCCTTCTCTATGTCGATTCTGGTATATGTGTCAGGTAATATCTCCTCGATGAGGTTAGCCCACTCTATAAGACATACTCCATCTCCATACACCATCTCATTGTAGCCTATCTCATCCATCTCGTCTACATCGCCGATCCTGTACACGTCAAAATGATACAGAGGCAATCTGCCCTCGTCATACTCCTTCACAATAGTGAAAGTCGGGCTGTTCACCACTTCAGTGATTCCAAGTCCAGCTGCCACCCCCTGGGATATTATCGTCTTGCCAACTCCCAGATCTCCATATATACAGTACACCTGGCCAGAAGCTGCATTCTGTCCAAGCTGTACTCCTGCATTGTAGGTTTCTTCCTTGCTATTACTCTCTATGACCATATTCTCTCCTGTCTGTCATACATATGTGTTCTCTCCGGTATTCCGGAACTATTCTGTTACTTCTAAAGATTGAGCGTGATCTTCCTGCCTTTTGCTTCAAATGGCCTGTATGCAACACCAGCCATGTCAAACATTTTCTTGGAGGCTATGGTGCTCTCTGTCATCGCATACTTGTCTGACATATACACTACTTCCTTTATACCGCACTGAATAATAGCTTTGGCACATTCATTGCACGGGAACAGAGTAGAATATATGATCGCATCCTTGAGATTGCCACCTCTGTAATTAAGAATGGAGTTCAGCTCCGCGTGGCATACATAGAAATATTTGTTGTCAAGCGGGGCTCCGGACTTTCCCCACGGCATTGTGTCATCGTCGCATCCTGCCGGCATACCATTATATCCCATGGACAGAATTCTGTTGTTCTTGTCCACTATACACGCACCAACCTGCGTTGACGGGTCTTTGCTTCTCTCTGCCGACATCATCGCAATGCCCATAAAATACTGATCCCACGATATGTAATCTGTTCTCTTCATACCCTGACTCCTTTCAAATTCTTTTATGTTCCCGCCTTATACGGGTGCAGCCGCATGAAAAGCGCTTCGCGCGGCGTCTGCTTCATCATAAGGAATCCCCCGCCTTAACGGCGGTTCCCCCTTATGATAATTTACGCCGGAGTTTCCCCCGGCGTATATTGTAAGGTCCTGCAGAACAGAACTTCATATGATTCTGTTAGAATTAACGATCGCCGAGTGCGAACTTGTCATGGATCGCGTTCATTGCGCGCTCTGTATACTGCTCGTCGATGAGAACTGTAACTCTGATCTCTGATGTTGAGATCATTCTGATGTTGATGTTCTCATCATAAAGAGCCTCGAACATCTTGGCTGCAACACCTGCATTTGACTGCATTCCTGCACCAACGATAGAAACCTTTGCAACATTCTTGTTGACATCTATGCTCTCAAACTTGCCTATGTTGTTCTTGATGATCTCCTCTGCTTTGTCTGCATTCTCATCACTACATGTGAATGTAATATCCTTTGTTCCATGTCTTCCTACTGACTGCAGTATCATATCTATATTGATGTCATTCTTTGCAAGCAGGTTGAAAAGCTTGAATGCAACACCCGGTGTGTCCTCTAATCCTACAACTGCCACTCTCGCTGAATCTGCATCCGCTGCAACTCCACTAACTAACATCTTCTCCATTCCAGTATCCTCCTTAACTATTGTACCCTCTGAAAAATTGAGACTTGAACGAACAACCAGCTGAACGCCGAACTTCTTTGCAAGCTCAACTGAACGGTTGTGCAGAACGCCTGCTCCAAGTGTAGCAAGCTCAAGCATCTCATCGTATGTTATCGTATCCAGCTTACGTGCGGTCTTTACCTTACGTGGATCTGCTGTATATACTCCATCCACATCTGTGTATATCTCACACGCATCAGCGTTAAGTGCCGCTGCAAGTGCAACAGCTGTTGTATCTGAACCACCACGACCAAGAGTTGTGTAATCGTCATACTTGTTAATTCCCTGGAATCCTGTGACAATAACTATCTTTCTCTGCTCCAGCTCATGTCTTATTCTCTCAACATCGATTCTCTTCAGACGCGCATTGCCATACACTGAAGTTGTATGCATTGCCACCTGGAATGCGTTCAGAGAGATTGCAGGAACTTTAAGAGAATTCATAGCCATAGCCATAAGCGATACGGACATCTGTTCACCTATTGTAAAAAGCATATCCATCTCTCTCTTAGGTGGATTCTCATTTACCTGCTTAGCCATATCTATCAGCTCATCTGTGTATTTACCCATCGCAGACAGAACTACGACTACGTCGTTCCCCCTCTGCCAATCCTCAATACATCTTTTGGCCACGTTAAAGATTCTTTCGGTATTTCCAACAGAAGTACCACCAAACTTCTTTACTATTAACATATTGTCCTCCTGATCGCTCATTTGAAAATTTGTATATTTAACTCTTCACCGGAGCGGTCCGGTAAAAAGAAATAAGCCTTTTGTAAAATACCGCAATTCGACTAGGATTGCAAGGTCATTGAATAATATTGTACTAATCCAGCACTCTAAGAGCACTCTTGACACCAATCTTATTGCAACATGCCTCAAATTCACCCTCTGTGATCACTGCTGTAACAAATGCCTTTTCATCGAGATCAGAATCGACATACTCAACATCACCAAATACCGCCTTGATGGCAGCCTCATTCTTCTCATCTGTTCTGACAAAGAATCTGCTCTCTGAGTCCGCAAATGTACCCATCTCAAGTTCTTCGTCCTCCCATATGATAGGAACATGTCTTCCCGCATTCTTCACTGCATCAATAACGTCTGATACAACCGCAGACGCTGTTGGAAGCTTTCCGGCGCCCTTGCCGTAGAACATTACGTCGTCAAGTGCATTACCATGTACAAGTATGCCATTGTATACATCATCTATCTTTGCCAGCGGATTGTCATGTGGAAGCATGACCGGGGCAACATATGAATATAGCTTGCCGTCTGTTTTTCTGGTTGTTCCGACAAGTTTTACAGAGTAACCCATCTTATCCGCATACTTGAAATCATCTGTTGTTATCCTGGTTATTCCCTCCATATGTATCCTGTTGTAATCCAGGTTCTTGCCATATACGAGAGATGTAAGTATAGCTATCTTTCTACACGCATCGCCACCCTCTACATCAGCCTCAGGATTGCGCTCCGCATATCCGAGCTCCTGTGCCTGCTTCAGCACTGTCGCATAGTCAGCCCCCTCTTTATCCATCTTGGTTAGGATGTAATTCGTTGTACCATTGAGTATTCCTGTGATCTCCGTAACATCATCCGCAGTTATGGATGTGTTAAGTGGTCTTATAACAGGAATTCCACCGCCTGCTGATGCTTCAAAGAAGAAATTGATATTGCTCTCTCTGGCAATCTTTATAAGCTCAGGTCCATGAACGGCCACAAGCTCCTTGTTGGAGGTTGCCACACTCTTTCCGGCAAGCAGGCACTTCTTGACAAATGTATATGCAGGCTCAACACCTCCCATAACCTCCACAACGACGCTTATATCATCATCGTTAAGTATATCTTCAAAATCATGGGTGAGAATATTCTCGACAGGATCCCCAGGAAACTCCCTGAGATCAAGCACTCTCTTAACGTTTATCTCCTGTCCAGCTCTCTTGTTAACAATATCATGGTTGGTGTTAATCACTTCCACAACTCCTGAACCCACTGTACCATAACCTAATACTGCTATATTCACCATGTTTTTATCTCCTTCTTATCTCCTTTTTCTGCATAATAATGCAAGTTTAGTACGTCATTACTTTATCAGTATAAAGCGTCATTGTCAAAGACTAATTTCTTATCATCAAATGACTCTCATGTGCTGCTACACCTCAACCTTATTCACCCATTTGAGATAGGCTGTCATAAATCCATCAAGATCTCCATCGAGAACCGCCGATACATTTGAATTCTCATAGGATGTACGTTTATCCTTGACCATGGTATACGGTTGGAGCACATACGATCTTATCTGACTTCCAAAACCATTGTCAGTTACCTCTCCGCGGATGTCCGAAATCTTCTCCAGATTCTCCTGTTTCTTCAATAGATAAAGTTTGGACTTCAGCATCTGCATAGCCTTATTCTTGTTCATGAGCTGTGATCTCTCATTCTGGCACTGAACAACTATACCGGTAGGATAATGTGTGATTCTGATGGCCGATGATGTCTTATTGATATGCTGGCCACCTGCGCCGCTCGATCTATAGGTATCTATCCTTATATCTTCATCCCTGATCTCTATCTCCAAATCCTGCTCTATATCCGGTATGACATCACAGGATGCAAACGAAGTCATTCTTTTGCCGGCCGAATTGAATGGTGATATTCTTACCAGTCTGTGCACTCCCTTCTCTGACTTGAGATATCCGTACGCATGCTGCCCATTTATCTGAATGGTCACAGACTTTATACCAGCCTCATCGCCCTCAAGGAAATCGAGCACCTCAACACTCATGCCGTGCTTTTCTGCCCATCTGGTATACATTCTGTACAACATACTCGCCCAGTCGCAGGACTCCGTTCCGCCCTCTCCTGAATGGAGTGTGAGTACCGCATTACAGTCATCAAACTCGTCAGTGAAGAGAAGATTTATCCTATACTCCTCAAATTCCTTCGTAAATATATCTATCTGCTCCCCTATCTCAGGCACAAGACTCGGATCATTCTCCTCCTCCGCCATCAGGATCAGTGTATCTATATCCACATAGTCATTTTCAAGCTTCTTATAGTTTTCAACCAGATCCTGAAGTCCCTTCAGTTCCTTCGATACCTCACGGGATCTGTCGATATCATCCCAGAAATCCGGCTGTTCCATCTCATAATTAAGCTTTGCTATTCTGTCTGTCTTGTTTTCAATGTCAAGGGATGACTTGACCTCCCCCAAGGGATCCCTATAGGAGGCCATCGTCGCCCTGAACTCATCCAATTCTATCACTTGGTTTCTCCTGTATCACGTATTTATGCGTTCTTACCGCAGCAGTTCTTATACTTCAGACCGCTTCCGCATGGACAGAGATCATTTCTGCCTATCTTCTTGGCTTTCTTTACAGGTCCCCTTGACACTGTGTCATCCTTATTGGTTCCTGTAACCTTATTCACCTCTTCACGCTCAATCTTCTGCTCAACCTTTATTCTGAGAAGAAGCTTTACAGTATCCTCACGGATCGCTGCTGTCATGTCATTGAACATGTCATATCCTGCGAATTTGTATTCTACAACAGGATCTCTCTGGCCAAGTGATCTAAGTCCGATTCCCTGTCTCAGATTATCCATGTCGTCGATATGATCTGTCCACTTTCTATCTATAGTCTTGAGGAGTATAACTCGCTCGATCTCTCTCATCTGATCAGGATCACCGATCTCTTCCTCCTTGGCAGCATAGAGCTCAAGAGCTTCATTGTACAGTCTGTCCTTCAGCTCGCTGATATCTGCCTTTTTGATCTCCTCTTCGGTAAGTGTAACCGGCTCAGCAAATGGAACTATGCCCCTTATCATGTCATCCAGCTCTACCTGATTCCAATCCTCAGGTGCTGTCTCTGATGAGCATACCTGATCTACTGCTGCATTTATATCATCCTTTATCATCTTGAGGATAACCTCGTGCATGTTCTCGCCGTCAAGAACTCGTCTACGCTCCTTGTAAATGATCTCTCTCTGCTCGTTGTTAACACGGTCATACTCAAGAAGATTCTTTCTTATGGCAAAGTTGTTACCCTCGATCTTCTTCTGTGCCTTCTCTACGAAGTTGGAAATAGTCTTATGCTCTATCTCCTCGCCCTCAGGTATCTTAAGGGTATCGTACACTGACATAACTCTCTCTGATCCGAAAAGTCTCATCAGATCATCTTCCAGTGACAGATAGAACTTTGACTCTCCCGGATCTCCCTGTCGTCCTGAACGTCCACGGAGCTGATTATCGATACGTCTGCTCTCGTGTCTCTCTGTACCGATGATCCTGAGTCCTCCGAGCTCTGCAACACCCTCGCCGAGCTTGATATCAGTACCACGTCCTGCCATGTTAGTCGCGATGGTTACCGCATTCTTCTGTCCAGCGTCTGCAACTATCTCAGCCTCAAGCTCGTGGAACTTGGCATTGAGCACCTTGTGAGGTATCTTTCTCTTGGACAGCATATGACTGAGTTCCTCTGATGCGTCGATATTGATCGTACCGACAAGCACCGGCTGTCCCTTTCTGTAACTTATATTAATCTGCTCAACGATCGCATTGAGCTTTTCTTTCTTAGTCTTAAATATAGAATCCGGCTGATCTATTCTCTGTATAGGTCTGTTCGTAGGAATGACAACAACGTCCATTCCATAGATCTCTCTGAACTCCTCTTCCTCTGTCTGGGCTGTACCTGTCATACCTGCCTTCTTGTCAAACATGTTGAAGAAGTTCTGGAATGTGATCGTTGCAAGAGTCTTGCTCTCTCTCTTGACCTTTACATTCTCCTTTGCCTCTATAGCCTGATGCAGACCATCTGAGAATCTACGTCCGGGCATGATACGTCCGGTAAACTCATCAACGATGAGTACCTCATCATCCTTCACCACATAATCTCTGTCTCTGAACATGAGGTTATGTGCACGGAGTGCCAGGATGATATTGTGCTGGATCTCCATGTTCTCAGGGTCTGAGAGGTTGTCAATATGGAAGAATTGCTCTACCATCTTCACACCATTTGCAGTGAGCATGACGTACTTGTCCTTCTCATTTACAAGGAAATCTCCATCCTCCTCTATCTCTGTCTTCATGAGCATATCCATCTTGGATATCTCTCCATCACCCTCACCTCGCTTCATCTGTCTCGCAAGGTAATCACACATCTTGTAGAGCTCTGTAGACTTGCCGCTCTGACCGGATATGATAAGAGGAGTACGTGCCTCATCGATAAGAACTGAATCCACCTCATCGATTACACAGTAGTGAAGATCTCTCAGAACAAGCTTCTCCTTGTAGATTACCATGTTATCTCTCAGGTAATCGAAACCGAGCTCGTTGTTGGTAACATATGTAATATCGCAGTTATACGCCTCACGTCTCTCGTCTGTTGTGGAACTGTTGAGTATGATTCCTACCTTAAGTCCGAGGAATTCATGCACCTGCCCCATCCATTCAGCATCTCGCTTTGCCAGGTAGTCGTTGACAGTTACAACATGGACACCCTTTCCTTCAAGGGCATTCAGATAAGCAGGAAGTGTTGATACAAGTGTCTTTCCTTCTCCCGTTCTCATCTCTGCGATTCTTCCCTGATGGAGAACTATTCCTCCTATGAGCTGTACCCTGTAATGCTTCATTCCAAGTACACGGTATGCAGCCTCTCTCACAACCGCAAATGCTTCTACCAATATATCGTCTAACGTCTCGCCGGCAGCAAGTCTGTCCTTAAACTCTTGTGTCTTGCCCCTCAGCTCTTCATCTGAAAGTGCCTGCATCTTCTCGTCGAGTGCCTCTATCGCATCAACTATAGGATTGATCTTTTTCAATTCCTTCTCGCTGTGCGTTCCAAATATTTTCTCAAACAAACCCATGTTGTTTTTGACCTCCTAGCTATCGTTATTCAGGGTACATTCTAACATCATATGACATTTATATCAAGCAAAAAGGAGACCTTCTATAACCGAAAGTCTCCTTTAAAATACTATATTCAATTATCATCGGCACTTATATTAACCGTGCTTTTGCCAATATCTGATCTTAATATTCAGGCTCGATGATTCCGTATGTGCCGCCCTTTCTCTTGTATACGACATTGACCTCATCTGACTCTGCATTCCTGAATACATAGAAATTATGTCCAAGCAGATCCATCTGGATACATGCATCCTCTGGATACATAGGTTTTACTTCGAACTTCTTAGTTCTCACGATCTTGATATCGTCATCATCCTCAACGTCCTCGTCGACAAATGCATCGTTCAGGTATGCTACATTCTGCTCCTTGTCAATGAGCTTCTTACGATGCTTGGTAACCTGTCTCTCAATAACCTCTACAACGAGATCGATCGAAACATACATGTCATCACTAACCTGCTCGGCTCTGATGATATGTCCCTTCATAGGAATCGTTACCTCTATCTTCTGTCTATCTTTCTCAACGCTGAATGTGACCTGTGCGCCAGTATCAGCCGCAAAGTACTTCTCAAGCTTTGAGAGCTTGTCCTGTACTGCATTTCTAAGTCCTTCTGTAACTTCAATGTTCTTACCGCTGATTATGTAATTCATGATGCCCAACTCCTTCTTTTTTGGATATGATCCAAATTGATATGACCATTATACCACAACGAGTCTTTTTTTCAATATATTTGACGTATTTTTATGTGCATATTGACAACTTTATTTATTTTCGCTGTCATGTTTTCGCCATTTTACACAAAAAGCGCACATGTATACCATGTGCGCTTCAATGTATTCATTATACCCTATTATATACAGCTTGTCTACTGTCCTATGATTCTGACTGCACAGAGCGGATCTCTGTAGAATGCAGAGGATATCTTGATACCGGTCTCCTCTGTGCTGGCATGTACTATCATTCCGTCTCCGATATATATAGCGCAGTGCTCTATAGAGCTGTCTCCATAGAAAAGTATGTCTCCAGGCTCAAGACTTGAAGTGTCTACTCTTGTTCCATACTGTGACTGTGCTCCCGCTGAGTGTGGAAGTGAATATCCAAACTGAGCGTATACAGCCATGACAAAGCCTGAACAGTCAGCTCCATCCGTAAGGCTCGATCCGCCATATACATATGGATTACCCACAAACTGTGTTGCAAAGTTCGCAAGGTCTATTCCTGTCTGGCCGCTCGGTGCCACTACATTGTTCTGTGAATCGTCTGAATCGCTGCTGTCAGATGATGTGTCGTCTGATGTATCCGATGACTGGTCTGCAGAATCTGTATCCGGCTGATCTGGCGTGTAGGAATCATCCTCTGTGCTCTGGCTGTCATCTGATGCGTCCTCAGCTTCTGCCTCGTCTGCGCTCTCCTGTTCCTGTCTTGCCTGCTCCTCTGCCGCCTTTTCTTCCGCAGCCTTCGCATCAAGCTCTGCCTGGATCTGCTCCATGGACTTGGCAGTTGCAAATGCATATGTATCATCTACAAATTCAGTGCTGACATAACCATTCGTCTCGTCGTCAAGTGCTATCTGCACCCATTTATCATCCTGTGATATGACATCAAAGCTCTGGCCTGATCCAACCTGTGTTATACAGTCGGAGTTCACATCAGCCTCTGTTCTTACGTTGAGTGTCTCTGTATTGACAGTTACCTGCTTCGGACAGTTCGCCTCGGCATAGGCTCCCGCATCATCTCCAAAAAGAAGCAGGTCATTCCTTATATATCCTGTACAGTCACCTGATGTGACCTTGGTCCACTCCTTGCCCTTCTTCTCTATGGTTGCTATTCCATTGTTCCCTATGATACCAACTACATCTGAATCAGTTCCGGCTCCCGATCTTATATTCACATAATCCTCGGTGGCAACAAGACACTTATCCTTGAAATCAGGATATTTCACCTTGTTCTCTTCGCTTGTCTTGTCCTTCTTAGCCTCCGCAGCATTCTTTCCTGCGGATGCTGTAGTCTTCTGTGCATCTGTGGACGTTGCCGCCTTTGCAGCATCGCCTGCGTTTTTATCATTGCCCGCAAGGGTGTTAGCATATCTGTCAAATGCAGATGAAATACCTACAGTTGAATCGCTGTATATCTGTCCCGCGCTCACCGTTCCTATGGAAGTGGTGATCATCATTCCTGCCGCTGCAGCAACAACTATAGTCTTCTTAAATGACTTTGCTTTAGACATTATAAAAAACCTCCTGTGCTGATCTTAACGCAACAATTATTACATCTTTGTTACAAATCTATTGTAGTATAGCAATAATGATTACATTTGTCAACACAGGAGGCGTTGTTTTATACGTTTGTATTTATTTTTTGTTACATATTTGTTACATATACTAGTTTGAAATTACAACTCCATCCTCGCCATTTACAGTAACTATAGCGCCAGACTTAAGTATCTTGGTCGCGTTCTGTGCACCCAGGATAACAGGTATGTCACGGCTGAGTCCGACTATGGCAGCATGTGAATTGCCACCGTTCTTCTCACACACGATCGCAGATGCAGTCTTGAGCTGATCCATGATCCTGTTGCTGGTCTCATTTATGACGATTATGTCTCCATCCTTATAGTTCTTGATGAGCTCATCCTCTGACTCGCATACACAGAGCGGTGCGGTTGCAGATCTCTCATTTATAGAGAAGCCCTTTACAAGGATATGTCCTACAACGTGTACCTTTATCAGGTTTGTCGTGCCGGTCACGCCAAGTGGGACTCCGGCGGTGATTACAGTCACCTCACCGTCCTTAACATAGCCGTGCTTCTTTGCCGCATCAACAGCATGCTCGAAGAGATCGTCAGTGTTGTTCTCCTCACCTATAAGAAGAGGCTGAACTCCCCATGAAAGATTGATCTGTCTGGCAACCTTCTTAACAGGGGTACATCCGATGATCGGACATTTTGGTCTGTACTTTGAGAGCATTCTCGCTGTCTTTCCTGACTTGGTAACAGTGATGATGGCTGCCGCTGCAAGGTCTATGGCCGTTGTACATGTCGCATGTGATATAGCACTCGTTATATCAGGATTCTGCACTGCATCCCTGTTGAAGAATCTCTTGTTGTAATCTATGTCTCGCTCTGCTCTCTCTGCGATGGTCTTCATGGTGTGAAGAGCCTCAACCGGATACTTGCCCGCTGCGGTCTCTCCTGAGAGCATGATTGCACTTGTTCCGTCATATATGGCATTTGCAACATCTGTCGCCTCTGCTCTGGTAGGTCTTGGATGTATCATCATGGAGTCAAGCATCTGTGTAGCTGTTATGACCTGCTTGTCCGCATTGTATACCTTCTTGATGATCATCTTCTGGATGATAGGCACATCCTCAAGAGGTATCTCAACACCCATATCTCCTCTTGCGACCATGATTCCATCGGACACTCTGATTATGTCGTCTATATTGTCAACGCCCTGCATATTCTCAATCTTGGCGATGATATTGATATTGTCACACTCATACTCGTCAAGGATCTTCCTGATCTCAAGTATATCGTCGGCTGATCTTACAAATGATGCAGCGATGAAATCGAAATCATTCTCAATACCAAAGATTATATCCGCCCTGTCTACATCGCTTATGTATGGCATGGTGAGGTTAACTCTTGGAACATTTACACCCTTGTGGTTTGATACAGGTCCGCCATTCTCTACGCGGCACACGATATCTTTATCAGTAACCTTCTCTATCTTCATATTTATAAGGCCGTCATCGATGAGTATGGTATCTCCCGGCTTGACATCGTTCACAAGATTCTTGTATGTAATGGATACCTTTGCCTGGTCGCCCACCACATCCTCTGTCGTCAGTGTAAATGTCTGTCCTTCTACGAGTTCAACCTTGCCCTCCTTGAAGTCCCCAACTCTTATCTCCGGGCCCTTAGTATCAAGCAGTGTTGCAACCGGAAGTCCAAGCTCCTCACGAAGCTTCTCCACTCTGTCCTTGTTCTTCCTGTGCTGGGCATGATCACCATGAGAAAAATTGAATCTGGCAACATCCATACCTTCGATCATGAGCTTTCTGAGCACCTCATCATCGTCCGTCGCCGGTCCCAATGTACAAATTATCTTTGTCTTTCTCAAATTCATATGAATACTCCTCCTACTGTTTTATATATTGTATTTGAATGTGTCTTCTATAATTATTTACCTTTGCTCATACTGGGCAAATTCTTGCGCCAGATCATTCTGTTCTACCTGTGCCGGACCTTCCTGTGGATCGTCATCCGGGTTATTCTTATGATACTGCGATACAGCGGCAAATATGTATATCACAGATATGAAAAGCGCCAGCATCCCCATCGTTCTCTTCGCCGGCCATATGTATGTTGCAATGACCATCATGAGGAAATACCATAATAACCTTATATATATGGCAGATTTGTAAATAGTGCCAAATGATACCTCGATCTTCTTCATGGATGCCGCTATCAGTCCCGCTACCGTTATAAGCAGTGACCAGAACAACGTGAGCACAAATCCAACAATTATCTGCAATACCCATGCAAGCACAAGCACTGGTGTGTCGAGCTTATTTATGAGATTGATCACATCCTGCTTTGTAACAGCCTTGAATCCATATGTCTCATTCAGGGATTCATATATATCCTTACATCTTATGATCTGTGTTCTTCCTGAGTTATATGTGAGTATCTCATCCGCTGATATGATGAATACGGTACGATACCCGCCGTCTGCAGCAAGGTCTCTTGCAACAGCTTCATCCACTTTCGTCTTCGATGTGTCGATCTTTATGTAGGACATGTTCTCATCATCCGACCAGTCGAATGTCCCATCGTAGTAAAAGCCATCTCCGGTCAGTGAAAAATCCTCCATATTCCGGTCTATCCTGTCCGCAAACCTTCCGCCGCCAAACAACTGGTTATATGGAATAAAGAATATCACCAGATAAGTCAGTGTGCTCATGATAAATGTTATCAGCATCGCCGATGACATCCGTCCAAATCGTCCATTTCTGTAATAAGCTTCCGGTTTTGCGACACCTACGAACATGTTCTTCAACGCGCCTAAAAATCCAACTCTTTTTTTATCATCCAACAGTTATTGTCCTCCAAATTTCATATGCCTGCTAATTATAACATAGACTTTATGTATTTAATATGAAAAACATCAACCTTTACCGACTTTTTTCTTGTTTTTCATTCAGGCTTTATGTTTTAGCTGGATTTTAATAAGCATTTTGTAATATATTCGTAACAAATCAGTGCAGTTTTATTGACTTTTCATAGCGTACATTATATTATGTAAACTGTGCTCAAAACTTTTTACAAAACGGGAGGAATTCATGATTATCAGAAAATTTACTAGGATAATTCTGGGCGCTGCTCTGGGTATAAGTGTATTCGCATTTGCCGGCAACGTGCCCGAAACAGCCTATGCCGCAAACATGTCCGACATAAGCGTTACATCAACGAGGGAGGATGTACAGCAGGTGGTGGACGATGGAAACTTCGACTACACAGAGCTTGACGGTACAGAGATCGATCACATATACGAGTTGTATAATAACGATCCCGAAACCATCAAACAGCTCCAGCGTCAATCCGATTACAACGCCACCGGCGATATAGCTACGCTGAGTGCCAGATATACCCACTCTTCCATGTTCGATGGCTACAAAGTCATCAAGGGCATAGACGTATCCGAGTGGAACGGCGACAACATCAACTGGAAAAAGGTTAAAGCCGCAGGAATATCCTACGCATTCATACGTGTGGGCGGACGCTACTACGGTTCAGGAAAATATTTCATCGATTCTACATACAAGGATAATATCAAAAATGCACTGAATGCAGGTGTTGACGTGGGTGTGTACTTCTACTCACAGGCCATCAGCACATCGGAGGCCAAGACAGAAGCCAAATACACTACCGACCTGATCTCAGGCTACAACATAACTTATCCCGTTGTCATGGATTATGAATACGCATGGGAAGATGGAGGTCTGAGCGGTCGTCTGTACAACGCCCACCTTTCCAAGAGTGCAGCTACACATGTCATAAAAGCATTCTGTGCGGCAGTTGAATCAAAGGGCTACGTAGGCATGATCTACGCCAGCAAGACTGTCATCACAGACGACATGAACGCATCTTCGATCGCACAGTCATATCCTATATGGAATGCCCAGTACAACGACACGGACACTCTCACAGTGAAACATTCATACTGGCAGTACAGCGACGTCGGCAAGGTGTCAGGAATCAGCAATGCAACTGATATGAATTTCAGATATGTCAAATCTCCTGCCGCGCCTTCATCTCTGACACAGTCAGCGTGCACAGACTCCACTATCACACTGACATGGACGAAGATCCCTGAGGTCTATGCTTACCAGATAGTACGTTACGACAGCTCCGAAGATAAATACGTCTCCGTGGGAACTGCCAAGGGTGCCGGAACGACTACATTTACAGATAAGAATCTTCAGGACGGTAAAAAGTATACATACAAGGTACGCGGATATTACAAATTGAGCTCAGGAGCCATCTACGGAACCTACTCAGCAGAGTGTACCGGCATTACAATAGCTGATACCATAGAGAACTTTGCGGCTGCAGTTACAGCGCCTACATCTGTAAAACTTTCATGGTCACCTATCCCTGCAGCAACAGGATACAGAGTATACAGAAGCAACGGTTCATCAGGCAGCTACGAGACGATTGCCACGACCAATTCTCCTGACGACTGCGAGGTTACCGACAGCCAGCTCAATCCTGGCACAAAATATAACTACAAGGTACGCGCATACACAACAACTGATACCAACACCATCTGGCACGTTCTATCAGATGCCAAGACCATAACCACCGACCCAGGCGAGGTTACAGGGCTCAAGATCACTTCAGCCTACACAAGCTCACTTACACTGAAGTGGAATAAGCAGGAAAATGTTGACGGATACATCGTATATGTATGGGAGCCATCCAATGCTACTTGGACAAGGCTTGCAAAGATCTCTTCCAAGTCTACTGACACATACACACACAAGGGACTTCCTCATTCAACTGAGTACAGCTACACGGTATGTGCATATTACAAGAAAAATGGAACATACCACTACACAGAGACAGCCAGCGCAGTGAGCGGATTTACCGGACCTGCTGTTCCTTCCCAGATCGCAACCGCATCAAGGACAGCCAATTCCGTGACCATAAGATGGACACAGATATCTGATGCCACAGGCTACACGGTATACAAATATAATACGTCCAGCAAGTCATTTGAGCAGGTGGCACGTATCAGCGGAAGCAGCAACAGAACATACACATTTACAGGACTTAAAGCCGGAAAAGAATACAAATTTGGAGTGAGAGCATACACAGAGCGGAATGGATTCACAGGCTTCAGTGACCGCAAGGATTTCAGCTCCTGCACTCTCCCGGCAACCTTTACGTCATCCTTCAAATACACACCACTTGGATCGCAGAGATTCCTCCAGTGGTCAAAGCTGTCATACGCTGACGGCTACATCGTATACAAGTATGATCAGAAGGCAAACAAATACACAAGAGTTAAGAAGATAACATCCAACAAGACAAATTTCTGTTTTGTTCCTAACCTCAGAAGAGGCTACGGTTACCGTGTTCTTGCTTACATGAAGTACAACGGCAAGATATACTACGGTGCAATTTCAAAAGCACCGATCAAGAATACATCTCTTACCGGAACGATCACTGACAGCAGCGTAAACCTCCGTGCAAAAGCCGGAACAAACAGCAGAGTAGTCAGAACGCTTGCAAGGGGTTCAAAGGTCAAGATCTCCGGCTACGCAAAGTCTGGAAGATATATCTGGTATAAGGTCACATACACCAGAGGCTCCAGAAAATATACGGGCTATATAAGATCTGATTTCATACGTGTCAAGTAATTCTGATTCTTATACAATTAAAATAGGGAAAAGCATACATACTATGTATCTCCTGCTTTTCCCTATTTTTTTTATATTTTTTCTCAATATTTTTCTCATGCAGGCCTTTTATTAATAATATTTTAATAATATTTTAATAATCTTTTTGTAATATAATCGTAACATTTGTATTAGGAGGCTTACATGAGAATAAAACGATTATCTAAACAACTTTTTATTATTTCCCTTGGAATATTTATACTGACTGCGGCAGATAATATCTTCGACTCTGCCACAGTATACGCGGCTGACACCTCCACCATCTCAACATCATCGACCAGATCTGAGGTCCAGGAGGTTGTGGATGAAGGTAACTTTGACTACACTCAGTTGAGCGATGCCGAGATCGACCACATATATAGTCTTTACGGCAACGATCCTGAGACGATAAGGCAGTTGCAAAAGCAGTCAGACAGCGCTAATCCTTATGGTGTTGCCACGCTCTCATCGACAACATATACACACGCATCCCAGTTCAAGAACTCCACTGTCATGAAGGGGATAGATGTATCGGAGTGGAACGGTTCCATCAACTGGAGAAAGGTAAAATCCAGCGGCGTTACATTTGCCTTTATCAGGGCTGGAGGAAGGTACTATGGCTCAGGTGCATATTTCGTCGACTCCAAATTTGCTGAGAATGTCAAGAATGCAACTGCGGCAGGGATTGATGTCGGAGCGTACTTCTACTCTCAGGCCATAAACGCCGCCGAGGCCAGGCAGGAGGCGGCATACACCTTGAACATCGTATCCTCTTACAACCTGACACTTCCCATCGTCATGGACTACGAATACGCATGGGAGGGTGGACTGACCGGCAGGCTCTACAATGCGCACCTGTCCAAAAGTGCTGCCACCACGGTCATCAACACTTTTTGCAGTACAGTGGAAGCAAGCGGCTACGTGGGCATGCTGTATGCGAGCAAAAGTGTTATAACCGATGACATGAAGATCACCAGTATAAACAACAAATACCCGATATGGAATGCGCAGTACAACGATTCAGACACGCTGACCGCCACTCATTCATATTGGCAGTACGATGACAACGGAACCGTCGCCGGAATAAGCTATCCGACGGATCTCGATTTCAAATATGTAAATACACCGGCAGCACCTACAGAACTCACATTTAAGTCATCGACCAACTCATCCATAACCCTCACATGGAATAAGGTTCCGGAGGTATATGGTTATCAAATAGTTCGTTACGATGAGGCCGAAGGAAAATATGTGTCGATCGGAACAACAAAGGGGGCTGGAACTCTGACCTACACTGATAACGGTCTCACCAGCGGTAAAAAATATACCTACATGGTGCGCGGATACCATAAATTAAATACCGGCACTGTATACGGAGCTTACTCGCAAGAATATAGCTGCACCGCCACCTATGCAGAAGCTGTAACTGCATCGACAGATCCTGAACCTCCAATCTTCGATACCGCCCCGGACATGCCTACCCAGGCCGCAATAGCAGACAGGACTTCCAGTTCCATTAATGTCCGCTGGAGCAAGATTTCCGGAGTCACAGGCTATTTCGTGTACAAATACAACACGTCCACTGGTAAATATGACAGAATTGCAAGATGCATAGGCGACGAATCCAGAAGTTATAACTTTACCGGACTTTCTCCCGCCACAACATACAAATTCGGCGTGAGGGCGTATTATGAATACAACGGTGTGATCATGTACAGCAACCGCCTGGAGTTCAGCAAATGTACAAAGCCACGAACCTTTACATCTTCATTTAAGTATACTCCTATCGGTTCGTATCGCTGTCTGCACTGGCAGAAGCTTTCAAATGTATCCGGCTACATCATATACAAATATGATATTGCCCATAACAAATACACAAGAGTAAAGAAAATATCCTCTTACAAAACAACCAGTTGTATACTTCCTGCTTTGAAGAGTGGCTTCGGCTACAGGATTCTTGCATATAAGAATGTCAATGGTTCGATAGTATATGGCGACATTTCAAAAGCTCCCGCAAAAGCCAGCTCATTGAGCGGAACAGTCATTGACAGCCAGGTCCGTCTCAGGGCAGGGGCAGGAACCAACAAACGTATCATCCGGGAACTTGCCAGAGGATCAAAGGTCAAGATCAGCGGCTGCAAATATTCCGGCAAGAATGCGTGGTATAAGATCACTTACACCAAGGGCTCAAAGAAATACACCGGATATGTAAGATCCGATTTCATAAGAATAAACTAGTCTTAATTCAAACAACAAAATAGGCATCATACCTGATCAGGTATGACGCCTATTTTGTATCTATCATAATGATCGTCTGTTAGCGGAAACTATTTCACAACCTTGAATGAAGCCTTTACATAGCCATCTGCATAAAGCACAAGCTCTCTGCCATTGCTGCCCCACATGAGCTCTTCCTCTGCGTATGAAGGCTCTACAAACTTAACATCAAGTCTCTTCAGGTCCTCGTGTGCACATGCTGCTGTGCGGAGGAGCAACATTCCCTGAACTACAGGATGGTCTGTGAGGTGGATCTTATTCTCGTCTCCTGTCTCCTTGCTGAATGCATAAACCTCTTCCTTTGTAAATGTGTGGAATGGCTTCTCGTCCTCATAATCCGTCTTCTCCACTCTCTTGATCTCCTTCTCCTTGTCTGATGCCTTTACGAGTGTGATGGTCATCTTCTCAACAGGAGTCTCTTCTCCCTCTACCTTTCCAAGGATAGAGAGTATGTACATGAATGCGTTCTCCTTAACATCACCATACTCATATGTGATGCTGTCGGCAGCCTCTGCCTTCTCTCTGTCTACTGTGTAGGATATCTTGCCTATAAATGCGCCCTGATATGTGGATGCATCCATGTCTGTCATCTTTGTTCCAATTCCCATGATCCTGTCATAAATCTTCATATACTTCTCCTTCTAAAACTTATTCTGCATGTTATATTCTCTTATTTGCGTGCAGTTAATCCTTCTCATCCAATTGCCTTGCGCACGGAGCACCCACTAATGTCTATGAATGTTTTCTGTCCGTGACAAATCCGTTTCTTCTTATCATGTCAAAGTCAAGGTCAAATGATGTGCCATCGGTGGTCAGGAAGTCACCGCTTATGACCGCATTTGCCCCGGCTGCAAGTGCAGCCTCGCCGTTGTCCTCATATCTTCCTCTTCCAGCCGCAAGCCTTATCATGACTTGGGGCATGACAAATCTGTATACTGCTATCGTTCTGACGTACTCCTCCTCAGTGAGAGGTGTCTTGTCATAGAATGGCGTCCCCTCCCTCGGATTGAGGAGGTTCATCGGAACCGAATCCACGCCAAGCTCTCTGAGTTCAAATGCAAGCGCCACCCTGTCCTCAAGTGTCTCGCCCATGCCGAACAGACTGCCACTGCACACCATGAGTCCCGCAGCCTTTGCAGCGCGTATTGTCGCCTTCTTCTGTTCCTGGGTGTGACTGGTGCACACCTCCGGAAAATATGCAGGTGATGTCTCAAGGTTATTGTGTATCATTGTAAGTCCCGCACCCTTAAGCTTCGTAATGTCATCCTGATCCAGCAGGCCAAATGACGCGCATATGTTGATATCCACATTGTCGTGTATATCCTTGACCGTTTTCTCAGCAAGCTCAACCTCCCGCTTTGAAAGTCTCCTGCCCTCAGCCACAAGGCAGTACCTGAAGCTTCCCTTGTCATAGTCAATCGATGCACCCTCAGTAACCGCTTCATTACCAAGCAGATTTATCTCTGGTATATCCTTCTTCGCTATCCTGGACTGTGCACAGTATCTACAGTTCTCTGTGCATCTGCCCTCCTTCACGCTTATGACCGAACACACATCGCACCGGTCTCCGCAGAAATACTCTCTTATCTCATTTGCTGAAGCCGCCAGTATATCCAGATCCTCATGTGCAAGCTTTAGAGCCTCATCATATGTGATCTCCGCTCCACCATTCAGCACGCGGTTCTTAAGCTCCTCTACATACTCTCTGCCCATATGATTCCTACCTCTTTTCTGTAAAGTTCCCAGTTTCATCTGGTCTTCAGCCCTTGTGTATGTAAATCACAGAATCTGCCGGATGTCTGCAGTGTCTACCGCCCATCTGACAGTTCATATGTATATATGGAAAGAGCCTGCCACCGGCAGGCTCCCCCATCTGTATATAACTCTCTATATCTTTCACAGATATTTAGTATCAGCTATTTATCTTGTGTTCTCTGTTATGTCTCCAAATGATCACATTAGGATTACAGTGCAGCCTTGATCTGCTTGTAGATACCCTCGGCATCAAGCTCATACTTGTGAAGCAGTTCCTTTGCAGGGCCTGACTCACCGAATGTATCTCTCACACCGATCCTTGTCAGCTTTGTAGGACACTTCTCAGCAAGCACCTCTGCAACAGCACTTCCGAGACCGCCTATGATGGAGTGCTCCTCAACTGTGAACACTCTTTCTGTCTTCTGAGCTGTCTCAGCGATGATATCCTCATCGATAGGCTTGATAGTGTGGATGTTGATGAGTTCAGCATCTATACCGTCAGCAGCGAGCATATCCACAGCCTTCACAGCCTCAGATACACAAAGTCCTGTAGCTATGATAGATATGTCCTTGCCGTCCTTGAGCTTAACCCCTTTGCCAATCTCAAACTTGTATGTGCTCTCATCATTGAGTACTGGAACTGCCAGTCTTCCAAATCTGAGATATACAGGTCCAACATACTCATATGCAGCCTTGACTGCTGCTCTGGCCTCTACATCGTCACATGGGTTAATGACAACCATGCCCGGGATCTCTCTCATGAGTGCGATATCCTCACAGCACTGATGTGTTGCTCCATCCTCACCTACTGAGATTCCTGCGTGGGTTGCACCGATCTTCACATTCAGATGTGGGTAGCCGATGGTATTTCTCACCTGCTCAAATGCACGTCCTGCAGCGAACATTGCAAATGAACTCATAAATGGAACGTATCCGCATGTTGACATTCCGGCAGCTATTCCTGCCATGTTCGCCTCCGCGATGCCACAGTCAACGTGTCGCTCAGGATAAGCTTTCTTAAAAATAACTGTCTTGGTTGCCTCTGCAAGGTCTGCATCTAAAACAACAAGATCATCATGCTCCTTTGCGATCTCTACTAAGGCATTGCCATAGCTCTCTCTGGTTGCGATTGCTTTATTCTCTATCATAATGCTGCAGCCTCCTTCTCAAGTTCTTCCATGGCGATCTTATACTCTTCTTCATTCGGAGCCTTTCCATGCCAGCCGGCCTTGTCCTCCATGAATGATACACCCTTGCCCTTGATCGTGTGGGCGATGATCGCTGTAGGCTCACCCTTGTGGAACTTTGCCTCAGCAAATGCCCTGTCGATCTCGTCAAAGTCATTGCCATTGATATTGATAACATGGAAGTTGAATGCCTTGAACTTCTCATCTATAGGATATGGTGAACATACATCCTCAACCGTTCCGTCAATCTGAAGATTGTTGTTATCTACTATAACGCACAGATTGTCAAGCTTTCTATGTCCTGCGAACATAGCTGCCTCCCATATCTGTCCCTCCTGGATCTCTCCGTCACCGCAGAGACAGTATGTTCTGTAATCCTTGCCCTGCATCTTTGCTGCAAGTGCCATACCTACTGCAACTGAAAGTCCCTGTCCCAGTGATCCTGATGACATATCCACTCCTGGAGTGTGCTTCTTGTCAGGATGTCCCTGAAGGTAAGATCCAACATGTCTGAGTGTCTTTAAGTCTTCTATTGGGAAAAAGCCTTTTAACGCAAGTGCTGCGTAGTAGCCCGGAGCTGTGTGTCCCTTTGAGAGCACGAATCTGTCACGATTCTCGTCCTCAGGATTCTTAGGATCCACATTCATCTCCTCGAAATAAAGATAAGTAAACAGGTCTGCTGCTGATAATGAGCCGCCTGGATGTCCGCTCTTTGCATTGTATACACCTGTAACAATGCCCTTGCGAACTTCTACAGCTTTTTTCTGAAGTTCTAATTTGTTCATCTCATTCTCCTTTTAACTTGATACTGTATTTGTATCATACAGAGTCATTATAACATAATTTCTTCTATTTAGAAGTACGTTTTTACATGCATTTTTCAAGAAATATTACAAGGTTTTTTTAAGGTTATCTGTGCATTTCGACCAAATATACCTGCATGGGTGTCCGGCGGATCATTGTATTCACTTTGTCCGCCTCGCAGCGCACCTGTCCACATATCAGCCGCTGATCCACTCATACAGTATGCCTGCCATCTCCCTGACATAGTATGTCGGAAGCAGCCACCATGCAGTGCTTCCGGCTATGGAACCCGTATCTATACCCTGCTTTTCCGCAATTCTCTTTGCCCTGTACTCATGGAATTCATTTGTCACGATATTCATTCCGTCAGGCAGGTCATTCTGTTCTATTATCTGAGCCGAAAACTTTATATTCTCCCTTGTGGATGTGGACTTGTCTTCCATATATATTCTCTCCGGAGCAATTCCGTGCTCTGTAAGGTATTCATACATGCACTGAGCCTCCGACATGCTCTCATCTGCGCCCTGTCCACCGGACACAACACATACAGCCTCCGGGTTCTCATCAAGATAATCCTGTGCTGCTATAAGTCTCTCTCTCAGCATAAGGCTTGGTCCACCGCCTCTAACTGCGCATCCGAGCACTACGACTGTGGCATCCTGTTTAGGCTTTACACAAGCCGCATAGACCATGTGATAAGTGATGACCACAACAAGGGCAAGCGCAGCAGTGACAAGTGCAAGCACGAAACTTAAGCATATCTTTCCTGCTTTTTTATCCCAAAGCTTTCTGACAGATTTGTCTATCTTTGCCCTGAATACTCCATACAATGTGAGAAGTGCAAACACGCCTGTTCCCAGCAGGGTTCCTATATTCACATGGCAACCTCTGAACACCGGATATATGAACATCAGCATTCCCAGCACGCCTATTATACAGAATATAACTCTCCATATATGATATCCCCGTGTACGCACCGCCACACCATCTTTGTTTATTTCTTTACTCATATCTTCATGGCTCTTCTGAGTCATTTTATCTGTCATCTATTCTATCCTCCCTGTTTTTTCTCTTTTCAGCTTCTTAATACCATTCACACAGAATAACAGTGACATAACTGTTGCTATAGTCCAGCCTATCGGCCAGGCCAGCCATATTCCTGTGGCGGAACCTATAACTCTTGACAGCACTATCGCCAGCACCACTCTAAGTATCAGATCCGTAAACGTCGATGTCATGAATCTGCCCATCATGCCTGTTCCCCTTAGTATTCCATCAGCTACAAGTTTTGCCGATACTACAAAGTAGAACGGCGCCAGTATCCTGAGATACGTGACTCCCGTGTCAAGGGCAAGTCCTGTCCTATTCTCCATAAATGGATACATGCCATAACGGCCAAAGAAGAAGTACAAAACCGCAAATGGTATGCATAGTCCCCATATGAGTTTTATTCCAGCTTTAAGTCCCTGTCCTATCCTGTCGATCTTACCCGCGCCAAGATTCTGTGCGGTATAGTTGGATATTCCATTTCCAAGTGTTGTAAATGACGTTATGACGAGATTGTTGAGCTTTACAGCCGCCGCATAGCCCGCTATGACAGAGGCTCCAAATCCATTGATGACGCTCTGAATAATTATATTTCCAACTGAGATAAAGCTCTGCTGAAGTATGCTCGGTATGGCTATGACTGCTATCTTGCCCAGCATGCTTCCCGAAAATACACGGACCTTCCCCTCAGTGCGAACTGCTGTCAGGCGTCTGAACACAACTATTATCGCAAGTACAGCGCTCACGCCCTGACAGATGAATGTAGCCCACGCAACTCCATTTACCCCCATCTCAAATGTCTTTACAAACAGTATATCAACGGCTATATTGGACACCGATGAGATGGCAAGGAATATGAACGGTGTTCTCGAGTCGCCCAGCGCAGAGAATATTCCTGTCGCTATGTTGTAGAAGAACAAAAATGGCACGCCCAATATGTATATGTTCAGATAAGTAAGCGAATCTCTCATCAGCTCATCCGGGGTATCAATAAGTGCCAGCAGTCTCTCTCCAAGCAGGAATCCAACCAGCATGAGAACCGCCACAAGTACCGCGCTTGCTATGAGAGTAGTCCAGACCGCAGTCTTCATCTCGCTGTATTTCTTTGCCCCGAACAGCTGGGATACTATGACCGAACAGCCTATATTGCATCCAAATGCAAATGCTATGAAAATAAGTGTTATCTCATAGCTATTGCCGACCGCCGCCAGAGCATTTTCTCCTATGAACTGCCCCGCCACAAAGCTGTCCGCTATGTTATAGAGCTGCTGAAATATCACACTTCCGAAAAGTGGCAGGCAGAATCTCCAAAGCACGGATTCAGGCCTTCCCACAGTAAGATCTTTGTTCACTTTTTTCCCTTCTTTTCTATAATTTACTCCTGTTTTCGGTTTTATTCTAAACTCGTTCACCCGGCATTACAATAGGCAAAATAGTAAACATCTTCGGCTGAACACCCGTTTTTTGTACTTATTCCCATATATTTTCTATCATGTTATGCATATAAAAACGACAGTACATGCCGAGATGGACATATACTGCCGAATCTTTTTATATTTTAAGTTTCTTGGTAATTACAGTATATCTATGTATTCCCCTGACAGCGCCTTGTTCATCGATCTGACAGCACAGAATTTACCGCACATACTACACGTGTCGCTGTACTCGTCATCAGGCTTTCTGCTGTCCCTGATCTCCTTTGCAGTCTCAGGATCTATGGCACATGCAAACTGTGCATCCCAGTCGAGGACACGTCTCGCATCCGCCATCTTGTCATCTATATCCCTCGCTCCAGGTATCCCCTTTGCTATATCTGCCGCATGGGCTGCTATCTTGGAGGCTACGATTCCCTGCTTGACATCGTCTACATTTGGCAGGGCAAGGTGCTCTGCTGGTGTTACGTAACAGAGGAATGCTGCGCCGTTCATGGCTGCGACCGCTCCGCCTATGGCACTTGTGATGTGATCGTATCCCGGTGCTATATCTGTGACAAGAGGTCCAAGTACGTAGAATGGTGCGCCCATACAGAGTGTCTTCTGAACTTCCATGTTGGCTGCAATCTGATTGAGTGGCACATGACCAGGGCCCTCAACCATAACCTGTACGTTATGATCCCACGCGCGCTTTGTCAGCTCTCCAAGTCTGACAAGCTCCTCTATCTGACATACATCCGTTGCGTCCGCAAGACATCCCGGACGACATGCATCTCCAAGTGATACTGTCACATCGTATTCCTCGCATATATCAAGGATCTGGTCAAAATACTCGTAGAACGGATTCTCATTGCCTGTCATGGTCATCCATGCAAATACAAGACTGCCGCCACGGCTGACTATATTCATCTTTCTCTTATGTTTCTTGATCTGTTCGATCGTCTTTCTTGTTATTCCGCAGTGGAGAGTCACGAAGTCAACTCCATCCTCCGCGTGGAGACGTACCACATCGATGAAATCCTGTGCTGTCAGTGTCGCAAGATCTCTCTGATAGTGGATAACGCTGTCATATACCGGCACAGTTCCTATCATAGCCGGACACTCTGAAGTGAGCTTCTGTCTGAACGGCTGTGTATTGCCGTGGCTTGACAGATCCATGATCGCCTCTGCTCCCATCTCGACAGCACTCATAACCTTCTGCATCTCGATACCATAATCCTTGCAGTCTCTTGACACACCGAGGTTGACATTGATCTTGGTCCTCAGCATGCTTCCAACTCCCTCTGGGTTTAAGCATGTGTGCTTCTTATTGGCAGGTATCGCTACCTTACCCTCTCCTACCAGTTTCATCAGCGCCTCAGTGGACATATGCTCTTTCTCGGCAACTTTCTCGATCTCAGGAGTTACTATGCCTTTTCTTGCTGCGTCCATCTGTGTTGTGTAATTTCTCATCTGTTCCTCCAATCTGATCCGGCTTTATAAATCTGTTCCAGATCTAATATTTGTTTCTCTTACACTTTTATAGTGGCGGAAGGTGGTGCCCCCAATCAGCCACTTTAGGAATATCCCACTCATGTAGATTATTCCTTATAAAGGAGCAGACGCATGAAAGGCGCTTACGCGCGGCGTCTGCGTAATATGTCGTCAAGCACCGCTTGATGACCTGCGCGCACATCAGTGCGCTTCCACTCTTCACAAGGAATCCTCCCACTTACGTGGGTCCCTCCTTATAAAGGAGCAGACGCATGAAAGGCGCTTACGCGCGGCGTCTGCGTACTTCACAAGGAATCCTCCCACTTACGTGGGCCCCTCCTTATGAAAATAAAAAGAGACACAGGAATGCGTCTCTTCTTTCTTACATCATTATGTATGTATCAAACGTATCCCTACGGCGGCATTATCCGCATCAGGTTGTGGGTCGAAGCGTTCAGCCTCCTCTCAGCCGGCTAACTCGCCAGCTCCCCCTATACTATCCAATTCTCTGACAACAAGTATACCGCTGTCAGATCGTAACATCAACATATTTTTCTGTGATGTTACACCGTATGCTGCAACTCATTACTGATCTGCATCTTTTCTAAGGTCATAATAGTGCGGAATGATGTCCTCATAATGTCCGTCAGGCATTCTAAAGCCTCCCGGGATAACGCCCAGCGGAGTAAAACCAATCCTTTTATACAGATGGAGTGCATGTACATTTGATGCTACTACGGCATTGAACTGGAGCACTCCAAAGCCTTTCTTCTTTGCCATGGAGATACAGTCAAGCACAAGCTTTTCTCCTATGTGCTCACCGCGGATATCGCGTCTCACGGCATAGCTGGCGTTACATATATGTCCGCATCTTCCCACGTTGTTCGGATGAAGTATGTAGAGTCCTACCACCTCACCACTCTCTGCGTTCTCGGCGATACCGGTATATGTCTGCTCTTTGAAAAATGCATCTCCTGATTCCGGTGTCAGGACTTCCTCCTGTGGAAATGCCACACCATCATCCACAACCTGGTTCCAGATCTCTGATGCTGACTTTGCATCTGCTGCCATGTACTCTCTTATGTTTATATTCATCTATGCGTCCTCCTATTATGATAAGATTTCACTTATGTTCTATTTATTATTATATCGTTCTGTCTGGCAGCGCACTATGTATACATCAAAACAGTGTATATTGCCGATATTCAGCAATAATAATCAGATTATGGTGCTGACAGTTATGGGCATATAGCTGTCAGCACTTTAAACATTGTACTACTGTCTATTTATGTTGCAAATTGCACCTCCTTTATCTGCTACATATCCACAGCCTGCCTCACTTCTCTCTTTTTCCAGCTCACAAATCCATACATGTCGTTCACAAAGAATATGACGAAGTTTACAACTACAGGAATATATGACGGATTCTCAAAAGATGCGAGAACCCATAATACTATGAGTACTACATCATTTGCTGCATATCCCACCGCATAGTATGACGATCTCAGCATGGTGAGCGCAGCCGCCAGGAAACTTGTGACTATGGATATTGTGCTGAATACTATATTCGGCGTGTCAAGTATCATGAGTATATAGTAGAATACAACCGTTACAAGCACTGTGCTGACAGTGAGCCATATCACATGTCTTCTTGTCAGTTTCTGTATGGCTACCTCACTGCTGTTGCCCTCCGATGGATTCTTGAACCACGTTATGACTGACCACACCGCCATGGGCATAGTCATACCGAGGTAGGTTATCATCTCACCCCAGTAGCGGAACCTGAAAGATATGATACCGTATAATATGCTGAATACCACCATCAATATCTGCGCCCACACATTTCCTTTTGCAGCAAATATAAGCGATGTCACACCTATGAGTGCCGCCGCCAGTGTGAGGATATCCAGATCTGTAGCGAGAAGATTTGACGCCAGCACTATAATGAGGGAACACAGCCAGATAAGCCATTCCCGCTTAGTCAGTTCTTTTATTGGATTGTTCATGATGTCTTTACTCCTTCTGCTCCACTGGGGTATCTTTAAACCTTCTAATACTGCGTCTTTTTTCTATGCTATCTCTTACTTCCATAGCTATGTCTGCCTCCGTCTGTCTCCGTAAATATATGTATGTAAACTGTCTATTATCCAAAGCATCATAATTGCTGTATATCTATAACCATGCACTCCTCAGATGCCTTAAATCCCATTGATTCGTACAGCGGTCTTCCGCTTTCCGTGGCATCAAGACTTATCTCCGTGGCACCATGTACACGCGCATCCTCTATAAGCATATTCACAAGCTGCCTGGCGATTCCTCTCCTCCGATAGTCCTTTTCTGTATATACATTCATGAGATGTGCTCTCTTTCCAGAAGTATGAGAAAATGTTGGCATAATTTCAATATAAGACATACTGGCACACGCCACACATCTTCCGTCATCGACAGCTACAACTGTTGTCTGATCACCCTCAAGAAAATATCTCCTGCTGTTTGTCACCAATTTATCGTCAAATATATAATCAACTGGAAGATCATTGACTATCCTAAGCATGGACAATCTGACATTCATCAACATATCTATATCGCTCGCGTCCGCTATCCTATATTCCATAATATCCCCCTAATCAGTCCTTGACATTTGCTAACCTCCTGTTATAATAACACAAGTCGGACGGTATGTTGAATATTAATATACCTTGCAAGGTGTTCTGCAGATGCAGGATTCCCGGATGGAACATGAATTGCGATAAAAATATATCAGAATTTTCATGAGCCAGATAAGATACTTTATCTTATCTGGCTCTTTTTTTATGCGGCTGGCAGGTTAATTTGTCCCCGCGATCATGTGCCTTTCCGATTTTCAATGATTTTCAATTATAAACTATTTTTTTTAAGGAGATTTACAAATGAACCTGTTAAAAGACGATCTGAAAAAGCTTTACTTCAAATTCCTCATTCCTTCCCTTGGAAGTGCCATGGTCATGTCCATATACACCCTGACTGATGCCATCGTCATCGGAAAAGGTGTTGGAGCTGATGCCCTGGCCGCTCTGAGCATCACAACGCCCCTGCTGTGCATACTTATGTCAACCGGGATTCTCTTTGGCGTGGGTGGCTCAGTACAGATGAGCGTGCACAGAGGAAGTGGCAACACAATGAAATCTAACCGTTACTTCACCGTGTCATTCATGATGATCGCGGCAATCACCGCACTGCTGTGGATACTGTACGGAGCATGCATGCCATCACTGCTGAGGCTCATGGGTGCAAATGCCACTCTATACCCATATGCCATGTCATACATGCACTATATAAACATGTTCCTGCCGGTTGCAGTATTTTCCAACTTCATAGCTATATTTGTGAGGGCTGACAATGACCCGAACCGCGCCATGGCAGGCGTCCTGCTGGGTGGAGTGTTCAATATCGTGATGGACATTGTACTGGTATTCCCACTGAAGCAGGGAATCGGCGGAGCCGCACTTGCCTCTGTAATCGGTATGCTGATCCAGGTACTTGTCGCCTCATCACATTTCCTCAGCAAGAAGAATGAGCTGCGTTTCATAATGCCACACAGGATCCTGAACAGCATGAAGAATATCGTGACAGCCGGTATCCCGAGCTTTTTCAATGAATTTGCAAATGGATTTATAGTGCTGCTGTTTAACATACAGATATTGAAGTACTGCGGCGAGAATGCCCTGTCCATATACAGCGTCATCTCAAACTGCGTCATCCTGTTCAATTCTCTGTTCACAGGAGTTGGTCAGTCTGTGCAGCCTGTGATCTCGACCAACTATGGAGCAAATAACATAGGCAGAATAAACACCATGATCAGAATGGCTTACACAACCATCCTGATCATGGGTGCGCTGTTCTCACTTCTTGGAATACTTTTTCCAAGGGTGCTCTGCAGTGTGTTTATAGATATGAATGAAGGTCTTGGTGTCATTGCCGATCTTGGTGTCAGAGCGTACTTCTTTGCATTTGTGCCATTTGGGATCAACCTGATGACCTCCTACTATCTCCAGGCCATACTGAAATCCGGGCAGTCTCTGTGTATATCACTGCTCCGAAACATCATACTCAGCAGCGTGTGTATACTGACGTTTCCTGTTTTGACCGGTGGCAATAGCTTGTGGTTTGCTGCACCTGTGACCGAGGCTGTGACACTTACTGTCAGTCTGGTATTTCTGGCGTGGGAATCCCAAAGGTAGGGTAGCCATTACATGTGTATTCAAATTAGGCGATACGAGATATAATGGATGTGTTGACTTTAACAAATAGGGATTAGGGGGTATAAAATGAAAATGCACGAAATGGATTTGATTGAATTCCTTATTAAAGAAGGACACACTGATATTGCAGAAAGTATTAAAGACTACCGAAAAAATACTATTAAAATGTGTGTGAAGGATGTGGAAAATGTAATTGCAAAAGGCACAAGTAAAATCGGTGGCTTTCCCGATCTTCCACCCGAAATTCCATATCCCACAATGTCGGGCTATTCCTGCAAGCGCGGAGATGACACTGAGCGGTACGAAAAATCAGCAATGCAGCTTGTTGCTCAAATCAATCTTGCGGACATTGCCGACTTGGATATTGAAAACAAGCTTCCGCACACGGGTATTTTATATTTTTTCTGGAGCGGAGAAATCGACTCAATTCACCAGACCAACAAATGGGTTGAAAGCGTTGCTGACGACCCCGAAAATTCGGCTTATCACAAGGTGATCTGGTACAATGGCGACCTGGCAAATTTAAAGAGAACTGAGCCGCCTGTTCCATATTATTCAAAGTATTTTACAGAAGTTTTTGAGGAAAAGGCCGTCGAGTTTGAACTCACCACAGATTATCAGCCACTGGGAGATGTGCTTGACTGTGACCTATTTGACCGTCTTGAAGAAGTTGCTCCAGATTATGATATCGAATATCTTTCGTATGACGGAAACAAATTATTCGGTTATCCTACGGGTGGTAATATACCGGATGTAAACACAAAAACTCATCTGCTGTTTCAATATGGTTACAACGTTGGTTGTCTATGGAATATCTTTTGGATCATTTCAGATGAAGATTTAAAGAACCGCAATTTCGACAAAGCGGTCTTTAGTTTCGATTTGGACTAATAACTATAATTCTAAGTAGGAGCAGAACACTCCTGCTCCTACTTGGTATAAATTCAGTGCTTTATACAGAATTCACAGCCACCGCTCTGTCCAATACAGTCTCTGCAATCAGAATCCACCTCAAACACATCTTCACCCGCAATCAGATATGTTCCAACAAGACTCATCTTCGGCGACATACGTTCTCCGTTCCATGACACGCCTACCTGTGATGCATCCATAAGTCCAAGCAGCTCAGGTACAGCATCCATGCCCATTCCATAATATCCCGGGCCGAATGATGGACTGCAATATTTCTTCTCATATACACTGTTCTTTCTCTCAAGATATCCTTGCAGCCACCCTCTTATGACATCCATGCATGCCACCTGAAATGCCTCCATGTAATACTGGTCAAGCACAGAACCAGTGTTTTCCAGATCTACAACCGGTGCATGAAATGCATAAATGTAACCTTTATCAATAAGACTGATGTCAAGCTGTGTCAATATTCCGCACTCTATCTTTTTCCCACAAAAAGTAAAATAGCCGGGGCAAATGCACTCAGGAGCAAATTCCTGTAAAAGAACATCCACCGCACAAGATCCAGACATATCTTTCATAACCCCATCCAATATTCTGTCAATATTGATCTGATGCTCATACTTCATATCTGCATCTATTTCATTTATATGGGTAATCTGCATCAATCGTTCTTTCACCTGAGTCTTGAGCTTTCGAAGATCTATATGCAAAAGCTCATCTTCCCTCTGAAGGCGTCCAATAACCATATCATACATCTCTGGCTGATGTACTAAAAGACAATTACTGCAATCTTTTATCCGCTGCCCTTTCCGGCTGATCACATACTCAGGATTACCTAGGCACCGTTCCTCGCGATAAAGTGGGCAGTAGCAGAACATGCAATTAAAGTTCTCTACTTTCTCCACTTTATGACACGGGAAAAACTCACATTGTGTATTCTGAAAAAATTTATAACTATTTTCCATAATATATTATGCCGTTTTATTTTTCTGTTTTTTCATTTTTTTCTTAACTATCTCTACACCTGCATAAATCAGGAATCCAGCAAGTGACATGATCAGCCCCAGCCTCAAACCTGGCGTATGATAAACCATTTGTACTGTATGCTTACCCTTATCAAGTTTTATTCCCATAAAAGTATCTGCAAGCTCATCAATTTTAACCTCTTTACCATCCACAACAGCAGACCATGCATCTTCATAAGGTATTGAAAGCAGTATTTCTGTATCATCGTCAACATCTACTTCACCAGTAATTCTATTTTTAGAAATTTTTAAATCTGTTTTATATCCAGTGTTAAGAATATTGATCGCTTTTTCAAACACATCTGTATTCAGCTGCGATACATACAATGTATGCTTCTTGTCCCTATTGGTTTTTCTCTTTATAACTAAATCTATTTGATCTCCAGCCTTATATTCACCAATGTACATGCTGTTGATTTCAAACCTGTGACATGCATTCTGAATCAACTCGCCATTTACATATACCTCACAATTGTTATCATATAAGCTACTATGTGTTTTGCTTCCATCAACAAACACGTATACCGGTCCATCTTTTTTTACATCCAATTTCCATTCTTCATTACCATTCTTGTCAGTATGTATATATTCTGAATCAACATTCTCATATACATCTACTTCTTCACCAAGCATAGCGGATAACAGGTTCTGCTGATTTTCAAATGGGTCATTGCCAAATGAAACCTTCTTTATATCGTCATTCACCGGATAGCCGAGGGGCAAAGCGTATTTATTTTTATATACCTGTGCATACTGAGTCTTCAGATCCGTTTTCTCGTATCCTGATGCCGGACTCTTTAATTGGACATATTTTATTGACAGCAAAGAATCTGTCAGCAGCATAGGACTATTCCAATATGTCTCACGTAAAAAAAGCTTCTCCCCAGGGATATCAGAATATCCCATATAAGCTAGAAATCTGTCAACATTAAAATCATAAGCTGAACTATAATGCTCTATGCTATTATAACCATACAGCAGTGACTCCCCCGTCGCTATATCTCTTCCAATAGTCTTTAGATAATTATAATCATTTTCATATCTGAAAAAGCTTCCCTTCTCAGTATCATTAAGACTATCGACTATATTCTCGGCAGCAACTGTGTAATCAGAAAAACTCCTTGCATCATTATTGTATTCAGAAAAAGCAATGTACACATTATAACCGGCTTCTATCGCAGTCAGGCATGCCACTCCAAAGCATACTACCTTGGAAACATTTTTTCTATTGTTACCACATAACAGCACTATTATCCCTATACCAAAAATTGCCATATAAATAATGACTATATTACGCGGTGAATTTATTTTCTTTATATAATATAAAAATGCCAAACCTACTGCAACAACCCCCATTGCAGAAGCTACTTCTTTTTTTGATACCTGGTCTTTTTCCCATAATTGAACCTCTCTTGCAGCGATCATTATCATTACAAAAGAGAGTACAAAACTAAATCTGAAGAAGTATGAAGTGCTTCTAACAAAGGCTGTCCACACAAGTTCTAAATCTCTAAGACAATAACAGCTGCACAACAAAGCAAGCAGACATGCCATACAGATTTTTTCTTTTTTCTTCACAGCAGAATTAAAGAAAAATGCAACAACAGCAATAAGAACGATGGTTCCCGTAAAAATAGGGGGTGCATCCTGCGCATTCACTTTCGCACCAACATCAAATCCACTAAGGAACTGTGTTATATCCATATTAACTATACGGCTCAATCCAACGGTATTATTTGTTGCAATTCCTCCAACAAGCGCCATACACGCAGGAAGAAGTATACACAGACTCGCCAACACTCCACATAACATTGTTACTATATATCTAAATATACTTTTCCATTCTGTTTTCAACGCTTTTTTTATACTAAAGTCATTTGCATTAAGATATTCAACAATAAATAGTATTCCTGACATCAGACATACCATATAGCCAGTGTACCAATTACAGAAAATTGCAACGAATACAGAAGTAAATAGCAGCCCCGTTTTCTTCTTATCAACGCACTTCCATACTCCTAGTGCTATCAATGGCAAAATAATAACTCCATCAAGCCACATAACGTTTCTACAATTATACACATTATATTCCATAAGTGCATATAACGATGATAATACAAGGCCTGGTATCACCGATATTTTGAACCTTTTATCAACATATATGTATCCTGTTATTCCACACAAACCAATTCTGAGCAAAATCATAAATGCCATAAACTGTGGTATCTGCGCCTTTGAAAAAAACACAATAAACAAATTTAATGGACTAGACAAATAATAAGCTACTATCCCTATCATCCTGCCGCCAAGTGCTTTTCCTGTAGAATATTCTATACCTGCATTTCCATGAAACACATCCCATAAATATCCATAATAGTCCTTATACTGTAGCAATGAATCCCAGATCATCGTAGACTTATTACCAAATGGTACCACTCCGCACACAGCCATAACAATCAACGTTATAATAACCGGTAACAAAAATGCCAATGCAATGATGATCATTTTTTGTCTTAGAGTTTTTTGCTTACTCATCAATCTCCTCCTGTAATCCACATCTTTATTATCAACTATCTATAGCTTGACAATATCTAAAAAGCAATTAATTATCTGATTGCCCTGTTTTTCGCAGCACCCATAAACATGATAACCGGAACCACTATTCCAACGATCATCATAATCACTGCTATCAGTTTGCTGTCACCGGACACCAGTGTCACTATACCGCTTATTATCGCAAGTATCACCAGAAATGCTGCCCATACAACTATGGCAGACGCCTTTGCAACCTTGTTGCTTCCGGCTATTCCAAATATACCGCCTATGATGGCCGCCAGCGACGCTATTCCGGCCACAACGCCACATACGACAGCCTTTGTCGATGGCTCATCTGCAAGCACAAGTTTTGCAATGTCATAATATCCGGCATTTACAAGCCCCCATATGAGCATGATGAGCGACGATGCCGTCACCATTCCCTTTCCAGGTAATTTTTCCATAGATTATTTCTCCTTTTTCATTCTCATATCACTGTCTGCTCCACACATAACAGAAGGCCTGTGTTCTGGCTGCAAACTTCTCAGTCTTGAGCAGTTCTCTTACCTCTGCCTTTGTGTACCATCCTGGAGTGATCTCCTCCAGAGTTGAAGTGCTCGGCTTGAACTCGCCTCTCGCCTTGCCTACAACACACATATTTGTCTCATTTGAAAATCCTACAGCACTGTAGCTTGTCCCTATTGTGTCACTGATCTCGTACAGCTCAAGTCCCGTTTCCTCCATAAGCTCACGTCTGGCACTGACCTCAGGAGTCTCCCCCGGATCTATGAGTCCGGCAGGGAAATTATATACCCATTCACCCGGAGCAAGTCTGAACTCCTTATCTATAAGGATCCTCTCATCTGCCTCGTCTGTGGCGATGATGACCACCGCATCTGCTGCCTTGCCATGAAGTCCCTCGAAATCGGTGATTTCTCCATTCCTGCTTATCATCTCATAGTTCTTAACTATTCCGTCTACAGTCTCGTACTGAACATCGTATCGTGTGATGAACTTTCCCTGTTCTTTCTTTTCAATTCCTACAAATTTCAAAACACTTTCTCCTCTACTTGCAAAGCTCTGCCACAACCTGATTGATGACCTTGCCGTCTGCCTTGCCCTTGAGTTCAGCCATGACAGCCTTCATGATCTGGCCTTTATTCTTTGTTGCTATCACATCTGCAAATTTTGTTGTGAGGATATCTCTCACCTCATCCTCTGACAGAAGCTTTGGCGCATACTCGTTGAACACATCATATCTTGCCTTGTACTGCTCCAGAAGATCTGTTCTGTCTGCAGGGCAGGTATCGATCTGCTCTTTTACAGACTTGATCTCCTTGAGGATAACACTATCAACTATATCCTCAGGAATGTTGTCTCTGCAGCCGTTATCGATTCCGACCTTCTTAACTGCTGATACGAGGGATGAGATGCTGTCCTTTCTCTCCTTATCCCTTGCCTTCATTGCTGCTATCATATCCTTCTGTAACTTCTCAAGTGTCATTTTTATTTCCTTCTTTCTTTATTTTTATCACTTTTTTATTTTATACCATATTGAACGCTGCTTTTGCAAAACAACATTCTCTGCCTGAAGCTGTTCCAATTTCTTCTGAATATCTGCTTTTTCTGTCTGAAGTTCTCCAAGTTTTGCCTGAAGATCATATTTCTCCTTCTCAAGTTCTTTTATCCGGATACCCCTGTCAGCCTTTTCCTTATATGTCTGCTGTAGTTTTGCATTTATCTCCGACTTTTCCTTGTATGTTCTTTGAAGCTTGGCATTTATCTCTGACTTTTCCCTGTAGGCACGCTCATTTTCTTCAATGCGTTTCTTTAATTGTCTGGAATTTCTACCAATCTCATCCCTCAATTCTCTGCGTTCTTTTTCATGACATTCACATACCCTGATCAGTGCATCCTCTACCGGCTCTCCATCATATTCAAGAATCTTCTTCGCAAGTGCATTATCTCCATATTCAGGTTTAAGCCATTCCTCTATCTTCTGTAACTGAACGTCATTCTGGTCGGCGTCCACATTCTTATGGTAAAGGCCTATTTCCTGTGAGCCCGGTAAGTACCGAAGATCCTCACATGGCATAGCCGCCACAACCGGAACTCCTGACATGATCTCTATTAGCTTAAGCCAGATGTCATCCGCCCACAGGCACATCTCCACCATCTTGTCTTTGTCGAACCACTTATCATCATAAATTCCTGGTGGATATAAAGTTCCTGCGCCCCCGGTTGCAAATAACTGCATCTTTGGTCTGTACAGACAGGCAACCGTCTCCTTCATCCAATACCTGTACGGAATAAGCTGCCCTTTATCTGAAATGACCATCCAGTGTGTCCTCACAGCGGATACCGCCTCTGGATACTGTAAATATGACATATACAGATTCTCAAGCATGTATGGAGGATATTGCAGATCGTCATCTATCGTCACGACCACGTCGTCCGTGAACTCCTGCAGCGCATAGAAATACTTCTTGTGCGGCTTCAGATCATCACACCATCTGACCTCCAGCTTATCCTCAAACTGCAGCTTTCTGAGATCATCCGGAAGATCGTCATCCTTATTAGGGAACTGCTCCTCCGCCAGCCACAGAACGATCTTATCTGCCTTTCTGGTCTGTGAATATATCGACTCAAGCATCTGTGCTATGCCCGCAATTCTGGCGGGATAGGATGTGAGCGACACTATTATCCTTCTCGTCTTGAGCTTTTTCAGCTCCGATGAATCATGTTTCTTTATGATGGAATATTTGCGGAATAACTTGTCATCATTGAGTCCCTTCTCTGTCAATCCGTCAAATATCTCACTGTTAAATACGCTGTGCGCTTTCTCGTAAAACTCTATTCTCTCTGCAGAATCCAGTTCTCTGCAATACTTCTCATAATTGTCCACATACTGACGTATGGCAAAGTACATAACAGCATTCCACAGATCAGTCCTGTCTGCCATGCCCTTCACATGCTCCGTCACACAGTCAACGGTCTTCGGAACATCCGGCAGCTTCTCAGCCTCACTCTCAGGAACAACATTCCTTGAAAATGTCAGATTGCTTATATATGCTATCTTCTCCGCCGCTACAGCTCCAATTGCCGAATATATAGCTTCGCTGTCACAACCGGCAATGCCCAGTCCTGCATCTATTATGAACTGCTTTCTGTAGAGTTTATTGCCAACTAATGGTCGTACCACATTCATGATCCTGCCACGGCAGTCCTTCCAGTTAAACACCTGCTTTCCGCCGTGAACCCACTCAAAATGTACACCTCTTCCGAAGGTCTTCCCACCGTCACTGTCTATAAGCTCGCAGTTCGAAATCACCATGTCCGCCCCGCTCTGCTCTGCGGCGTCATGCAGCTTCTCCAGCATGTTCTCCGGATAAACCTCCGAGCCATCCACGAACAGTATATATTCTCCATGCGCGCGCTCAATCCCCGCGAATCTGTCCGCTTCTATTATCTCGTACTCCTTAAATGTCTGGCCAGCCAGCTTTGTCCGGCATGTCTCCACACCGCTTCCGGCTGTAAAAATCACTGATATAACCGGTTTCATAACCCGATACTCCTTTCATTGAACACCATCCTATTGCTGTCCCTCATGATGTCCCGACTCTAGGTCTGTCAATAAATTTTATATCTTAAGTATTTCCGATAGATTCTTCTGTATTCCTGCCGCAACCTCAGGCTTATTCATGGAATACACATGTATATGCTTCACTCCATTTGCCATGAGATCTATGATCTGGTCTGTGGCGTATGCAATTCCCGCCTGCCTCATCGCAGCCTCAGTATCGCCAAATGCATCGACTATGCTCTTGAATCTCTCCGGCACGTTACAGCCTGAGAGCTTGACAGCATTCTTGACCTGTACTCTTCTTGTTATAGGCATAATACCCGGTATGATCGGCACTGATATTCCCGCCTCTCTGATTCTGTACATGAAATTAAAGAATATGTTGTTGTCGAAGAACATCTGGGTCGTAAGATAATCACATCCAGCATCGACCTTTTTCTTAAGCCCAATTATGTCTTCGTGCTTATTTGCCGAGTCTGGGTGTACCTCAGGGTAACATGCTCCGCCCACGCAGAAATCTCCTGTCTCCTTGATGAGCTCCACCAGCTCTGATGCATGTGAGAACTCTGCAAATACCTGTCCATCATAGTTCTTCGGTATATCGCCGCGGAGAGCAAGTATATTCTCTATACCGGCATTCTTCATGTCAGCAAGCGCAGTCTTGATGCCCTCTTTGCTGGCACACACGCATGTCAGATGTGCTATGGTCGGCACGTCGTACTTCTCCTGGATCTCCTGGGCAAGCTGGATCGTATGTCCCTTGGTGCTTCCCCCGGCACCATATGTAACGCTCATGTAATCCGGCTTAAATGCCGCTATACCAAGCGCCGCTGCCTCAACATCCGCAAAGTCTGTATCCTTCTTTGGCGGGAACACCTCAAATGAGAGTGTCGCCTTGTCCTGTGTGATCAAATCTCTTATCTTCATGTACTACCTCTGTATATTTGTCTATTCCTGTTTATTTCAATCTGGACTCATTTATATCCGGACTCATTTGTATCCGGTCCCGATAAATAATTTTGCTTTTTTTCTTACAGCTCTTCAAGCAGCGTCGGTATCTCCATAAGTGTTTTCACCTCATAGTCCGGATGTATATCCGCCGCCTGCTGCCCATCCGGATTGAACCATATCGTCCTTATCCCAGCATTTATTCCGCCCTGTATATCTGATGTCAGACTGTCTCCTATGATCACAGTCTCATCTGCCTTTATCTCTGGTCTCCTGCCAAAGCAATAGTCAAAGAATTCTCTGGACGGTTTCTCTGCTCCGGCATCCTCAGATATGAATATATCCTCAAAATACTTGCCTATACCGCTGTCCGCAAGTCGTCCGCTCTGTACATTTGAGCCGCCATTTGACACAATGTACATTCTGTATCTTCCGTGCAAGGTTTCAAGCAGCTTTATCGTATCAGGGAATACAAATCCCTTCTGGCTGAGCTGATCCTCATAGTAGGCTGTCGCCTCTGCAGCAGAGTATTCAACTCCCAGCTCTGCAAAAAGTATCTCATATCTGCTCTCCTTCACCTGCTGCCTTGTGAGCAGTCCCTGTTCAAGCAGTTTCCATCTCGATTTGTTGATCTCGCTGTATCTGGATATGACCTTTTCTGTAGGCTCCACCCCTATATGCCTGAGCATATTGGAGAGCGCTCTGCTCTCGCTGCGCTTGAAGTCCAGCAGTGTCTCATCCAGATCAAACAATATGTTCTGTACCATATAACTTCCTTATATCTTTCTTTTCAAATTCATATGCTGACTTATCAATGTCTGCCGTTATGGTTCTGTATTTTATACATTACTCTTATGCGTAGCTGCCGGATTTTTCCAGTGCGCACATTCTTAAATATTATATTCCACTCACCTGATAATAGCAATAGAGCCGGTTACAAATCTTCTGCTGTGACCGCCCTCTCTTCGGCAATCCCGCACGATCCGCAACCGGCTCTGTTCCGTCTATTTTATTAAGTTTATTTGTATTTTCATTTACTTCATGCTCTTGCTGAGTCCGCTCATCGCGAACTCTGACAACTGTTTTCTGTAGAGAAGTGAACTGAGCAGATACTCTATAACACCACCCAAAAGGATGGCCGCATATCCAAGGATAGCAAGCTTTACAATTCCAAGGCTTATAACCTCCGATATATGATGGTGATACAACCAGGAATTTAGTGTTGACATGCAGGTCATTATCACCAGCATAAACACGATAAGACTTGCCACAAAATATTTGTAACATACGCCACAGAATATCATAGCTCCGAACAATATAAATATGATCATAAACAATGTATCCTGATAGTTTTCTGTATTCTCCGGATACATTCTGATAAGTATATATTTCTCCGCAACAAGTATTGTGAAAAGTACAAGATACACAACTGTGCTGACGATCACTGGCATTCCCACCTCCAGTTTTCTCTTCATCACGCTTGACTGCACATAGTCCGATGCATTCATGTATATTATCATCTGGTAGGCAAACATTCCAGTCAGCATAAAATAGAAACCGCCCAGAATATTCGTTCCGTGTGATGACAGTTCGAACACAAACCCTATTGCAGTGAACAAAATAAGCATCATCACATTTGTCTTTAACTTATATCCATATCTGAGAAGTTTAAAACCAAGTATCAAATCTTTCATCCCTTAATCCTCCTTGTCTAATATATATCATTCCTCCCGCCGGCAGGCGGGGCGGATAGTCTAAGCCGTTTCCAGCCTTGAACAACAATCTGTTAATCCATATCCAGATAAGACGCCTCAACCTTGCGGTACATATGTCTGCGCGTCACATATATTCCAACCGGCAGCAATACCGCCAGTGCTGCAACTATGAGCCATGTAAACTTCTGCAATCCCGAAGATATCGTTATATATATAACCGCAGCTCCCGATGCTCCTGATGACAGCATGGACAGCAGACTCATGACCTGAACATTCTGGACATATCTCGTAATGTTCAGCGCCCACACGGAAATATCTGCTGTGAGCAGTATCGACAGGCAAAGCAGTCTTACCGGGTTACCCACCATAATTTCATATGGTACGGCCACTATCACCATGCATATCGCGATCCTCGCCGGTCGGACAAGCAGATCCGCCGTAAGCGCATTCCGTAACATGGCTTTCCCCTTTGTTGACGTCTTCAGATAATCCATTCCAAGGCAGCCCTTCACACATATTGCACCGAATCCCCAATAATCAGCCATAACCTCGATCGCAGTCATGAGCGCCGCTCCCACACCGAGCATGACCGCTGTTACATAATATTTTCTCACTCCTATATCGATCAATGCCAGTATCACCCCCAGTATGATCGGTATCAACACATTACACACTAGCCGGTATTTTCCATTCGTAATGGCTCTGTAATCCTTTATCATCCTCATAATTACGCTCCTATAAATACGTGAAACACTCTAAGCTGTTTTACTTTAATACCATTTTTGTATTATTCTTCATGACCGCTACACTTATCTGAAACAGCGATGGTATCTCCTTGCTCACATTCATGCCGGCTAGCTTGTCCAGATTCTCTGCAAGACAGATTCCCTCAAAACCATATGGATTCTTAGTCATGGTATAAAGAATCTTTGATGCCGCCTCTGCATCCTGGGCATCTCCCTTTATCAGTATGTATTTCTCCTTCAGATCCTCCACAAATCCGCACTCGACCACATTTCCATGTTCCATGATGATCGCATAATCAGTGATGCTCTCCATATCGGATATATTGTGTGTTGAGAACAATACACTCTTCTCCCCCGCTCCGTCGCTTATATAATCGCCGATCATCTGGCACAGCTTGTCTCGCATAAGCGGATCAAGAGGCGATGCCGGCTCATCGAGCAGCAGCAGGTCTGTATCCCTCGCCATGACTCCTGCAAGCATCAGCTTAGTTCTGGTTCCATCAGAGAGTGCTGAACACTTTTTCTTCAGAGCAACACCGTCCGGGGAATCAGGAAATATCGCAAGTTCTCGGCAATATCTTTCGAACTCGTCCCTGTCAAAATTGTCAAAGAGCAGACTGCTTATCTCCTCCACATCAGATACAGTCCACTGTGGAAGGTAATATCTGCCTGTTCCCGTATAGCCTATCCTGTTCTTTACATCCGCCCTTCTCTCCTTCTCCTCCGATGAATACTTGTCAAAGAAAGTCAGCTCACCTTTGTAATCAAGCCTTATTCCTGAAAGCATATTGAGAAGTGTCGTCTTTCCCGCTCCATTTTCTCCGATGAGTGCTGTCGCAAATCCATTCGGCACCCTCAAATCCGGTATATCCAGTGTAAATGTCTTAAACTTTTTGGAAATATTCTCCCCTTTTACAGCGCAGTCATAATTCATCATCCAATCCTCCATTAAACCTTAAACTCTCTTCACGTCTTTCTTTTTCCCTGTTCTCTGTCTGCTTTGTTCTCTGTCCGCTTTGTTCTCTGTCTGTTTTGTTCCCTGCCTGTCAGATTGTCAATCCTGTACCATAAGCAAGGCATCAAGCATATTCTTTAGTTCATCGTCCGACAACCCCGCAATACGTGCCGCAGCTATGGCCTCCGTCAAAGATGCCTCTACCTTTCGAAGATGCTGCTCTATCAGCATCTCACTGTCCTGTGCATTCACATAAAAGCCCTTGCCCTGTTCAGCCGTGACCAGCCCTTCCTGCTCCAGCAGCTCATAAGCTTTCATGGTGGTGATAACACTTATCTTCAGATCCCGTGCCAGCCCCCTGATAGACGGCAGATATTCGCCCTGGGCATATTTGCCCGCCAGAATGTCCGACTTGAAGCTGTCTGCTATCTGCTGATATATAGGCACTCCTGAGTTCTGAGAAAGTCTCATATGTACACCTCCTTAAACTGTTCTCAACTGTTTATATGTTATATATACACTATGTACAGATGTGTGTCAACAACTTTTTACTCTAAACCCTAAAATAATAATATCTTCATCTCCTTGTCCACGCAAAAAATCCCCGCCGGCACTGATCTGTTCGGTACCGGCGGGGATTTATCTGTCATATTATTCTATTGTTCAAGCGGGCATGTTATCTGGAACATCTCCTCACACACCTTGTGTACAAGTCTGGCTGTCTCCGTGTCTGCCAGCTTGTAATATACCTCCTTGCCCTCTCTGCGGCTCACGATCAGGCCGCTGCCCTTGAGCTGCTTCAGGTGGTGCGATACGGCCGGATCACTCATCTCCATGGCCGCCGCTATGTTGCTGACACATTCCTCGAGGTGGCACAGCATCCAGAGTATCCTTAGCCTTGTGCCATCGCTGAGCTGTTTGAATATATCTGCCATGCTGCTGCAATCTTCCACAGACGGCATGCATTTTATGATCTTGTTCTCATTGTCGCAGTGACAATGCGGCAAATGTATCTCTCCCATGCGGTCTCCTCCTATTCTTTGAAGCTCAGTGCTCTTGTCGCATTTAATACCGCAAGGATCATAACTCCTACATCTGCGAATATTGCCCACCACATGTTGACAAATCCAACTGCGCCCAGTGCAAGGCATGCAAACTTGATCACAAGTGCAAATACTATGTTCTGGTGTACGATCCTGAGTGTCTTCTTGGATATCTTCATGGCTGTCGCTATCTTTGCAGGATCATCATCCATGAGGACGATATCCGCAGCTTCGATAGCTGCATCGGAACCAAGGGCTCCCATGGCAATTCCTATATCTGCTCTCGAAAGTACAGGGGCGTCATTGATTCCATCTCCGACAAATGCAAGCTTCTCCTTCTCTCCCTTGGCTGCGATGAGCTTCTCGACCTCATCCACCTTGTCTCCAGGGAGAAGTTCACTTCTCACCTCATCCACGCCAAGCTCGCTTCCGACTGCATCTGCAACCTTCTTCGCATCACCTGTGAGCATGACTACCTTCTCCACGCCTGCTGCCTTGAGACCACTTATAGCCTCCTTTGCATTTGGCTTGACAACATCTGATATGAGAATATATCCTGCATACTTTCCATCCACGACAACATGTATCTCTGTTCCAACCGATGTAGGAACCGCTGCCTGTATGTTCATCTGCTTCATGAGCTTGACATTTCCTGCGGCAACCTCATGACCATCAACAACCGCTGACACACCGTGTCCGCTGATCTCCTTTGCGTCTGTGACCCTGTTGTTGTCGATTTCCTTGCCATATGCCTCCTTCAGGCTCTTGCTGATAGGATGGTTGGAATAGCTCTCGACCAGCGCTGCCTTTTCAAGAAGATCAGCTTCGCTCATTCCTCCCTCAGGATGTATCTCTGTAACCTGGAACACACCCTTTGTGAGTGTTCCTGTCTTATCGCACACGACATACTTTGTGTATGAGAGAGCCTCAAGATAGTTGGAACCCTTGACCAGAATACCCTTTGCCGAAGCTCCGCCGATTCCTCCAAAGAAGCTCAGTGGAATGGATATTACCAGTGCACATGGACAGCTTATAACAAGTGTTGTCAGTGCTCTGATGATCCACTTGGACCATGCTGCAGGATTACCCATGATAATGTTTACCAATGGCGGAAGCACTGCAAGCGCAAGTGCTGCTATACATACAGCCGGTGTATAATACTTTGCAAATCTTGTGATGAAGTTCTCTGATCTGGACTTCTTCATGCTTGAGTTCTCAACGAGATCAAGGATCTTTGATACAGTTGACTCTCCAAATTCCTTGGATGTCTCGATCTTGATAAGTCCTGTGAGGTTGACACATCCACTGATGATCTCATCGCCGACATGAACCTCTCTAGGTACGCTCTCACCTGTGAGGGCACTTGTGTTGAGTGAGGATGAGCCCTCCACAACCTTACCATCGATAGGCACCTTCTCGCCCGGCTGTACAACTATGACTGTTCCGATCTGAACGTCATCCGGATCAACCTGTTCCAGCTTGCCATCCTTCTCTATGTTGGCATAATCCGGACGGATATCCATGAGTGCTGTGATATTCTTCCTGCTCTTGCCTACGGCGTAGCTCTGGAACAGCTCGCCTATCTGGTAGAACAGCATAACCGCTGATGCCTCCTTGTACTCACCGAGCACCATGGCGCCAACCGTAGCTATAGCCATAAGGAAATTCTCGTCAAATACCTCTCCGTGTATGATTCCGAGAAATGCCTTTTTAAGTATATCGTAACCTATGACGAGATATGGAATCAGGTAAGCCACGATCTCTATGCATCGCCACATAACTGACGGATTCTCAAGATCCACCATCCCGGTCTTGTCAAGCACCGTAAATGTGACAGCCATGGCAACCAGAAGAACCGCCGATATTATAATTCTTCTGAGCACTTTTTTCTGTTTCTTTGTCATAACATCCTCCTATCTGATAGAGCACAGATCTTTCACAGTTAGCCGTGACTAAACAACCTGCTATACCATAATCCGGCAGTCATCATGCACATGCATAACCGCCTTTGGTTACATAAAGATCTCGCAGTCAGGCTCAACCTTCTTACAAGCCTTAAGTACATTCTTCATAACCTCAGCCTCGTCAGCTCCGTCGTCGAACTCAACGCTCATCTTCTGTGCCATGAATGCCACTGTTGCATCCTTAACACCTGCTACCTTCTTTGTAGCCTCCTCCATCTTTGCTGCACAGTTTGCACAATCAACTTCAATCTTATACTTCTTCATAATAGTTATCTCCTTTTCATTGTTCTCATTGAATCTATGAACATTTAAACATGTATTTAATTATATGTCAACAGTAAAATGCTATTCTTTTTAAAATTTATTTATATGAACATCTGTGCATTTAAAAAAACCTGTGTATATAACATATATTCACAGGACACGCGGAACGTGTCTTATCATATGCCATATACACAGGTTTTTGTTCCAGATATATCTGATTCCACTTTCAGATCATGTTTCAGATCCTACTTCAGATCCTCCACAAGCTCATAGAGAGCGATTGCTGAGTTGAAGTTATCAGGTATGATCTCATCACTTGGGATGACAACTCCGTACTTATCTGCTATCTCTGAAATGATAGAGATGATATCGAGTGACTCCAGGATTCCGTCGTCAACGAGTGCCTCCTCATTTTCAAAATCAACATTTGGCTTGATCTTCTTGAGCATCTCAATAAATTCTTTCATTGTTCAATTCTCCTTTGTATGATCTTCTCTGCAAACCATCTATACGTTCTGCTCTGCAAGCTTTCTTACTTCCTTTCGCAGAACTGAACCCTTGAACGTCTTTGGTATACTTTCAACATAGATATACTTTCTTGGAAGCTTGTAGCTCTCAAGTCTGTCAGCAAGAAAGCTTTCAAAATCAGCTTCCTCATAGCCATCCTTCTGCACGACCAGTATGACCGGAAGCTCTCCAGTGATCGGGTCTTTGATTGAAGTGTAAGCCACATCATCTATATGCTCATATCCAAGTGCAAGGTCTTCTATCTCTGCAGGAGATATCTTGCTTCCACCATAGTTTATCACATCATCGGCCCTGCCTACAAGTATGCAGTCGCCATCCTCATCCAGATATGCCAGATCCTTTGTCCTAACATATCCATCCACAATGGTCTCAGCAGTGAGTTCGGGGTCATTGTAATAGCCTTCCATGACTATAGAACCGCCCCAGGACAGAAGTGCCGGTGACTCCGGGCTGCCATTTGTAACCACGTTACCCTCGTCGTCAGAGAATCTTACGACCGAGTTCACGGTAGGTCTTCCTATACATCCTGTCTTGTTGCCATTGCCACTGAACTCCAGTATGCATGCGCATCCGGCTTCAGATGAACCATAGAAATTATACAGTCTTGTATGTGGAAGCAATCTGAGCAGCTTCTCCTTGTCTGACTCGGCAAGAGGTGCTGAGCCTATCTGTATATAATCAAGCTGATCTGCATAATCCGCGATCCTGTCATCAGACAAATGGAATATCATTCCGAGTGATGCCGGTGATATCGCCATGGATGTCACTCCGTATTTCTCTATGAGCTTCCACAGCGTTCCGATAAATACCATTCCGTCCATCAGACATACTGTGCCGCCATTTACCATGTCTGACTGGTATCTTCTTATTCCAAATGAATGGTTGAGAGGCATTGGTATTATCTCCACATTGCCCTTCTTCATGGCTGTTCCCTCGATGACATTGCCGGCTATTCCCACATCACCTCTGTGGTGCATGACAACGCCCTTTGAAGATCCAGTAGTTCCCGTTGTGAAGAGCAGCATCGATCTGTCCTCCTCACCCGGAAGCTCAAGCTCTGCCTCGCTCTCATCCTTCATCCTGGTTATTATTTCCTTCTGGCTTATACACTTTATTCCATCCACAGGCTTGTCTGATATGAGACATGCCGCGTCAACTCTCTGGCCTATCTCAACTGCCCTCTCTGCGGATGTGGATTTCTCTATCGGCACGACAAGCACCTGCATGTACTGCAGTGCAGTGAACACTGTCAGATAATCTATGTTCTGTGTGCATCTGATCATTACATGATCGCCCTTGCATATGCCCATATCCCGCAAAGCGTGTGCAGTCTTTCTTATATTGCTCCAATACTCTGCGTATGTGACTGTCTTTCTTAGCTCACACACCGCCAGAGTGTCCGGCTGCGTCTGGGCATACTCCTGAATATAATGTAATACCGTCTGCTTATACATTATTCGTTCTCCTTCTTGTACTTCTCCCATTCTACCATGAGACTGCTTTCCTCATCTGCCCAGGCATCACAGGCATCAGTCCAACTCTGCTTCTGCTCATCTGTAAGCTTACTCTGCAGGCCGTAATTGTCCTCTATATATTGTGCAAGATATGTGGTAACCTTCTTGGCACCCGCAATATTTACATGCTTGCTGTTGTAGAAATCTGTTGAATAATCCAGATTCAGTTCATCAAGAACATTGTTCATGTTCAGATAATCATATCCCTTTGAGGCTATGTACTCGTCAAGCTGAAGCTGCTTGGATGCCTGACCCTTTGATGGGTAGTAAGGTGTCGCAACCAGCAGAACCTTAACTCCGAGCTCCTCTGCCTTTGTCTCTATGTCATCGATATATCCGAGTGTCTCATCCGACAGATGAAGCTGTCCGTCAGACTCGAACACAGGCTCCTTGATCTTCGTGATCTTCGACCTCTGCCTACCTGTCTTGAACTCGTCCGTTCCCTGATTGAGTCTGTCTATAAGCACCTGTCTGTCAAATGTCAGCAGATTATCGTGATACTTCAGAATAGGGAACATGAGCTCGAACTTTGACTTCTCATCCGCTCTGTAATACTTCTGTATCATCTCAAACTTCGTCGATGATGGTCTCATGCCCGATGTCATGACCTCCATACGATAATTGTAATGCTCATCCTTTATCTTTGTGACATCGCCTCGTATGATAATACTTCTGACCTCAACCACAAACAGATCCAGATCCTGGGTCTTGGCAGCCTCCTCCATGAGATACGGCGCAAGTCTGATATCCTGAGCCGCAGTACCTATGAGCATCGATGTGTAACCCTGCTCCTCATACGCCTGGGTCGGTATCCAGTATCTGTACATCGAACTGGAGCCGATGAGCACCGTATTGATGGTGTTATCCTCCTCCGCATAGTAGTTTGTCCACACATCAGAGTCAAAATCCTGTGGTCTCGCCAGTTCTCCCGCCTTGTTCAAGCCAAGGAAAAGCACTGTACATATCGAAAATACTGATATTGTATATTTTATCCACGCTGGCATATCTTTCTCCCTTCTCATCAGAACTGTTCATATATAAATGATGCGCCCGCACCAGAGCCGTATACTCCGCATATGGCAATGAATGCCAGACCTGCTGCCATGACCAGCCATTTGAATACTATGTTCTGCTTTGCAAGCCATTCTCTGACATCGCCTGTGCTGCCTCTTCTCTCCATGATCTCCTGCGCGATGGACACAGCAAGAAGGAGAAGGCATCCAAATATCAAAACTCTCCACTCTCTTCCTGAAAGTGAAAATTCATCCACAATATTATACACCCTTGAGTGATCAAAAACCATGGAACGGATCATCCAGATCGAACTTCGGATTCCCTGTCCCATAAATATGAGACGTCCTATGACACAGAGGATGAATGTTCTGAGCATTCTGAATATCTCCCAGCTTATGCAGTCAGTCTTTATCCTGAGCGCCTTTGTAAGCTTTGCCAGCGGTTCCTCAAAAAGTGTCGACATGCATATCAGCACTCCGTGATACAAGCCCCATGCTATATAATTCCACTTTGCGCCGTGCCAGAGACCGGTCAGCACCCAAACACACAGGATAGGTATGCTCGCTGCAAATACCTTTCCTATCACATTTCCTAAGTGATCTCTTATCTTGACATTGAGCTTGAGGAACAGCTTTGATGTTGACACCGGGTAGAATACATATTCTCTGAAGAATGCACCCAGTGACAAATGCCATCTTCTCCAGAACTCAGGAAGTGTCTGTGAAAAGTATGGTCTTCTGAAGTTCTCTCCCAGAACGATGCCGAAGCACTCTGAAGTGCCCCTTACTATGTCCATACATCCTGAGAAATCGCAGTATATCTGGATGGAATATGCGATTCCCACTGCCAGGAATATTCCGCCATGATAATCAAATGTATGCCCAAATATCTCTTTTGTAAAAGCTCCTATCCTGTCAGCTATAACGATCTTCTTCACAAATCCCCAAAGCATGAGCCAGACACCTCTCATGATAGTGTCCATATTGAAGCTGTGCTCCTCCCAGAGCTGATATCCTACTTCCTCATATCTGGCTATAGGTCCCTGGGTAACATGTGGGAAATAAAGCACATATGACAGGTATCTGAAGAAATTCTTCTGCGCTGATATTCGTCCGTTATACAGATCCACGAGATATGAGATCATCATGAATGAGTAAAATGATATTCCCAAAGGTGCTATGAGATTCCAGTCAGGAATGCTCTGCAATCCGTCGTATGGTATGAATCTCTTTATATTGTCGAGCACAAAGCCAAATGCCTTGAACGCCGCCAGAACACCGATAACTATGACAAGTGCCCACACAAGGAACTTCTTTCTCTTCGCCTTCTCAGCAGCCTTGATCTTTCGTGCGGTTCTTCTGTCCGCATCCTTTGCCAGCTCCTCCTGCTCGTCCAGACTCTTCTGCAGCCTCAGTGAGAACAGATACACGACAACAGCCGTGGCAATGACCAGAAACAAGTACTCTATCCCGGCATATCCGTAGAACACAAGACTCGCAAGGAGCAGTATCACCCACTGTATCTTCTTTGGAACTATGTAGTATAGCACTATTGTACACAATAAAAAAACTATAAATGTATAAGTTACTACTGACATGTCCTCTCCCTCTTCTACAAGTAAAAATTATTTATACACTGCTAAACGCCGGCCAGTATTTTAACAGCAGCGCACATGCTACTGACATGACCGCCAGAACCAGCAGAGTTATCTTCCAGCCCTCTTTGAACATATACTTTGGCGACAGGCCGTATCCAACCGGTATCGCCCTGATGGATGTCGGAAGCATGTATGACAGGTTGACTCCCACAGATGCCACATATATGTACGGTATCGGATTGAGTCCGCAGCCCTGTGTGATGGATATTACCAGCGGCATGGCTACCGCAGCCGTGGCTGTGTTGGATGTCACATCCGACATGAGAAGTGTAACGGCAAGTATCACGAACACTGTGATAAATCCGCCCTTCATATCAAGCTTTGATATACACTCACCAAGTGCCTCTGCAGCACCGGATTTGTTGATGAGTGTTCCGGCGGCAAGTCCACCGGCAAATATATACATAAGTCCCCAGATGATCTTACCCTGAACATTCTTCCACACCATAATACGCTCTCCGTTCTTGTTGGTGAGAAGGAATGATACTATGGCGCATATGATAAATACATACGCCGGCTTGAGTCCCGGAAGTATGCTCTGGTAGAGCTGTCTGGTAAATGCAAGCACCGTGGCAAGAACAAATAACACAAGTGCTATCTTCTCCTCGTAGCTCATAGGAGGAAGCTCCTTGTATTTTGCTACAAAGTATTCCCTTGAACCGCCAAGCATCTCTGTCTTCTTCACATCACGGATCATGAACAGGATATTTACAAGCACAAGTATGAGCATGATAGGCAGGAATCTCACGACCCACGAAGAGTACATGTACTCCTCGCCTGTTATCTGCTGTATATATTCGACCGTCACAAGATTCATCGCACCTCCGAGCGGCGATGCCAGACCACCGAGTCCGGTTGCATATGCTATCGTGAGAAGTATCTTTGATGCAGTCTTGTTTGTCTTGATGTCGTCCATTCCTATATACTTGAGCATGGCGATCGCTATAGGTGTGATCGTCGCACATACCACTGCATTTGGAAGCACCGCTGACAGAACTGCAGACAACACAAACCAGAACACAAGCTGTATCCTCAAACTGCTGCCGATAAGTCTCAGGAATGTAATGGCTATCCTCTTGTCAAGCCCGGTATTCTCCCACATCACGCTTATGATGGAAGCTCCCAGAAGAAGCAGTATCGTCTCGTCTGCGTAGTTGGAAATGACCGCCGACATGTCAGTCATCTGAAATATCGCATTTAAGGCTATCGGGAGGAATGCAGTTACCGCATAGTCCACCGGGCCTGTTACCCACCAGTACGCCATCCACATGATGGTTCCTATCGCTGCTCTTGACTCAAATGTCGTGAATACTCCGTGTGGCAAAAGTGCCGTAAACAGCCCGAATAACAATGGGCCGATCAGTAAATGTACTATTCTCTTTCGTTCTTTCATAAATATATCTCCTATTTTCAATAAAACACTGATTTTAAATTATACACATTTAAAATTAATCTTTCATTAAAAAAATTAATATATATTAAAATCCACAGACATTATTCTGCATTTACCGGGATTTTAAATGTAAACAGGCTTCCTTTTCCGGGCTCACTGTCAACATCCACGATTCCGCCGTAATATCTGGCGATCTGCATTACCTGTGACAACCCCAGGCCAAAACCCTCCGCACTTCTGTCCGGCTCACCTCTGTAAAAACTCTCAAATATCTTTTCCTTTGTGCTCTTATCCATTCCCCGGCCCTCATCCCTGACCGAGATAAAATAGCTGTCATTTTTCACACCGCAGGACACATGGATATTACCTCCATCATTGCTGTACTTCACCGCATTTGACATCAGATTGTTCACGACGATAACTATATGGTTCATATTCGCTTTGACCATCGTCGGCTTCAGGTCGTAGGTAAACTTAAGATTCTTCTTACAGATGTACTCCACATCATCGCACACAGACTCCACCACATCCAGCAGATCTACATCCTCAACCGCTATGACTGCGTTTTCATTGTCCATGACCGACATCTGAAGAAGCTGTTCTATGAGCCCCTTCATACGTGAGGTCTGTCTCTCGAATACCTCTATGCTCTCAAGCATCTCCTCATCGCCATTCTTCTCCGCGATCTCCCTGGAAAGCTGACACTGGGCATGCATGACTGCTACAGGTGTTCTCAGCTCATGGGATACATTTGCATTGAACTCAGCCTGTCTCTCAAGCTCCTGATGGACTTTTCTGTACAGGTTGTTATTCGCATCGGTCAGCATATCAAGCTCTTTGAACGGACCGTCATACTCCAGATTCTCTGTAAAATCAAGATTGTCCACGCTCTTATCTATCGAACGGTTCAGGCTTCCCATTGGAACTGCTATCAGTTTCCTCAAAGCAAATGCATATATCACAAATGCTATCAGCACGATTCCAATAACACAGTATGATTTATATAACAGTTCACTGTAATTGCTCTCTATATCCCTGACGGATACCATGACACAGATCTTGTATTTAGAAGTCTTCTTCAGCGGCTCTTTGTCTGTTCTTCCCTGCCTGACGACCGCAAAATACTTGACCTTCCCTGCATCTATATGCATAAGATCTCTTATGCTTATATCCGGATTATCCGCATATTCCTCAGGCACCTCGCCGTCAAGGATCTCGCCGTCATTTCCCTGAAGGAACACATATATCTGCTCATTACTGTCCGGATCGTCTTCACGGTCGTAAAATCCATCATCTATATGTGGCTTCTTCTGTGAATCATACACTATGTATCGTCTGATCTGGGCTACCTCCTGTGTCAGCTTCTTATAAGCCATCAGGTTCATATCATCCTTCTTAAGATTGTTCTGGATGACCAGCAGACAAGATATACCCACCACCAGAATAAGCGCTGTAATTATAATAGTGTATGTTACAAATGATATTTTTCTCTTTAACATTCCAGTTTATAGCCGACACCTCTTATAGTATGGATCAGCTTCTCCTCATAATTATCGTCTATCTTCCTTCTCAGATAACGGATATACACATCTATCACATTTGAATTGACATCGTCATCTATGTTCCAGATGTTCACCCGTATCTGTTCCCTAGTTACTACCACATTTCTGTTTCTGGCTAGGTACTCAAGGATAGCATACTCCCTGACCGTGAGATCAATTACCTTTCCATCCCTGATCGCCTGTCTGTTGTTCATGTCGACCACCAGTGAACCACAGGTTATCACATTCTCATTTACCGGATTCTGGGTTCTCAGCATGACCCTGAGTCTTGCCATAAGCTCCGAGAACTCAAATGGCTTTGTCATATAATCGCTGGCTCCGGCATCCAGTCCCCTGACTATATCCTGTGTCTCCGTCTTGGCCGTGAGGAAAAGCACAGGAACCTGTATCCCCGCATTTCTCATCTCGCGCAGGACTGTTATTCCGTCCTTGTTCGGGATCATTATATCCATGATCGCCCCGTCGTAATTCTCCGCTTCCATATAATCAAGTGCCGCCTGTCCGTCATAACAGGCATCCACATTATAGCCCTCTTTGACCAGCTTACTGCATATTATGCTGTTCAGATCCTTCTCATCCTCAACTACAAGTACACGCATACATCCATCCTCCCTGTCATTTTCATCTGTTGGTCACTACAGTATATCGCTGCACGATCGCTGAACAGATATATATTGCCATGCTTTTATGAAAATAACATTAAAAGCCGTCACTTACATCTGCCAAATGTAAATAACGGCTCTCAAATGCTGTTTTTATCTATTCTGTCTTACCGCTCTTCTCATCGTAGGTATCAAGAAAGCTGTGTCTCACGCCTCCCTGCTTGTACTCTATAAGGGTATCGATATTGACATTCTCCACACTCTTGAATATGTTGCCCTCCACAAACGGATTTGTCTTCTTGAGTGTCGCTATAAGCTGCTTGATCTCCTGACGCTTGGACTTCGTCTCCTCATTGTTACATGTTGTGCATGTGTCAGTGAACTTACATGCGCACTGTATGAAATGAAGCTCGTTGTAATCTCTCCACGCCTTGATGTCGTCCTCTCTCACCATATAGAGAGGTCTGATTAGTTCCATTCCCTCAAAATTGGTGCTGTGGAGCTTCGGCATCATGGTCTGCATCTGCGCTCCATAGAGCATACCCATGAGTATGGTCTCTATGACATCATCGTAGTGGTGTCCAAGAGCTATCTTGTTACAGCCAAGCTCCTTCGCATAGCTGTACAGATGGCCTCGTCTCATTCTTGCACAGAGATAACACGGCGACTTCTCTACGTTATACACTGAATCAAATATATCAGACTCAAATATCTGGATAGGGATGTTCAGCATCCTGGCATTATCCTCTATGACCTTGCGGTTTGCCGGGCTGTAACCCGGATCCATAACTATGAACTTGAGTTCAAATGGGAACTTGTTGTGCCTTTTCAGCTCCTGAAAACACTTTGCCATGAGGAAGGAATCCTTGCCGCCCGATATACATACGGCTATCCTGTCGCCCTCCTTCACCAGCTCATATCTGTTGATGGCCTTTGTGAAGTTGCACCATATCTTCTTGTGGAACTTCTTGCGGAGGCTCTTCTCAACATCGGCACATATATCAGTCTGTTCCTGCTTGCCCATGGTGTAGAGCAGCCATGATATATATCCGCCTTTGAGGCTCACCGCATCGTATCCCAGCTCTGTAAGTCTCTCCGCCAGCGGAATGCTGTTGGTTCCGTGGGTGCAGCAGATGATGAGTTTCTTTCCCTTTGAGTTGTCCCCGGGCATATATTTCTCAACCGGGAATATCTCACTGGCTGTCTCCGCCAGATTCTCTGGCATCAGCCTGTCCGTCTGGACTGCCATCGCACCCGGGATGGCTCCGTGGGATATCTCAACTTCATCCCTGATGTCAACTATCAGATATGAATCCTTATCCAGTTCCTGTATCTCTTCTATTGTGATTTCATTTGAAGTTTCTTTTGAGTTTTCTAATGCCATATCCCTGTCACCATTTTTCTTAGTATTACAAATAAGCTATTTTTATATATGCTACTGTCTGCTGCATATGGCATCGCCGTCATCCGCAGCTTACTCCTTGCCATCCCAGCAGTATGTACAGAGCTTGCACTTCTCAACTCCGCACGCCTCAAGCATATCGTCAAGTCTGTTGAATCTGAGTGATGTGAAATGCAGCTCCTTGCAGATCTCATCAACCATCTTCTCATACTTCTCTGAATCAGGATCTGTGTACTCCTGAAGTACCTCATCTGTCACATTTCCGTTCTCAAGTCTCTCGATAACTCTTCTTGTTATAAGATCCATCTCTGATGATGATCTTGAGAAGTTAAGGTATTTACATCCGTATACAAGTGGTGGACATGCAGGTCTGATGTGCACTTCCTTGGCACCGCTGTCAAACAGATACTCGGTTGTCTCTCTGAGCTGTGTTCCACGCACGATGGAATCGTCTATGAGCAGAAGGCTCTTATCCTTTATAAGATCCTCAACTGCCAGAAGCTTCATCTTGGCTATGAGATTACGCTGGCTCTGTATGGTCGGCATAAATGAACGTGGCCATGTCGGTGTGTACTTGATAAATGGTCTTGAGAAAGGTATTCCAGACTCATTTGCATAGCCGACTGCATGCGCTGTTCCTGAATCCGGAACTCCGGCTACGATATCAGGCTTAACGTTATCTCTCTTTGCCATGCTGGCTCCGCAGTTGTATCTCATCTGCTCTACGCTCATACCCTCGTATGAACTTGCAGGGTAACCATAGTATACCCACAGGAATGTACATATCTTCATGTCCTTGCCCGGCTGCACAAGCGTCACGCAGTTGGACGGTGTGAGTACGACAACCTCACCAGGGCCGAGTTCTTTATAGTCATGATAGCCAAGGTTCTTGTAGGCAAAGTTCTCAAATGACGCACAGAATGCACCATCCTTCTTGCCTATGACCACAGGAGTTCTTCCATGCATATCCCTGGCTGCATATATTCCATTCTGGTTCATGAGCAGGAGTGACAGAGAACCGTCTATCTTCTCCAGCGCATATCTTATTCCATCTATCAGATTATCCTTCTGGTTGATAAGGGCTGCCACCAGCTCTGTGCTGTTGATATCCCCTCCGCTCATCTCAAGGAAATGTGAATGTCCCTGATCAAATATCTCCTTGGATATCTCGTCAACATTGTTGATCTTGCTGACAGTTGTCAGAGCATATGTTCCGTGATGTGAACGCACTATGAGTGGCTGTGGCTCATAATCGGATATACATCCTATTCCAAAATAGCCCTTCATGTTCTGCATATCTTTGTCGAACTTTGTTCTAAATGGAGCATTCTCGATATTGTGTATGGATCTGTCAAATCCCTTATCTCCATACACTGTCATGCCTCCGCGCCTTGTTCCAAGATGTGAATGATAGTCTATTCCAAAGAACAGATCAAACACACAATCATCTTTTGCCGCTACGCCAAAAAATCCACCCATTGTTTTCCTCCTGAAGTGATAAAAATTTGTCATTTTCGCAAACATATCTATATTAGCATAGTATCGGCGGTGATTACAATACCTTCATCGCCAACTTCACTATCCCCGCAATGAAGATCAGCACAGCCAGTCCGAAAAAGCAAACCTCCATCTCTCTGTACACCTTGTTTGACTTCTTCTCATAGGCCGTTCTCTTTTCCCTAGAGTATAAAAGTTTATACTCGCTACCGATAGAATGTTTCTTTCTGTTTATCTCCTGATTTACCATATAAGAATCCGGCTCACCGCTGTATGGATCAATGTACCCCACCGTGGGATGTGCATAACCCGGAATGTTGGTTCTGCCGGTCAGGGTATCGTATCCTATGATCTTTCCGGTTATTTCCTACATTTAACACATTCTCACTGTATATAAACCTTCTATCATTTAACCAACTACTGAAAAAGATCTGTATTCATACCAAAGACATCAATAACTTTCAAAATATCGGAAAGTTCATCCCTAAATTTCTGACGATACTCCTCCATGTCACCATTATCCCTGCCATTGTTACTAAGTTCAAATAAATCTCTGTCATTCTTTATCGCTACTGCCACCATATTGCCAGCGATCTGTATCTCCATAAGTCCTTCAAGTCCCATAAGTTCCTGCATAAGCTGTGGTGTCAATACCCTCAAAGCAAGCTGGCTGTCAGAGGCAAATATATCGAACCTGTTATCAAATAACGCGTTGCCCGTCATAAAACTGTTACGTGAATTCTCAGAATCCAATACTCTTGATAATATGCCACTTTTCTTTTCGTTTTTCATTCTTGGACTAATTCTCTCCTGGATATGTACAAAACCATTAACATTCTTGTGGGAAGTAGCCGTTATGAGCTGACCTTTAAAATTAACAACATTATCGCCAGGGAACTCGCCGTCCGGTGAACCCTTTGTTTCTGTTCTGAGTGTGAGATCACTGAATGTAAATTCCACTCCCCTGTATATTCCATGTATAAAGTCAGAACCATCCATATTATTAAATGAAGGAAGAATCGGACAATTATGTAAAAATGCCTCATTTGTATATCCATTTGGCATGTATTCAATCACCTGCAAGCGCTCTCCAAGGACACTCCGTACAACATACTGTCCCATGAGTTCCTTGAGGTCTTTAAGTTTATTTGTCTCCATATATGAGAACAGGAAAAATCCGCCTACAAACAAAGCCGGAATCAGCAGCCAAGCAGAGTCTAATTCACAACCATTTCTTGATGCCACCATAAATGCAACAAATGACGCAAATATTCCTATAAAAGAAACAATCTTAAGCACCTTAAGCACTTTACATATTTTTCGTTTTTCTGATATTTCCGATTCTATATTCTGATCCATCTTCTCATCTCCAAACTGTGATAAATACTCTATACAAATCTCAGAGCCTTGCCCAAACTTTTATCTCATAAAAAATTCGCCCTATACTGATATATAATATACCAGTATAAGGCGAATTCAAACTTAATTAAAAAGATTTTCCCTGAATCCTAGCCGATGCTCTTAACGCTTTCACCCTCTATCAGGGAATATGGCACTATCTCATGTTCACCAGCCGCTGCATAATTTATATGCTTGAGCATGATGTCAACACTCCTTGATGCCATGATCTCTGTATTCTGCTTTATTGTTGTAAGTCTTGGTACACAGTATCCTGCCATCTCTATTCCATCAAATCCTGTAACTGACAGCTCTTTCGGAATATGTTTGTCCATATCAGCAGCCGCCCGCATGGCGCCGATCGCTATCATATCACTGAGAGCCATGACTGCTGTAACCTCCGGGTGATCCTTCAATAGACGTTTTGTAGCCTCATACCCCGCCTTCATAGAATATCTGCACGGAATATATGTAAACTCCGCCCTGTCATCATGCTGCCACTCGTCTATAGCCCGCTTGCAGCCTTCATATCTATTGAAACTTATCTGTTTCTCGGACACCTGCCCTCCGATGACTCCTATGTGCCTGTGGCCTTTTTCAAGAAGATACCTTGTCATATCGTATGTCGCTGCCGTGTCATCTATCGTTATGGAGGATATGTTGTCATTTGCAAGAATCTCTCCGCCAGTCGTGATTATGACTCCCGGAATCTCAAACTCTTTCACACGCTCATCAAAAAGTGCAAGATTGGCACCCAAAAACATGATTCCCTTTGGATTCACACTCCGGATCAGTTTGATGGCATATTCTATCTCATCACCATCCTCGTCTATGTACTCCACTATGACGTCTTCATCATATCCCGCAAGCTGGCTCTGTATACGCTCTACTATATCCGCAAACAGCATGTTCTGATTTCCTTTTATGATGACTACAACCGCCGATTTCGATGACATCTTGAGGTGTCTAGCGTTGACGTTCGGCTCAAAGCCGTTTTCCTCTACAACCCTGAGTATCTTCTCCCGGGCAGCATCACTGACTCCTGTCTGATTGTTTATCACTCTGGACACGGTTCCGATACCATAACCTGATATACGTGCAATATCCTTTATTGTCATAAGCTGTATCCCACTTTTCTCTTTTATTCCCAATAATTATATTATCCTGTTATGTGGAGATCAAGAAAATACTCAACTTATCATTCCCGATATTTATTTTTTAAGAGTACTTTTTCACATCTTGCTTCTCCCGGTCATCAGTGTAAGTCTGCCAATCTCCTCAGCAAGGTCATCATCCATATCATCGGATATCGTGCGCCACCTCCAGTTATCGCCAACTGTAGATGGCTTATTCATCCTCGATTTATTGTCGAGCCCCAAATAATCCTGCATCGGTATAATACAGAGATCTGCAATACTTCTCATAGCAAGCGTGATAAATGGAACGTTGATCAGACGGTCCGGTGTATAATGAGCTGCCATATAATCCCGCGCCATATCTCTGGCTCTCTGATCTATACTGCTCCACCAGCCAATAAGGGTCTCATTGTCATGGGTTCCCGTATATACAACACAATTTCGTATATAATTATGTGTAAGATAGTCAGATGCCGCCCCGGTGTCTCTCACATCAAAGGCAAACTCCACAACCTTCATTCCCGGAAATCCGGAATCATGAACAAGTTTTCTGACCGAATCAGTCACAAAACCAAGATCCTCGGCAATGACATCTCTCTTACCCAGTGCTTTTTCTATATTCCTAAACAGATCCATCCCAGGACCCTTTTTCCACTTGCCATTCACAGCTGTTTCCTCCCCATATGGAATGGCATAATATTCATCAAAGCCTCTGAAATGGTCAATCCGGACTACATCATAAAGCTTATAGCTGTGTCTCATTCTGGCTATCCACCAGCTGTAACCGGTCTGCCTATTCAGCTCCCAGTCATATATTGGATTGCCCCACAGCTGTCCGGTCTCCGAAAATCCATCAGGCGGACATCCGGCAACCTCATATGGACATCTGTCCTCATCCAGCCTGAAAAGCTCCGGGTGTGCCCACACATCTGCGCTGTCCATGGCTACATAGATTGGGATATCTCCTATGATCCTTATATGGTTCTTGTTGGCATAGCTCTTTAGTGCATTCCATTGAGTATAGAACAAATACTGCATGTACTGCTGAAAATGTATCTCCTCCGCAAGCTCAACCTGCATTTTCTGCACTGCATCAGGCTGCCTGTTTCTTATATCCTGTGGCCACTCTGTCCACGGAATTCCACCAAGCGAATCCTTTACAGCCATAAATAGTGAATAATCATATATCCACTCTTTGTTCTCGTCCATGAACAAAGAAAACTCCATGCTGTCAGTCATTTTCCATCTCTCATATGATTTTCTCAGGATTGGATATCTTCCTTCATATATTGTTCTATAATCCACATACCTGCCATCGTCGCCCCAGTCTCTCTCTCTGCACTCGCGGTCTGTGAGCAGTCCCTGATCCACAAGTGTATCAAGATCTATAAAATATGGATTTCCCGCAAATGTCGAAAACGATTGATACGGTGAATCCCCATATCCCGTAGGTCCCATAGGAAGTATCTGCCAATAACTCTGATGTGCAGCTCTGAGCCAGTCGACAAAACGATATGCCTCTTTCGAGAAACTTCCAATTCCATACTTTGACGGGAGGCTTGATATAGCAAGCAGTATTCCTGCTGATCTTTCCATCTGAAATCTCTCCTTTTAACCAATTTCAGGCGGCTGAGAATCTCACAACCGCCTGTTTTTTTACACTTAATAGTATTTTATCTTACTATCCCTTTACAGCACCGGCTGCAACACCCTTGATGATGTACTTCTGTGCACAGAGGTAGAATACAACAACTGGAATGATCGCCATAACAAGACACGCCATGATCGCTCCCATATCTACTCTTCCGTAGCTGCCCTTCATATACTGAACAACTATAGATATCGTCTTGTATTTCTTGATGTCGAGTACCAGATATGGCAGAAGGAAATCATTCCATATCCACATAGCCTCAAGTATTCCTACAGATATGTAAGTAGGTTTCATGATAGGGATAACAACCCTGAAAAATGTATTGAGCGGCGTACATCCATCTATCATCGCAGCCTCCTCGACCTCCAAAGGAATGGACTTGATAAATCCGCAGAACATGAATACTGCAAGACCTGTTCCAAATCCAAGATACACGATCACGATTCCCCATGGAGTAGTAAGGTGAAGTGCATCCGCAGTTCCAGCCAAAGTAAACATAACCATCTGGAAAGGTATTACCATAGAGAACACGCAGAGCAGATATATGATCTTTGTCACCATATTCTTGACTCTGGTTATATACCAGGCTGTCATAGAGCAGAACAGTAGAATTGCTGCTACTGAGAGAACCGTTATCACAACTGTCCAGCCCACTGCCTTTATGAAATCATACTGTGTTATAGCCGTTTTATAATTGTCCAGGCCTATGTAGCTGTGCTCATTTGGCAGTTCAAATGTCTCCAGACTGATAAACGTCTTGGCTTTCAGAGAGTTTATAATTACGATTATTATCGGTGAAACAAATATTATGGAAATAATGGTAAAGAATAAAGTAGCCAGAATTCCCATAGCCGTCGGTTTTCCTTTCACTCTGTATACCGGTTTTTTATCCGCTGTATTTGCCGTTTTCTGTATCTTTGCCATTACTGCTGCACCTCCTTTGATCTTGTAAGCCTAAGCTGTATGAGTCCTATCGCTACTACCAGTATAAAGAATATGACTGCCTTGGCCTGACCTACTCCCTCATATCCTACTCTTCCATAAAACGTCTCATATATATTGAGCGCAAGCATCTCTGTCTTATGAAGAGGCTCGCCTCCTGTGAGTGCCAGGTTCTGGTCAAACAGTTTGAACGAGTTGGTTATTGTGAGGAATGTACATATAGTTATGGATGGCATCATGTTCGGGATCGTAACTCTGAAAAGTCTCTGTGTTCTATTTGCGCCATCAATCATGGCCGCTTCCTGAATGTCTTCAGGTATTGCCTGAAGTCCTGCAATATAAACGATCATCATATATCCTATCTGCTGCCAGCACACAAGTATAACCAGTCCCCAGAAACCGAGGACTTCATTGAGTTTCAGGGCTGTGTCAAACTTTGAGAATATGGCATCAAATATAAGCTGCCATACATATCCAAGTACGATACCACCTATAAGATTCGGCATAAAGAATATCGTTCTGAATATATTAGTTCCTTTGATTTTCTGTGTAAGTGCCAGTGCCACAAGAAATGCAAGAACATTTATAAGCACAAGTGTGACAATCGCAAATAATGTTGTAAACTTAAATGCATCCGGGAATGTTGCGTCCTTGAATGCGTCTATATAATTCTGTAATCCTACAAATTCAGCGTCCCTTATGGTCGTGAACTTACAGAAGGACAGATATATTCCCTCGGCAAATGGCACGATAAATCCTATAACAAACGCAGCCATTGTCGGTATCAGAAACACCGGCCAATATCTTTTTATCGTTTTCTCCATAATTTTTTTGATAACCTCCACTCTGTTGCATATCAATTTTCTTTCCAATATCTTTTGAGTCTAAAAATGGATATGTAGACATATTTGCATATGAATACATATCCATCTCTAGTCTGGCACCTCCGGGTATGAGCTGCCTTTGCAAAGCTGTTAGCCTTCCTGGTGTCCTGCAGCTTGCAGGACTTTATTCATATTTTAAGTTGGGTTTATTTTGTGATGTTTTTTTATTTTGGGGTTGTGTACTATTGTTTATTTGTTAATATGTTTTATTTTGACTTTGCTGCAGCAGCCTCTTTAGCCCATCCGTCTACAAATGCGCTCTTTACAAGATCCCAGTTGGCATCTGTCTGATCTGCCGCATATGTTGTAAGTGCTGATCCGAGGTCGTTCTTCCACTGCTCTGATGGCATTGTTGTGAAGTTCCAGCTTACAGGTGTCTTGCCCTCTGCTACATACTCATTTGCAATGTTTACAAGAAGGTTTGTTGACTCAATGTTCTTCTTGAATGGTGTTACAAATCCCATTCCATCAGCTCCTGATGGCATAGCACCCTCTGAACCACAGATTGCCTTAAGTGCGACATCATCTGTAGCACACCACTCCATGAAGTCAAGAGTTGCCTGGATATCTTCCTCTGAAGCCTTAGCATTTACACACCAGTAATTCTCACTTCCTGTACAGAGTCCCTGATTCTCCTCACCATCTACTCCGATATAGATAGGGAGCATTCCGAGGTTGTCATCGCCAAGTGATGATACATCTGAGTATGCCCATGTACCATTCTGATAAAATACTGCCTGTCCTGAAACAAACTCTGCAACCGCATCATCACCAGTCTTTGTGCTGAGCTGCTTTGGATCGGTTGTTGAGTTGTTGATGTACAGATCCCATACATTTCTGTAATTATCAAGATATGTACCCTTGATCGCATCTGTAGTATCGATTCCATCAGCCTTGTATTCATAGTAGATTGGAAGATTTGCAAGATGTGTCTTGAATCTCCAATCTGATGATCCGTCCATTCCAGCTGATGTAAATGCTGAGAATCCTAATTTGTCTGAGTTAGCTGTTATATCCTCTGCCACCTTCTTGAGGTCTGCAAATGATTTGATATCATCCTCTGTGTATCCAGCTTTGCTTAAAAGCTCTTTGTTGTAAATGATTCCGTATGACTCTATAACATATCCGATTCCTGCGACCTTATCGCCATCCTTAAGTGCAAAGTCCTCAGATGTGAGTTCTTTATACACCTGTGATGATCCAAGATCATAACAATAGTCCTTCCAAGAAGCAAGACCAACCGGTCCATTTACCTGGAACAGGGTAGGTGATTCTGACTTACCCATCTCACTCTTAAGAGTAGTCTCATACTGACCAGAAGCTGCTGTAACTACCGTAACATCAACGCCTGTCTCTTCTGTGTACACCTTAGCAAGCTCCTGCCACTGTGCATCCTGCTCCGGCTTGAAGTTCAGATAATATACAGAGCCCTTTGCATCTGCCTTCTTTCCTGCTCCATCTGAATCTCCTGAGCCACATCCTGTCAACATGGTACCTGCCATCATAAGTGACAGTCCAAGTGCTGCAATACCTTTCTTGTTCATATTGGTTCCTCCCATAAAATAATAAAAATTTTTCCTTCAGGCATCTCCTATACGAGATACTTAATGGTTACTTTGTTTTTTCGGAAACGTTTCTGGAATCGTTTCCATCTGATGTATATTATATTAGTTGTTTATGTACAAAAAGTCAATACTAATTTCAATTTTTTTATCACTTTTTGCATTTTCTATATGTGGCTCTCCCTCCAGACTACATAAAAATGTATAATTTTTGTCATATTCTAACCTTTTTGAATACTATAAATAGAACAACTATTAAATCTGAAAGGGCTATCCTATGAAATGCTACAATAATTGTTCTCCGAACAGACCTGACTGTCATGACAACATATGCACTATAGATATCCGGGAGAAAGCTTTACAGAACCACAATTATCGCGAAACCGTATGGACCGGCTGTTTCATGCAGATGACCGTCATGTGTATACCTGCCTGCTCCGATGTAGGTTTGGAAATTCATGAAAATACCGATCAGATCATCAGGATCGAACAGGGACAGTGTTCAGTCAGGATGGGCTGCTGCCCGAACGAACTGTGCTTCCGTCAGAATCTTTGTGCAGGAGAATGCGTATGTATACCAGCCGGCACATGGCACAACATCATCAACATCGGCAATAATCCACTAAAGCTCTCATCCATCTATGCCCCACCACATCATCCCAGGGGGGAGACGCAGGCCACCAAAGCCACGGCTATGGGAATGGATTGCTGATATGTTTTCATGTGACATGAAGTAGAACGCATTGCCGGATTTATTGTCCCATTGTTTTTAGCATGCTTCTGTCCTCCATCAAAAAAGACACCAAATTCTGCCTGCCCGTCTGATATTGGGCAAGCGGCATTTAGTGTCTTTGCTGTTTCTGTATTAATTTTTCATACACATGCCATAATACATTGCCATGACCAAGTTATTTTTAATCTCGGTCAGTCGACATAGATATATTTATAGTAAATACCTCGCCGGCAACCTCCGCGCTCACCTCATGTCCCAGCTTGTCTGCAAGGCACCTTACTATGTAAAGTCCCAGCCCTGCGCCCTCCTTCTGTCTGGACTTTCCACGGCAGAACGCATCGAATATCATATCCACATCTATCTCATCGTCCGAATCTATGTCAGAGTGCCGCCACGTCCACGTCTACAGTCTCTATCGCATCGTCCAAGAACGGATTCCACCCTGACAAGCAGCTCATCCAGATCAAACGGCTTTGTGATATAGTCATCAACTCCATAAAAAAATCCCGAAATATCGATTCCTGTCGATACACCGGGATCTTATACATCTTTTATGAATATGATGAAAGGAACTGTTTTGTCCTCTCCATCTTCGGATTGTCAAATACCTGATCAGGTCTTCCCTGCTCAAGTATATATCCATCGTCCATGAATATGACCTGACTTGCAACATCCTTTGCAAATGCCATCTCATGGGTAACAATTATCATGGTCGTCTTTTTGTCCGCAAGGTTTCTGAGAACCTTAAGTACCTCTCCTGTGAGCTCCGGATCAAGAGCCGATGTAGGTTCATCGAAACACAGGATGTCCGGCTGCAACGCAAGCGCCCTTGCTATAGCAACTCGCTGGCACTGTCCGCCTGAAAGCTGGTGAGGATAGTTGTTCATTCTGTCCTCAAGTCCCATCTGGCGTAGAAGTTCCTCTGCCTGAACTCTTATCTCATCGAGTATATTCTTCTTATTTACTTTGAAATCCGGTCTCTCCTTTGCAAGAAGCTCTCTTGCAAGCATTACGTTCTGAAGCGCAGTGTACTGTGGAAAGAGATTAAATGACTGGAACACAAGTCCAAAATGCAGTCTCTTCTTGCGCACCTCCGACTCCTTGAGTGTCTCCGGCTTGTCAGTGTCAAGCAGGATCTCATCATTTACACGGATAACTCCATTGTCCGGCATCTCCAGAAAGTTCAGACAGCGAAGAAGTGTTGTCTTTCCACTTCCTGATGATCCTATGATAGAAAGGACCTCGCCCTGCTCCAGAGAAAAGCTTATATCCTTGAGCACATCTGTCTTGCCAAACTTCTTTTTTATATGTTCAACCTCTAATATAGCCATTTGCGGCTCCTCCTATTTAATATGTATCGCCCCTCTGCTCCGCAGCGGGGCAGGTTGTCAGAGCCGATTCCGAGTATGAACTGCGTTCATTGCGGCTCCTCCTATCTAAAAAAATCAAGTTTCTTCTCTAATTTGCCAAGTAAAACTGTGAGTACGCCATTCCATATCAGATAGTAGAATGCGCAGAAGAAGAGTGGCCATATCGCACCAGAGATTCCCTGTGAACCCTTCATGAATGCCTGTCCTGCCCAGATTATCTCCTGAAGTGCGATGATACGGGCAAGGGACGTATCCTTGACCAGAGTTATGATCTCGTTGGACATCGCCGGAACTATCTTCTTTATCATCTGCAAAAGCTTGACCTTGAAGAATATCTGCTTTGGAGTCATGCCAAGCACAAGTCCGGCCTCCTCCTGTCCTACAGGAATACCCTGAATACCTCCACGGTAAATCTCTGAGAAATAGCAGGCATAGTTCACTATGAATGACACCGATGCCGCAACAAATCTTCCGCCTTCGCCGCCGCCCCATACCGGGTTGTGGAATACAAGTCCCGGGAAATAATATATGATGAGCAGCTGTATCATAAGTGGTGTACCTCTCACTATCCATACGATGAACTTCATAAGATAGCTGAGTGGTTTAAACTTTGACATGGAACCGAGTGCTATAAGAAGTCCAAGCGGAAATGCACCAAGCAATGTCACGAAGAACAATTTTAATGTCTGTATAAATCCTGTATTAAGAGCTCCAAGTACGACCGGGAGCTGTTCAAAAAACAAATCCATAATAATTTTTCTCTCTAAGTGATGGTAAAAATACTAATTACATCTTATCTATTACTTTGCAAGTGCAGCCTGTACCTTATATGTCTCAGCACACTTCTCCATTGAGCCGTCAGCCTTACTGTCTGCAAAGAACTTGTTGAGCTCAGCTACAAGATCTGAGTCTTTTCTGAAACCAACGCCATACTCCTCACTGTTAAGACCTACGGTATATGTGAGCTTGTCATAACCTGTTCCCTCGCCAACCATAGCTGCTGCCATGAGTGAATCAATGATCGCTGCATCCGATGTTCCAGCTGCAACCTCCATGAGTGCATCTGCCTGTGCCTTTACCGCTGTATAGTTGAGACCAAGCGCCTTGGCCTGATCCTCGCCTGCGCTTCCTGCCTCTACAGCAAATGTAAGCTCCTTGATGCTGTCTACTGTCTGATACTTGTCTGCCTTATCATTTGGCACGATAACTACCTGAGCATTGTTGCAGTATGCATCTGAACATGCCATTGAGCTTGTAACCTCATCTGTAAGTGTCATACCATTCCATACACAGTCGATGGTCTTGCCGTCAAGCTCCATGATCTTGTTATCCCAGTCTATCTCTACGAACTCTGCCTTTACGCCAAGGCTCTCTGCAAATGCTGATGCCATATCTGCGTCAAATCCGATCCAGTTGCCTGACTCATCCTTGTAATCCATCGGTGCGAAGTCTGTAACGCCGACAACGAGAGTTCCCTTATCCTTTACATACTCCAGATCACTCTTTGACTCACTCTTAGATCCGTTATCAGATCCGCCACATCCAACCAGTGAAAGTCCCATTGCTGCCACTAAGAGCAGTGATAATAACTTTTTCATACTTCTTTCCTCCTGAAATATCCTTAAATATACTTGGCAGATGCATGAAACACACTACACCGGGCATCTGCATGATATATAAGCCCTATTAGGGCATAACACGGTAACATAGTAACAGTTTATCATGGTAAAGTCAAACCTAAGATTGAGGAAATGCCTGTAAATGTATTATGTATTATGTAATAATAATAACCACAGAAGGTCTTACTATTCTGTGGTCAGGATGCTCACCATCTGGAATTATTTTACATATGCTCTATCAATATGTATCACACAATAGTAATTTTTATTGTACTCACTAACTTTTTCCTTGATATAGGATATTATCTGTTCTTCTGACATTTGATATCCATGTGGCAAAACCACATCAAAAATCAGATTGGAATGTGTTGAACCCTTTACCATTCTAAAGTCGTGAAACTGAACATTTTCATTTTTTCTGCTATCCTTATTAAGTGATTCTATAATTTCAGTGATCCGCGCTTTCGCAGCATTTGTCTCCTCATCGTCATCTACTATCGGATCCATGTGAATGACAGGCTCACAATTTAATTTTTTTCTGAGAGAGAATTCTATCTGATCGATCAGATCATGCAGTTCAAGAATATCTTCCTTATAAGGAACTTCTGCGTGCAGACTAACCATAAGTCTGCCAGGTCCATAATCATGGACCACAAGATCATGAATACCAAGGATCCTTTTATCACACCTCACGATCTTCTCGATCTCGTCCACAAGCTCTGGTTCCGGTGCCTGACCAAGCAAGGGGCTGACCGTATCCTTCATTGCAGTGATGCCAGCTATGAGTATCATTACGCCCACCAATAACCCGCAATATCCATCTATAGGTATTTTCCAGAAATGAGCAGCAAGTGCAGATGCAAGAACAACCATTGTGGAAAATGTATCAGATAAACTGTCTTTCGCCGTCGCTATCATGGTCGCACTCTCTATCTTTCTGCCTATACTCCTGTTGTAGAAATACATATATATCTTTACTCCAATTGAAACAACGAGTATAACGGCAACTAGACTGCTGAATTTTGGAAGTTCCGGATGTAGGATCTTTCCGATTGAATCTTTAATAAGCTCGTAGGCCATCAATATGATCATGACTGCTACAAATAAGCCCGATATATACTCTATTCTTCCATGTCCAAACGGATGATCCGGGTCCGGTTTTCTGCCAGATAACTTAAAGCCTATCATAGATATAAACGAGCTTCCTGCATCTGATAAATTGTTGAACGCATCCGCCGTGATCGAGATGGCACCCGAAAGTAATCCAGCGAAGAATTTTCCCAGAAACAATAATACATTCAAAAATATACCAACAGCTCCGCAAAGAACACCATATTTCTCCCTCACCTTGCTATCCTTATAATTATCTGATTTGATCCACAACTTCGACAATAATGTCACCATATCTTTTGTTCCTCCTAATCTGAATCTCAAAAGTTCTGAAAAAAAGAACCCACAAAAGCGTTGGACTTCTGCGGGTTCTTGATATATCTGAAATGATATATAATTATCTCTTTGTTAACGTTTTGAGAACGAGAAAAGCCCATAAATAGAGGATTTGTGTATGGCAGTGTTGCATATGTGTTGTATGCGGTTGGCTGCCCACACATTCCCAGAGCTACTCATTACTTTAGCAAAAAAGGACTACTACTATGAAAATACATTTTGCTTACTACAACCAATACAAGAATGGAATTGACATTGCTTTTGCTGATAATACACTTCTATTCTTATCCTGTGCTGAAGCTAAAAAGAATCTCCATACTACACCTAACTCACAAAGGCTTATTGATAACCTTGCAATTGATAATCCACTTATGTATGCTGCACTTGCTCTTGATTGCGAGTTGCAGGCTTGGGCTGATGCTATGGATGAGGATTGGAATGTGTAAAAAAGTTTATCCTCACTTATTTTTGAATATAGGATTATTGGCAAGTTCCAGTAATCCTTGTAATTTTTGCGGTTCCTTAATTATATCAGTCATCACACTAAACATTGCCGCATCACTTTGCTGTTTTTCGTTGCTTTCAAGAGCATTTTTGTGTTCAATCTGCATTATTTCAATTTTATGTTTATGCTCCTGCTCACATTTCTCAGTTTCAAGCTGATGTTTTTCTTTTAATGATTCAATATCAACCTCATGTTGCTTCATTAGCTTTTCTATCTCATGCTTATTGCTTTCTTGTAATGTTGCAATTTCTGCTTTAACTTTCTTATTTGCCGTCAAATAAGAAATTATTCCTGTAATAATAGCAGGTACGCATGAAACCAATAACGTATTTAATATTTCTTTCAATTCTTTTACTCCTCCCACTCTTTATCATTTATCTTATATAGGTTACTTTATTGTTGCTTCTATTCGGTTCTTCAATCGTAATGGAATATCATCTTCCTTTTCCCACATAATCGTATTGACCTGTGCTATATCAAAATGTAATTCAACACCTTTTTTACATAATTGAATTACGTTTTTCCCTAGTCCCATTGCATATCCTTCTTCAAAGTAGGCTCCATTATTTTTATGCGTTAAATCAGCTACAACAAATCGACTCTTACTAATTCTGTTTAATAACTCTGGTGTTATAAACCCATTGTGTTCAACTTCGTCAATAAATACTGCATGATATCCTGCATCAAAAACGCCTTTTCTAATTGCTTCTCTTAATTTACTAGTTTCATTCCCAAATCTCATTGCCACCAATACATCTTTTCCATCATCACTATTTTTTTGTAATTTATCTATTCTGTCATAACCCTTAGGAGTAATTGAAATCCCTCCGTAATAACTCTCTTCGCTTGAGACATCACCATTTACACAATTTATCCCTTGAATATATCCTATTTCATACAAATATGCCGTCATATATAATGCTTGATTTACTAATTCTTTATCATCTAATTTTTCCCCACTATCCGGATTAAATCTTCTTACAAACATACAACTTAAAAAAGATGGAACATCTAGCATTATGTCCTGACCAACAAAATCTGTCAATTCATTTAATTTAAGCAAAATCATATCTATTTTTTGAGAAAAACTTTTTGGAAACCACAATGAAATAATATCTTGATCCATATGAACCGGCATTCCAGCAATGTTATTACCATTTCTGAATTCTGTTGTATATGTATCACAACTTTCTCTTGATTTTGTAGAATAATACCTGTGTTCTACTCTGCCTTGCTTATTTCTAAACCCCTCATAAAATAAAAATGGTGCTAATTCATTATAATCTAATTCTTCATATGTACTATTCTCCATTGAATATTCATATTGTCCACAAACTGGACATTCGTAAAAAACCGAATTAGGATCATAGCATACTTTCTTTAATATTCTTCTTCTACCACATACAGGGCACTGTTCATCATCATTCATATTTCTCATCTCCTAATTATTTATACATCATCTTTTTCACATCAGTATCTTCAAATTTTGATTGAGCTTAACTCCCTCTTTTTTATTAGTTCATAACCAAACACACTTTGCAGTATAATACTGATACCCGATTAGCATGGAATTAATAGCATACACTATCTAACCAGTAGTATATCTATATAGAAAATTATTTGTGCGTCTTTTTCCAATATTCATAATTTCTTTTTAATCTTGCAATGTCATTTCCTTGTTCTTCTTGAACATCAAAATATCCATCTAACGAAGTATATGTCAACTCTCCTCTATACTTCTTATATCCAGCCCAATAATCTTCATATATGTCAATTCCTAACCCGGAAAATGGACCTTCTCCATTTACTAAATATTCCATTCTATTTGTTTTAAAAGAACCGATATTTTCTGTATTTCCACTTCCTGGCTTATCACCTGATATTTTATATTTTTCTTGTACAAATACCTCTACATCTTTGTATGGCACTGGCAACTTACCCAAATCCTTAATATCAAACATTTGACCTTCTGAAGCATTGTCATTTCTAGTATATACAAAACCAATTACATAATGCTTTGCATATTGGTCATATGGAAATGAAATATTTTTCTTCCCATCTCGCATATATGAAGCAAAAGAACCTAATGTAAACACATATCCCGATGGCTGTCCATTCTTCAAAAACTTTCTGTATGTAGTCTTTATATCAACAGCAATTTTTTCTGTATCCGCTTCACTTTTCATTAATGTAAAATCTGGATATACTGTTTGCTGTTGAGATGGATATAAAATCAGTCCATTCTCATCTGCTATTTCTTGTAAAATATTGTACGAAATCAACTCGAAAATTCGTCCAATAAGTTTTGAATCACTTCCAAGTGAAAACAGCTTTCCATCTGGAGATGCTAATGCACTGACTTCCCAATCAATATCTTTTTCTTCTAACTTCTTGTTAAATAACCTTATAAAGTCTAATCCCATTTCATTCCTCCTCGTATATTGCTAAGCATTTGCCACTTCATCCAAAAAAGACATCTGGATATATGACTCCTCATTTTTTTTCATTGCTGGAACATTTTGTGGATTATAATTCATTAAAAGCGCTTCCAACATCGAATTCCTATTAGATTCCTTTGCCCCAACATGATAAAAATGTTCTTGATTTACCTTCCAACATTCTTTCCAAACTGTGTCGATATACTCATTTTTTCTATACTTGTTTTTGTCCCATGTAGATAACATAAAATGAGCTCCGGAATCTACTAGCACATCATGTAATCTAACCTCGTGATTCTCATCCCAACTATCATAATAATCAACATGTCTTCCAATATATGGTGGATCACAATATATAAAAGATTGAGTATCAGCTTCGCTTATTGTCTGTTCAAAAGATTGGCACTTAAATTTCCAATCGACATCTGGAAATATATCTTCCAGTCGTTTAACCTGATTCACTATCTTTGTAACATATGCCTTTGCAAATCTCTTCGGTTTATGTCCATATGGAACATTGAATTGATAATTTCGATTAAATCGAATCATTCCATTAAAACAACTTCTATTCAAAAACAAAAAATCAAGTGGATTATGCTCTTCATTAAATCTATCTCTAATATAATAATAATGCTTTTCGTCTTTTTCTTCTAATTTCTTTCCCTCCTTCTCCAAAAATTCTCTAACATCATATGATGTGATTTTTCCACTCTGTATGGCATTATATAATGCTATAGTATGCGGATTTGTATCAGCAAAAACCGCGTGCTTAGGTGCTAAATTTAATCCAACAACACCAGACCCCATAAAAGGCTCAATCCAAGTAATATTATCATCTACCCACGCAACTTCTGAAATAAGAGGAACAATTTTTGTTTTTATTCCCTGTATCTTTATTGGTGGAACATATACTTTATCAATCATTTTATCATCCTTTCAGCATACACATATATCTTTAGATGATATATGCGTAAAATCATGTTCTATTCTTTTATTTTTGTATTTAGTCCTTAAATCAATATATTTCAATAACTCTGGTTTATCATCTAGAAACATATATGATATAGGCACTCTAAAGCCAGAAATATCTTTCTCCATCCTACGCATATCAATTGGTTCTATTTCTTGAAAAGAAAATATCGGCATAGCAACTTTATTTCTAGTAAGATAATCTTTTATCCTTTCAACTGCTTCTTCATCATAGCTGTATTTTTCAAGCCAATCTTCGATATTTTCAGGTTTTCCCAATTCAACAATCGCAACCAATTGTCTATATGGCAATCCAATATATATATATGCTTCCACTGGCTCTTTACAGAATCTTTTCCTATGCTCATATATTTTCTCCCCTGATTTTAACTGTTCATACCATTCGAAGCTAAAACTTAATATCATTTTTCTCATAGAGAATCCTCGCTATTTAAATTGCAAAATATCATCAGCAGAACAATCTAAGGTTCTACATATCTTTTCTATTGTCTCCATAGAAACATACTCATTATTACCCAATCGTGCTAATATATTACCACTTATCTTCGCAGCCTTTTGCAATTCAATTTTCTTCATATTTCTATTTTTTAATATATCCCATAGTTTGCTATATTCTACACTCATACAGTCCTCTCCATTTTATATAACAATCTTCATATAGGATATCACGATATCGGTATGTTTTCAACTTATATTTTCCTAACCGTCGATAATAATATATATTTCATCGACACTTAAATAGCTGTTTCCCATTCCCAATATTATTTACTATACACCTCCCACAATCTCTCCTGCTCCGCGCCAATCCTCAATATCTCCTGCAAATCCCTAGCCATAGTCTCGACATTGGCATCCATCTGCTCAACTGTCCCCGTCCTATTACCAGCCTTAATCTCCCATTGGATTGTCTCTTTAGTAAAACAGAAAATGGCATCAAAAAAGTTCCAATAGCAGACAAAATTCTGCCATATTACAAGGCTTGGTATGAATCCTGCCCTGAATGTGAATATTTACTTCATACAGAAGATGGAAAACATTTTGAATACAGAAACTACTACGATAGCTATTTCAAGCCATTGATGGAACAGCTAGGTATTAATCGTACACCGCACTGTTGCAGACACACATGTATCTCAATGTTAGCAGAAGCTGGTATTAACCAGACGATTATCAAAAAGATTGTGGGGCACTCTGGTGCAATTACACTCACCGAAAAAGTGTATACCCACTTTGATATAAAGGAGCTTGTAGATGCGATTAATAGAATTTAAATTAAGAAAGGACATTCCCCAGTGTTTCTACTGAAAAATGTCCTATACATATCAATATCTTTGTTGCATACCTGCTGCATATGTGTTGCATTCGATGTAAATTCCAACACATCTGACAGCATTCCACAACTTCTGTAACCCTTGAAAAATGGGCTTTTCTTGATATCTTCGTTCTTGAAAAATTATCTCTTTGAGAACTGTGGAGCACGACGAGCGGCCTTGAGACCGTACTTCTTTCTCTCCTTCATTCTTGGATCTCTTGTAAGGTATCCAGCCTTCTTAAGGATTGGTCTGTACTCAGCATCAACCTCAAGGAGTGCTCTTGAAATACCATGTCTGATAGCTCCAGCCTGACCTGTGAAACCACCACCACATACGTTAACGAGTACATCGTACTTGCCCTCTGTGCCTGTAGCAACGAGTGGCTGCTTTACGATAACCTTGAGTGTATCAAGGCCAAAGTACTCATCCATATCCTTCTTGTTTATAACGATCTTACCAGTACCTGGAGTGATGTAAACTCTGGCGATACTGCTTTTTCTTCTTCCTGTTCCATAGAACTTTGTTGTCTTAGCCATCTGTTAATCTCCTCCTTCTTAGTACTTAATCTCTAATACTTCTGGCTTCTGTGCCTGATGCTTGTGATCTGCACCAGCGTATACGTGAAGCTTTGTGATCATCTCTCTGCCAAGTGGTCCCTTTGGAAGCATTCCCTTAACTGCAAGGTAGATAACATCCTCTGGCTTCTTAGCCATCTTCTCACGAAGAGTTGTCTCTTTCATACCACCTACATAATCTGAGTGGTTGTAGTATACCTTCTGATCTAACTTCTTACCAGTTACCTGGATCTTGTCAGCGTTTACTACTATTACATAATCACCTGTATCAATGTGTGGTGTAAATGTTGGCTTGTTCTTTCCTCTTAAAATGCTTGCAATCTCTGATGCAAGACGACCTAAAGTATGTCCTGTAGCGTCAACTACATACCACTTTCTCTCTATTGTTGATGGGCTTGCCATAAAGCTCTTCATCGTGGTACCTCCTAAATTATTCTTTTATAATCTTCTTTACTAATGTATATTCAGCACATTCCTTACCGGGGCATTGGTTCGAAACGCACTTATAAACTTCGCATACTTTGCAAGTATATTATAATTACATTTTGTTGTCAACTATTTTTTCCAACAAAAATATCCGGCAATACATGTGCACCGCCGGATACCATATTATCATTCATTCTTCTGTCTGTAAATACTATCTTTTATTTAGAAATCCACCTCTGTGTCATAGTAGCAGCACTTCAGCAGCTTCTCCATCTCCTCCTGGCTTGGCTGTCTTGGGTTGGAGCCTGTACATGCATCAAGTATCGCATTTGCAGCGATCTCAGGAAGTCTCTCAAGGAATACGTCCTCCGGAACAAAGCCCTGCTCACATGGATAGCTGTCCGGTCCATAATTCTTGATACAATGAGGAATGTTAAGCTCGTCATTCATCTTGCGCAGATACGCAATAAGAAGGTCTACCTTCTCGTCGAGTGTCTCTCCGCCAAGGCCCATGAAATCTGCTATCTCGCCGTAACGAATCTTTGCTGTCTCATCCTTTGCATTGAAAGCGATAACCTTCGGGAGATACATCGCATTTGCTGCTCCGTGGATGATATGTGCACCATAATCGGCAAATGCTGCTCCGGTCTTGTGTGCCATTGAATGTACGATTCCAAGCAGTGCATTTGAAAATGCCATGCCTGCAAGGCACTGCGCATTGTGCATTGCGTCACGCTTCTCCATGTCTCCGTTATATGATCCAACCAGATCATTCTGGATCATCTTGATGGCATGAAGTGCCAGTGGATCTGTGAAATCGCAGTTTGCTGTCGATACATAAGCCTCGATTGCATGTGTCATGGCATCCATACCGGTATGTGCAACCAGTTTCTGTGGCATGGTCTCTGCGAGCTCAGGATCAACGATCGCAACATCTGGTGTGATCTCGAAATCTGCAATAGGATACTTGATTCCCTTCTCGTAATCTGTGATGATCGAGAACGCTGTAACCTCTGTTGCAGTTCCCGATGTTGAAGAAATAGCACAGAAATGAGCTTTCTTTCTAAGTTCAGGGATTCCAAATACCTTACACATATCCTCAAATGTCGCATCAGGATACTCATACTTTATCCACATAGCCTTTGCTGCATCTATAGGTGAACCACCGCCGATGGCCACTATCCAGTCAGGCTCAAATTCAAGCATGGCTGCTGCGCCCTTCATAACTGTCTCAACCGAAGGATCTGGCTCAATTCCCTCAAATAACTTAACTTCCATTCCAGCTTCCTCAAGGTACTGAACCGCCCTGTCAAGGAATCCAAATCTCTTCATGGATCCGCCTCCGACACAGACCATAGCTCTCTTACCCTTGAATGTCTTGAGTGCCTCCAAAGCACCTTTTCCGTGATATAAATCTCTTGGTAACGTAAATCTTGCCATTGTTTGCCCTCCTAAAATCAAAATTAAAAAAACAATCATGTTATCTTCACTGAAACACCTTGAAATATTCCGAACACTTCGAAACAATTCCTGACATATCCGTCATGTAGCAGCATTTCAATGTAATTATAACATGATTGGCTCTTATTTTCATTATTTTTTGTGCATTTCAGACAATGTTTTTCATTTATTTTTCACTGTTTTGCTAGATGTTTTCCACTTTTCATTCTTATTTCTAGATTATTTCAAGTCCACTTTTCCAAGTTATAATATACAGAATATAACCACGCTGTTTTGTGAACTGCCAACACATTATCAGCAATTTTATCTTATCCCGGCAGATATTATACGTCTGCAACCGTTTACGTTTACAGATATTTTATCTCCACAAGAGTAAGCCCCTTTGCTTCGGCTTTCGGCCCTGCTTTCGTCCTATCCTTCGCCGCAAGTATTGACTCCATACAGTCCTCCGGCCAGATTCCAAGACCTATCTTCATCAAAGTTCCCACTATGATGCGGACCATATTGTACAGGAAACCATTGCCACTGATCCTTATATGTATCATGTCGCCCGCCTTGTCTATGGTTATATCTGTTATTGTACGGACTGTATTCTCCACCTGAGACCTTGATGAACAGAAGCTCTTGAAATCATGCTCCCCAACCAGCACCGCCGCAGCCCGCTTCATCTTATCTATATCAAGTGGATAATAGACGAATGTCGAGTAAAGACGCTCCGTCGGCATATCAAATCTTCTGTTTAATATCTTGTATTCATATGTCTTGATCGTGTCACAGTATCTCGGATGAAAATCGTCAGCCACCTGGCATGACTCCTGTATCCTTATGTCTTCCGGGAGCCGCTGATTAAGCGCAAATGAAAACTTCTCTCCAGGTATTCCTGATTCTGTATCGAACACCGCCACATTTCCCAGTGCATGTACACCGGAATCCGTTCTGCTGGCTCCTATAACCTTTATATCCTCATGACAAAGCTCGCTGAGTGTCTTATTCAGGACTTCCTCAACCGTTATTCCATTTATCTGAACCTGCCATCCACAATAATTTGTTCCATCGTAGGCTACGATCAATTTTACTCTCTTCATATTCATACTAGGGATGTATCTGACACATCCGTATCCTTTTCTATATTATCGATGTATCTGAATTACGCTCCAATTCTTAATCAAGCCCGATCGTCATTGACTCTGTAATGTTTAAAACAAATCTATATACAAACGACTTTTGATCCCGAAGTGCGCATGTATCCCGAAATAAGATTGCATGATTTCCTACATCACACATCTGTATACTATCATGCATCCCAGATACACCAACACTATAGCATAACTTACATAGTCTGTTCCACTGTATTTTAACGGATTCATGCGGCTCCTGCCTTCGCTGCCGTCAAAACATCTGGCATCCATGGCCTGGGCAAGATCTGTGGCCCTTCTTATCGCCGATACAAATAATGGTACAAATACAGGTACATAACTCTTTATCCTCTTGAATATATTGCCACTCTCGAAGTCCGCACCTCTGGAAAGCTGTGCCTTCATGATCTTATCCAGCTCCTCCATAAATATCGGGATAAATCGCAATGCGATCATAAGCATCATGGCCATATCAGACACCGGAACCTTTATTTTCTTCAAGAATCCCAGACTGCTCTCCAGTCCATTTGCCAGATTCATCGGTCTTGTAGTGTACGTCATGACAGATGAGCCTATTATGAGGTATACAAGACGTATAACCACAAGCACCGTAGTCATCACACTGTTATCTGTTATGCGAAGTCTGTGCCAGCTCCAAAGTACCCGTCCGTCCCCGTTGAACACGCTGAATATTGCTGTAAACAGAATAAACATCCATATGACCTTCAGTCCCCTGCAAATGTATGTTATCGGCACCCTGCTCACCGCCACATATATACAGAGGAATGCCGTTGCGGCAAGTATCATGATCCAGTCCTTGCAAAGAAACAGCGATATGGCATATAGAAATGTTATTGCAAGCTTTGTTCTCGGATCCATTCTATGTATCACAGAATTGCCACTGTAATATTGTCCTATTGTAATATCTCGTATCATAGTAAATCTCCTATTCCGGGCCCCCGGGAACATCTATACCGTACTGCTCAAGTAAGCTCCTGTCCTCAAAAAACTCACCTGTCCCTCCATCATACACTATCCTTCCATGCTCCATAAGAAGAATCCTCTCTGACATCTCATACACATCCTCCATGTCGTGGGATACCAGTATGATCGTCACATTTTTCTCTCTGTTGAGCTTTCTGACGAGATTCCATAACTGCTCTCGGCTCTCTCCGTCAAGTCCGCATGCAGGCTCATCGAGGATCAATACGTCTGGCTCATATGCCAGTATTCCCGCTATTGCCACCCTCTTTTTCAAACCACCAGACAATTCGAATGGAGAATACTCCGCATATTTCTCCGGTACTCCCACCAACTCAAGCGCCTTTCTGGCTGCATCCTCAGCCTCTCTCTTTGACATTCCAAAGTTTATCGGACCATACATTACATCCTTGAGCACCGTATTCTCAAACAACTGGGCCTCAGGGAACTGAAATACATACCCTATCCTCCTGCGGATATCCTTGATATTCCTTACACTCTGCACATCCGTATCATACAGATATACCTTGCCACTCTGTGGAACTATCAGCTTATTTATCATTTGAAGCAGTGTACTCTTTCCCGAGCCGGTCTGCCCTATTACAGCGACAACCTGTCCTTCATATATCTTGATGTTTATATCAGAAAGCGCCTGAAATGACTCATTTCCATTCACATACGAATATGATACATTCTGAAGCTCAACTATACATTTTTCTGAATTATCTGCAGTCTTCTCATCCTCAGCATGATTACTCTGCGCATTGTTCATATCGCTGCTTATATCCATATGCCTGTTCTTATATTTATAGCAGATATCGATCGGTATTCCGGCCCTACGCTTCATATCAACCGGTATCTCCAGTCCATAGCTCTTAAGCCGGTCAACATCTGTGAATACATCTCCAGGTGTACCCTCTGCCACGATCTTACTATTATCCAATATGTATACTTTATCCGCCATAAGTGCCTCAGCTATCCTGTGAGTCACCATTATTACGGTTATTTTCTTTTCTTTGTTCAATCTCTGCACAAGCTCCAGCATATCCTTTGCTCCCTGCGGGTCAAGCATGGATGTCGCCTCGTCTAGCACTATACAATCCGGAGTCATCGCCATGGACGATGCGATTGCAAGCCGCTGTTTCTGTCCACCGCTTATTCTTGACGTATTGGCATACTTATAGGCTGTGAGCCCTGTGAGCTCCAGCATCTCATCTATCTTCTTCCATATATCTTCGCTGGAGATGCCAAGATTCTCCAGCCCAAATCCTATATCCTCAGCGAGGGTGTTGCCGACTATCTGGTTATCGGGATTTTGAAACACCATTCCTACCTGTCGTCTGACGGATGTAAGCTCTCCCATCTCCGCCATGTCTTTTCCACCTATGACTATCGAACCCTCATGCGGTGCAAGCAGTCCATTCAAATGTCTTGCAAACGTAGACTTCCCTGAACCGTTTCTGCCAAGGATCGCGATTATCTCCCCCTTGTCGGCAAGAAAATCTACATCCTTTATTGCCCAGTTCTCCCCTATCTTATTGCCGTCTTTGTCCTTTATATTAAATTTATGAGATAGTCCTTTTACATTTATGAAGCTCATAATCTTTCCAATCTATATCAATGAAATCTCTCTATATTTCACTAAATTTTATTAAAAAACAGGGCCGCCGTACACGAACGTAAACTAATACGTCTATGTACTGCAGCCCTGTTTATTTATCTGTATAATATCAATCTATCAATCGATTATACTAACTCGAGAATAACCTCAAGAGCCTGATCACCCTTACGCTGACCGATCTTGATGATTCTTGTGTAACCACCCTTACGTCCTGCGTACTTTGTACCATACTCATCGAATAACTTCTGTGTTAAGTCGATCTTCTTAGTACCGGCCTTCTTACCAGCAGCATCTGTAGGAACTTCAACAACTGGATATAAAACCTTGAGCATCTCTCTTCTGGCATGAAGTCTTGAAGGCTGATCCTTCTTAACTGTCTTCTCAACTGTGTCGTATACTGTAACCTTCTTACCGTCTACAACTTCCTTGATTCTCTTGCCATCTTTATCCTTCTTAGCAACCTTAGCCTGAACTGTAACCTCATCGTAGTTGTCCTTCTCAGCAACTGCTAAAGTGATGAGCTTCTCTGCGATCTTAACAACTTCCTTAGCTCTTGCCTCTGTTGTCTTGATCTTTCCATGATACAGTAACTGAGTTACCTGGTTACGAAGTAATGCGTTTCTCTGTGCGCTTGCTTTTCCAAGCTTTCTATACTTTGCCATTTTAATTATCCTCCTATACCCTTTGCGGGTCTTCACTGTGCTTACTATTATTCAGCTTGAGTGGTATACGGGAACTGCTATTAGTCCTCGTTCTGATTAAGTGATAAGCCTAACTCCTTAAGCTTAGCTAATACTTCATCCAGTGACTTACGACCAAGGTTACGAACCTTCATCATATCCTCTGGTGTCTTGTTTATAAGTTCCTGAACTGTGTTGATGCCAGCTCTCTTCAAACAGTTGTATGAACGAACTGATAACTCGAGCTCATCGATATTCATCTCAAGAACCTTTTCCTTCTCGTCTGTTGTGCTCTCAACCATAACATCTACAAGACGTGCGTTCTCTGATAAATCTACGAACAGCTTCAAGTGCTCTACCAGAAGATTTGCAGCAAGACTTACTGCCTCATCTGGAGCAAGAGCTCCGTTTGTATATACATCAAGAGTTAACTTATCATAGTCAGTAACCTGACCAACACGTGTATTCTGAACTGTAAGGTTTACTCTTTCAACAGGGGTGAAGATTGAGTCAATAGCGATGACATCAATTGGTGCATCTGCTTCCTTGTTCTTGTCAAGGCTTACATATCCACGTCCGTTGACAATTGTAAGCTCCATCTCAAGCTTTGCGTCCGGACCACTAAGGTTTGCGATTACAAGATCAGGATTTACGATCTCTATATCTCCGTCAACCTTGATATCTCCTGCCTTAACAACGCGCTCACCAACAACATCGATGTATGCCTGCTTTGGCTCAAATGTATCTGAGTTATTCTTGATAACGACATTCTTGATGTTCATTATTATCTCAGTAACATCCTCTTTTACACCTGGTATTGAGCTGAACTCGTGTAAAACACCCTTTATCTTAACGTGGCTTACAGCGGTACCTGGTAATGAAGAAAGCATTATTCTTCTAAGTGAGTTACCAAGTGTTATACCGTAACCTCTCTCTAAAGGCTCGATTACAAACTTGCCATATTTGTTGTCATCTGAAGTCTCAACGATCTCGATTTTTGGTTTTTCAAACTCAAACATCTAAGCCCCTCCTTTACGGGTTTTAAAATGCTACACTCCAAGTTACAAAATGTATAAATAAAGAACAAATCTTACTTAGAATATAACTCGACGATGAGAGTCTCATTTACAGGAACATCGATCTGCTCTCTGCTTGGCTTCTCTACAACTTCACCTGCGAGGTTATCTCTGTCTGCTGTTAACCAACCTGGTACGAGAACACCCTCTGTTGCAGCCATGATATCCTTGTATCTCTGAAGAGACTTGCTCTTCTCTCTGATCTCGATCTTATCGCCTGGCTTAACTGAGTATGAAGGGATGTTTACACACTTGCCATTTACAAGTACGTGCTTGTGATCTACGATCTGTCTAGCCTCTCTTCTTGTTCTTGCAAAGCCTAATCTGAAGATGATGTTGTCAAGTCTAAGCTCAAGTAATGTCATGAGGTTAGGACCTGTTAATCCCTTCTGCTGCTCAGCCTTTGCATAAAGGTTACGGAAAGGCTTCTCAAGTACACCATAAATGAACTTAGCCTTCTGCTTCTCGCGGAGCTGAAGTCCATACTCGCTCTGCTTTCTATTTGATCTGTTTGGTCTTCTGTTTGACTTCTTGTCTATTCCGAGATACATTGGCTCCATGCCTAAAGATCTGCATCTCTTAAGAACTGGGGTTCTATCTACTGCCATCTTGTTTGTACCTCCTCTAATTAAACTCTTCTCCTCTTTGGTGGACGACATCCGTTATGTGGAACCGGAGTAACATCCTTGATACTAACTACATCTATACCACATGCTGAGAGTGCACGAATTGCAGCCTCTCTTCCTGAACCTGGTCCCTTGACAAATACGTCGATTGTCTTGAGTCCGTAAGGTGCAGCAGCCTTTGCGGCTGTCTCTGCAGCCATCTGAGCAGCATATGGAGTTGACTTCTTAGAACCCTTAAATCCTAATCCACCAGCGCTTGCCCATGAAAGCGCATTGCCTTCAGCGTCTGTTAATGTAACAATTGTATTATTGAAAGATGACTGAATATGAGCCTGTCCGTGCTGTACGCTCTTTCTGACACGCTTCTTAGCCACTTTTTTAGTTGCCTGCTTAGCCATTAGCCTAAACCTCCTATGGTTTTTTACAAATATATTCTATAAATATTACTTCTTCTTATTAGCAACAGTCTTCTTAGGACCCTTACGAGTTCTAGCGTTAGTCTTAGTCTTCTGTCCACGAACAGGAAGTCCCTGTCTATGACGCTTACCACGATAGCAAGCAATCTCCTGTAAACGCTTAATATTGAAGCCTATCTCTCTACGTAAATCTCCCTCTACTACCTGAGTTGCCTTGATAACCTCGCTGAGTCTTCTAACCTCATCGTCAGTCAGATCTGCGCAACGTGTATCAGGATTAACGTTTGCTTCCTTAAGAATACGCTGTGATGAAGGAAGTCCGATACCATAGATATAAGTAAGACCAATTTCAACACGTTTCTCTCTTGGTAAATCAACACCTGAAATACGAGCCATTATAATAACCTCCGTAAAATCTTCTTTTAAGCTGAATCCACAAATGTATCCCATAGCACACGCTATGGGGTGAAATGCATACACCGCAAACTTCAACTAAGTTGTATATTTCTATAATTGTATTGGCATATCTACGTATGCCACAGCCGCTTTTAAATAATACAGTACATTAGATATATGTACTGACGCACGAAAATAAGTATACTTCCGGATGGGCTATCATCCATATACTTCTTTTCCTTTTTTGATTAACCCTGACGCTGCTTGTGCTTTGGATTCTCGCAGATAACTCTAACGATTCCCTTTCTCTTGATAACTTTGCACTTATCGCAGATAGGTTTTACTGATGCTCTAACCTTCATTAGAAACTCTCCTTTCAAAAAAAGTCCGCTACGAATTAGCATTCTATCATTTTCATTGATAAAATGCAATAGGGAAATTCATTTTTTTATTATTTATCTCTCCAAACGATTCTTCCCTTGGTAAGATCGTATGGTGATAACTCTATTGTAACTTTGTCGCCAGGAAGAATCTTTATATAATTCATTCTCAGCTTTCCACTTATATGAGCAAGAACCTTGTGTCCATTCTCAAGTTCTACCTGAAACATGGCATTTGGAAGTTTCTCAACTACTGTTCCTTCTACTTCAATTACATCTGCTTTTGACATTTTCAAAAATCCTCCTATATATATAAATCAACTTATGAGTTCTCCATGATATAATGAATATGTCATCGTGCTTACGAACGACGACATATGATATCACATCTACAGCTCAATTCCATCGGCCCTTGAAAGTATCTCAGGCTCTCCATCTGTTATAAGTATTGTATTCTCATAATGTGCCGCCAGTGATTTGTCTGCGGTGACGACCGTCCATCCATCCGGCATCCACTTCACTTCGTAATCGCCAAGTGTGATCATTGGTTCTATCGCTATCGTCATTCCTGCTTTCAGCTTCGGTCCTCTTCTTCTTGTTGCGAAGTTTGGGACCTCCGGCTCTTCATGAAGATTTTTTCCAACTCCATGTCCCACCAGATCGACAACAACTCCAAGTCCACACTCATCGGCATAGGACTCGACCGCTATTCCTATATCCCGCACATGATTTCCCGCACGGGCCGCTGACAGTCCTTCAAAGAAGCTTTGCTTCGTTGCCTCTATGAGATACTTTGCCATATCAGATATCTCGCCAACTCCATATGTTCTGGCTGAGTCTGAATGGTAACCCTTATAGATAACACCGGCATCAAGACTTACTATATCTCCATCCTGAAGCACTCTGTTCTTTGATGGAATTCCGTGTACCACCTCATCATTTACAGATACACACACCGACGCCGGATATCCCTGATAGTTCAGAAATGATGGTTCACAGTGATAACTTCTGATAACCTCTTCACCGAGCTTATCTATATCATATGTGGTCATTCCCGGCTTCAATGCTTTTCTCATCTCCTCATGAGTTATCGCCAGAATTCTTCCAGCCTCTCTCATAAGCTCAATCTCTTCCTGGGATTTTATGGAAATACCCTTCATATTTACTCACCTAATATATCAGTGATAGCAGCGAATACATCCTTCATATCTACGGTTCCGTCAACCTCTTTCAGGATGCCCTTTGCCTTGTAGTAATCGATGAGAGGCTGTGTCTGCTCATGATATACATTAAGTCTCTTCTCTACTGTCTCTGGCTTATCATCGTCTCTAAGGATGAGATCAGCTCCACATGCATCACACTTGCCCTCAACTTTTGTTGGGTTGTATACGATATGGTATGTTGCTCCACAACCTACACATGCACGTCTGCCTGACATTCTCTCGATGATATTCTCATCAGGTACCTCAACATTGATAGCGTAATCAACTGAATCGCCGATTGCTGAGAGTGCCTTGTCAAGTGCCTCTGCCTGTGGGATAGTTCTTGGGAATCCGTCAAGGATATATCCCTTTGCACAGTCATCAGCCTTGAATCTATCTATTACCAAGTCGACAACGAGCTCATCTGGTACAAGAAGTCCCTTATCCATGTACTCCTTTGCCTTTGCACCAAGCTCTGTGCCGTTCTTTATGTTCGCTCTGAATATATCTCCTGTTGAGATATGTGGTACGCCGTACTTTGCAGCGATCATCTTTGCCTGTGTTCCCTTGCCTGCGCCCGGTGCGCCTAACATGATTATCTTCATATATTCAACCTCCATTTTTTGAACGTTTCCCATTCTTATCAAATACTATTCTCTCTATAATACACGAATAGGAAGTGTACTATACGGCACACTCCCATTCGTGTTTATTGCCACGTCATATTTTAGTCTAAAAGGAATCCCTGATAGTTCCTTACCAGCATACGTGACTCAATATTCTTAATTGTCTCTATAACAACACCTACAACGATGATAAGTGATGTTCCTCCAAATGAAACATTTGCTCCAAAGAAACCACTGAAGAACATTGGTATACATGCTACTATGATAAGTCCTACAGCACCTATAAATATGATGTAGTTTAAAATCTTATTAAGGTAATCCTGTGTTGACTGTCCAGGTCTTATACCAGGGACAAAACCGCCACTCTTCTTCATATTGTTGGCAATCTCCATTGGATTGAATGTGATCGCTGTGTAGAAATATGCGAAGAAGAACACAAGTAAAATATATACGATCAAACCGATCGATGCCCAAGGATAAGATCTGTTAAACCAGTAGCCCTGACTCATACCCTGGATTATCTTTGCTCCTACACCAGATGTCTTGATGTTGAACAGATTCACTACGATCTGTGGAACAGACAGTATGGATGATGCAAAGATGACCGGAATAACACCTGCAGTATTGACCTTAAGTGGAATATGAGAGGACTGTCCGCCCATCGTCTTTCTTCCTCTTACTGTCTTGGCATACTGTACAGGAATTCTTCTCTCTGCGCCCTGAAGTGCACATACAAATACTACTGTAATAACTACAACTGCAAGGATAATGAGTCCTACAAGTGTAAATCTTACAAAGTCTCTGCCCTTCATGAACTGTGTGTATAAATTCTTGAAGTCATTTGGCATTGTTGAAACGATGTTTATCAGAAGGATTACTGATATACCATTTCCAACACCCTTCTCTGTTGCTCTCTCGCCAAGCCACATTACTATAGCACTTCCTGCCGTAAGAATGACTACGATGCAAAGAACTGTCCAGAAGTTATAATTCTCAATGACTCCCTTGTTTCCAAATCCTACTACAAGACCAGCACTCTCAAGAATAGCAAGACCTACTGTCATATATCTTGTGATAGCGGTGATCTTCTTTCTACCATCTTCTCCGTCTTTCTGCAGTTCTTCCAAAGCCGGTATAGCAATGGTGAGAAGCTGTATGATGATGGAAGCTGTAATGTAAGGTGTTACCGACAATGCAAAAATCGACATCTGCTCGAACGATCCTCCGGTGAATGAACTGAAGATGTTCAGTGAATCACCGAGTGCATTCTGCATGTACTCTCTTATTGCATCCGCACTTATTCCCGGAACGGTAATCAGACTACCAAGTCTGACTACCACGAGAATGAAGAACGTATATAAAAGTCTTCTTCGTATATCCTGTACCTTAAATGCATTGATTAAGGTTTTGAACATATTACATCACCTCTGCTTTTCCGCCAAGAGCTTCAATTTTCTCAGCTGCTGACTTTGAAAAAGCATTAGCCTTAACATTGAGCTTTTTAGTTAACTCTCCATTTCCAAGAATCTTAACTCCATCACGAGGATTCTTAATGATACCTGCCTCTACTAATGTCTCAACAGTTACGTCTGAGCCATCCTCGAATCTCTCAAGAGCTGATACATTGATTGCAACGATCTCTTTGTGATTGATGCAATTAAAGCCTCTCTTAGGAAGACGTCTATATAATGGCATCTGTCCACCTTCGAAACCTGGTCTAGGTGATCCAGAACGTGCCTTCTGACCCTTATGTCCCTTACCTGCAGTCTTGCCATTTCCTGAACCATGTCCACGGCCTACACGGAAATTAGCACTGTGCTTTGAGCCTTCAGCCGGCTTTAATGTAGATAAATCCATGATCTGCGTATCCTCCTTCTCTTATACTTCCTCAACCTTTACCATATAACTTACCTGCTTAACCATTCCAAGTGTTGCAGCGTTATTTGGGAGCTCTACTGACTTATTAACCTTCTTAAGTCCAAGAGCCTCTACTGTCTTTCTATGCTTTGGTACAGCACCGATAGGGGACTTTACCAAAGTTACCTTTAACTTATCTGCCATCTTCTAATACCTCCTTAGTTAAGTATCTCATCAACAGATTTTCCACGAAGTCTTGCGATATCCTCTGGGTTCTTGATCTCTGTAAGGCCCTTGATTGTTGCAAGAACTACGTTCTGCTTGTTGTTTGATCCTAAGGACTTTGTACGGATGTTCTTATATCCTGCAAGCTCAAGTACGCTACGAGCAGGACCACCAGCGATGATACCAGTACCTTCTGGAGCTGTCTTCAGAAGAACTGAAGCACTGCCGAACTGTCCATTCCAGTCGTAAGGGATACTACCAACTTCATTTACAGGAACTGTAACTAAATGCTTTGCAGCATCCTCCTTACCCTTACGGATAGCTTCTGGAGTCTCAACTGCCTTGCCAACACCAACGCCAACGTGGCCATTTCTATCACCAACAACTACGAGAGCTGCAACTCTAGAATTACGTCCACCCTTAACAACCTTTGTTACACGCTTGATGGCAACAACTTTATCTTCTAACTCTAACTTACTTGCATCAATTATTTCACGCTTCATACGTTGTTCTTCCTCCTTACTAGAATTCCAGACCAGCTTCTCTCGCTGCATCTGCTAATGCCTGAACCTTACCGTGGTATACGAAACCGCCTCTATCATAGATAACAGTCTTGATACCCTTCTCAAGTGCTCTCTCAGCAATAACCTTACCAACGTAAGCTGCTGCATCAACATCATTTGTCTTCTCAAGCTCATCCTTAATAGCCTTCTCTGTTGTAGATGCTGCTACTAATGTCTTACCAACTGAATCATCAATAATCTGAGCGTACATATGATTATTACTTCTGAATACAGCTAAACGTGGTCTCTCTGTTGTTCCAGCTAAACGATTACGAACACGCATATGCTTCTTTACACGAATTGCGCTTCTTGATTCTTTATTAATCATCTTATCTCACTCCTTTATTATTTCTTACCAGTCTTACCAACTTTACGTCTGATAGTCTCATCCACATACTTGATACCCTTGCCCTTGTATGGCTCTGGTGCTCTCTTCTCTCTGATCTCAGCAGCGTACTGGCCAACCTTTTCCTTGCTGATTCCGCTTACTATGATCTTGTTTCCATCAACTGATGTTTCGATACCATCTGGATCAACCATCTCAACTGGGTGTGAATAACCAAGAGCAAGAACAAGCTTATTACCCTGCTTCTGAGCTCTGTAACCTACACCGTTAACCTCAAGCTCCTTCTTGTAACCCTCTGTAACACCTACTACCATGTTGTGGATAAGTGTTCTTGTGAGTCCGTGAAGTGATTTCATCTTCTTTAAGTCGTTAGGTCTTGATACTGTGATTGTATCGCCGTCTAACTTTATATCCATTTCCGCAGGGAGAACTCTCTCAAGAGTTCCCTTTGGTCCTTTAACAGTCACTTTATTATTTTCTGCTATATCTACAGTTACGCCTGCAGGTACAGCGATAGGCATTCTTCCGATACGTGACATTTTGCCGTCCTCCTTTTACCAAATAAACGCAAGTACTTCTCCACCTACGTTCTGTTTTCTAGCTTCCTTATCTGTTAATACACCCTTGTTTGTGGAGATAATAGCAGTTCCAAGTCCACCAAGTACTCTTGGAAGCTCATCCTTGCTTGCGTATACTCGAAGACCAGGCTTTGAAATTCTCTTAAGACCTGTGATAATCTTCTCGTTCTTATCTGCACCATACTTCAATGTGATCTTGATTGTCTCGAACTTACCGTCCTCAACGATATCTACAGCCTTAACATATCCTTCTGATAAAAGTATGTCGGCAATAGCTTTCTTCATCTTTGAAGCAGGGATTTCTACTGTATCATGCTTTGCTGTATTAGCATTACGAATTCTTGTAAGCATATCTGCAATTGGATCGCTCATTGACATAATAAATTTCCTCCTTCTTACTCTTACCAGCTTGATTTCTTAACGCCAGGAATCTGTCCCTTATATGCTAACTCACGGAAGCAGATTCTACAAATTCCGTACTTCTTTAAAACTGAGTGTGGACGTCCACAAATGCTGCAACGTGTGTACTCTCTTGTTGAGAACTTCTGCTTGCGCTGCTGCTTAACTTTCATTGATGTTTTAGCCATTTCTCGAATCTCCTCCTTTATTATTTGCTATAAGGCATGCCGAACAGTGTAAGTAACTCACGAGCTTCCTCGTCAGTCTGTGCTGTTGTTACGCAAATTATATCCATACCTCTAACCTTATCTACCTTATCGTACTCGATCTCAGGGAAGATAAGCTGCTCCTTAATACCGAATGCGTAGTTACCTCTTCCATCAAATCCGTTTGGATTGATACCTCTGAAGTCACGTACACGTGGGAGTGCAAGATTTACAAGACGATCAAGGAACTCATACATCTTCTCGCCACGAAGAGTTACCTTACATCCGATAGGCATTCCCTCTCTCAGCTTGAAGTTAGCTACTGACTTCTTTGCTCTTGTTACAACTGCCTTCTGACCTGTGATTGTCTCAAGATCCTTGATAGCAGCGTCGAGAACCTTAGCGTTCTCTCTAGCTTCACCAACGCCCATATTGATAACGATCTTATCGAGCTTTGGTATCTGCATTACATTCTTATATCCAAATTTCTCAACCATGGCGCTCTTAATTTCAGCGTCATACTTTTCTTTAAGTCTACTCACCTAAGACGACCTCCTTCCAATTAATCTATCTTCTCTGTCTTGCCATCAACTTTGGCTACACGAACCTTATCCTTACCAGTTCCTTCAAAACCAACTCTAACTGGCTTGCCCTTGTAAAGATACATTACATTAGAGATGTCAAGTGGGGCTTCCATCTCGATGATTCCGCCCTGCTGGTTAGCCATGCTTGGCTTGCTATGCTTAAATACTTTGTTGATTCCTTCAACTACTACGGTACCATTCTTCTTATCTACTGAAACGACCTTTCCGCTCTTGCCCTTGTCCTTACCAGCGATAACCTGTACCATATCATCTTTCTTAATCTTCATTGTTGCCATAGTCACACCTCCTTATAATACTTCAGGTGCAAGTGATACGATCTTCATGAATTTCTTATCACGGAGCTCTCTTGCAACTGGTCCAAAGATACGTGTACCTCTTGGATTCATATCGTCTTTTATAATTACAGCAGCGTTCTCGTCAAACTTGATGTATGAACCATCCTTACGACGAGCGCCATGCTTTGTTCTAACTACAACGGCCTTAACTACATCGCCCTTCTTTACAACTCCGCCTGGTGTTGCATCCTTAACAGAGGCAACGATGATATCGCCGATATTCGCATATCTTCTAACTGATCCGCCTAACACTCTGATACAAAGTAACTCTTTTGCACCTGTGTTATCAGCAACTTTAAGTCTTGTTTCCTGCTGAACCATTTAATTTGCCTCCTTACTTTGCCTTCTCGATGATCTCAACAAGTCTCCATCTCTTATCCTTTGATAATGGTCTTGTCTCCATAACCTTTACTCTATCGCCAATCTTGCACTCGTTATTCTCGTCATGAGCCTTCAGCTTTACTGTTCTCTTTACAATCTTACCATAAAGAGGATGCTTAACATTATCTACGATAGAAACAACGATTGTCTTATCCATCTTGTCACTTGTAACTATACCAACACGTGTTTTTCTCAGATTTCTTTCCACAATAATTTCTCCTTCCAAGATAATTAAGCATTAGCCTTCTGGGCTATAACTGTCTGTATTCTTGCTATATTCTTTCTAACGTCCTTGATTCTGCTTGTGTTGTCAAGCTGATTTGTAGCATTCTGGAATCTCAGGTTGAATAATTCCTTCTTTGCAGCTACTAAATCTTTCTGGAGATCGTCAACGGACTTGCTATTTAATTCGTTCATAAAATCCTTAGTTTTCACTGCCTGCTACCTCCTCTAACTCTTCCTTTGATGCGATCTTACACTTAAGTGGAAGCTTGTGCATAGCGAGTCTGAGAGCCTCTTTAGCTACCTCCTCAGGTACGCCCTGAACCTCAAACATAACTCTGCCTGGCTTAACTACTGCTACCCAATACTCAAGTGCTCCCTTTCCAGAACCCATTCGAGTCTCAGCTGGCTTTGCTGTAACTGGCTTGTCAGGGAAAATCTTGATAAATACCTTACCACTACGCTTCATATATCTTGTCATTGCAATTCTGGCTGCCTCGATCTGGTTTGACTTGATCCAAGCTGGCTCTAATGCTACGAGACCATACTCACCGTTTGTAATCTTATTGCCTCTAAGTGCCTTACCAGCCATTGTTCCTCTGAACTGCTTACGACGCTTTACTCTCTTTGGCATTAACATTATTTATTTCCCCCTTCCTTTACTGTCTTTGTTGGAAGTACTTCACCATGGTAGATCCATGTCTTTACGCCAACCTTACCATATGTTGTATCTGCTTCAGCAAATCCGTAATCGATATCAGCACGGAGTGTCTGAAGAGGAATTGTTCCCTCGCTGTAGAACTCTGTTCTAGCCATATCAGCACCGCCAAGACGACCTGAACATGCACACTTGATACCCTGTGCGCCTGACTTCATTGTTCTACCCATGCAAGACTTCATAGCCTTTCTGAATGCGATACGATTCTCAAGCTGTGCTGCGATGTTCTCTGCAACGAGCTGAGCGTCAGCATCCGGCTTCTTGATCTCCTTAACGTCGATAAAGAGCTTCTTATCTGTTAACTTCTGAGCGTCAGCCTTGATCTTCTCGATTCCGGCTCCACCCTTTCCGATTACTACTCCAGGCTTAGCTGTGTATAATACGATCTTTACATTCTTTGCTGATCTCTCGATCTCGATCTTTGAGATGTTTGACTTGTAAAGAGTTGTCTTTAAGTATTTTCTAAGGATCTGATCTTCTGCTAAGTTCTTAGCAAACTCGTCATTTCTCTTGTCAGCATACCAGTTTGAATCCCAATCTTTGATAATGCCGACTCTTAAACCATGAGGATTAACTTTCTGTCCCATATTTTACCTCCTATTTCTCGTCAAGCACGATTGTGATGTGGCTTGTTCTCTTCTCGATTCTATATGCTCTACCCTGTGCTCTTGGATGAACTCTCTTCATTGTAGGTCCCTTGTTAGCGTAACACTCTGCTACGTAAAGGTCCTCCTTCTTCATGCCATTGTTGTTCTCAGCGTTAGCAATAGCAGACTTCAAAAGCTTCTCTATAACGCTTGAGCCATATCTTGGGTTGTATTCTACGATAGCAAGTGCTGTCTGAACATCCTTACCTCTGATAGCATCAAGCACAAAACATGCCTTGGTTACTGATACTCTTGCGTATGAAACCTTAGCTGATGGTCTTGTATCTTTGTTCTCATTTCTGAGTCTCTTGTCATGGGATCTATGTCCTTTAGCCATTTTGAAAAGTCCTCCTTTCAAATATTCCTAATATTATCTTCTACCCTTCTTTTCGTCCTTACCATGACCTCTGTATGTTCTGGTAACTACGAACTCACCGAGCTTATGTCCTACCATATCTTCTGTTACATATACTGGTACGTGCTTTCTTCCATCATGAACGGCAAATGTGTGGCCAACGAATGATGGGAAGATTGTTGAACGTCTTGACCAGGTCTTTATAACTTCTGTCTTATTAGCAGCGTTTAAAGCATCTACCTTCTTAAGCAGATGTGCATCTGCGAATGGTCCTTTTTTTAATGAACGAGCCATATTTCTTCCTCCTTAACTATTTAACATTCTTACCGTCTCTACGTCTTACGATCAACTTATTAGACTGCTTGTTCTTCTTTCTTGTCTTGAGACCCATTGCTGGCTTGCCCCATGGAGTAGAAGGACCTGGACGACCGATAGGTGCTCTACCTTCTCCACCACCATGTGGATGGTCATTAGGGTTCATGACAGAACCACGAACTGTTGGTCTAACGCCCATATGACGCTTACGACCGGCTTTACCAATGTTAACAAGGCCATGCTCGATGTTTCCTACCTGTCCAACTGTTGCTCTACAGATAATCGGAACCATTCTCATCTCGCCTGATGGAAGTCTAAGTGTTGCATACTTTCCTTCCTTAGCCATGAGCTGTGCAGCGTTTCCTGCTGAACGAACTAACTGTCCGCCCTTACCTGGATAAAGCTCGATGTTGTGTACCTGAGTACCAACTGGAATATTCTGAAGTGGAAGACAGTTACCAACCTTGATCTCTGCCTCTGCGCCATTCATCAGCACATCGCCAACTGCAAGCTTGAAAGGAGCAAGGATGTATCTCTTCTCTCCATCTGCATAGAACAGAAGTGCAATATTTGCTGATCTGTTTGGATCATACTCGATTGCAGCTACTGTTGCTGGAATACCATCTTTGTCATTTCTCTTGAAATCTATTATTCTATACTTTCTCTTAGCACCACCACCGTGATGTCTTACTGTTATCTTACCCTGATTGTTACGACCGGCTGTCTTGCTTGTTGAAACAACGAGTGACTTCTCTGGAGTTGTCTTTGTGATCTCTGAAAAATCAAGGCCAGTCATATTTCTTCTGGAAGGTGTATATGGGTTATATGTCTTAATTCCCATTGTTGTTCTCCTTTCGGTTCAATTTATTCTCACGCTTTGATTGCGTATACAACTAATGTAATGAGCGGCTATACTGTGCAGCCACCCACAGCTATATCTTAAAGTCCCTCGAAGATCTCGATGTCCTTGCTGTCAGCTGTAAGCTGAACGATAGCCTTCTTGTACTTTGCTGTGTTACCAAGTGTCATACCACGTCTCTTGACCTTACCGTCATTGTTCATTGTGTTGACCTTTGCAACCTTTGTTCCCTCGAACATCTTCTCTACAGCTTCCTTAACCTGTGACTTGTTTGCTTCTGGATGAACAAGGAATGTATATTTCTTCTCAGCCATAGCGTTCATGCTCTTCTCTGTGATCACTGGCTTAAGTATAACGTCATAATATTTGATATCTGCCATTATGCGTACACCTCCTCAATTGCTGCAACTGCTTCCTTAGTAAGAACAAGCTTCTCATACTTGAGAATATCGTATACGCTAAGTGAATTAGCTACTGTTGTCTTAACTGTTGGAATGTTGTTTGCTGAAAGAACAACGTTATTGTTCTTATCCTTTGTTACTACAAGAGCCTTAGGAGCTGAAAGCTTTGCAAGGATCTTTGCAAATACGCTTGTCTTAGCCTCCTGAAGATCAAGCTTGTCAACTACTACCAGCTTGTTCTCAGCAACCTTTGATGAAAGTGCTGACTTCATAGCAAGCTGCTTCTCTTTCTTATTCATCTTAACTGAATAATCTCTTGGCTTTGGTGCGAATACAACTCCGCCGCCTGTCCACTGTGGAGATCTTGTTGAACCCTGTCTAGCATGACCAGTTCCCTTCTGTCTCCAAGGCTTTCTTCCACCACCAGAAACTTCTGAACGTGTCTTAGCGCTCTGTGTTCCCTGACGGTTGTTGGCTAACTGACCAACTACAGCCTTATGCATTATATGCTCATTTATTTCTACACCGAAAACTGCATCATTGAGCTCTAATGTCTCAACTTCTTTGCCTTCAATGTCATAAACCTTAACTGATGCCATTGTTGTCTCTCCTTTCCAAAGCCCTACTTACCAGACTTTACTGTATCTTTAATCATAACCAATGACTTCTTTGGTCCTGGAACAGCGCCCTTAACCAAGATTACATTGTTCTCAACATCTATTTTAACTACCTCAAGGTTCTGGATTGTAACTCTTACGCTACCCATATGTCCAGGCATCTTCTTGCCCTTGAATACTCTACCTGGAGTAGTTGCAGAACCGTTTGAACCTGCATGTCTGTGATACTTTGAACCATGTCCTGAAGGACCTGACTTAAGGCCGTGTCTCTTAAGACCGCCTGCGTATCCCTTACCCTTTGACTTAGCAGTAACATCAATCTTGTCGCCAGCAGCAAATACGTCTGCCTTGATCTCTGCGCCAAGCTCGTACTCAGCAGTGTTCTCAAGTCTGAACTCTCTATAGAAAGCCTTTGGAGTTGTTCCTGCCTTCTTAGCATGACCAACCTCTGCCTTACCAGCACCATGTGGATTTCTGATAACTTTCTTTCCTGATACGTCCTTTGTTGTTACTCTTTCCTTCTTCTCGCCGAATCCTACCTGAATTGCATCGTAACCGTCATTCTCAACTGTTTTGATCTGGGTTACAACACATGAACCAGCCTGCAATACTGTAACTGGTGTTAATACACCGTTCTCGTCGAAAATCTGTGTCATTCCGACTTTTGTAGCTAATATAGCCTTCTTCATTTCTGTTTCCTCCTAATTTAATTCACAGCGGATTGCATCTGCAATCATACTAAATTACATCCGAAAATGCATTAGGTACTGTTATTTAATTGTTTCTGCGGTTTGTTTTAAATTAGTCCGCATCTAATTGGGTTTCTTTTGAATTGCTGTCTGACTTTGATTATTTCATCTTAACATCGATGAACACGCCAGCGGACAGATCGATCTTCTGTAATGCATCAATTGTCTTCTGAGTTGGTGCTACAACATCGATAAGTCTCTTATGAGTTCTCTGCTCAAACTGCTCTCTTGAGTCCTTGTACTTATGAACTGCTCTTAAGATTGTGATCTTCTCAATCTTAGTAGGCATTGGAACTGGTCCGCTTACCTTTGCGCCAGTCTTCTTAACTGTATCAACAATCTGTGCTGCTGCCTTGTCGATAAGTTTGTGGTCATAAGCCTTAAGTGTAATTCTCATAATCTGATTTGCCATAAAAAAAGCCGCCTCCTTTTCGCACTTAATCTTAGTACAACAAGCGGTGACTGTACACTCTCCCGTGTGTGTCCTAAGTTAAAACCCAGAACCATCACGTCGTTTCTGTCCTCTTGACAGACGGTTATATTGTACAGTGACTTGTCGCCAGTTTTGTAAATTGACATTCGCTCCACGAAAAACCTGCGTCATATATGTACGCAGCAACCTCCGCTTCTCAGCTATCATGCCACAGCACGTTTGATTATATACTAGGGATTTCTTTAAATCAAGAGGTTTTTTTAATTTTTTTATGTTTTTTTGAATTTTTTTAACGGGTATTTACAGGGTATCACTCGCCAGATTCACTCAGCTTGAATGTCCTCTTCATCTTGATCCCCTTGTTCTCCCATATCTCAAACTTCGAAAAGCTTAAGATGAACCCGTAATCTGTATGGTAACCATAATTCTCCATCGCAAACCCAGGGAATCTGCTTCGAATCGCATCGAGCAGCTCTGCCATATCATCTATCTTATATCCCCTGCCCGTCATATACTCATATGCAAATGTGTCTATCTCCTCCCTGTCATCGACCAACGTCAGCTTTGTCACGCCATTCTCATCGGTATAAACCTTCACTCCACTCACATTATTCTCCACAAATGTATCAAGATGAGTATAGCCATAATTTCTGACATCAAAATCCGGGTATCTTCTCACAACGCCTTCATACACCTGTTCCATGACAGCATCTCTTCCCTGTCCTTTATAATAGGAAGAAACCGAATATATCTCCTTTGCTATATCACCTATATCCGGTATATCAGCAGTGCATTTCCCTCCGGCAAGAACATCTATATACATATATCTCTGGGCGCTGTCCACAAGGATTTTGTCTGCGTCACATGGACCGACAACCACAACCTCTATATCCGTGAGCCTCAGCTTGTCGAGAAGCGGTACTGTCAGACTGTCCCCCGTTGCTATATATATGCGCTCTGGCTTTGACAGCGCAGCATCCGCCATAACCTCCACGGCCAGCGCAACCATCGCCGATGACACCTTATACTCTCCGTGCATGCAGTCCTGTATTCTGAACCTCCCTGCACTCTCCACAAAGCTGTCATCGTCTTTGTCGGAATTAAACATCTTGCAGATCACAAGCTTGTCCGTTCTGATTATATCCTCATATATAACAGGCACAGCCTTTGCCTCTATGCTATCACAATCTATATACAGCGCAGCCCTCATGATATCCTCCTTAATAATATGCCACAACCATCACACACACAACAAACCACAGGTTTAATCCAATTATATCCTGCCATCTGCCTTAATCATCTCCATCAGAGTCTGTCTGAATCCAAACTCCTCACAAAGTGCTTCCGCATCCTTAAGAGCCTTCTTTCTCCTGTCCGGAGATACATTTTTCTTCACAGCTCTTATGAGCAGATTTTTAGGCGAATGTGCAATGTCTATAAATTCCATTATATCAGTCTTATATCCACACGCCTCAAGCATATGTCCGCGGATGGAATCTGTTGCCAGCGCAGCTATCCTCTCCTTGATGATACCGTATCTTGTCAGCGCAGCCAGTTCATCAGAATGCATCTGTTTATTCAGCTCATGCTGGCAGCAAGGCACGGACAATATATACTGTGCGTTCCAGCAAATGGCATTGTACAGCGCATAGTCCGTGGCAACATCACACGCATGCAGCGTCATGACCATATCCACATCCACATCCGTCTTGTATCCATTTATATCCCCAAGCTCAAACTTCAGTCCGGTATAGCCAAACTGTTCCGCCAGCGCATTGCAGTCTTTTATCACCTGCTCCTTGAGATCCAGGCCGGTTATATGGACATCAAGCCCCTTAACCTCATGCAGATAATAATAAACTATAAATGTCAGATACGATTTGCCGCATCCAAAATCTACTATATTAATAGAAGGTTTGTTGTAGCTCTTCATGACATTGTCCACGATCTCCGCAAATCTGTTGATCTGCTTAAACTTGTCATACATGGAGTGCACAACCTTGCCATCCTTTGTAAATATGCCCAGATGGATAAATACAGGGATATCCATTCCCTCTTCAAGTATGTATTTCTTTCTTCGGTTGTTCCCCTGAACAGTTATGAGTTTATTCTCCGTGTGCCTCTTATTCACAGCTACTTTGCCCTTCTTTGAGATCTTCACATCCCACTCCTCCCGGGCCGAGAACATGTTTATCTGTCTGAATCCATCCTGCAGATCTCCGGCCAGTGCTTCTTCAAGCTCGTCCTCATCTATATTCTGGTGGAACACCTGCTTCTCCGTATACCTTTCTATCTGAAAGCACCTTTTACCGCCTATGATTTTTCTCTCAAATACCACTTTTCTGTATTCACCGCGTCCGCCACTGAGGATAATCTTGTGGGGATCACTCTGTACCATCTCTTCTATTAATTCTTTTATACTTATATCTGCCATTATTCCAACTTCTCCATTACCAACAATCTGTATCGTCATTAATCTCTGTCATCAATCTATGCACACAGCAGCCTTGACGCAGTGCTTTGATACAAGTATAATCTATAGGATATATTTTTTGAAGTTATTTTTATAAGGAAGGATTACATATATGTGGATAGCAGATGGATGGAAGGATTATGAAGTTATTGACTGCTCTGACGGAGAAAAGCTTGAGCGTTGGGACAAATACACTCTGCTCAGACCAGATCCCCAGGTTCTGTGGAGCACTCCAAAGAAAAATCCTGCATGGAATAAACTGAACGGACATTATCACAGAAGCAACAAAGGCGGCGGAGAATGGGAGTTTTTCAGCCTGCCTAAGCAGTGGACGATAAATTACAGGGATCTGACTTTCAATCTGAAGCCATTCAGCTTCAAGCACACTGGTCTGTTCCCTGAGCAGGCTGCCAACTGGGACTGGTTCAGCGAACTGATAAAGAACTCACCTAAAAAGGATATTAAGGTATTGAACCTGTTCGCATACACAGGGGGCGCAACATGCGCAGCCGCCAAAGCCGGAGCTGCAGTCACCCATGTTGATGCATCCAAGGGAATGGTTACCTGGGCAAAGGAAAACGCAGCATCATCAGGGCTCGCCGACGCACCGATCAGATGGATAGTTGACGACTGTGTGAAATTTGTCGAAAGAGAGATCAGACGAGGCAACAAATATGACGCGATCATCATGGATCCTCCTTCATACGGCAGAGGACCAAAGGGTGAGATATGGAAGATCGAAGAGAAGATTCATCCTTTCATCAAGCTCTGCAGCCAACTTCTCTGTGACAAGCCGCTTTTCTTCCTTGTAAATTCATATACAACAGGTCTCGCGCCTGCGGTGCTCACATATATGATATCCACAGAGGTAAAGAGCAGATTTGGCGGACATGTTGTGGCAGATGAGATCGGACTTCCTGTCACAGAGACAGGTCTTGTTCTTCCTTGCGGTGCCGCCGGAAGATGGCAGAGATAACAACGGATCGGTCGAGGCAGATACATTTTGCAGATAAACTAAAAGCAGGAATATGAAACCCAGCAAACTTCGTTATAGGGGCTCATATTCCTGTTTTTTTAATTTTTCAGCTTCTTAATTTCAGCTTTTTTGTCACGTAATTTAATCCTTTACACCGTCACATCCACATACTCCAGACGTATGACCTTCTCCAGATCCGCAGGGGCTATCTCTATCTGATACCCAACCTTACCCGCACTCACATACATCTTATCAAGATCTTCAGCACTTGCATCTATCGTGGTCCTGAAAAACTTCTTCATACCGATAGGTGAGCAGCCGCCATGTATATATCCGGTAAGAGGGAGGAGTTCCTTTGCCTTGAGCATATCTATCGACTTCTCTCCCACAGCCTTCGCAGCTTTCTTGAGATCAAGTTCCTCCTTGACAGGAATTACAAACACGTAATTTGCGCCGGACTTCGCAACGGTCACCAGGGTCTTATACACATACGCAGGATCCTGTCCAAGTATGGCAGCAACCTTCTCTCCATTCGTCTCGCCCGTCTCCACATAACAATAATGGTTGTACTTTATCTTCTTGCTGTCAAGTATGCGCATGACATTTGTCTTTTCCTCAGTCTTTGCGTTCTTATTCTTATCTTTCATGTTCCAGTTCATCTCCTTGTCATCAAATGCACTAAGCGCCCCAACCTTGTCTATTGAAGATTGAAGCGCTGTATGCATGTCTATTGTATTCTCCGGCTTTATCTTAATCTGCCGTACATAACTTTATCTGTCTTCCATCGGCAGATACTCTTTGTGTGTTCCCACATACTTATATGCAGGTCTGATGATCTTGCCGGCATTGACAAGCTCCTCTATTCTATGCGCCGACCATCCTGCAATACGTGCGATGGCAAATATAGGAGTAAACAGCTCGATAGGGATACCGAGCATCGTATATACAAATCCACTGTAGAAGTCTACATTTGCCGATATAGGCTTGCCGCTGCGTCTTCTGGCCGCAAGCAGTCTTCCTGATATCTCCTCAACCTTCTTGTACAGCTCAAATTCCTTTGTCCTGCCCTTCTCCTGGGCAAGTCTCTCTGCATATCCCTTGAGTATCCTAGCTCTAGGATCTGAGTTGGTGTATACCGCATGACCCATTCCATATATAAGGCCTGAATGGTCAAAGCCATTCTTGTCAATAAGTCCTGTGAGATATTTCTCCAGTGCAGCCTCATCATCCCAGTTCTTGACATGGCTCTTGAGGTCATCAAACATCTGCTGAACCTTGAGGTTTGCACCACCATGCTTAGGTCCCTTCAGCGATCCAAGTGAACTTGCAACTGCAGAATATGTGTCTGTTCCTGTCGACGATACTACATGAGTTGTAAATGTGGAGTTATTACCACCACCATGCTCAGCGTGTATAACCAGACATATGTCAAGCACCTGCGCCTCAAGCTCTGTATATTTCTTATCCGATCTGATAAGCCTCAGGAAATTCTCTGCAGTGGAAAGCCCCGGCTTCGGATTGTGTATTACAAGACTCATGTCGTGGAAATAGTGCTTGTAGCCCTGATAACCATATGCGGCGATCACAGGGAACTGTGCTATCAATTCCATACACTGTCTGAGAACATTCTCAATGCTTATATCATCCGGATTATCATCATATGAATAGAGTGTGAGAACACATCTCTGCAGAACGTTCATCATATTCTTGCTTGGTGCTTTGAGGATAACATCTCTTGTAAACTTTCTAGGAAGCTCCCTGTAGCACTCCATCATCTCAACAAATCTCTTAAACTGCTGCTCATTTGGAAGCTTTCCAAACAACAGAAGATACATAGTCTCCTCAAATCCGAATTTACTTCCGTGAAAACCTCTCTCGAGATCCTCAACATTGTACCCCTGATAATACAGACGACCATCAGTCGGCACTCTCTCTCCATCTATTACATCATATCCTATGACATCAGATATCTCTGTGAGTCCCGTGAGTACACCTTTTCCTGTGGAATCTCTGAGGCCTCTCTTGACATCATAATTGACATAGAGGTTCTGGTCTATCTTGCCAGATTCTGTACAATAACCTGTAAGCTCATCCAGTATTCTGTTATATTCCTCGCTGTTTCTTTCCAAACCTCATGTCTCCTTCCTTTATCCAATCCCTGTTCATCATCCCGGAGCTTCTCCGGATCTTATCAATAAACTATATCAACTCACCACAGTTTATCAAAAAAACTCCATTTTCGCAAGAAAGACAGCAATAAATTTGATTTATTCCTGTCTTTTCGCCAAAATTATTTAATTTCAAAATATTTCTGCCTAAATTTCAATAATATATCTCTCATAGGCATTTATGATCGTCGTGTCCTCGTATTTTGATTCGCGGACAAAATCTCTTCCATAATTTATATGCACATGGCCATGGACAAAATACTTAGGTCTGTACTCCTCCATAAGCGTTCTGAAACACTTAAAACCTGTATGTGGGAGATCCTCGGAATCATTTATCCTGTATGCAGGCGAATGGGCAACAAGTATGTCAAAGCCCTTGTTCCTCATGATCTTAAACCTGAGTTTCCGTACTCTTTTGGCCATCGCACGCTCGGAATACTGATGATCCGCACCACCAAACTTGTATTCCATCGAACCGCCAAGTCCCAGAATTCTGACACCCTTATACACATAAAGCTTGTCGTCTATGCACTCGCAGCCCCCCGGCGGTGTATCCTTGTAGCACACGTCGTGATTGCCATGGACATAGAGAACGGGCGCATGACTGAATGTCGCAAGGAACGACAAATACTGTGGCGATAAATCGCCACAGGATATTATCAGGTCTATTCCCTCGACCTTACTCTTATCAAAATAATCCCACAAATACTTGGATTCTTCATCCGCCAACAACAAAATCTTCACGTATCTATTCCCCTGTACTACAGTATACCTTCTCCGTAGGAGATTTATCTTATTTCACTTCCGGAACCGACTTGAGCTCCAGACTCTCCGGTGTGTCTATACCCTGAAGTGCAACTACCGTCTTTGCCTCATCGACAAGATCGTCCTCTGTAGGGAGCATGCCCACTACATTTTCAGCAAGCCAATCCATCTTGAGTATATCTTCATGGAGCATCGCTCCGTCATCTTCATTTCTCACTATTCCGTTCTGGGATGTAAGCTTTCCGCTGAACGGTGTGATAGCGCCCTCTCTTATGAGGTTTGTCATAACCGATATGAGCTTCTGTGTTCCGGCCGGAAGGTGCTTTGAGCATATGACGTCAACTATTCCCGCTGACATACCCCACCAGTAGCTTATCGCATTGCTGGTCTCGTTCTTCTCCTCCTGCTTCCAGTTGCCCTCCAGTATGGATCTAAGGATCCTCTCATAGAATGCACCCCAGTTGTAGAAAGGCATGGCAAGGTTGACGACCTCTCCATTCTGATCATAGTGATAAAGTCCGAAGTTTCGTGACGCATCATCCGGCATGATCATGTCTCTATCGGATATATATGTTATTCCATTTCTCTCGAAGAACTTCTGTGGATCAGCATTCTTAACCTTCGTCCACTGCAGATATATCTTTGCCCTAGGGTTGACCATCCTTGCTCCGATGGCAAATGCATTGATGTTCGCTGTTGTTCCGAATATCGGATAATCAGCTACATATCCTATCTGTCCGTCAGCACAAAGGCTTCCCGCTATCATACCGGTGAGGAACTTCACCTCGTACATTCTTGCATAATAGGTACGCACATGGCTGTTCGCAAGGCTGAGGGAACAGTTAAGTATCTTTATCTCCGGGTGGAGCACTGCAGTCTTAAGAGCCTCAGGAAGCATCTCAGGCCCTGTCGTAAATATCACATCATACTTCTCATCCACAAGTCTTCCAAGGCACTCTGTCAGCTTGGCAGGTGTATCCACATTACAGAAGGTTCTGCTGTCGACAGAATCTCCGAGTTTATTCTCCATGTCCATTCTACCCAGTTCATGGCTGTATGTCCAGACCGAGTTGGCTGGCGACTTATCATACACAAATGCCACCTTCAGGTTCGAAGGGCCTGATGGCTTTATAACCCTGTCGAGTATGGACTTCTTAGGCTCCACAGGATCAAGCTTTGGAAGAACCGTCTTATCCTTCTTCTCATTTGTGAGGACTATCTCATTCCATACCTTGTCAACACTGTCCTTCACCTGGGATGTAGTCATGTTCTTAAGAGCTTCATAGCCATACACATTGAGGAATACAAGCATGGCATCGTCCACTGTTATAGTAAGCTCCTCATTGCCCTTCTTAGCAAGATAAGCCTTCTCAAATGCGAGATGTGCCGAGTTGAAATCCAGTCTCTCATCCTCTGTGAAAACCGCATCCTTAGTGATCCCTATGAACTCCCTGAGCTTATCATATCCACCGAGCTGTGAGAAATATACATAGTTGATCCCCGTCTGCTTGTGGAAATCTATAAATTCAAAATATATCTTATTCTCAAGTGAGTCGGTCCTTCTAGGTATCTTTCTTGTAACCATGGCAGGAACTGAGTCCGCACCAAAGTATTTGAGCACACTCACTCTCTTATTTCCTTCTACTACATAGAATTTGTTCATATACTCATATACCTTTATCGGGTCATGTATACCTTCCTCTATGTGGGACTCACACAATGCGGTCCATTTCATTCCAAATTCAGTATGATAATCCAATATAGGCATAAAATTACTAGCAAACGCCGTCGTCCTTGCAGCGGTAGCGGTTCCAACCACGCGGTCAAGCGATATGGTCTGGAGACCAAGATTCACCTCACCCACAGTGTCGGATGGTGATATTATTTCATCCAAAACCGGAAGATATGGATATTCATTTTTTGCTACGGCTGCCTGATATCTCTTCTCACCAAGCTTCTGAGCCCTTAAATATTCGTTTGCTGACATACTATCACTCTCCTTATTCAAGACCATATAGTAATACTATAAAATTCAATAATCAAGAATTTGTTTCCTTCCGATCCGCCAAAATTATCTGCCTTTCAACTGCATGTTTTGTGAATTATGTATAAACCGCATTGTATGTTATGCATAATTACCACTTGATTTTTTTCGTAACATGCTGTATTATATTATTAAATTCAGAAGATTTCACATATTTTCGAACTTAATGTCGGTGTGTGTGAATACCAATATACTTAAGGAGTCTGGCTAATACACTTCCACCAGGCTCCTTTTTATTGTAGCATCTATTCTGTTCTTTTACAGCATTCCCCATCAAAATTCATTGATTTCGACTGCATCATTGTTCATCTTCCCTATATGCGTCAAATGTAACCTTTATGTCAGTTCCCTTACCTGGTTCACTGTCCATATCAAGCTGTGCATTGTTGCGGGCAACTATATGCTTTACTATGGCCAGGCCAAGTCCTGTGCCACCTGTGGACTTCGATCTGCTCTTGTCCACTCTGTAGAATCGTTCAAATATCCTCTCCTGATGCTCCTTCGGGATTCCTATTCCCGTATCCTTCACCCTGAGTATAACCTTGCCATCCTCTGCCTTTACAGATACATCCACACTTCCATTCTTATTGTTATATCTGATGGCGTTGTCTGTGAGGTTATACACAAGCTCCTCCATCATCATCTTGTTCGCATATATATATCCGTGACTGCCATCATAGCTGAGTGTCACACTGTTCTTCTCTGCGTTTATCGCCAGCATATCCGTGGCTGTTCTGGCTATGACCGCCAGATCGATCTTCTCCATCAGTGGCGCATCCTCAGATACATCCAGCTCTGACAGTCTGATTATGTCATTGATGAGGGTGAGAAGTCTGTTGGAGTTCTTGTGGATCTCAGTTGCAAAATGATGTACATCCGCCTCGGTGGCCATACCTGTCTCGATAAGCTCCGAATACCCCGATATGGATGTGAGCGGCGTCTTGAGCTCATGTGATACATTTGCCGTGAACTCCTGTCTCATCTGTGAGCTCTTCACTATATCCGCATGCTGCTTCTGTATCATATCTATAAATGGCCGCATCTCCTTGTACGCAACTATGTGGGTATCGTCGTCCAGACTGTTTGCCATCTGCTCTATTGGTTTCAATATGTTTCTGGTCAGATAGTGTGTCACTATGATGGTGACACAGACCAGGATCGCCATCACCACCAGCATGACCGGCACAGCCGCAAGGAACATACTGATTACATTGTTGGTCTCCCTCGCTATTCTCAGCACCCTTCCAGACTTGAGCAGTATCGCATAGTAATATGTGCTCTTATTGAGGGTTTCCGACTTTCTTATAACCTGTCCATCACCATTTTCAAATGCCTCTGCTATCTCTGGTCTGTCAAGATGGTTCTGCATGGAAATCTCATTGGCCTGATTGTCATACAGAACACTGCCGTCGGGCGCTATAAGCGTCAATCTGAGGTCATTGGTATCCACGCTTGCATACACACCGGGGTCATCCGCATCGAAATCTCCGGTATTCTTAAGCACCTCAGCATACCCCTTCAGATCCCTTATGATCTCCGCCTTGTACACCTCATAGAATATAAACGTCGACAGGACCATGGTCACCGCTATGGCCACCAGTGAAAAGATAATAAACTCCAGATTGATAACCTTTTTCAGTCTTTTATCGTCTCTCTTACCCATATGCTACTCCATCTTATACCCTACATTTCTAACCGTCTTTATCATATTACCTGCTTCGCCAAGCTTCTGTCTCAAAGTCTTGATATGCATATCAAGGGTTCTGGATTCGCCCTCGTAATCCGTTCCCCACACATCCGACATAATCGTGTCTCTGTGAAGGACTATTCCTGCATTAACCATGAGAAGCTTTAAGAGTTCAAACTCCTTGAAGGTAAGCTCACACAACTCACCGCCCACATGCACCTCGCGTCTCTCTGAATCAAGGGTTATATCCCCGAGTACCATCTGCTTGTCATCCTGCAGCGCCCTGCTTCTTCTGAGCAGCGCCTTGACTCTGGATATGAGCTCCATCACGCCAAATGGCTTGGTGAGGTAATCATCCGCTCCTATATCCAAGCCCTTGACCTTGTCAAGCTCTGTAGTCTTGGCTGTCACAAGGATAATCGGAACTCTGACAGTATCAGGTCTGCTCCTGAGCTTCTTCACAATTTCAAGACCATCCATGTCTGGGAGCATGATATCCAGGAGTACCAGATCAGGGACCTTCTCCGCAGACCTTGAGAAGAAGGATTTCGCATTCTCAAACTCCTCCACCGCATATCCGCTGTTTTTCAGAGCAAACATCTCTATCTCTCTTATATTCTTATCGTCTTCTACAATATAAATATGTACTGCCATTTTGTCTCCTTTCCCTGTGTAATACCACTTTCATTTACATGCGTATTGCAATTTTATTTTTATCATTATTTTTTTATTTATACGTGCCAGATATCACTTCAGCTTGTACATCTCTCTGTAATATGTGTACATGCTCTGGAAATCTATGTTGGAATCCTTCTTCATGTTATCCAGATATTCATGTGTATCAAAGTTATCTGATTTTAACTGAAGCATTGCCACCGCCACGTTGGAACAGTGATCTGCAACTCTCTCATAGTTGTTGATAAGATTCTCCAGTGATATTCCGAGCTCAATGGTACATTTCCCCTTCTGAAGTCTCTTGATATGCTGCTTCTTAACCGCGCTGTTGAGCTCATTGATGGCTTCCTCAAGCGGCTCCACATGGGATGCCTCCTGAAGGTCTTCTTTGTCGTAAGCCTCCACAGTCATGCTGACTATGTTCTGAACTGCATCCTTGTATACACCCAGCTCTGACTTTGCCTTTTCTGAGAAGGACGCGCCCGCCTCATTCATCTTCCTGCATATATCCGCTATGGTTATGGCGTGATCCGACATTCTCTCAAGATCACCTATGACATGAAGTCCGATCGATACCTTCTGGCTATCCTCATGGGAGAGCTCCTTGCTGCTGAGCTTTACCATATAAGAACCGACCTCATCCTCATAGGTATCTATGATGCCCTCAAGATCCTCAACCTTATCCCTGACCGCTTCATCATAATTATCAACCAGTGACAGTGCCATATCAACACTGTTCTTTGAAAGCTGAGCCATGTATTTTACGACCTCTATACAGTGTCCAACAGCAAATGCTGGTTTCTCAAGGAATCTGGCATCCAGACGCTTGAGCATCTCCAGCTCTGCAGGAGTATTTTTCTCCACCTCATCCTTATCTCTGACAGTGAGCGTTGCAAGCTTCTCAAGTCCGCCTGAGAACGGAAGCAGAAGAAGTGTCGCTGCAACGTTGAACACACTGTGTACAACAGCTATACCAGCTGCATTCGCTGAATCATTCAGGAACTGGAAGTGTACAAATGAATTGACCGTGTAGAACACCACCATGAACACGACTGTTCCTATGATGTTGAAGTACAGATGCACAAACGCAGCTCTCTTGGCATTCTTCTTGGTTCCTATACATGATATCAGTGCCGTTACACAGGTTCCTATGTTCTGACCCATGATGATTGGGATCGCCGTCCCAAATGACACAGCCCCGGTTGCACACAGCGCCTGGAGTATACCTACAGACGCCGAAGAACTCTGTATGATAGCTGTTATCAACATTCCCACAAGCATTCCAAGGAATGGATTGGAGAACATGGTGAGTATATTCGTAAATTCCGGTACATCCTTAAGCGGAGCAACCGCACCGCTCATCATCTCCATACCAAACATGAGCACTGTAAATCCAAGAAGGATTCCACCTATATCGTGCTTCTTCTCAGACTTGGTGAACATGAGGAATATTATTCCTATTACTGCGAGTATAGGTGAAAAGGATGAGGGTTTCAACATATTAATAAATATATTGTCACTCTGTATTCCTGTAAGGCTGAGTATCCATGATGTTACTGTTGTTCCTATATTTGCACCCATGATGATACCCACTGCCTGTCTCAGCTTCATGATGCCTGAGTTTACAAGTCCAACCACCATAACTGTGGTCGCCGATGATGACTGGATCACTCCTGTCACCGCGGCGCCCAGCAGAACACCCTTTATAGGTGTGGATGTGAGTTTTTCCAGTATCTTCTCCAGCTTACCGCCAGCCGTCTTGGCAAGGCCATCTCCCATCACGTTCATTCCATACAGGAACATTGCAAGTCCGCCCAGAAGGGATAACACATTGAAAATATCCATATTTTTTGTCTCCTTATTACATTTCCAATTACTTCTGTATAAGGACTTGTATACACAATATCCCTTTTACAGCGTCTGTTTTATCAGAGTCTATTGTAAAAGGGATATGTAAAATGTGAGATATGTGTATGTAAAATCTGTGTAAATTTAAAATCTATGTAAAATCCTGCAAAATATTTGGCACAGTTTTGTGGTATCACATAGACCTTTTTTCTGTTTTCATCTGTTTATTTGCTTCCCAGAGGCTCATTTATGAGCAGATACACCGCACTTCCAAGCATTCCTACCAGGAACATGCCATAGCCGCCACATATGAACATCAGCTTTGCTAATGATACATCTCCCAGCACAGGGATCATGTGGAGCAGCAATGCTGCAGCACATCCCGCAAGTCCGCACACCACCATGCTGACTGTTATGAAAAGTTTCATATTGCCTATACCTGTTATGTGTGACAGTTCATTTATCTTCGTACATACCCACTTCATAGAAATCACCTCTTTTCGTCCATGACTCAATCATCAGTCTACATGTTCTCCTGTTATTGAGAAGTGGACCCACTCTGATATATTCGTTGCGTGATCGCCAATCCTCTCAAGATACTTGGCAACCATAAGAAGGTCACAAGCCTGCTCTCCATCATCCGGATTCTCATGTATCATTGTGATGAGTTCATTCTTGACCTTGTCAAAAAGATCATCGACGACATCGTCATGCTCTATTACACTCTTTGCCTTTTTCTCATCTGCGTTGACATATGCCTCTATGCTTGATACCAGCATGACGATCGTCTCTTTTGCCATCTGCTGTATGTGCTCAAGCTTCTTTATATATGGTGTGCCAGCCATGCGCAGTGTGAGTTCTGATATATCTGAGGCGTGATCTCCGATCCTCTCCATATCCGTTATCATCTTGAGTGCTGCGGATATATTTCTCATATCCCCGGCAACCGGCTGCTGGGTAAGGAACAGCTTGAGGCACAGATTCTCAATCTCTCTCTCCTGATGGTCAATGGCATCATCCGCCTCGATCGCCTTCTTTGCGAGCTCTGTGTCCTGGGCCACGAGAGCCTTGATCGCTGTCTCGATTGCCTGCTCGATCATAGTTCCCATCTCTATCATCTCTGCGTGAAGCTTTCTAAGCTGCATCTCATATTTGTCTCTCATCATGTCCCTCCTAACCAAATCTACCGGTGATGTAATCCTCTGTACGCTTATCAGCCGGCTTGCTGAACATCTTTTCTGTCTCTGCGTACTCAACAACCTCTCCGAGAAGGAAGAACGCTGTGTTGTCCGCAACTCTGGTTGCCTGCTGCATGTTATGCGTAACCATGATAATGGTGTAATTGTCCTTCAGTTCAAGTACCAGGTCCTCTATCTTGGATGTCGATATAGGATCAAGGGCCGATGTAGGCTCATCCATGAGAAGTACCTCAGGCTCCACTGCCAGTGCTCTGGCTATACAGAGCCTCTGCTGCTGACCACCAGAAAGACCCAGGGCTGATTTCTTCAGTCTGTCCTTGAGCTCATCCCATATGGCTGCCTGTCTGAGAGATCTCTCAACTATCTCATCAAGCTTTGCACGGTTTCTTATTCCATGGGTTCTTGGGCCATATGCTATATTGTCATACACGCTCATCGGAAATGGATTTGGCTGCTGGAATACCATTCCAACTCTTTTTCTCAAAAGGTTAATATCCATTCCGCTGTATATGTCCTCTCCATCAAGCCTCACATCACCTGTTATCTTACAGCCCTCTACCAGATCATTCATTCTGTTGAGTGACTTGAGAAATGTTGACTTTCCACAACCTGATGGTCCAATAAATGCTGTAACCTCATTTGACGGAATATCCATATCAATACCCTTAAGGGCATGGAACTTTCCATAATAGAGGTTAAGATTTTTAACGCTGAACTTAACGTTATTATTCATCTATTTTTCTCCATTCTTAACATCAAATGCGAATCGTTACATCATTTGTATTGTTATGATGTCTTTCTTTCACATCGCACCTTAATATTTTCTTTTCTAATTGCAGAAGCTCAATCGCTTCTGCCGGATATTGTAAGCACCTGCCAAGACTCTGATTCCAAAGCCCCAACACGTGTTAATTGGCCTTATCTGCGGCAACCTTTCCTGCAATCTTGTCTGACGCAAAGTTGATAAGCACCACAAGCACCAGAAGTACAACCGCTGTTGCATAACCCTGATCCGTGTGAAGTCCTTCTTTTGACAGAAGGTACATATGAACCGCCAGAGTTCTTGTTGAATCGGTAAGCTTTGTCGCCATCTTTGCAACCGATCCTGCTGTGTATATGAGTGCTGCCGTTTCGCCCACGATACGTCCTGTCGCAAGTATGATTCCTGACAGTATTCCAGGAACGGCACTTGGAAGCACTACTTTGAATACTGTTCTGAGCTTTCCGGCTCCCAGTCCAAAACTTCCTTCTCTATAAGACTTAGGCACTGCCATAAGTGCCTCCTCTGTGGTTCTCATTATGACCGGAAGAACCATTATCGCCAGGGTTAACGCACCTGATATGAGTGATAATCTAAGTCCACACGCATTTGTGAAAAACAGCATTCCAAATAGTCCGTATACGATCGAAGGTATTCCTGTAAGTGTCTCCGCTGTGATCCTCACTACCCCCACCAGCTTATTGCCAGTCTTTGCATATTCGACAAGATATATCGCTGCAAATATTCCTATCGGACCTGCTATCAGGAGGGACAGCAACGTCATGTAAACCGTATTTATAAGTGCCGGTACCAGCGAACAGTTGTCCGATGTATATTCCCAGCTGAATATGTCCGCATTAAGATTTGGGATTCCCTTTACCAGTACATACACCAACAGAAATCCTATGGAGAGCACAGTTATGAGTGTCGCCAGATGTACAAAGATAAACATTATGAATGATCCCGGTCTCTTTCTGTACTCAGCCCATTTCTCAGACCATGTGCTCTTGTTTATTGCCTCTATGCTGTTCACATCAACTATGGATGAAGGATCGTCCTCAGGTGCCGTCTTTTTCGTGCTGATTATTGTATTTTTTGTTCTGTCATCGCCACATGCGACAACTGTCTTTATTCCTTCTACTCTCTCTGTCATCTATGCCACCGTCTTTCTCTTTATGATGGAGAACAGGAGGTTGATAATGAGTATGAATACGAACAGTACAACGCCCGTCGCTATCAGAGCCTGTCTGTGCAGGTCCGTCGCATATCCCATCTCCATTACTATATTTGTGGTGAGTGTTCTGACACCTCTCAGTATTCCGTCAGGCATATGGACCTGATTTCCAGCAACCATGATGACCGCCATAGTCTCTCCAACTGCACGGCCAACACCAAGGATAATCGCTGCCATAACTCCTGACTTTGCTGCAGGGACAACAGTCTTGAACACGCTTCGCTCATGTGTTGCTCCAAGTGCCAGGGCTCCCTGATAATATTTGTCAGGTACCGCTCTTATTGAGGTCTCTGATACACTGATGATAGTTGGAAGTATCATCATTCCAAGAAGTACTGATGCCGTGAGCATCGTATTTCCATTTACTCCAAATATGCTTCTCACCATCGGTACAAGCACACACATTCCAAAGAATCCATATACTACCGAAGGTATTCCGGCCATCAGATTGATAAATGGCTTTATAACTTTATATAATCTGTCGGGACAAAACTTTGCCAGATATATCGCTGTCAGAAGTCCTATCGGAACTCCAATTATCAGTGCTCCGGCTGTCACATATATACTTCCTAATATGAAAGGAAGAATGCCGTAGTACCCATTTGTAGGCTTCCAGACCTCACCAAGGGTGAAATCCCCGAAGCCTATCTCTTTAATGGCCGGTATTCCATTCACAAACAGGAACACACATATGAGTGCTACTGCTGCGATGGATACCAGTGCCGCTATCAGGAATACTACATGCATAATTGTTTCTTTAAGTTTATGCATAAGCTGATTACTTTACGTCCTCCCACTTTGCTGCTGAACCTGTGAATATGTCCTTGACCTGATCTACTGTGTAGTCCTCAGCAGGGTTGTTGTTATTTACTATAACTGCAATTCCGTCCATTGCTATTACTGTTGCCTTGAGACCAAGTGCTGTCTCTGTATCCTTGAGTTCACGTGATGCCATACCTATGTCGCATGTTCCATCTGATGTTGATGTGATACCTGTTGTTGAATCGCTCTCCTGAAGCTCGATGTCAGCGTTTGTGTTGATTGCCTTGTATGCCTCGATAAGTTTTTCCATAACAGGTGTTACTGAAGATGATCCTGCAACAACAATCTTGCCCTTTGGATTTGTTGAAGTAAATGCTCCGCTGTTTGCAACCTCGATGTACTTATTTGCTGAGATGATCTTCTGTCCATCCTCGCTCATGATGTAGTTGATGAAATCCTGTGCAACATCGCTGATGCCATCCTTTGTAACGATGTTGAAAGGTCTTGAAAGTGTGTATGAACCATTGTTGATGTTCTCCTCACTTGCCTCAACTCCACCGATCTTGAGTGCCTTTACTGTATCGTTGAGTGCTCCGAGAGATATGTAACCGATTGCATAATCATCTCCTGCTACTGTTGTGAGTACGACCTCTGTGCTGTTGCATGTGATGGCATTTGTTGTTGTGTTGTCGACCTTATTGCCATCTGCATCCTTCTCCTCAACTCCTGTGAGCTCTACGAATGCTCCTCTTGTTCCTGAGCCTTCCTCTCTTGATACTACTGATATATCCTGTGCTGCATCGAATCCGCCATCTGCGCTCTTTGATGAATTATTTCCACAGCCTGCAAGACTTCCTACCATAAGTGCTGCTCCAAGTGTAACTGCTAATACTTTCTTTAATTTAACCATTTTCTTTTTCTCCTTACTTTGTCCATATTCTTTTATGGCTTGTAATGCATAACAAGTTTTCTTCAAAAACTTGCTACATGTGCCGGTTATCTCTTGAACCGGTCTTTACAAATATTGTATTATTGGGACATATCATTCTTTGCTTATGTCCCGGAAAAGAACTCGCGCGCCTTTCGTTCTTTTCTTTGAACTATAATAAATGGCATAAGTAAAATACATAACCAACGCAATGTAAATTGAATGTAAAGTCGGTGTTAATCAATGCATGCTGAATGTACAGCAAATAATCTGCCATAACTTATAAATTGCAACCAGAAAGCGGGATAAATATACATGACAAATACCAGTTTAGAAGTAATAGGATATGTGAGATGCGACTACAAAGAGAAGTTTGGGATTCCAAGGCAGAGCGGTCTGACAGGCTGCGCCGCCGCTTTTATAGAGATGCTTCCACCATACAATCAGGCAGAGGCGTTCAGAGGACTTGACGAATTCTCCCACATATGGCTGCTGTGGGACTTCTCCAGGGCTCACAAGAACGGTTTTACCGCAACAGTAAAACCCCCAAAGCTGGGCGGTAACCAGCGGATGGGGGTTTTTGCCACCAGATCACCATTCAGGCCGAACAACATCGGTCTGTCATCGGTGAGGCTTCTGGATATTATATATAATGAAGAAAACGGCTGTGTACACGGACTTGTGGTGTCGGGTGCCGATATACTGGACGGAACACCGGTGTACGACATCAAGCCTTATCTGCCATACACCGACAGCCATCCGGAGGCGACCGGGGGCTGGACAGACTCCCTTGATATTCCGGAGCTGTCTGTATGTTCCTCTGACGATATCACTGCCAAACTTGAAACGATATTTTCAAGTACACAGATCGAGGCCCTGAAAGAGATACTTGCGCAGGATCCAAGACCGGGCTATCAGGATGAACCGAATAGACGCTATGGAATGCTGTACGGCGGATACGATATAAGGTTTACCATATCTGGTGACACTCTTACCATATGCGAAGTGGCTGAGCCCGGACCACAATGATACAAAAAGGCATTTTACCGGCATGAAGCTGAAAAATCATGATATTTTCTCATCATCCTGGCAGTGACACTCCTCTCCTCAAAGCTGATATTTCCCAGTAGTTTCACCGGCATGACCCCCATCAAGGAATTGGTCACAAAGCATTCCTGATATGATGACAGTTCATCAGGGAATATCACTGTCTGCGTGACCGCCTCTGATTCACAGATATACCCCCTTACTGTTCCAGGCAGAAGACCTGAGTCTATCGCGGGTGTGTATATCCTGCCATCTCTCACAAAAAATATATTGCTCACCGTACCCTCGCATATCTGTCCCTTTGTATTCAGGAAGATCCGTTCATCCATTCCAGCTTTCCTAGACCTCCTTTTTTCAAGAATGCAGTCTCCGTAATTCATGGTTTTATGATATACGAACGGCGACGTCTCATTTCTTCTAACATTACTTATGTCCATTGCAACCCCCCGTTCGTATATATCCGTGGTGTATGGATTATCTCTCATTGAAAAAACCACATTTTTCTGAGTCAACATGATCTTTAACGCACATCTCCTCATATGACCTGATTGATCTCTGTAATCATGCTCACTCATCCACTTTCTCAGATATTCCAGCACAGCTATCCTGTCTATGCCCCGTTCTGCTGGCATGCCAAGATCCAGAAATCTTGCAGCATCTTCCAGGCGTCTCAGATGCCTGTCAAGAAATATCGGCCTGCCGTCAACCACACTTATAGTTTCAAATGCTCCAAGACCAAATTGAAAGCAATCATCCATTTTTACATTCATTTTACATTTCTCCCATTTTCATCATTTTCAAATGCTACTGCAATGCACTGAGTATTGCTTTTGCCTTATCCCGTGTCTCTTCATACTCTGCACCAGGATCTGAATCGGCAGTAATACCGCCTCCAACGCCAAGATAATACCTGCCATTTCTGTACAATACAGTTCTTATCACTATATTAAAATCACATTTTCCATCCAATGTAATATAACCAATAGAGCCGGTGTAAATATTTCTCTTCCCGCATTCAAGTTCATCTGTAATCTCCATAGCCCTGCGTTTCGGCGCCCCCGTAACAGAACCACCCGGAAATGCCGCAGTAAGAAGAGACATCACATCTTCACCATCCTGCAGCATGCCTTCAACATTTGCCACCTGATGAAAAACTGTTGCATATTCTTCTATCGAAAACAGTTCAGTCACTTTTACGCTTCCTGGTCTGCACACACGATTCAGGTCATTCCTCTCAAGATCTACAATCATCAGAAGTTCACTCTTTTCCTTCTGTGATTTCTTAAGCTCACCCCTGAGCACCTCATCCTCCCTGTCAGTCTCTCCTCGTCTCCTCGTTCCCTTTATCGGCCGGGTGTACACACGGCGATCCTTTATCTGCATGAACCTTTCAGGAGATGCGCTCACTATCTGATAATCTCCCAGATCAAGATATCCACCAAATGGCGACGGATTGCTAACTCGCAGATCGCGGAACACGTCCAGAGGCTTTTTATCGCTGTCGATAACCATGTGTCTTGTCAAATTTGCAACATATACATCCCCCTCGGTTATATAATCCTTCAGCCTTCTTATAGAGTCCTCATACTCTTCTCTGCTGCATTCTTCGTACACATTCAAGTTATACTTCTTCCTCTTTTGTACATCTTCACTCATCCTGTCAATTATATTCCCATTTTCCCGATCATCCCTGCCGCAATACTTCTCTATATCATTCTCCATTACATCAATATTTGACTGTGCATCACCTGTCATCCCATTTGCCACAAGATATGTCTCTTTTTTTAGGCAATCTTCAACAACAAAACAATCATAGAATGTCATGACTGCCTCTGGAACAGACACAAGGTCTTCATTGATGGAATCAAGCCCCATCCTATCCATTCCATAATCGTAGGATACATACCCTATCGCTCCTGATACGATTGGCAAATCCTCCGGGCTCTTATCCATATGCTGTACAAGATACTGTCTCATATATTCTTCAAATGTTATATTCTTTTCAGAATCTCCATTAACCTCAAATGCATCCCCATTCTTAACAAGCCTGAGATACGGGCATCTCCCGATGATCGAATAGTGTCCCAGATTATTCACAAGGGATGAGTCAAGAAATGCTATTCCTGTCTCATCCTCATATATTCCAAAAACATCAGCTGCACACACATATCTGTCAAGTTTTTTTAGCACTCGCCTCATACTGCTCATATATGACTCCTTATCTGCAATTAAATTTCTCCGCCGCTATACAAAAATTATACAATATATCATGACCATACTCCGTAAGTACCGCTTCCGGGTGAAACTGCACCCCGTACAACGGCAGCCTTCTGTGTGATATCCCCATAACTGCACCATCCTCGGATATCGCATCCACCCGGTAATCATCCGGCAGACTGCTGCCATTTATTACCAAAGAGTGGTACCTTGTGACATGAAAGCTTTCCGGCAGCCGCGCGAACAGACCTGTTCCACAGGTATGTATCTCTGTCACCTTTCCATGCATTGGCATCTTTCCTTTTTCAACAATGGCGCCCGCACAATACCCAAGTATCTGATGTCCAAGGCAGACTCCAAGTATCGGAATCTTTCCCTTATACATGTTCACAACATCCACACACATTTTTGCCTCCCATGGCCGCCCAGGTCCCGGTGAAAGTATTATGCCCTCCGGCTCCAGATCTTCCACATCATGCAGAGATATCCGATCGCACCTTTTTACGGTCACACATCTTCCCATCTCTTCGAAATACGCCTTCAGGTTATACACAAATGAATCAAAATTGTCTATCATCAGATACATGCACTTCTCCTTATCCGCAATCACTATAAAACACAAAAAGGATAACAGCCGGCATGCCAAAGCATGCACAGTCGTTATCCTTTTCGGTCCGTAATCTGCACGTTATTTTTATCTTTGATTTTTACAGATTCTATCATATCTGTCCTCAGAAAGCAAATGCCTTTGCTACTTTTGCGCAGTCTCACTATGCAATGCGCCTACTGACGTGCCCTCTCATAGGCATCTGCATACTGCTGTTCCTGTGAGTTTATCTCCTCAACATCGCGGTTCTGTTTCAAGTAGGTGCCGTCAGGCTGCTGTATGCGTGCCTGCATGTTATCCTTCATCATAAGTCCAAACATGTCCCTGATACGCTGCTTAATCTTATCATCATATATAGGTGTAGCAACCTCCACACGGCGGAGGGTGTTACGCGTCATAAAATCCGCCGAAGCTATATATATCTTGTCTCTGTCAGGTGTTCCGAAGATGTATATTCTTGAGTGCTCAAGGAAACGTCCAACAATACTTCTTATCTGTATATTCTCCGTCTCACCAGGAATCCCTGCCAGTAGACAGCATATTCCTCTGACTATAAGTTCAACTTTCACTCCCGCCTTTGATGCCTCAACCAGTTTGTCGATGATCTTTTTGTCAGTGAGAGAATTGATCTTTACACCGATATACGCAGGCTGACCATTCTTTGCTATGGCTATCTCATCATCTATCATCTTGATGACCGGAGCCTGCAGGCATTCAGGAGCCACAAGCAGGTGATCAGCATGGCTGACTGTATTGCCGATGAGGATTGACTGGAACACTTTCATGGCATCCTTACCAATATCCTCATTTGCAGTCATAAGTGACAGATCTGTGTAGAGTCTCGATGTCTTCTCATTGTAATTGCCCGTTCCTATCTGTGTTATGTATTGGATCCTGCCTCCATCCTTTCTGGTTATAAGACAAAGCTTTGAGTGTACCTTGAGACCATCCACACCATACACAACATGACAGCCCGCGTCCTCGAGGGTACGGCTCCACTCTATGTTATTTTCCTCATCAAATCTTGCCTTGAGTTCCACAAGTACCTCAACCTGCTTACCGTTCTCAGCAGCTTCAACAAGAGCCTCCACCACCTTGGAGTTCTTTGCCAGACGGTAAAGTGTCATCCTGATTGCATTTACCTTTGGATCTCTTGCTGCCTCCTGAAGGAGATTCAGGAACGGTCTGATGCTCTCATACGGATATGAGAGAAGCACATCCTTCTCAAGTATCTGAGGTATAAGTGGCTTCATCACATCAAGATCCGGTGACTGCTGTGACACTCTCTTCTCAAAGAACAGCTCCTGTCTGTCCCTGAGCTTATCCTGTATCTGGAATACAAATGACAGATCCAGCGGAGATTTTGAATAAAATACATGTTTTTCGTCAAGCTCACAGTAATCACACACCTCGCCCACCATCTTCTGTGATATATCTCTTGTAAATTCTATTCTGACCGGAGCAAGTTTCTTTCTAAGCTTAACAACCTGCTCCATCTGATCTCTATAGTTGAGGTCTTCATCATACACCTTGCTCACGTCGATATCGGCATTTCTGGTGATCCTCATGAGGGTCTTCTCCTGAACCTTGTAGCCCTTGAAAAGCCCTGGAGCATAGTGAAGGATAAGCTCCTCCAAAAGTATATAGGTTCCCGGCACACCCGGAAGTGCGACAAGTCTTGGAAGCATTCCGCTCTCGCAAGGTATGATACCGAGTTTCTTCTTGCCCTTTCTCTCAAGTATGGCAAGGGCATATATCTCTCTGTTCTTGAGGAATGGGAATGGCTGTTTTCTTCCAACGATCATCACTGATAGCAGCGGAAGTATCTCCTGCGCAAAATAACTGTCAAGATACTTTGCGTCAGCCTTTGACAGGTCTGCATATCGTACCAGTCTAAAGCCCTCCGGCTCAACATCTTTCATGAGATTCTCATATATGTTGTCTTTGATCGCATTGAGCTTTGTGACATTCTCAAGGATCGCATCAATCTGTTCCTGTGGGCTGAGCTTTGTCTTATTCTCCCTCTGATCTCCGGTCAAAAGTTTCTGATCCTCCAGAGACCCAACTCTCACCATGAAGAATTCATCAAGATTTGACTGATATATTGCCAGAAATGACAATTTCTCGCAAAGCGGTGAATTCTCATTCTGTGCCTCCTCCAGCACACGCTCATTAAACTTGAGCCATGAAATCTCTCTGTTGACGTATACGCCCTTTATTGTACTTATATTTGTCTCCTGTGCCATCTCTTCATATTCTCCTTTTCTGTTCTTTATTATTTTTATTAATCTGATCAGCCAGTTTACCAATTGCCTGTCCTCTTTCTATCTGTTTTATTCTATACATACACATTTATTCTATACATACACAACAAGACGGATAGCCATATGACTATCCCTCTCATCATAGGAGCAGACTCATTATATGCACCCATGTGAGTTGCTGTTCCTTATTGTGGTAATCATCTCAAATCGCTCCAGGCAGTATACTTCTTATCATATATCTTCTTCAGCATATCCACCGATATGTCAGATAGCGTATTCTCACTGTTTACGATCACAGCAATCGCATCACGTCCAAATACATATGATGTGAGCAGCTCGCTCTCGTACGGCTGAAGGCTTCTGGATGACATTCCAAGGTCACATCTGCCCTGAAGCGCATCATTGAGTCCCTGTGTCGAATCCGACTCTGTGACCAAGATCTTCGCTGCCGGATTGATCTTCATGTATTCCTCTGCCAGCTTAGATACGATCGGAGCTGCCGATGTAGAACCATGTATCTCCACCGTACCACCAGACTTGTCTGACAGGAATGTCTCGCTCTTTTTTACCGGAACACAGTAGTCCGCAACCACTGCCTGCCCCGCTGACTTCACATAAGCCATGAAATCCTTTGCCACAGCTGACAACTCTCCGTTATACACCAATATATAATCCCTGCACAGAGGATATTTGTCCTTCTCTATAGATGCCGCATCCGGAGCTACACCATCGACATCCAGCGCCTTTACACCACTGTTATTTTCCGCACTGTAAGCTATATAACCTATCGCATTTTTGTCAGAAGCAACTTCCGATATGACCTTATCTGTGGAATCTGCAACAGTGTTTGTTCCCGTAGCATCGGTACCTACAAGATTGTCAAATTCCGTCTTAGTACCGGAACCTTCCTCTCTGGAAACCACATTTATCGTACCCATGGATGACATATCCGGAACGTCCACTTTGGCGCCACATCCTGTGAGTAACAGAGAACCCAGTGCAGTCATTGCAAGAAATTTGCCAATCATTTTCCAGTATCTGTCCCTTTTGCAGCTCCTGTCTATATTACTGTCAATATACGTTCTTTCACATTTGTATTTTGTCATGCCTGAGCACCTGCCTTCACCATGACTTCACTGTCGCTATCCATATTCTCTATATCAAGTTTGTCAAATGTGAAATCGTCGATTGCCTCTTCCGCAATGGATATGCAGTTGTCCGCCATACGGTCCATGCTGTAAAGGAGTGCTGAATAATCCGCTGTCAGGCTTCTCACACATGTGTTTTTCTTGACTCTTGCGAGATGAGCCTTACCTGCCTGTCTCTGGAGCTTTCTTATCTTCTTCTTGTCTGCGGCAACCTTATCAGGAGTTTCGCTGTCCCCAGTAATTATTGCATTCATTGACTCACCGAAAAGTTTCTCTGTCATATCCATACATGCTGTCAGGTCAGCTATCGCAGCATCCGACAGCAGTTGTCCATTGTCCAGGATCTTTTTATACAGGCCATCCACCTCATCGCACCTGTCTGCTATACGCTCTATATTGTTGCTGACCACCATGAGGCCTGCCGCCTGCTCTGCCTGTTTCTCGGTAAGGTTACCACTTGATATCAGCTTTGTGATGAAATCAACTATTATATTCTGAAGCTCCTTGACCTTGTCATGCTCATCCACATATTTGTCACGGATATCTGTAATATTTCTCTTCTCTATAGCATTTTTCATAGCACCTATCATCTTACCCGCATGAACAGACAATCTTGATATTTCTTTTGCGGCCATGTAGATAGCTGCCGCCGGCTGTGACATAGCTTTATCATCGAGGTATTTGGCTACAAAGCCCTCTGAATTTTTCTTGTCCTCACCCCTGATGATGAACTTAACTATCTTCACCATAACAGGTATCAGAGGCAGCCAGATAAGTGTACATGCCACATTGAACGTGGTATGCGCATTTGCTATCTGTCTTGATATGATGTCAAGTTCATCGCCCTTCGGTGATATCCACTGCACAAATGCAGCCAGCGGTCTTATAAGGAACATGAAAAGTATGGTTCCTGTGATATTGAATGTACTGTGCGCGATGGCTGTTCTCTTGGCATTCTTGGACTGTCCTATGGATGCCAGAAGCGCTGTGATGGTTGTTCCAATGTTATCTCCAAAAAGGATAGGTATCGCCCCTGCCAGACCTATGACACTGTGTATTCCGTCAGGTCCAGGCTGTGACGCAAAGTTCTGAAGTACCGCAATGGTCGCCGAACTACTCTGTACAACCAAGGTCATGACTGCACCAAGTACAACTCCGAGAACCGGTATCTCTGACACCTTGCCCATCAGATCCACAAATATCGCACTGCTGGCAAGTGGTTTCATAACACCACCCATGACCTCAATACCTTCAAAGAGAAGTCCAAATGAGAATATGACCATACCAACATTTCTGATCTTTTCCTTCTTGAACACAAAGTTCATAATGAAGCCTATGAATATGATCGGATATATGTAATTACTGATCTTGAACGCCATAAGCTGTGCCGTCATGGTCGTTCCTATATTTGCTCCAAATATTACTGATATAGCCTGTGGCAGACTCATGAGTCCTGCACTTACAAATCCGATGACCATGACCGTGGTCGCCGAACTGCTCTGGAGAACTGCGGTTACAAGTGCCCCCGCCAAAGCTCCCATCAAAGGATTCTTGGTAAGGAATCCCAATATCCTCTTCATCTTTTCTCCTGCTGCCTTCTGGAGTGCATCGCTCATGCTGTTCATTCCATATAGGAACATGGCAAGTCCTCCCAGCAATCCAAACACTATCTTAACTCTTTCGTCCACTGTGTTTCTTTCCTCCTTATGTAAATCTCATCTTAAACAAGCATATCCACATAAGGAAAGTGCCGCTATCCACATGCAGTAAACGAAATGTAAAATCTATGTAAAAAGCAAGAAAAGCCAGCAGACACACATATGTGTATCTACTAGCTTTAAGCCTCATCATTATAAACTTGCTATTATATTAGCATTTTATATCGTGTTTTTCAATATGCAAGCGCGTAAAATTTATGTAAACTACATTAAAACAGTCTATCCAGTGATAGTATTATAAAGTTAATATCTTTCTCCCATTTTGCTACAGCCTGACGCGAAACACCACATTTATCTGCAACTTTTCTAGATGTGACATGAATTAACGCATATATATCAAGTTAATCACTTGATAACAAATAAAAAAGAGGTCTCCACGTTCTGATGCGCACCCGGAATTCCAGATGTATTCCAGTTACATTGATTGGGAGAACCTCTTTTTTATTTTCTTATATTATTCTCTTCTAATTGTGCTCTGGCACTACAGCATAGAACACCAGATCCTCATCGCCGTTGTTCTTCAGACTATGGCTGTGTCCCGGCGGGCAATAATGGCAGTCGCCCGGATTGAGTATCTCCATGGTGTCGTCATACTCCATGGTTCCAACTCCTGAGATGATAAATATGATCTCGCTGTTGATGTCATGTGTGTGAAGCCCTATAGAACTTCCGGCTGGAAGTGTTGCCCTCATGATCTTGTTGTAATTGCCTACGTGCATGCGTGGCTTGAATACGCCTTCGCCACCCTTAAAGTTCTGAATATTCTGCTCCTCAAGGGAATCGAATGATATCTTCATCTGTTGTCCTCCTTACGAAAAATACGAAAAAATCCTGCAAACGCATATAATACGCTCCGCGCGGCGTCTGCGTGCTATGTCGTCAAGCGCACCACACTCTCAAGAAGTCTGTCACAGGCTTCCTCTATTATATCTTCTTCTATACCCGAATAATTGATAACCAGCGTGTGGCTGTCCTCCTGCTCTTTTCCGTGGCAGTACTGGCTAAGGCTGGATATGTTGATTCCTGCCGCGGCAGCTCTGTCCACCATCTCTCTGTCCGTGTATGACGTGTCGATCTCCATAAGGAAATGAAGACCTGCATTCTCTTCCTTTATCGTTACCTGTGGATACAGCCTGTGACTCCTGATACAACCAAGTATCCTGTCCCTGCTGTTCCTGTAAAACTTTCTCATCCTGTTGATGTGCTTTTCCAGATACCCCTCCTGGATAAACCTTGTGAGTGTATACTGATCAAAATTCGACACCGTACACGCATAAAAGCTTAGTACATGATTATACCTTACCATGAGCGGTATTGGCAATACCATGTAGCTTATTCGTATGGTTGATGACAAACTTTTTGAAAATGTATTCATGTATATGACCTTATCTGAGGCATCTATACTCTGAAGTGCTGGGATCGGATTGCCCACCAGACGGAATTCACTGTCATATTCATCCTCTATGATATATCTGCCCTCCTGCTTTGCCGCCCAGCCCAGCAGTTCATATCTCCTGCTCGCCGGAGTGACAGTTCCCGTAGGGAAATGGTGTGACGGTGATATATGCACCACATCAGCCCCGGACCGCTCTAGCGAATCTATGTTGACACCGCTCTCATCCATGTCTATATAACAGCATTTCACTTGATATGCATCGTATATGTGCTGTATCTTCTGATATCCCGGATTCTCCACACCGTATACGCTGTCCCTGCCGAGAAGCTGTATGATAAGACCATACAGATATTCCGTTCCCGCGCCGACTATGATCTGGTTCGGGCTTACAGACATCCCCCTGAACTGATAGAGATAATCCGCAATGGCCTTTCTGAGTTCAAATATACCACCAGACGGCGATCTCTTCATAAGCTTTTCCCGGTCATCCATCATCGTCTCCCTCATGAGCTTCGTCCATGTCGAAAATGGGAAGTTCTCACTGAGGGTGGAATTGTTCACAAAGTCGGCAAAGAACCTGTTCTGGCCAGGGGATTCTGCGTGTTCCCTGATCACATGAGAATGCTCTGTCACATGGTCTTCCGATCGTATTCCGCGCATGTATGCAACGTCCGATTCATCTGAGGTCATGTTCTGCCTTGCATTATCTTTCATTACGGAACCTTCTGTACCACCCTTATATTCACTGGCATAGTAGGCATTGCGCACTCCCACAACATCCGCATCCTCAGCCTTCACGTCACACACATAGAACCCGCTCTTCGGCTTGGAATAAATATATCCCTCAGCCAAGAGCTGACTGTATGCGTTTTCCACTGTGACGACGCTCACATTCAGATGAGCTGCAAGCGCCCTCTTTGATGGCAGCTTCTCATGGGCTTTAAGATTTCCTATCAATATGTCATTTTTTATCTCTTTGTACAAATGCTCATAGAGGAAATCCATCCCTCTGTCGTCAAATGAATATGTAAGCATCCACTACTCTCCCAATACTATATCAACGATCTTCTGTGTGTCATGTATGACAAACGGTGCGCCAAGGCTCATGATGAACTCCTCGTCTCTGAATCCCCAGCCAACCATGATGACATCCGTTCCAGAATTTCTTGCTGTGGCAAGATCCACGTCAGAATCACCTATATACACGACATCCTTCTTCTCAAGACCAAGCATTCTGAGGCACTCCTCCACCATGTCAGGTGCCGGTTTCTTTGCTATGCCAGACTTCTCGCCAAGTGCAAAATCAAACATTCCCGGGAAATAGTCAACACACAGATCCTGGACTGCGAAATCCGCCTTGTTGGACACGACCGCAGTCTTCACACCTGCTGCCCTGAGCTTTGCGATGGCATCATGTATTCCGTCATATGGTCTGGTCTTGATGGCACTGTGCTCTTTATAATAAGAAGCAAATGTATCAAACACCTTATCTATCGTTGCCACATCAGTTCCCGCCGGCACAGCTCTCTCAATGAGCTTTCGTATGCCATTCCCAACAAATCTTCTAACCTCATCTATAGTTCTCTCAGGGAATCCATGATGAGCAAGTGCATAGTTTGTACTGTCTGTCAGGTCCTCCAGAGTATTGAGTATTGTTCCATCCATATCAAATATCGCTGCCTTGTATCTCATGTCATACATCTCCTTGTCTTGTTTGTAATTATGCTTATTCCCATTATAATCTGTGAGTTAAGGTTGTCAATCAACAATGATGCCACAAAAAATCCGGCACAGGAGGGAGGTTCCTGTGCCGGACTTTTATATACAAATGAAAGTAATCATCTATCGTATATTTATTCAATTGTTATATACTTTGACTTTGGCTCTTCCGGTTTCTTCTCAATCTTTGGAACTGTGAGCTTAAGCACTCCGTCCTCAAACTTGGCCTTGATATCTTCCTGAGTCAGATCCTTGCCAACATAGAAAGTTCTGCTACCTGAGCCACTGTAACGCTCCTTGCGGATATACTTTGTCTTCTTATCTTCCTCTGTGGTCTCACTCTTTGTAGAAGCGTTCACGATCAGATATCCATCCTTGAGCTCAATCTTCACATTCTCTTTCTTAACTCCTGGAAGATTCATCTCAACTGTGTAGGCATCCTCGCTCTCGGCTACATCAGCCTGCATAAATCCATTCATCTGCGTCTGCTTTGGTGCTGTATAAGTCCTCTCAGGATATCCAAAGAAATCATCTAAAAAGCTATCTCCAATAATACTAGGCATTAACATAAGTCATCTCTCCTTCCAATATCTATCCCCTCTGCCTTTATCGCATCAGGTATATACATGTTAATAATTTCGTTTTCTTTTCAAAGGATCGCTTCAAGGCTTATCGTTAATTTCTATTTAGAAGCTCTTTCCTTTGACTGATTATGTTATACCACTTCTGTTAGCACTCGTCAACACCGAGTGCTAATAAATTTTGTGAAAAATTTGTGAAGTCCACTAATTCAGGACTTCACAACCTCACACATAAAACGTCTTTTCATCCTCGAGCCTGAAACATGCAAGTCTTGCGTTCTTTTTCCCTGTATATCTCATCCAGCATCCACAGTCAATGTCATAGAACAAAAAGTCCCGCTCCTCGTCATACCTTCGAAATACCCATCCATCATTATATGCAAACTCCTCCTCTTTGATCGTTGGAGTATGCCCCGCCACTACCATGCCGTGCATGATGCCGCCATCTGTAAATCCATCACCCCTGGCGTTCATATAGAACTCTTCCCTTGAGCTGTACCTGGTCTTAAGTTCCGGCGTATCAAGTCTCCTGATGTATCCGGCATGAACTACTATGCATTTTCTGCCAGACACTTTCGTTTCATATAGATACGGCATGTTCTTTATCAGGTCCGCCACTGCACATAACCGCGAGAAAGTATATCCGGATTCTATCAGCTCATATACCGTCTCACAGCGGTCAAACTTTACGCTGGAATCTTTTTTCGCAAGCTTCTTCATCGACCGGTACAAAGTTTTCGTGTCCTGCAGGCTATCCCTGTCAAGATCCATTTTGTAGCTGATGATCCTCATCGCCTCTATATTCTGTGCAAAGTCCTCATCATGATTGCCTCGTAGCAGAATGACATTTGGCGGAACATTCATTATCCATTCCAGCACCTCAGCGTTCTTTGGCCCCTTATCCACATAATCCCCGGCACATATCAGAGTGTCACTGTCTTCTAAATTTATCTTCTCAAGCATCCGGATCAGCTCGTCATAGCATCCGTGAATGTCCGATATTACATAACTGCCCATATCTGTCCTCCCATATCATACTTCATATCGAACATATACTAGTCTTATTTCTGTAAATGTCAACACCATCTGAAAGTAAATTCTGGGTAAATGTCTGGTCAGGACATATAATGCTTGTGCTTTCCAATATCGCCAAATAGTCCAGCGCTCATTCATCAAGCATTAGCTTTCCTTTCTTCGCCTTCAACTTTAATCGTTCCATTTGTTCTTTCTCGATCTGTTGAATACTTTTTTCTGGCGTTGGAAGATCTTCAGGCATCGTGCCACCAATCTTTTCTATGGCTGTGCGCACTTCTTTTCCAACATTATAATGAACTGATGTTGCCTTATCAGCGCCTTGTATTTTGTCTTTCCTCAACTTTTCTTCTGTCTGAGATATACGAAACAAGTTTGCGATCAACTCCGTACTTCCCATATAGTCAAGTATTTTTTGCCCAACTTCTAACTGTTTTCTTGAATGGATATCGTCTACATCAAGTCCTCCATACAGACCCATATAACCTGCATTTTGGAAAAAAGCAAATTCTTCATTTGTTATTACTCCAGCATTATGAGCAGTCTCTGCCAACATCTGATTCCACTGCTTGATATCGCCCCGAACCACCAGTCTCCTATTATCCTCATCCAACTCATTAAAATGATCAGCGACTTCCTGTCTGTATGTCTGTATTGCAAAATATGTCTGACCTAAAGCTATGACTTCCTTACGTGGATCTCCATTCTGTACTACCAAATAACATGCATATCGGGATAATTCGTAATCTCTTGTTGGTTTCGACGTAATTCCTGCTTCAACGATTTTGCTGACCTCAGCAAAATCGTCAGAAACCCTATGTCCACTATTCTCACATGCAATCATCGCTCTTTTTATTACCTTTTCAAAATTTCTCCACTGTACATAATCAAGTGCCGGGCCAAGTTCTCTCGCACTCCAATATTCACTTCCATCTTCACGAACATGTTTGATATCTTCACAATTACCATAATAATTTTATCATAGTTACACCTTAAGTACTACTTGATTCCCGTATTTTTTATTATTTACGCCATATTTAGCAGTCTCAATTACTTTCCTACGTTTTTCCTGTACCATATAATTCTGACAAATACATACAAAGGAGATCAACTATGGACAACATGCAAACATTGATAAAAAACTATTTGGAATACTGTGGTAAACAGAAATGCCTTGATGAAAAAACTCTGAAAGCGTATAAGATCGATCTAAAGCAATTCTCAGACTATCTTTGCTCATCTGACATCACCGACGTTTCCACCAGTATATTGGAGGATTACATCGGTGAACTTCATAATAAATACAAGCCCAAGACCGTAAAACGTAAAATTGCATCTGCAAAAGCATTTTTTCACTATCTTGAATACAAGGAAATCCTGGATAGAAATCCGTTCAATAAACTGCAGCTCAAATTTCGAGAGCCCGTAATATTACCCAAGACCATTCCACTTCACACCGTTGAAACAATTTTGTCCACCATTTATGAACAGCTTAATTGTGCCAAAACTATCTATCAAAGAAGGAATTCTCTGAGAGACGCAGCCGTTATTGAACTTTTATTTGCAACCGGCATGCGAATTTCTGAACTCTGTGCGCTGAAAGTCAACGATATCAACCTGTACGATGGAAGCATCCTTATATATGGCAAGGGTGATAAAGAGCGCCGACTTCAGATAGGAAATCCGTCTGTCATAAGTATACTGAACAAATATGAAGTTGATTTTCATTCCGAGATAATGAATTGCAATCACTTCTTTGCAAATCAATCCGGTCGGTCACTGACCGATCAGACTGTCCGCAGAATGATAAATAAATATACCGCTCTTGCCGCAATCGATCTACACATAACTCCACATATGTTCAGACATACTTTTGCAACCAGTCTGCTGGAAGCTGATGTGGACATCCGCTATATTCAAGAAATGTTGGGGCACAGCTCTATCAACATCACTGAGATTTATACTCACGTTGCGTTGGCTAAACAGCGAAGTATTCTGGCAACTAAACATCCGAGAAATAATTTTAATATTTAGTTATGTGAGCAAAGCATATTATCTTTCGAGGGATATGCTTTGTTTTCATTTTGCGCCTTTAATCAACCTCGGCAGCGGTGGTATTTATACGGATAATCAAGTATTATCAGTCATTTAGGGGAAAATGGGAGGAATGCAAATGAGCGAGATACTTGAAGAATATAAAG
>NZ_JBEHVP010000009.1:0-127190 GCF_040227275.1 Coprococcus sp. RTP31081st1_H1_RTP31081_211007
CGAGGACTTATCCTTAGAGGTTTCTAAGAGATAAGCTTTAGAAGATACCTCTTTCTGTGTGAAATTCTGAAGGTACAGAATAAAACGTACCGGGAAAATTTAACGCTGCAGCAGGTGTTAAATTTTTTCTGTATATAGGGGATTGGTCAAATGGTATGATAGGAGTCTCCAAAACTTTTGGTGGGAGTTCGATTCTCTCATCCCCTGCTAGACAGGCGTCAGAAACCTTGTAAAACCAAGGCTTCTGGCGTTTTTTGTTTGTGAAAAAACAAAATCCGTAATAATTACGGAACGAAAATCAAGGAGCAATATACTTCATGTATGAACTTAAGAGACAGTTTTCTGCTATTGAATACAGAGAGAAAACACATGTGTATCAGACAGGAGGTATATGATATGATGTAGACAGGGTCCGCGGCATATGCCGTGGACTTTATTCTTTATGAGCAAATTTTTACGTAATATGTTAATATAGAAAAAGAATAGAGATGACTGAGGTTGAGAAACTATGAGAATAATACACTGTGCGGATATCCATCTTGATTCAGCCGTGAGTGCACATCTTGGAAGAGAAAGAGCCAGAGGCAGAAGAAATGAGATACTTAACACATTCAGGAAAATATTCGGGTATGCTGCAGAGAATGACGTGCAGGCGGTAATAATAGCGGGGGATCTCTTTGATTCAGAGACAGTGTCTGCCACGACGATAAATGTTGTTCTGGGGGAGATAGCGAAGTATGCTGACATAGATGTGTTCTATCTGAGGGGAAATCATGACCCGGATGAAAGCTTATTTGCTGGGCGGAGACTCCCAGAGAATCTGTATTTATTCGGAGATGAGTGGACGCAGTATCAGCTTAAGGGATCACATATAGTGATCGCGGGCGCTGTGCTGAATGACGAAAACTGCAACAGCATATATGATGAACTCGAACTGGATGAGAACGATATAAATATTGTCACACTCCACGGACAGGAGCAGGAATATGGCAGGGCTCGCAACATGAATGATGTATGCCTGAAGAAACTCAGGGGAAGAGGCATAGATTATCTGGCACTGGGACATGTGCATGGAAGAAAGCTGGAAAGTCTTGATCACAGGGGAGTCTATTGCTATCCGGGATGTCTGGAGGGCAGGGGCTTTGACGAGTGTGGTGAGCATGGATTTATGATGCTTGACGTGGATGAGAGGAAGCATATGGTTGAGACCGAATTTGTGCCATTTGCCTATAGAAGGCTGTTCGATGTGGAAGTGGACGTGACAGGGGCAGAGTCAAGCTCTGATGCGGCGGACATGATCGCAGACAGACTGTATCAGGAACTGCCGGGGACCATGGAAGATGAGTCCAGGGACATGGTGAGGGTATCCCTCACAGGCGCGGTAAATGTTGAGAGCGAGATAAACACGGATTATCTGACTAAGCAGTTTCAGGATTCGTTCTACTATATGGAGATCTTGGATCACACGGATTTTCAGGTGGATTACATGAGGTATGTGAATGATGCGTCCCTCAAGGGCGAATTCGTGAGGAAGGTCATGAGACAGGATATGAGTGAAAATGACAAGGCATATGTGATCCAGACAGGACTCAGGGCTCTTTCGGGCGAGGAGATATTTTAAGTATGAGATTGATATCTTGTTATATAGATGGATTTGGCAAATTGAATAACATGGAAGTCCAGTTCGAGGATGGGATAAATACATTTGTCCAGGATAATGGCTGGGGCAAGTCGACTCTTGCTGCTTTTATCCGGGTCATGCTGTATGGCTTCGACGGTGAGACGAAGAGAAATGACATTGAGAATGAAAGAAAAAGATATCGCCCGTGGTCGGGGGCTGCCTATGGCGGAGAACTGGTATTTGAGAGCAGGGGCAGAAACTACAGGGTTCAGAGGACATTTGGCGCGAAGAAGAGCGATGACAAATGCGTGATATACGACGAGGCGACTCATGCTGTGACAGGAATGTTCACGGATAAGCTTGGGGAGGAGCTGTTTCATGTGGATTCTGCGTCATTTGTGAGAAGTATGTACATAGGGCAGGATGACTGCCGGACCTGGGCGACGGATGGGATAAGTGCTAAGCTTGGTAATATCGCTGACAGCACGGATGATATAAGCAATTATGAGAATGCCAGACAGATACTGAAGAATGTTATAAACAGGCAGTCGCCAACCAAGCGGACGGGGGAACTGTACAGGAGAAAATATGAGCTTGATGGGATGCGTGAGCAGGTCAGGGAGCTTGATGGAATAGACAGAAGTATAAATGAGCTGAATAAAAATATCCGTGAGATAGAAATGCAGAATCAGAACCGGATGAGGCGGCAGAGACAGAAAGCCGTTGTAAAGCATGAACCGTTGAAGCCGGAATCAGCGAAGCCAGAGGCAGATAATGCAGAAAAACTAGAAAACATTGGAAGTAGCGTAAATAATAAAAAACGTGGCAGTAAATATATCATGACAGGATTTTGTGCGTTGATCGCAGCACTTTTATCTCTGGGAATGTGGAAATTTATGCTTGGAATAGAAGAACCTGACGATATGGCTATGATTATATTTGTTGTATGTGCAGGTATGTTTTGTGTACTCGGAATCTACTACATTATACGCGGGATAAATGAAAAGATTAGGCACAGGAAGAATAAGGTGGAAGAGCCGGGGGATGCCGCTGATGATACCAGATCGGACGGATCAGATGATATATATACAGCCGATGACGAATCCGATATGGATGAGGAGATGTCGGTCTATATGGCAGAAAACATGAGACTTGGCGAGTATGCCAGGGAACTGGCGGAGCTCAAGCTTCGAAGACAGGAGATAGCTGCTGTGAAGGCATCGTTGGCGGATAAGAAAAAGGCTTTGGAAGACGATCTGCACAGATACGAGCTCAACGTAAAGGCGTACGAGCTGCTGGGGGAGGCCAGGGATACATTTGCAGTGGGACATTCGGTGCCGGTCATGGAGGCATTTGACAGGTATTATGAGTGCGTTACAGGAGAGCATGCAGGAAATGTACAGGCGGCCCCGGATATGACAATCAGGTACAGAGAGCAGGGAATGTACAGGGATTCTCAGACCTTGAGCTCGGGACTGGCGGATATCCTCGGAGTGTGTGTAAGAGTTGCAATAGTGGACAGCATGTATCAGGATGAAAAGCCGATGCTCATAATGGATGATCCATTTGTCAATCTTGATGACAGAAATATGGCGGGGGCGAAGAAATTTGTGGGGAAAATATCGGAAAAATATCAGATATTGTATTTTACATGCAGCCAAAATCGTGTACTATAGATACATAATAAATACTCAGGAGGAAGTATGTTGCGAACAATAAGGAAGGGATTGTATAAGTCGAATAACGTAAGATTTCTTGCTCTGCTCATCGCTGTGGCATTTGTTCTGCTGACGGAGATGGCGTGTGTGGGGAACATGACGGCCAAAGCGGAGACTGCAGGGGATGTGGCTGCATCTGTATATGCGGATACGGAGGCTCCGGGGGTGGCGACGCCTACCAGCGTGGTGGAGAAAACAGCACTTAAGATGAACAGCAGTACATACGTGTTTACGAACTCCACCGATGGCATGTTCAGACTCAGCTTTGCGGAGGGCGAGAGTTACTTCATTGGTTCAGGTGAGGACAGTGATACACTTATCACATATGCACTGATAAGATATAACTCCAAGTTTTATCTTGTCGCAGCGGATGACAGCGATGCAAATGTGCAGTATAACGGAAGCTACACAGACACCAGCTTTGAGATGCTGAAGTCAGCGAATTATAATTCTTCAAGCAGATATGTCAACATGAGCGTTAAGAGCGGCAATACCATAGAGCTCAAAAAGTTTACATTTGCCAGGGACTATTCTGTAGCTCTGACAGGATATTACAATGGAGTGTATTATAGCGAGGGCAGTCCGGCGACAGGACTGTTCACAAGATCCGGGTACTGTGATTACTTTGTGAGTGGCAAGGCTGTTGTGGGAGATGGCTGGTACAAATATGGCAGCAGTTCACCGGCAGGGGAGCTTGTTGACGCGGATATATCCGGAAGCATGTCTGGAAATGATGTGAAGTATATCCAGCTTTTTGATGGGCATGTTGTGAGCGCTTATCACGGCAATTATTTCTACAGCTATAATGGAACAGTCAGGATCACCGTCAAGAATAAGGCGGTCATGGTAAATAATATAAAAGTCCTGTTTGACAAGAATGGAAATGCGTACAAGGGACTCAGAACAGAAAATTCCAGAGTGTACTACTACGAAGCGGGTATTCCGGTCAAGAACGTGGTGAAGCAGTTTGGAGAAGACTATTATTACTTTGGAAGTGACGGCGCTGCGGTGAGATCGACCTGGATCACATCAGGAAACTGCGTGTATTATTTTGCGGTGGACGGCAAGGCAGTAAGGCGGATGCAGTCGGGAAGACTGTACCAGTATTCGTCGGGAAAATGGACCAGTACGGCAACCGGTGTATACGAGGTAAACAGAAGATATTATTACTTTGTGAACGGTGCGAAGAGCAACGTCACGAAGTGGTATGAGATCTCAAGGGATAAGAAGTATTACATAAGAAACGGAGAGGCAACCTATTTTGTACAGGTGGACGGCATAAGATACAGATGTCAGAAGGTGGCGAGCGAGGGCGGCTGGACGGCTGCGGTGAATGCGTGGATACCTTCATTTGGACATGTTGTGCTCCACACGGACAGCACGGGAATATCTGATGCGATATATTACAGATCGACACATACTGTATCGGGATATGCAGACACGTACAGAGTATTCTCGAATAACAGATGGATAGTAAAGAAGAATTCTGTGGTGAGACTGCAGGACAACTGCAGTTACTTTGGTAAAACAGGTAAGGCTGTCAGAACAAAGGGCTGGCAGACGATTAGTGATTACAGTGCGGCTTATGTAGGCGATGAGGGAACTGTAACTGAATATGTGTATTATGACGAGAGTACAGGATATTCCGAGTACAGAAGTGGCAAGCTGCTCAACGACAAGTCTGAGGGTCTTAAGAACGCCAAGATCAACAACAAGAAGGTGTATTATTTCAGCGATGCAAATGGACGCTGCAGTAAACTCACGAAGATAGTAGTGGGTGATGTGGAGTATGAATTTGACAGTTGGGGAAGATGCTTCAAGACAGATTCGATAAGCTGGGATTTTGATGAATGGATGAAGAGGGTTGTCAATGAATATCTGGGCAAGACAGGAATCTACTGCAATGTATTTGTGGCAAATGCGCTTAGATACGCAGGCAGCAGCACTCCGGGAAGTGATATGTCAGTCAAGTACACTGACTTTGCAAATGGCGGATTCGTGATCAGTTCATCAAATATATGCTCAGACTGGGCACTCCGCAAGGTCATCGCCAAGGCGATTCTGGCGCAGAATGGAAGCTGGGGTGAGGCGACGGATTACGAGCTCACAGCGGACAGGGAGGACTTCTCATACGATGTGCTCCTGCCTGGTGATATAGTTGTCTACTATACGAATGGAGAGCCGACCCATGTCGGAATCTATTTTGGAAAGTTCTCTTCAGCGACTGCACTTAAGCAGTATCTGAGAAAGCTTGGAGTTCCGGCTTCGGCATGTGAGGCATATGTGCATGACTGGGGTTCTAACAGCGGAAATAAGCCTGAATACTGGATCATTCAGGGTGGAATGGGCAGCAGCGATCAGGTCTATATAAGCAATTCTGCATATGATCTGTCGGGACAGTATGCCATGAAGATAATTCATGTGAGACATTAGAATGTAGAGAGATTGACATAAATGTACAGGGAACTGTGCATGAGACATGTATGAACAATAGATGTACAGGAGACTGTGCATGATAACAAAGAAAACACCATATATGAATACGGTGAGTGGATACCTTATATGGATCCTCTTTGCTGTAGTCGTATATGGTGTTTTTGGTATTTGTTGATATAGTTAAGTCTGCAGGTTTGACATGAGCGATTCCGCCATCAGTCCTCCTCGGACAGTTCCTCCCATTTCGTGTAGAGCTCGTTGAGTTCTGTGTCGGCTTCGTTCCTCTGCTTTGTGAGGTCGTTCAGCAGACCGACATTTGTGGCGTTCTCAGGAAGAAGAAACTGTTCATCGATCTCTGCGATCCTGTTCTCAAGTTCCTCGATGGATGTCTCAAGCTTCTTCAGGTCATTTGCCTTCTTGCGCTGCCTTGCCGCCTCAGCTTTGCTTTCCTGCCATGAGAGCTTGGCCTGTGAGACAGCGGGAGCGGTCTGGGCCGGTGCGTCAGAGACTCCGCTTATTGGAGTGAATGGACTTACTAAATCTGTGGAATACGTTCTGTGGGTCTCGTAGTAATCGTAATTGCCTATATAGCTTGTGAGCTGTTTGTCCCTTAACTCGATGATCCTTGTGGCCGTCTGGTTGATGAAGTATCTGTCGTGGGATACATACAGGACAGTGCCGGTGTAGTTCCTTATGGCATTCTCCAGTATCTCTTTTGATGTGATATCCAGGTGGTTCGTCGGCTCATCCAGAATAAGAAAGTTGGCGGAAGAGAGCATCAGTTTGGCAAGGGACACACGTCCACGCTCGCCACCTGACAGATCCTGTATCCTCTTGAACACGTCCTCACCTGTGAAGAGGAATGCCGCAAGGACATTACGGATTCTGGTGTTGGACAGATCAGGGTAGGCGTCGCTTATCTCATCGAATATGGTGTTGGACATCGTGAGTACCTGATGTTCCTGATCGTAGTAACCGATCTTGACGCGTGATCCAAGTATGATAGCTCCGGCATCTTTGGATACAAGCCTGTTGATCATCTTCAGTATGGTTGTCTTTCCGGTTCCATTTCCACCTATCAGGGCGACGTGTTCGCCACGTTTGATATCCATATCTATTCCAGAGAACAGATTATTGTCGCCAAATGATTTGGAGAGTCCTTCAATCGTAAGAACATCCTCGCCGCTTAAGACATTTGGCTCAAGAGTGATCCTCATCTCGGATGCAACCTCGGTTGGCTTGTCGAGACGTTCTATACGTGAGAGCATCTTCTCACGGCTCTCTGCACGTTTGATGGACTTCTCACGGTTGAACTGCTTGAGCTTCGTGATGACCTCCTCCTGATGCTTGATCTCCTGTTGCTGGTTGAGATATGCCTTCATCATGTTCTCACGGATCTCTGCACGCTTTTGTGCGAAGTAGGTGTAGTTGCCATTGTATACCTGGCTGTGGCCATTGTCGAGCTCGACTATCTTGGTCACGATCTTGTCGAGGAAATAACGGTCGTGGGAGACGATGATGACGCTTCCCTGGTAGGATGACAGGAAGCCCTCAAGCCATGAGATGGATTCCATGTCCAGATGGTTTGTCGGCTCATCGAGGATGATGATATCCGGCTTCACCATGAGGAGTCTGCCGAGTGCAAGTCTTGTCCTCTGGCCACCGGACAGAGAGTCCGTGTGGCGGTCATAATCCTCCTTGGAGAAACCTAGTCCTTTGAGAACTCCATTTGCCTCGCTCTCACAGCTATAGCCGTTCTTATATTCGAATTCGTGGGTGTAGCGGTTGTAGAGCTCCAGAGATCTCTCGAGCTCCTCACCGGTCTGTTCAGCCATGGTGTGTTCCAGTTCGCGCATCCTGTCCTGAAGCTCAAGGATAGGCTTTAGTGCATCCATCATGACACCGCGGACAGTAGTGTTGTAATTGTTCTCCTGATACTGGGACAGATAGCCGATGGTTCTGTCCTTTGACACTATGACCTGACCGGAGTCAGCACTTTCCTCACCCATTATTATCTTGAGAAGAGTGGTCTTGCCGGCGCCGTTTATGCCGACTATAGCCATTTTCTCCTTTTCCTCAAGATGAAAAGAAATATTGTCCAATATAACATCTGTGCCAAATGCTTTGCAGATGTTCTGACAGTCTAAAATCATAATTTAACCTCTCATTTGTGTTCTAGCCTTTTAATTATATATACAAGCCTTTACTTTCGCAAGAAAATGGAGTGGATTTTATACTATAAGGGTGGAATTGCACTGTTTTTTATAAAATGTTCATATTATTTTAAGCAAAATACACAATTATTGTGATATACTAGATAAAGATATGCGTGGATATAGGAAAGACGCCGCAGGGCGGATTGATATATAATTACAGAAAAGGAATGATGGAATGGATTATAGCATCTATGACTATAATAGTGACGAGAAGCTTCTTCAGGAACAGGAGATAGAGGAGATCAACAATGTGAAGATGAGTCTGCTCAACACTCTTGTCACGAAGCTGAACAATGCGGGAATATATTTTAACAGTACATCGAGAATCAAGTCAGAATCGTCACTTCTGCACAAGCTGGAGACTGGTAAATACTCCATGCAGGAAGGTGGAAGAAAGATTCAGGATATCATAGGTATACGAATCAACCTGTTCTATCTGGAGGACATGGATATATGTGAGAAGATACTTGAGGAGACGTTTCTTCTGGACAATTGGTCCAAGACGAAGAATGAGGAGAACAAATTTGAGGCACAGAAATGTAACGGTGTGTTCAGGATACCGAGCAAATATCTGCGAAACATACCTGCAAGTGTGTGGAACAAGCCATTTGATCAGACATTTGAGGTACAGCTCAGGACGGTGCTCTTCGAGGGTTGGCATGAGATAGAGCATGAGATGAGATATAAGTATAAGCTGGGTTCTGATTCCAAGGAGACCGATCTGTGGACTGGACATGAGGATCTGTCCAGAGTCATGAACAGTATCATAGCCAATCTGGAGCTGTGCGACTGGTCTATCATGCAGATTTTCAATAGTATTCACGACTCACAGTACAAGGAGAAGAACTGGGAGAATGCCATAAGAAGCAAATACAGGCTCAGGATCACGCAGGATCCGCTTAAGCCTGAGCTCAGGGAATATCTGGACAACAATCCGGATATCGTGGCGCAGTTCCACACTGTGAGCAAGCGCGAACTGGTTGAGATTCTGCTCAACAAGAAGTATCACAAGGAGCTGACTCCTGACAGAGTTATTTATCTGATCAACAAGGAGATAGTCCACAACGAGTATATATCAAGGCTGCTTGACAAGGAGCAGTTCGTTCCAGCGGTAAGACCAGAGGTGAAGACTGAGATAAAGCCTATGGTTCCGAATGTTGTGTACAGCCACAGGGTAGGAATACCTGCGGCGGGTTATGACAAGGCGTGTGAGATCATATACAAATGGGTCAGAGAGCACATCAGTATGGTGTTCCCACAGATGCCCGAGGAACTCACGAGTGTGGATTATTCCACCATAGGATATAAGGTATATATAACATATGAGGCCGGTGAGTTTCATATGGATTTCCAGCACATAAGCAATTCAGAGGCTGGTGTTATATGGCATGTGACAGTGGATATGGTGAGTGCCGGGGATATATATGATGTGAATGTGGAGAACATATGTGAGACCATCAACGTCAAGGAGAGAAGATACAGCAGGCCAAAGTTCATGAAGGATATGTTCAATCAGGTTGGCTTTGTAGACGCCGGGATAGTCATGGAGGAGGGATCAAGCCCTGAGGAGATCAGCTATGACAAGCTGAATGCGATTGTTGAGAGCCCTGACAGATATATGCCGATCATAGTCATAGTGAAGCCGGATGAGATACCGGACTGGGCGATAGACTGTGATGGATATATACTCAGAACGGATATGCTGAAGAAGACCCTCAACGGTTTGTGTCATGTATATCTGTGCAGTGGAGACTGCAAGAAGCGCTACGAGGAGGAGTACGGTAAGGAATCCGTGGATGGTGGAGTTATGATGTGGGAGAAGAACAGTAACTACCCGATATTCTACTCCATGGATATCATCAACCAGAGCTTCTTCGAGGAGGTAAACCACAGCATCAATGAGAATGTGGAGTACGAGAAATCCTTCAGATATTCGCTGAGAGAACAGGTTCACGACGAATATCTGAAATAACACAGAGGTAGGCAGACCATGAAGAAATGGTACAGGATAGCAGCCGTAGTGGTTGTCATGGTGGCTGTGATTGCTATGGTCATCATATCAGGCGTGAGACGGTCAGGTGAAAGTGAATATACAAGGAACACGATCACCATGGGAACGGCTGCGTCATTTACAGTGTATGGAAGCCATGGCAGTGAGAATATAGACGGGATGCTGAAGCTCATAGACAGCCTGGACAAGGATGTGCTGTCATGGCGCTCAGCAGACTCTGAGATATACAGGGTGAACACCACATATAAGCCTGATGAGGATATCACGGTGAGCAGCGAGCTTGCGGGTGTGTTGAAGCAGACGCTTGACATATCGAGGGCTCATGACGATCTGCTGGATATCACCATACGGCCTTTGGCGGATGTGTGGGGGATAGAAGATGGCAGGACAGAGATTCCATCACAGGCGGATATAGACAGTGCACTGAGGCTGGTGGATGTGTCAAAGGTAAGTGTGGATGGCGATACGTTAAGGATATCAGAGCATGGTATGATGCTTGATCTGGGAGCAGTCGGCAAGGGATATGGCTGCGACATGGCAGCAGAGTATCTCAAGGGTACTGATGCGGCCGGTGCATGTGTGGCCCTGGGCGGAAGTATAGTTGTGTACGGAAGCAAGCCTGATGGTACAGACTGGAAGGTCGGTGTCAAGGATCCGAGAGCCGGAGCGGGAACGACCATGGGTGTCATAAGCTTTGGCGATGGGGAGACGGCATTTGTATCCACATCGGGAGATTATGAAAAGTATTTTGAGCAGGATGGCAGGAGATACCACCACATACTTGATCCCCGGACAGGATATCCGGCATGGAATGGCACTATAGCGGCCACGGTAGTGTGTGATAACGGACTGACCAGTGATGCCTTGTCCACACTGTGCATGCTGATGGATAAGGATAAGGCTATGAAGACCATTCAGGAGTATGGTGCGGAGGCCGTCATCATAGATGAGGATAAGAATGTGTATGTCAGTGAAGGCCTGAAGGACCGATTCACCATAACGGCAGAAGACTATAAATTGGCAGAGTGATGTGAAGATATGGCAGGATGGTTTAGAAAAAAAGATCTGATATTGTGTGGAGTCCTTTTAGTAGCGGGAATTATATGCTGGCTTGTCATGCGGCTTGTGCTTCCGACGGGCAATACCGCGGATGTGTATATAGATGACAAACTGGTGCAGAACATAGACATGACAGTCGACGATACCTATGAGTTCAACACGGACAGGGGAAGCAACACTGTTGTGGTTGAATCTGGGAAGATCAGTGTCGGTGATGCGGACTGCCCGGATAAGGTGTGTGTGAATATGGGCTGGAAGAGCAGGAGAGGAGAGACTATAACCTGTCTTCCGCACAAGCTTGTCATAGAGATACAAGGTGGCAGGGAAAGAGATATAGATGTGCAGTAGAGATAAAAATGATCAGAAAAGTTCAGAGACGGCGGTGGATAGAATGCATGGCTGGAGTACAAAAAGGATCACATACACAGGTATGTTCGTGGCCATAGCCATGGTATTTTCCTATCTTGAATCCATGATCCCGGTGAATATAGCTGTTCCGGGAATCAAGCTGGGACTTGCAAATATGGTCACCATAGTTGTCATGTACAGGCTGAGGATATCAGATGCGTGGATAGTGTCACTGGTGAGAGTGGTGCTGTCGTCGCTGTTGTTTGGCAATATGACGGTTATGGTATACAGCATGGCGGGAGCGGTGTTGTCACTTCTGGTCATGACGCTTTGCAGGAAAAATGATCTGTTTGGTCTCCTTGGAACGAGCATACTAGGCGGAGTGAGCCACAACGCAGGGCAAATAGCAATGGCAGCACTTCTCATGAAGAGTGGCAATATCATGTTGTATATGCCGGTGCTGTGCATATCGGGAACTATAGCCGGTGTGTGCATAGGCCTGGCGGGAACCATGCTTGTCAGAAAGCTTCCGTCCATAGAATATTAGAATGATATCCGAATGAATTTATAAATGATCACATGTAAGATACAGAAAAGACATAAGTGTCTATATCTTATATGTGATCGTTTTTTATGCGGATAAGCAGAAGAATTTCCATATTTTAAAATGATAATATATCCCCATTTAGGTTGTTTTTGAGGGCTTAAAGCGTTATTATATAGGAAGATTTTTTTAATAAAAATATATAAGGAAAAGAGGTAGAACATGGGTTTGTTAACATTTCTGGGCGGAATTCATCCATATGAAGGCAAAGAATTGTCAATGGAAAAGCCTGTCAGAGAATACCTTCCAAAAGGTGACTGCGTGTACCCGCTGAGTCAGCATATAGGGGCACCGGCCACACCTATAGTGAAGAAGGGCGACAGAGTCCTGGTTGGTCAGAAGATTGCGGAGACCAGTGGCTTCGTGTCAGCAAATATACATTCATCCATATCGGGAAAGGTCAAGGCAATCGAGCCGAGATATGTGCCTGGTGGATCAAAGGTTGAATCAATAGTTGTAGAGAATGATGGCCTGTTTGAGGAGATCGACTTTGCAGCAAATGTAAAAGATCTGTCCACTCTGTATAGAGAGGATGTGAAGGAGATCATAAAGGAGGCCGGAATAGTAGGAATGGGCGGCGCCGGTTTCCCTGCAAATGTCAAGCTGTCCCCGAAGAACGAGGATGCGATCGACTACATAATAGTAAATGGCGCAGAGTGTGAGCCATATCTTACTTCGGATTACAGAAGGATGATGGAGGAACCGGACAAGCTGATACTGGGACTTGAGATATGTATCAATCTGTTTGATCATGCAAAGGGAATCATCGCTATAGAGGATAATAAGCCTGAGGCAATAGAACTTCTCAGGGATAAGGTAAAGGACAATGACAAGATCGAAGTCCATGTGATGAAGACCAAGTACCCTCAGGGTGCCGAGCGTCAGCTCATATATGCTAACACTGGAAGATATGTCAACTCCAAGATGCTTCCAGCGGATGCTGGATGTATAGTTCACAATGTTGATACCATCGTGTCCATATATGAGGCAGTTATAGAGGGAAGACCACTCTACACAAGGATAGTCACCATAACAGGTGATGCCATAGAGAATCCATGCAATCTTATGGTAAGGATAGGAACAAACTGTCAGGAGCTTATAGAGGCTGCGGGTGGATTTAAGGATGGTGTGGTTCCTGAGAAGGTGATCTCAGGTGGTCCTATGATGGGAAAGGCACTTTTCTCATTGGATGTTCCTGCAACCAAGGGAGTGTCGGCACTGCTGTGTATGACACATGACGAGGTGGCAGACCTTGAACCGAGCAACTGTATCAGATGCGGACGCTGTGTTGATGTGTGTCCGGGACGTATTGTTCCTTCGATGCTTGCTTCACTGGCTGAGCATGGGGATACAGAGGGATTCCTTGCTCACAACGGAATGGAGTGTTGTGAGTGTGGATGCTGTTCGTATGTGTGTCCGGCGAAGAGACATCTGACACAGACCATTGCGGGAACAAGAAAATCCATCATTGCGAATAAAAAGAAGTAGGAGGTGTACACATTGGATAATACATTTAAGATTTCGTCATCTCCACATGTCAGAGATAAACGAAGTACACAGAGCATTATGCTGGATGTGATCATTGCTTTGCTTCCGGCAACCGTATTTGGAATCATCAACTTCGAGCTGAACGCTATGATACTTATACTCACATGCGTGGTCTCATGCGTGCTGTTTGAGTGGCTGTACCAGAAGATGATGAACAGAAAAGTAACCATAAGCGATCTCAGTGCAGTTGTAACAGGACTTCTTCTTGCACTGAACCTCTCACCGGATGTACCGGTGTGGATGGCGATACTCGGAAGTGCATTTGCCATTATAATAGTTAAACAGCTCTTTGGAGGACTGGGATTCAACTTCATGAATCCAGCGCTGGGCGCAAGGTGTTTCCTTCTCATATCATTTGCAGGAAGAATGACATCATTCTCGTATGATGGTGTGACAACTGCTACACCTCTTGCAGTGCTCAAGAACACAGGGGATCTGGCAAATGTCAATGTACTCAATATGTTTCTTGGAAATATACCGGGCACCATAGGTGAGACATCAGTTGTATGTTTACTTGTTGGTGCGGCTTATCTTCTGATCAGAAGAGTTATAAAGCCGGTTATTCCATTTACATATATAGGAACATTTGCGGTGCTCATTATGATATATGCGGTTGCATCGGGTAGAGGTTTTGATCTTACATTCCTCGCAGCACACCTGTGCGGTGGTGGTCTGATGCTTGGAGCATTCTTTATGGCAACTGACTATGTTACATCACCTATCACACCTGCGGGTAAGGTTGTGTTTGGTGTGATACTTGGTATACTCACATTCTGTTTCAGAATATACGGAGGATCAGCAGAGGGCGTATCATATGCGATCATATTCTCCAACCTGCTTGTGCCACTCATTGAGAGATGGACACAGCCGAAGAGCTTCGGAGAGGGCGCAGAGCTTGCAGCCCAGGGTGACACAGCCGGAACAAAGTCCAAGATGGACACAAAGTCGATTGTTATAGCAACTATAGCAATCATGATAATCACAGTCATAGCAGGATTTGCACTGGCTTATGTATATAAGATCACAAAGGATCCTATAGCAGTTACAGAGCAGAAAGCAAAGGAAGAGGCATATAAGGCGGTATTCGATGATGCGGATTCGTTTGACAGCTATGCTGACTTTGATGCCGATGCGGCTGCAAAGATCCTGTCAGATGCCGGATATAACGCAGATATAGATGAGATCGTGGAAGCAAAGGGCAGCGATGGTTCAGTACTTGGATATGTTGTGACTGTCACATCACATGAGGCGTATAGTGGAGACCTTCAGCTTGCCATGGGAGTCAGAGCGGATGGAACGACAAATGGAATTTCATTCCTGTCACTCTCAGAGACTGCAGGACTTGGTATGGAGGCTGATACAGACAGTTTCAAGTCACAGTTCGCAGGCAAGAAGGTCGACAAGTTCCAGTACACCAAGTCAGGTGCCACAGTGGACGAGGAGATAGATGCCCTGTCAGGAGCTACCATCACAACAAATGCGGTTACCAATGCGGTGAATGCGGGACTTGAGTATGTGAAGTCCATAAATGGCGGTGCTGCTGATTCATCTGCAGCGTCGAACGGAGGTGACAAGTAATGGGAAAATGTACAGAGCGTTTATATAATGGTATTGTGAAAGAGAACCCGACCTTCGTACAGATGCTTGGAATGTGTCCGACACTTGCGGTTACATCATCAGCCATCAATGGCGCAGGAATGGGACTTACGACCACATGTATCCTGGTGCTCAGCAACTTCATGATCTCAGCACTCAGAAAGGTTATACCTGATAAGGTCAGAATACCATCATTTATAGTTATCATAGCTTCGTTTGTTACTATCATACAGTTTCTGCTGCAGGCGTACCTGCCATCACTCAACAGCAGCCTTGGACTGTATATACCACTTATAGTTGTAAACTGTATCATCCTTGGTCGTGCCGAGGCATATGCTTCCAAGAACAAGGTACTTCCATCTATATTTGATGGACTTGGAATGGGCCTTGGATTTACAGTTGGCCTTACACTTATAGGAATGTTCAGAGAGCTTGTCGGAAAGGGCTGTGTATTTGGATTCCAGATACTTGGAGATGGCAACTTACTTCAGAACTCATCGGGAATTATAAAGGGTATAGGCAATGCACTCAGCCTGTACACACCTATAACAATATTCGTACTTGCACCTGGTGCATTCTTCGTGCTTGCATTCATCATAGCATTTATCAACAAGAGAAATGCAAAGAAGGCAGCCGAGGCACTGGCAAATGGAGAGGAGATCCCGGCAGCATGCAGACCGGACTCATGTGCAGGCTGTATCAATGCAGCATGTTGTGGCAAGCTGGTTTCAGAGACTCCGGCTCCTGTAAAGGCAGCAGAGGCTCCGGCGAAGCCTTCAGCGGATGCAAAACAGGTTAAGAAGCAGGAAGAGACACCTGCAGCGGCAGATAAGGATGCAGCAAAGAATACAGCGCCAGAGGCTGACAAGCCAGATGAGGCGAAGAAGGATGAGCCAAGACTCAGCCCATATGCACCGACCAGAGAGTCAGTCCTCGCCGACATAAAGCTTGTTCCGAATGCGACAGGAAAGATGCTTAAGGAGCATGCTGAGGAAGTTCAGCAGGAAAAGACGCCAGATGAGGAGCAGCAGACTGTTACAGAGACTCAGTCAGACAGTCAGGACGATCTCCAGAATGAGAAGTCAACAGAGCAGCCAGCAGCAGAACAGGAAGTAGCAGACAAAGTGGCAGCAGAGCAGCCAGAACACTCTGCAGAGAACGAGCCAGCAGATTCCGACATAAAGCTCAAGGAGACAATGGCTCATATAAAGAAGAAAAAAGGAAATGGAGGTAAGAGATAATGAATATTTTATTGTTAGCCATCGGAGCGGCACTTGTAAATAATGTTATCCTCAGCCAGTTCCTCGGACTGTGTCCTTTCCTTGGAGTGTCCAAGAGTGTCAACACAGCAACCGGAATGGGAGCAGCGGTTGTGTTCGTCATGACCATAGCTTCATTTGTCACCAGCGTTGTGTATTACGGCATACTGAGAAGATTCGGACTTGAGTACCTCAACACCATAGTGTTCATCCTTGTGATCGCAGCACTTGTACAGTTTGTTGAGATGTTCCTCAAGAAGAAGGTCAAGTCGTTGTATGAATCACTTGGAGTTTACCTTCCACTGATCACGACCAACTGTGCCGTGCTTGGTATCGCTCTCTCAAATGTACAGAGCGGTTACGGTATACTTGAGAGTACCATCAACGGATGTGGCTCTGCAGTCGGATTTACTATAGCCATAGTGATACTTGCAGGAATCAGAGAGAGACTTGAGCACAGCCCTATACCTGAGGCGTTCAAGGGAACCCCTATAGTTCTCATCACATCAGGTCTTATGGCGATCGCGTTCTTCGGTTTCTCAGGATTGATATAAGGAGGGTGCGGATATGACAGGAATATTGATAGCTGTGGCAGTCGTCGCAGGCGTAGGTATTGTGATAGGTATCCTTCTGGGTGTCGCAGGAGAGAAATTTAAGGTAGAAGTAGATGAGAAAGAAATAGCAGTAAGAGAGCTCCTTCCGGGAAATAACTGCGGTGGATGTGGTTATCCGGGATGTGACGGACTGGCAGCGGCCATCGCCAAAGGTGAGATGCCGCCATCAGCGTGTCCTGTTGGAGGCGAGGCAGTGGCAGCGAAGATCAGTGAGGTCATGGGCGTGGAAAACGCTGAAAATACAAGGTATGTGGCATTTGTCAAGTGTGCAGGAGATTGCGAGAAGGCGAAGGATGTATACGAGTATGTTGGACCAAGGGACTGTAAGCTGGCACAGAACAATCCAAACAGCGGTCCTAAGGCATGTACATATGGATGTACAGGTTATGGCTCATGTAAGGCAGTATGTGAGTTCGGGGCTATTGACATTATAGATGGAATTGCGGTAATTAATAAGGAGAAGTGTAAGGCATGCGGCAAATGTGTCACAGAGTGCCCGAGACACTTGATAGAGCTGGTTCCATATGATGCAGAGAGACTTGTCAGATGTAATTCCCATGACAAGGGTCTTCAGGTCAAGGCAGCCTGCAGCGCAGGATGTATCGGATGTACACTGTGTGCAAGGAACTGTGAGGCTGGAGCCATCACGATAGACAGAAACCTTGCTCACATAGATCCGGAGAAGTGTACAAATTGTGGTGCATGTAAGGCCAAGTGCCCAGTAAAGATAATATCGTAAGAAGGCCCCGCCGAAGGTGGGAGATATAAGGAGAAAATTATATGAGATGCCCATTTTGCTCAGCAGATGATACAAAGGTTATCGATTCCAGACCAGCGGAGGATGGAAGTGCGATCAGAAGGAGAAGACAGTGTGACGCCTGTGGTAAGAGATTTACCACATATGAGAAGGTGGAGACCATACCTCTCATAGTCATCAAGAAGGACAAGAACAGAGAGACTTATGACCGTTCCAAGATAGAGTCAGGTGTCATAAAGTCATGCCATAAGCGTCCGGTTTCAGCGGAAGCAGTCACAAAGTGCATAGATGACATAGAGAACACCATCTTCAACATGGAAGTGAGAGAGATAGAGAGCACGACCATAGGTGAGATAGTCATGGATAAGATCAAGGATCTTGATCAGGTAGCCTATGTAAGATTTGCATCAGTGTACAGAGAGTTCAAGGATGTGAATACATTTATGGATGAGCTGGGCAAGCTGCTCACCAGCAATTCGGAGAAGCGATGATAGAGACATACAACACGATATTACAGGAGGGGCAGGACGAGATAGTCGAGAAGAAATCACGATTCATCGGCTATGCAGTCCCTGTGTCCTCGGAGGAAGAGGCATATGCCTTTGTCGAGAAGATCAGGAAGCAGCACTATGATGCAAGGCACAACTGCTATGCATTTGCCATAGGCAGCGAGAATACATTGCTAAGATTCTCTGATGACGGAGAACCGCAGGGAACGGCTGGAAAACCCATCCTGGAGGTTATCACGGGAAATGCGGTGGTTAATATATGTATAGTGGTTACAAGGTATTTTGGTGGAACACTGCTCGGAACAGGTGGTCTTGTGAGAGCATACACCGAGGCAGCCAAGCTTGCATTGTCTGATGCGGGTATACATAAGATGCAGCTTATGAAGCTGGTGAAGATAACCACGAACTACAACGATTCGGGTAAGGTACAATATCTTCTCAGCAACAGTGATGCACTGATAGACAGTACGGATTACACTGCAGATGTGTGCTTCAATGTGGCGGTGCCGGCTGACAGCTATGGATGTCTGGTAAAGCAGATCACAGAGTCTACATCTGCGAGAGCATTGATAGAAGACTCAGGAGAAGAGTACAGATGATGATGAATGGCAGAGCTATAGTAAATATCTTATAGCGCCTGAATATCACTCTGAATATGAGTGCAGCAGCAAGGCTGATGACTGACACTGCGGCGATATGCAGCAGGACATTGAGACAGCCATTGGTGCCGGAATATATGATCAAGGATATAAAGCTGATAATGGCAGCGGGAATAATTCCCGCTGCTATATTTTTTACACAGAATCCGGCTTTTTTTCTGGAGGAGAGGATAGAGTAAGCCCCACAGTCCAGATCCCGGAGATAGTTCTGAAGTCCCAGGAGAGAACACACGAACAAAGTTATGTAAACCAATATTTCCACAGGAAAATTGTTTGGCGCAATATCTGTCGATGCCGTGTATTTTCCGGTGAGTCCGCTCTCGATGGTGAAAATGTCCTCATTTTCGATATATCCCTTAAATCTATCACTGATGTATTCTGACATCTGGGTCTCGTCGTATGGGACATTTGCCAGATAACGATCCTGGAGCATACATACAGACATGTCTGCCGCATATGCATACAGGAGGGCGGCATACACGGATTCTTCGGACACAGACTGGAATGAGCTTCCATCGGTTGTATACACGGTTATGTGGCGCTTCCCGTCAGAGTGGATCATTGATTCACTGAAACCATCAGGAACCATGTACGCGGAGTCGATCCTGCCGGATGCTACATCATCCTTCATGTCTTTCAGGGATTCATAGTGCCTGAAGGTAAATCCCGTGGATGTCGATGTGAGATACGACAGGAAAGCATCCGTGTGTTCGTCAGAACTTTCAATATACACGCCGGACACGATCTCGGTGCTTTGCTTTCTGGCTGGCAGAAAGCTCACAGCGATCAGCACAGCGGGGATGACCAGCAGAACGACGATCATGGCGGGACGGCACAGTATTCTCTTTATAAGTAAGTTTATCTGTCTTATATGGTTCATAGATGTATCTCCGTAAATTTATGATAAATATATGCACAGTGTCTGCACAATCTTATTGAGCAGCGATCCATGGCATATATCCTTTGCAAAGTTTGGAAGCATGGCTTCCGGTATGAATAAGCCGCTCACATAGGCCAGTATGACAGTGACTACAGTGAGAAGCAGTGTGCAGCCGTGTATCCCTGCGGGAACCAGACTTATGAGCAGCGTATATACCGCGACACATGTAGCTATGACGATTCCGAATAGTATCCCGCTCATGTGGATATTTACATGCAGTTCATCGATAAACAGTGAGGCCAGGGCGAGAGCCATGTATACAGTTATATAAAGGATATACAGCCATATGAACATGGATATGAAATTGCTGACATTGCGTCTGACTTTGCCAATTCCCTGTGACCTGAGCTTTGTTATGTAAGAGGCTGGGAGGTCGAGCAGGAATGGGAAGAAAACAACGCTGCACAGCATCATCATGAGAAGGACCGCCGCACTTATGTAGAAGTCGGTGGTATTTGCTGCTCTGGTTGCATTTATCTTGTCGACGGTGAAGTTGGCAGTCCTGTCAAGAACCTTCGTCATGAACATGGCATTTACATCGTTGCTGAGCGTGTCCTGAATATCCTCGGGAAGCTCCATGTTCCTTCCTATCTCCTGAACCGAATATATGGCCGCCTGGGATATGCCAAGCATGGAGGAGGTGGAGCGGAAGAGGTCATTCAGCACAAATGTATCGATGGACCGGTTGTCAGAATAGTATACCTCGACAGGTGTGTTCGTTCCGTCCATGATGTCGCTTATGATATTGTCAGGGACGTAGATCACAGCGAACAGGTCTCCGTCAGAGAGCCTTGAAAGGGCTGTATCCTTGTCTGAAAATTCTGTGAATACACATGATGAGTGGTAGCTGTCCATATCAGATATCGTGTTGTATGCCATCTGTGCGGTTTTTGAATCTGCACTCATCACGATTCCGATTGAAAGTGGTTCGGAGCGGTCATCAGAGTAGATGAAAGAGTTCGCGTTTAACGCAAGACACAGGAAAACCGTCATCATGACAAATGCTGCGACTACCATGTATATTCCATAATGAGCTATTCTTTTCAAATCAGTTCGTATAAGTCGGTAAAACATAAAACTCCTTTAGATAAAGCTATGATCTGATCAGATTGATGTAGGTTTCAGGTGAGGTGTATCCGGGTGAGATATTTCTGTCTATGGCCAGTTGGATGTGTCCATTTTTCAGTGTGTATATCTTGTTGCATATATCCAGCGCAGATGTCTCATGTGTGGCGATGATGACACTTCCTCCATGTGATATGTAATTCTGGAGATAGCTCAGTATCCCGTTCTTGCATAGAAGATCAAGCGAGGCCAGAGGTTCATCGAGAAGAAGCAGATCCGGGTCAGATATCATCGTGATGGCAAGGCTTAGCCTCTTCTTCATTCCACCTGAGAGCTTTGAGACACGTTTGTCCAGAAATGAATCCACACCGAGAGACTGACATATGCTCATATTGTGGGAGTTCATGACTGTTTTCCTGCTTCCGGGGTGCCACAGTCTGATGTTGTCAATGGCTGTGAGTTCCGGTATGAGTGGATTGTCCTGTGGGAGCAGAGCAGCATTTGCCTGACAGTCGAAACCGAAGCACCCTGAGTCTGGCTTTATGTTTCTGGATAGTATTCCCAGCAGGGTGGATTTACCCGATCCGTTGATTCCCAGAAGGGCGATACATTCACCTGGGGATATGGACAGTGACACATCTGTCAGAATTTTATTTTTGCCGTAGCTTTTGCTCACTGAAGAGACAGAAAACATCTAGTATTCCTCCTCTATTACCTGAAAATCAAGGTAGTCAAAATCTATATCCTCCACAAAGTTATCCGCTGTGAATCTGGTTCTGGCGTGGTGGATAAACTCATCCTTATTCTTCTTAAGCCACACCGGCTTTGCCAGGTCAAACTCGTAGCACATATCCTCAAGGGCTTTGTATACCTTGTGGGTACGCGTCATCTCGTAGTCGGATATGCATATCACGGTATCCTTCATGAGGTGGTTATCTTTTATAAGTTTTCCCCATACTCTAAACATATATTATCCTCCATAAGGGTTATTTGAGATCGTACCTGACTAGTATATAACATTTGTGCACAGAATTAAAACAATAAAGACACAAATATGACACATTTACTGCGTATAGTAACAACTGTAAGAAAGAGAAAGGTACCGATTACAGGAATTAAGATAATAAAGATGCGAAAGGATGATAGAGATGGAACAGGAAAACAAGAACCAGATGAATGGAAATAGTGGTCAGGCACCACAGCAGGATGGTCTGTATCATTACAGCTATATGAACAATAGAGGAGATTCAAGATTTGACAGACCTTCAACAAATGCTTCACAGCAGACACAGAATGTTCAGGGAACACAGTCAGCGCAGAACAATCAGACAGCCGGTGTACAAGGCTCGGCACAGAACGCTCAGACTGCCGGCGCACAGAGTTCATCGCAGAATGCTCAAACAGCCGGTACACAGAACGCTTCATATTCAGGCTTCCAGAGAAATGTAAATGGCATGGAAGCATGGTATGACAGCCAGAGAATGAATCAGGGTTATCAGAATCAGGCAGGCAATCCAATGAACAATATGGGAACGGGAAAGCCTTCAGATAACAATATGAGACAGAAGAAGGCAAAAGATAAGAAGCCAAAGAACAGGAAGAGCGGATTTGGCAAGAAGGCAGCAGGTGTGGTTGCAGCGGCTGTTGTATTCGGACTTGTGGCAGGCGTTGTATTCCAGGGGGTCAGATATGGATCGGATAAGCTTCTCGGCAAAGATTCGCAGACCACAACAGAGCAGAGTGCTGAGGGTTCAACAGAGAACAATGCACCACAGCTCAAGCAGGCATCATCAGACACGACAAGTACAGTGTACGATGTGTCAACGGTTGCCAAGAAGGTTATGCCTTCCATCGTATCGATCACAGGAACATACGTAACAACATATGATTACTGGTTCAATTCATATCAGCAGGAGTCAACAGGAGCCGGTTCAGGTATCATCATCGGCAAGGATGACCAGTACCTGTATCTTGCAACTAATTATCATGTGGTACAGAATGCTAAGTCACTGTCAGTTACATTTGTCGATGACAAGAGTGCAGATGCGGTGGTAAAGGGATACGTTGAGAACAATGATATAGCAGTTGTCACAGTTAAGCTTTCGGACATATCGGATGACACTTTGAATGAGATAAAGGAGATTCAGGTAGGTTCATCGGATGATCTTGCAGTTGGTGATCCGTGCGTGGCAATCGGAAATGCACTTGGATATGGACAGTCAGTTACAGTTGGATATATAAGCGCACTTAACAGAGAGATAAGTGCTTCAGATGAGACAGTAAAGGTACTTCAGACAGATGCAGCCATCAACCCTGGTAACAGTGGTGGTGCCCTTGTCAACATGCAGGGCGAGCTGATCGGTATCAACACAGCCAAGTATTCAGATACAAGCGTTGAGGGTATGGGCTATGCACTTCCTATATCAGATGTACAGGATATAATCAATGATCTGATAGCAGGCAAGAATGTGTCAAATGATGGAACAACATCAGGACAGGCTTACCTCGGTATATCTGCCCAGACCATCACAAGCCAGTACGCACAGCTCCTGAACATGCCTGAGGGTGTATATATCTCATCAGTTGAGCAGGGTTCAGCAGCAGAGGAGTGTGGACTCCAGTCAGGAGATATCATTTGCAGTCTTGACGGTGAGGACATAGCAGATATGGAGACATTCCATGACAAGATCGTGGCCTGCAATCCTGGCGATAAGGTAACTATCGTATACTACAGAAACAACAATGGTAACTACGAGAAGCAGACTGCTACAGCTACGCTGAAGGAGAAGCAGTGATAAGCCAGATAATTCAGTGGTGATTTAGCACGGAGCTAACAGGACTGAAAGCCTATAGATTGATATAACGGCACCTGTAAGTGAAATTACAGGTGCCGTTTTGTATGTAAGATATGTGGCTGTCAAAATTGTAATCTGCCTGCATTGTATCGGAAGTCCTCGTATTCATCCGGTATGCGGTCAAGTTCGGCGGTAAATGCCTGTGGATTGTAAATTTGCTTGCAAATATACTTTAAATGGTGCATTATTAAGAGTACGCTTAAGTATAGCGTAAGATTCGGAAAAATGAAAAAGAAAGGTTTACATAACAATGTACAAAATACTTTGTAAGGATGGAAGGGCAAAGAGAGCTGAATTTCAGACTGTTCACGGAACAGTGCAGACACCTCTGTTCATGAATGTTGGAACGGCAGCAGCCATAAAGGGAGCTGTGGCAACAACGGATCTTAAGGACATAGGATGTCAGATCGAGCTGTCAAATACATATCATCTCCATGTGAGACCTGGGGATAAGATAGTCAAGCAGATGGGCGGTTTACATAAGTTTATGTACTGGGACAGACCGATACTCACTGATTCAGGCGGATTCCAGGTATTCTCCCTGGCGGGACTCAGGAAGATCAAGGAGGAGGGAGTAACCTTCAATTCCCATGTCGATGGACGCAAGATATTCATGGGACCTGAGGAGAGCATGCAGATACAGTCGAATCTGGCATCTACAATAGCCATGGCATTTGACGAGTGTGCCCCTGCACTGGCTGACAGACAGTATGTGGAGAATTCTGTTGCGAGAACAGCCAGATGGCTTGTCAGATGTAAGAATGAGATGGAGAGACTTAACAGTCTGCCGGATACGATCAACAAGAATCAGCTATTGTTTGGAATCAATCAGGGTGCCATATACGAGGATATCAGAATAGATCACGCCAAGAGAATCAGCGAGCTTGATCTTCCGGGATATGCCATAGGAGGACTTGCAGTAGGAGAGACAGCAGAGCAGATGTACCACATACTCGATGTGACCGTTCCGTATCTGCCTGAGGACAGACCGACATACCTCATGGGTGTTGGAACCCCTGCAAATATACTTGAGGCGGTCGACAGAGGTGTTGATTTCTTCGATTGCGTATATCCATCCAGAAATGGACGACACGCCCATGTGTACACGAAGCATGGCAAGATGAATCTCAAGAATGCGAGATTTGAGACAGACGACAGACCTATAGAGGAGGGCTGCGGATGCCCTGCATGCCAGCACTACAGCAGAGCGTACATCAGACACCTGCTCAAGGCAAATGAAATGCTCGGTATGAGATTTTGCGTCTTGCATAATTTGTATTTTTATAATAATATGATGAAAGAAATCAGAGAGGCTATTGAAGAAGGAAGATATCAGTCATATAAGAAATCGATGCTTGAGAGCCTTGCTGGTGGAGAATAGTAATCAAAAAGGAGATCAGAGAATGAATTCACTTTCAACAATTTTATCATCGTCAACAGGAACACAGGCCAGTGGCGGTTCATCAGTTATGTTTATTGTTGTATATATTGCCATATTTGCTGCAATCATTTACTTCATGATGATCAGACCACAGAAGAAGCAGAAGGCCAAGACAGACCAGATGCTTTCACAGATGGAGCCTGGTGATAATATCATGACAACCAGTGGTTTCTACGGAACCATCCTTGATGTGGTTGATGATTCAACTATCATCGTAGAGTTTGGTAACAACAAGAACTGTCGTATACCGATGCACAAGAGCGCTGTTGCAGAGCTTGAGAAGCAGGGATCATCAACAGTCACAGATGATGATAAGGATAAGAAGTCAAAGATATAATAAAGGTATCATCAGAGTAAATAAAAAAGCGGTCATTATACAGTGACCGCTTTTTTTATATCCTGAAATACAGCTTCCGTGATCCGAAGGCCGCCCCTTCCGGTTCCCACGGATATGTCGGGTTTGGCTGCGCCGTGGAAGTCGGAACCTCCTGATATGAGGAGCCCGTGTTTTCTGGCGATCTCCCTAAGCCTTCCGGATTCATAGGCATTGTTGGAAGAGTGGTAGACCTCAAGCCCTGAAAGGCCATATGGCTTCAGTTCTTCAAGCATGTCCTCTATCTGTTTATATCCAAATCCGTATATGAGGGGGTGGGCGATGAAGGCAGCCTTGCCGTAGGTTCTTATGAGTCTTATGGCATCGGCGGCCGGTATGTCTGGTGTTGGAATGTAATATTTGCATTTCTTGCCCAGATACTTTTTGAACGCCTGGTTCATGTCCCTGCATACGCCTTCGGCTATGAGAATTCTGGCAAAATGAGCTCTTGTGACGACAGTATCAGGATTGCCATGCTGCAGCTTCTCCATGGTCATGTCTATTCCGTCGGCGCGGAATCTCTCACACATCTGCTCGTTTCGATCGTATCTGGCCTGTTTGATGGCGGCAAGACGGGAGATGAGCTCAGGGTTCTTGTAGTCCATATAGAAGCCCAGAATGTGGATCTCCACACCGTTGTAGATGGCTGACATCTCTATGCCGGGAACTACCTCGATATGATGGTCACTGCTGTCAGAAAAGCCAGAGCAGTTGGTGGAATCACTGTTCTGGATCGGAGGAAGAGTGCTGTTCCAGTTATCTGCATATGTGATTGCATCTGCTACGCCGTCCACTGTGTCGTGGTCGGTTATGGCGATCGCTGCAAGATTCCTGTCAATGGCAAGCTGGCACACCTCTGATGGGGTGCAGGAGCCGTCGGAAGCGGTGGTGTGAAGGTGCATATCTATAAATCTCATGTTGAAAACCTCCGTTTTTATTTTTTATATCATGTATCTGAGCAGCGCCTGAAGCGGCGCATGTCTGGGGGAAATGTGCTCTGACAGAAGTATTGTATATCAGATAAATACATATGTTCAAGTGAATATTGTTACGGTCAAATGATATAAGCGGACATATGAACCCTGACAACTGTGCCTTGTTAAAAACTTTCTCAATAAGGCGCGCTGTACTTGATAAAGTACACGCAAATGCGACAAAAATTTTCAATAAGCTATGGACTTCATAACTGTTTTGTGAGAAAATACCACTGATGGTTTGAATTAGAGAATTCGGAACCGCTTTTAAGAATTCATATTTTGAAAGGAGTTTCACAATGATTTACACTAAGGAAGTTGAAAACATGTGCCCTGTAGCAAAGGGTGCAAAGCATGAGCCAGCTCCTATCCCAGAAGAAGGAAAGTGGGTTTACTCAAAGGAAATCAAAGACATCTCTGGTTTTACACATGGTGTAGGCTGGTGTGCACCACAGCAGGGTGCCTGCAAGCTTTCACTTAACGTAAAAGAGGGTGTTATCGAGGAGGCTCTTGTCGAGACTATTGGATGTTCAGGTATGACACATTCAGCAGCTATGGCAGCTGAGATTCTTCAGGGTAAGACAATCCTTGAGGCTCTCAACACTGACCTTGTGTGCGATGCTATCAATACAGCAATGAGAGAGTTATTCCTTCAGATCGTATACGGACGTACACAGAGTGCATTCTCAGATGACGGACTTGCAGTTGGTGCCGGACTTGAGGATCTTGGAAAGGGTCTTCGTTCACAGGTTGGTACAATGTATGCAACAAAGGCTAAGGGTGTTCGTTACCTTGAGATGGCAGAGGGCTATGTAACAGGAATAGCACTTGATGCAGATGACGAAGTTATCGGATATCAGTTCGTTTCTCTTGGAAAGATGACTGACTTTATCAAGAAGGGTGATGACCCTAACACAGCTTGGGAGAAGGCTTCAGGTTCATACGGACGTGTTAAGCCAGAGCAGGGCGCTGTTAAGATCATCGATCCACGTAAAGAGTAGTCGGAAATAGAGGAAAGGAGAACGAGACAATGGCATTATTTGAATCATATGAAAGAAGAATAGACCAGATAAACGCTGTACTTAACAGCTATGGAATCAGCTCAATCGAAGAAGCTGAGAAGATCACAAAGGACGCTGGACTTGACGTTTACAATCAGGTAAAGGGTATTCAGCCAATTTGTTTTGAGAATGCTTGCTGGGCATATACAGTAGGTGCAGCAATCGCAATCAAGAAGGGATGCAGAAAGGCAGCAGACGCAGCAGCAGCTATCGGCGAGGGTCTTCAGGCATTCTGTATACCAGGTTCTGTTGCAGATCATCGTAAGGTTGGTCTTGGACATGGTAACCTTGGTAAGATGTTACTTGAGGAGGAGACAGAGTGCTTCTGTTTCTTAGCAGGTCATGAGTCATTTGCAGCAGCTGAGGGTGCTATCGGTATCGCTGAGAAGGCTAACAAGGTTCGTAAAAAACCTCTTAGAGTTATCCTTAACGGTCTTGGTAAGGATGCAGCTCAGATCATCTCAAGAATCAATGGATTTACATATGTTGAGACAAAGTATGACTACAAGAAGGCTGAGCTCAATGTAGTATACGAGAAGGCATATTCAGATGGTATTCGTGCAACAGTTAAGTGCTACGGCGCTGACGATGTTCAGGAAGGTGTTGCTATCATGCACAAGGAGAACGTTGGTGTATCTATCACAGGTAACTCAACAAACCCTACACGTTTCCAGCATCCAGTTGCAGGTACATACAAGAAGGAGTGTATCGAGCAGGGTAAGAAGTACTTCTCAGTAGCATCAGGCGGTGGTACAGGACGTACACTTCACCCAGATAACATGGCAGCAGGTCCTGCTTCATACGGTATGACAGATACTCTCGGACGTATGCACAGTGATGCACAGTTCGCTGGTTCATCATCAGTTCCTGCACACGTAGAGATGATGGGACTTATCGGAATGGGTAACAACCCTATGGTTGGTGCTACAGTTGCTGTAGCTGTTTCTGTTGAGGAAGCTGCTAACGCTGGCAAGTTCTAAATAAAAACCTAGTATTTAAACGATTTAGAGGGCTTTTAGAGAGATCTAAAGGCTCTCTATTTTTTTGATTTTTAAATTCTTTGAAGGTTGAAATCAATTTTGATGAATACAAATTTGGCATGCTTGTATATTATGATGATGACAGCCATACATATGAAATATTGCTTTGATATTCAGCATTAGTTGGAAAACGGGAGTTGCTAAGGAATTTTACAGCAACTCTTTTGTTTTATTTTGTCAAGACTTGTTTTATATTTATTCGGTATTATAATTGCCTTACATATCAAATGGAAGGGGTGATTAAAATGGATAGAACTATAGTAGTAGAATATTTTGATGGCGAGAAGAAAGTAAAAAAAGTTATAATTTTAAAATAATCTCGCGAAAAATTGCCTTATATGCGCATTTGTGAAAATCTATTGACTTATGGTTGATTTAGGGCTAAAGTGTGGCTACCAATCGGAAGAAAAAACAGTAGGAAGCAATATAGATTGACACATAAAATATTTGACAGCACATTTAAAAAGATACTTACGCACTCCAGAAAATATGGCATCGTTGAAATGCCTTATAAAAACAGATATAATGGGTAGCATAGATAAGAACATTGAACTTGGAAATATAACGCTTGAAGATGGGGCACAGCTTTATGGCAACTCGGAAAGAGGTTGAATTAATATCCCGATTTCAGAGAAAAGGCCTATATCAATGAATTCTGAGAATTATATATAAGACATTTGAAATAAACAAGGAGGGCATGAGATGGGCATTTATTTTAATCCAAGTAATGACAGTTTTACGAAGGACAAGAATAGTGAATTGTATCTTGATAAGACAGGTCTGCTTGAATATCTGAACAGAGTTATATGTACAAATGCTAATTGTATCAGTGTCAGTCATGCCAGACGATTTGGTAAGTCCCATGCGGCATTTGATCTTGCACTTCAGAATTTTATTTTTGACAAACGTCAAAAATATTGTATAATATACTTAACAAGACAGCCGAGCGATAGATACGTCCTATCCGTCCGGCAAAAACCATTTTAAGATGAAACACCTCATAGCTTAGCCGGCTGAGGTGTTTTTCTTATTTTCTATGATTCAGAATTGTCACAATAAGTATCGCAACGGTTAATATAACCATGAATTCCTCATATGTACTCATAAGGCACCACTCCCTTCCAAGACTCGAACGGATATGGTGTAACACCCCTCGGCTGCCCGGTTAAATACATTATTCTATTTTCATACAGAAGTAATTTTGATATATATACATTTTGGAGATTCCTATATAACGTAAAACACCTCGCATTAACGCGAGGTTGGATTTAAAAAGAGATTTAAGAACACAATAATATTTTATAACCACATACCACCTTCCGGAATACATTAAACTATATCATGGACAAGGAGGTGAATACGCATGGACAGATTCGCAGTATATCTTGTAGTTGTTGCGGTTCTTTGCACTTTGATATCGGTAATAACGGAATTTACGAAAGAGGTAGGAGTGCTGAAGAAGATCCCTACCTCTTTTCAGGTTCTGATCACCAGTGTCATTGTGTGTGAGGTGGGACTTTTTGTTGGACTATCATTTTATCACATAGCATTTGTGTGGTATTATCCTGTGGCTGCGTTTTTCGGGGCATTTGTCATTGCGATTTTATGTACCCGGGGATGGGACTACCTGATATCGATATTCAAGCGGTTTTACAATGGCGGAGATAAGGAAAAGTGGCATGAATAAAGGCGTCATGACAGTGGCACATGTAATACGAGACAGATAAGTATAAGTTCGGAATAATGATCCTAAGATTGTCTCCTGATTCAATGTCTGGAATATTATATACAGACAAAGAAATTCAGGAGACAATTTTATGGCTTCTAATAATGTTCCATTAAAGGGCTACATGGATGGTATAGATATATCAGCGTGGCAGGATACTATAGATATAACCAAGGTGCCTTGTGACTTTGTGATAGTGAAAGCTACGGAGGGCACGGACTACAAGAACAGGTATTTTGCAAAGCACTGTGACCAAGCGATGAAAGCGGGAAAACTCCTGGGGGCATTCCATTATGCAAATGGTGGCGATCCCCACAGTGAGGCTGAGTATTTCATAGCATACAGTAAGAAATATGTGGGCAAGGCGATACTTGTCCTTGACTGGGAGGGGCAGAATAATCCGCAGTTTGGCAGAAGTGACAGGGCATGGTGCAAAGAGTGGTGTGATCATGTGTACAGTAAGACCGGTGTTAAGCCTCTGATCTATATCCAGAAGAGCGCCATGGACAATGTGAAGGGCCTGGGATACAGGCTGTGGGTTGCACAGTATCCTGATTACGAGCGGACGGGATATCAGGAGCATCCATGGAATGAAGGTCAATACGAATGTGATATCAGACAGTACACATCCGTTGGAAGACTTCCGGGTTACGATGGCAATCTCGATCTGAATAAGTCATATATAGACAAGACGACATGGAAAAAATATGCCGCAAAAAAGACTGGTGGTTCACAGGAGAAAGATACTGGCAGTAACAGCGGAAAAAGTAATAATAAAAAGAAAAGCATAGAATTGATCGCAAAGGAAGTCATAGCCGGAAAATGGGGGAACGGCGATGACCGGAAGAGCAGACTGAAAAAGGCAGGATATGATTACAATAAGGTTCAGGCGAAGGTAAATGCAGTGGTCAAGGCTTCGCAGAAGAAATCGATAGATGTGATAGCCAGAGAGGTCATAGCCGGCGACTGGGGAAATGGCGATGACAGAAAGAACAGGCTGAAGAAGGCAGGGTATGATCATGTCAAGGTGCAGAATAAGGTAAATGAGATGTTTGGCAGATAGCTGCAGGTAAATGACATAAGAAAAATGGCAGGAGAACGAAGTATAAAATTAGTTCCGGCAAAAATGAAATTTATATGAAGTATCATCCACACCTGTTGACGAAGCGCAATATATACTATAGGATAGTGGAAAACAAAAGCCCCCGTCAGGGATACATGAAAGGAAAAGGTGATATATATGCCATATTATGGATTTTATTTTGACCCAACATATCTGTTGGTTCTCATAGGCGTGGTTCTCTGCATGATAGCGTCGGCAAGAGTCAAGACCACATACAAGAAGTATGAGAAGGTGGGATCGCGGTCAGGCTACACAGCGGACCAGGTCGCATACATGATACTCAGGAATGCGGGGATAACGGATGTGTCAATACATCACATCTCAGGAGATCTGACTGATAATTACAATCCTAAGGAGCATACGCTCAATCTGTCGGACAGCGTGTATGGTTCCAGATCCATCGCAGCGATAGGCGTGGCAGCCCATGAGTGCGGACATGCCATACAGCATGCAAATGCATATGCACCGCTCACCATCAGGTCAGCCATCATTCCAGCGGCAAATATAGGCTCAGCCATATCATGGCCGCTCATACTTATAGGACTTCTCATTCCGAGGGTTGATTACCTTATAACACTCGGAATCATACTGTTCTCACTGGTTGTTGTCCTACAGTTTGTGACACTTCCGGTGGAGTTCAATGCATCGAGAAGAGCCATGGCGATACTGGAGGGCAGCGGATATCTCTATCCGGATGAACTCAAGGGTGCAAGAAGTGTACTCACAGCGGCAGCTATGACATATGTGGCAGCCATGGTATCAGCATCACTTCAGTTGCTCAGACTTGTATTATTGTTTGGCAACAGGAGAAGATAGCGGAATTATAACAGAAAATATAAAAATGCATAAAAAAGTCTTGTGAATTTGTTGATAGTATTTGCAACTTTGCTATGGTAAAATGGTTAAAGTGGCAAAAATCTACATATTTGCAAGACTTTTTCTGTTATTGTGCACAATTATAACAGGAAAGTCTACATAACAATTAATTAAGGGAGGGTAATTGATGAGAAAGAGAAGGCTACGAGGAGTTATAACGGCCTTGTCGGTGCTTACTGCTATTGGCATGGCATCGGGAATAACGGCATTTGCGGCGGACGGAACACAGTCTGAAGCTGCGGATACGGGAAAGGGGCTGGAGTATGTATATGAGTCGTCAGGCTCTACACCATCAGGTGTCACGCTCAACGGCAATTCGGTAATCATAAAGCAGTCGCCGAATTCCACTGACAGCGAGCAGTTATTCAATATTTACAATGACAAAGACAGGGATGGAATCCTTGATGAGGGCGAGGAAGCTTTCACATTGGATGGAAGCACGGACATACAATATGGCAATATATATGGAATCTATCATGGTAAGGGCAGTTCGCCGATCTCCATAACCATAGACGGTGCTGAACTGCCTGCTGTATATGGAGCATTTGAGAGCACTGTTGAGACTCCGGAGAACATGACTGCGGTAACTATCAGTGTGAAGGGCGACGCGGCAGTTGAAAGTCTGTATGGACTTTTCAGGACATATTGTACAGGTGGCGTACTGATAGACACGGAAGAGTCCGTGACAATAAAGTCGCTCTATGGTCTAAGCTCTTCGACCATGGATGGAGACATCACGGAGAATATCAATTACAACTGTGATGGCAACACATTTGTCACACTGGCTACAGATGGATATTACACAGGAAAGGCTTATACGATAAATGGCGATGCAGTGTTCAATATGAACGGTGCCGGCATCAGTTCCGTGTATATTGTGCAGAACGGAGCTGTGCTCAGCAAGACACTGACGTCCAAGGTGACTGACTCCAAGGTAGACAATCTGTGCGGAGTTTCCCAGAGCGCAAAGGTTGATGGTGACGTGAGCCTTACATTTGACGGAATATCAGCCGTAAAGGATGGAAGCAGTGCCAGTGTATATGGTGCGTCAAGTGCGACTATCCTTGGAAATCTGGACCTTAAGCTGAAAAGCCAGTCTGGATCAGAGATGTCTGTGTATGGCACCAATAATACAAATATAAAGGGAAATGTAAATGTCAGCGTTGATGGCTCAGGAGCAAAGTTCAACACCATATATGGAATGTATGGCGGTATGATGGGCGGAAGGGCTGATATAGATATAAAGAACTGCGCTGCCGGTTACACAACATGTGGCATGAATTCGGTTTCGTTCAGTCAGACTCAGCCGGAGGAAGAAGGAACATATACGTATACTGTGAACATGGAGAATATCACTGGTGCCAGCGGCAGGGTATATGGAATTTCAAATTGTTCCGGTATCACTTCTGCCAGCGTTGTAATGAAGGCTGTGGCAACAACAGATACATTAAATGGCATGTATCTGAGCACAGGTGTAAAAGGTGATATAAAGGCAGAACTTTACAACTGTAATGCAGCCTATGTAAATGCTCTGGAGCTGTCAAATGTGACGGTAAATGGTTCTGTAGATGCCATAGTTTCGGGCTGCAGCATCACGAGATCTCTGAATGTAGAGCAGGGCGGAAGCATCAGTAAGGATCTTAACATAAGCGTCAGCAACGTTATCAGCAGTTCAGCACGGTTTGTATACGGCGGTAGCTGTCTGGGGAATATGACGGTCAATGTGGATGGCATGAATGATGAATCCATAGTAGACGAAAATGGTGATCCGCTTGTGAACTCGTATGAATACGCGGGCAGCGACATGTTTACCATGATGGGCAACTTTGCACTGGCAGGGGAACTCAAGGCGGATATAGCAAAGATACATTTTGCAAAATGTGGACTCGCCGGAGGTGATTACAGTTGCGGAAATATCGGAACAAAGGTTGACATAACGTTGTCAGACAGCAGTATAAATGGACTGGCGGGAAATAATATTTTCTATCTGGCAAATGAGAGCTATTCCGGTTCAACCGAGAATACAGTTCCTGTTGATATAAAGATCAACAACACAGATTTTACAAATGCAGACGGAATAAGCTTCCAGATGTATATAGGTAATAACAAGGATGCAAAAGTTACATTTGATGACAAGTGCAGTATGCCGGAGAAGTATTATATGGCTCCAAGCATGAATACCACCGGCTCATCTGTCATAACCTATGGACAGAATATATATTATGGCGGACAGAATCTTGTGATAGACAAGGATGTAACTGCTGACAATATTTACTTTGGTAACTTCACAGAGAACGGAAGCCAGGGCAATGCCGTGATCGTTATCAACAAGGGGGTAACGTTAACTGCAAAAGAGGGTATATATGCAGCAGGCGGTTCAAATATACTCCACAGTGGAATCCTCAAGGGAACATTTAAGGCGACTGATGGGTATCTGCCAAATATATTCTCAAAGGGGGGCGTAATAGAGGACTCGGCTGTAGGGGATGTTGCAAATGTAAATTATTCATTAGATGTTGTGTCCAACGAGAAGGCCGTAACGTACACCATGACAGGCAAGACGTCACAGTATATTGATCCTGATGGTACTTATGTCAAGGGCGGCGCAGATGTCAAGATAACACCGACAGTGAACAAGGGATATATTCTTGACAAGGTGACCTTCAGAGGTCAGAGCGACACAGCGGAAAATTCAGCGGTTGAAGCAAATGGCGTGTACACGTTCAGCATGCCGAACGAGCCTTGTACAGTGACGATCGCAACGACAGGAAAGCAGATCGTGGTATCCAAGACAACTGTTGATCCATCGGCACTGCTTGGAAAAGAATACACAGCAGCTTCACCTCTCTATGACATGGCAGATCTTGTCATATCAAACGACGCAAGAGAGGGCGAGGTTACATACGAGATCGACGAGACAAATGGTCTTCCTGAGGGACTCACATTGACCGATGGCAAGATCGTCGGAACGGCAAGAAAGCTTTATGAAGACGGAAAAAATGTCATAGTCCATGTGACAGGAAGAAACGGTTCAAAGGCACAGCTCTCATTGAACGTGATTGTCTCAAATGAGGAGAAGAAACAGGACAACCAGGATGGCCGAATCGTAGTTGATGAGGATGAGAAGACTATATGTCTCAACGGAACATCGGTGGTCATCCAGGCAAAGGACGACACAGATACAGAGATATACGTGGACGACAATCAGGATGGACAGGCAGATGGCAAGACACCTCTGTACACCGGAGATCTGTCGGAGTACACGATAACAGGTGTCGAGGACAACGCCATAAGACGAAGCATCAGGATCACCATGACGGGGGGAAATGTAAAAGCAATATACGGTGCAAAGGATTCAGAGCTTTCATATGAAGGCGGCGATGCGGTGAGTATAAATATCCGTGGTGGTAAGGCAGCAACTATGTATGTCCTGTCGAATTCAACCGTTGATGGAACCATAGCATATGAGATCGCAGAGAACACTGTAGATAAGGGCGGATTTGCAGCGGATACAACATCAAAATATACCGGTGCATTCATGAGAAACAGCAAGGATATCGTAACTATCAGAGGAACCTATGTTGTGAATAAGAAGCTCACGGCAACGGCTCTGATAATCTATGACAGTGCGGCAGTTGATGTAAATGCTCCGGTTGAGGTAACGGATTATGTGTCACTGAACGAGAGATCATCCGCAGTATTTAACGATACGCTGACCGCTGACAGGCTTGGTTATTCAAAGTATGCCAAGGCAGTTGTGAATGGAGATACGAAGCTTGCGGCTCTCAATATGACACAGTATGACACGACACTCACAATAGGCGAGGATGCGCTGTTTGATGTTGGCAAGGTCAACATGACATCAGGCTGGGCAAGAGTATATCAGAAGGGTACGTTCAAGTGTCCTTCAGACCGGTTCAGCAACAAAGGTGTGTGGGTGGCAGCAGGAAAATTTGCAGATGATATAGATGCCAGCGGCTGGACAGGAGTGTATTACAGCTATGCAGGCGGCTCAACAAACATGGACAACACATCAGCAAAATTGGCTGCACAGTCATATGTAGTTGAATATGAGAATGTCAAATATGTTGCCTGCAAACAGGCGATCACAGTTAGCTATACCGATGTGCCGGGTTACACAGCCTATGTGTCGGCAAATGGCGGCGAGCCGGTACAGGGAAGCAACGGAAGTGCAAAGGTGACAGGCCCGGATTCATCTATGTCTATTGTAGTGGATTATGTGGCAGACCAGATAGACATCAGTAAGGAATACGCAGATCCGACTCTGGCGGCGGAGACCAAGTACACAGCGGCTTCACCAGCGTACGATCTCACGATCCTCAAGGTTACAGGAGATACCACAAAGGATTATGGAACTGACATGCAGTACAGACTGAAGAGCGGTTCGACACTTCCATCAGGACTTGTGCTTGAGTCGGGTAAGATAATAGGAACAGCCAAGAATGCAGGTGAAAGCACAGTAACATTTGTCATAACAGGACGAAATGGAGCATCGGTTGATTTCCCAGTGGTATTCAAGGTACTGCCGGCAGGCACGGAGATACCTGATATCAACAAGCTTGGTGTATCTGTGAACACAGAGGATAAGACCATTGATCTCGGTGGAAATTCGGCAGTGATAATAGTTGATCCATCGGACAGCAGCAAGAGCTCAGTATATCTGGATGCTGATCACAACGGAGTGGCAGACGACAACAGACCACTCAGAATAGACGGAGAGGTTACATATGATCTGTCAGGCTACAGCATATCAGGCTATACGGACACAGCAAATAAATACACTGGTGACATATCGGTGACACTCAGAAGCGGAAATGTCGGCAATATATGTGCTGCGGGTTTAACTGACAGCAAGGCAGACCGCGTGACGATAGATGGAAATGTAACCATGACGATCATGGGCGGTTATGTGTCAGGCACTGTAGCTGCGGCAGGAAACGCTGATGTAAAGACAGTGACCTTCACGGCAGAGGACGGAAGAGCAGGAAGCGTGGTATACGGTGCGTACAATACAAATGCGGAGAAGGTAGACTTCACATTTGCAAAGTCTGCACAGATGTACACACCGGAATCAACCAAGTCTGAGAATATGTATGTCACATCGGGTGGATCAGTATCCGGTGATGTGGATATAAGAGTTGGTATAACTGATCATTACAATACATTTATATACGGTGCGGATTACATGAACAAGCGCTCCTACTTCAATGGAGTGTCGGGAACAGTCGTATCCGGAAATGTGAACTGTGTGGTTGATGGAAGATGGTGCGCTGAGAAGTGCAACAACTTTGTCCAGCAGTCAAATGTGAAGGGAGATCTGTATGCCGAGATAAAGTCAGGAGAACTCAGAAAAAATGACGTCAACAATGAGCATAGCAAGGCATTGGTATTTAACTATGGTCACAGCATTGGAAATATATACGTCAAGGCAGGAACAGAGGGCGCTGTCACAGGTGACTTTGTACTTGCGGCAGGCGGTAAGGTTGGCAAGGTAGAGTATGTAGACGAGAATGCAAAGTCCACAGCTACTGTAAAGGGCACCGCTGACAATTACCAGGTTGAGAGTCTGGGTTCACTGTATATGTCTCTCGCCGGCAAATTAACTATAGGCGGAGACTACACACTTGACAGAGAGGTGGAGGTAAAACAGCTTGAGATCCTCAAGGATTCAAAGCTGACCATCGCCGATGGCGCAGCTCTTACAAATACATCGACAGCGACAGTTACCGGTGATGTTGAGAACCTTGGCACATGGAATGTGGACGGCGCTCTGACTATGACAGGATCACTGGTCAACAGAGGTGCATGGAATCTGAAAGGAAATGTTCAGGCTTCAGCAACAGTAGATAACTACGGAGAGATCACAGCCACAAATAGTGAGAGGATCACCTTGAATACAAATGCAAAGCTCATAAACAGAGCTGATGCACAGTTTACATTTGGCAACCTCACAAACAGTGCAATGATCGTAAACTATGGTAATATGAAGCAGCTTGCATATACGTCAAGCCTTGGAAGCGGAAGCATACTTACCACAGTGATTCCGGATATGGTGTACGCACTGAAAAATTACAGCGTCATTTTCTACAAGCTTGATGTGGATTATCCTGCATATTGCTTCAAGGATGGCGATGCAAAGATAGAGAAGAGTTCATCGGCAACAAGATGTCAGAAGAAGTCAGGTGTTGACGGTGACGATGCACTCTATATACAGGGTGGCAAGTCGTTCTACATCACAATAGACGGTGAGCCGATAGATGGAATGGCGGTGGATTCAGTTGTATTTGGACCGGATGACACAGCCATGACTACAAGTAACAACCGTCTCTGGAGCGGCGTCATGACATATGAGCCGGCAACAGTTACGGTAAATATGGCAAAGCAGGAGGCCGTAAATATAACTCTCGCAAAGACGGAGGATACAGTTAAGGCGCAGGTTGCAAAGACAACCACAAAGGATGAGCCATTATATGATCTGACAGCCATAGAGATCCAGAATGATGAAGCTGTGGACAACGGATATGTGTCATACTCCCTTGCAAAGGGACAGACACTTCCGGCAGGACTTGTGATATACGATGGAAAGGTATATGGAACGCCGAAGACTGCAAGTGCTGAGGCACAGACAGTCAAGTTCACGGTGAGAGGACAGAATCAGACAGTGGCTGAGTTCACACTGATCATATCCAGCGTGGAGAAGGGAATACCTTCATTTACTGCCGGAAAGGCGGGCGACGCATATGCCGGCAAGACCCTTGCGGATGTGGAGCTTCCAACATCGGCAGCAGGAAAGTACATGTGGGCAGATGGAACACAGCAGGTAGGCAAGGCCGGAACAAGCGAGACCTACGATGCATACTTTGTTCCAGACGACACAGCAAACTATGACTGGAGCAAGATCGATGCAGCAGAGGGAACATATGAGGAACTGGAAGACGGAAGTGTGAGAATTGCAGTGAAGCTTTCAGTGTATGTGAGAAAGCAGGATCCTGTATTTACAGTTCCGGAGAATGTCACAGCTACATACGGAGACACTGTTGGCAAGATACTCCTGCCTGAGACAGCAGGTGGAATGTTCATCTGGGAGAATGCAGATGAATCTGTGGGAGAGGTTGGAACAAAGACTTTCCTTGCAACATTTGTACCTGAAGATGAGGATGTATACGAGAGAGCAGAGCATGTGGAGATAACTGTTCAGATTCTTCCTGCAAATGCAGTATTTACTCAGGCGATAGATTCACTGAGTGCTAAGGAGAATATGACTCTTGCAGACATAGAGCTTCCAGAGCGCGAGGATGGAGTATACACATGGTATACAGACAGAACGACAAAGGTTGAGGATGGCAATACATACAAGCTTTGCTTCAAGCCTGCAGATACAGTAAATTATGACTGGACATCAGTTACAGGATGGAACAGGGCTTACAATGGAGTTGTATTCAATGTAAAGATCACCATCGAGAAAGAGCCGGAGCAGCATGTACACGATTACGGCAATAAGTACAAGAGCGACAGCAGATCTCACTGGTATCAGTGCTCATGTGGAGAGAAGTCAGGCCTGGCAAATCACACATGGGACAAGGGAGCGATAACGACCAAGCCTACAGACACAGCGGCAGGTAAGAAGACATTTACCTGTACCAAGTGTGGGTACAAGCGTTATGAGTCAGTAGCTGCCTTTGGAATAGACATAGGAAATTCCAAGAACAATGTGGTCGTAAGCGGTATAGAAAAGAATGGATATACATACACAGGATCATCTATCACTGTTAAATCGCTTGCGCTGAGGAGAGGCAAAACAACACTGAAGAATGGTGTGGATTACACCGTACAGTACAAGAACAACAAGAATATCGGTACAGCGACAGTAAAGATCAATGGTAAGGGTAATTACAGAGGCTCCGTCAGCAAGACATTTGCTATCAAGGCTGGCAAGGGCAAGATATATAAAGTTGCGCAGAAGGGCGTGCCTGGCTATCTGAAATATAAGGTGACAAATGCCGCTTCAAATGGCAAGGGAACAGTGACACTTGTTGGAAGTACAAGCAAGAAGAGCGACAAGAAGTTCAAGTCACTCACGGTTGCATCCAGTGTCAAGATCGGTGGAGTGAACTTCAATGTTACGGCTGTAGGAGCGAAAGCATTTACAGGACGCAAATATCTCACCACGGTTGTGATCGGAGGAAACGTTAAGACCATAGGCGGTGCAGCATTCAGCAAGTGTGGAAAGCTTGGAAAAGTTACCATAAAGTCTACAAGGATAACGACTATCGGTAAGAATGCTTTCCAGGGTGTCAAGAGCAATGTGAAGATATATCTTCCTAAGAAGAAATATGACGCATATGCAAAGAAGCTCAAGGTGAAGGGAATGAACACTCCTAAGAAAGCGGTTTACAAAAAGTCAAAATAAATGAAATGCGTTGATGCATTGACGGGACAGTCACAGATTATGTGGCTGTCCTGTTTTTTATGTGAAGATCGTTCTGGTGTAAAACCATGAGTGTAGTGACAGGAAAGATATAATCTGCTATACTGAACATATGTTTGCAAATATATGGAGGACTGTATGGATAATTTTATAGATGAACTGAATGAACAGCAAAGGGAGGCAGTGACCACCACAGAAGGGTATGTGCGCATAATTGCGGGAGCGGGAACCGGCAAGACAAAGGCGCTCACATACAGGTATGCGTATCTGGTGGATGAGCTTGGAATATCCACATCGAATATACTGTGTGTCACATTTACAAATAAAGCGGCGAGGGAGATGAGCAAGCGTATCAGACAGATGATCGGGGACAGTGATACGGGATACATCTGCACATTTCACGGCTTCTGTGTGAAGCTTCTGAGGGAGGATATCCATGCCATCAATTATCCCCAGAACTTTGTGGTGATGGACAGCGAGGACACGGAGGAGATACTCAAAACTGTGTACGAGAATGCCCATATACAGTCGAGAACATATACATTTGACATGGCGAGGGATCACATATCGGCGATGAAGAACGAGATGCAGCACATTGCATATCTGGCGGACATAAGCAACGACAGACTGCTGGCGGATTATGAGAAGGCTTCAGACATTCCTGAAAAAGTATTTCTGGGATACCTGTACGAACAGAAGAAGGTGTATGGACTTGACTATGATGATCTCATAACCATTGCGCTCCACATCCTCAGAAACGATGCGGAGAAATGCCACAAATGGCAGGAACGCATGATGTATGTCATGGTGGACGAGTTTCAGGATGTCAGCGGTAACCAGTATGCGCTGGCGGAGATACTCAGCGGTTATCACAGGAATCTGTTCATCGTGGGCGATCCGGATCAGACCATATATACGTGGCGCGGGGCAAGGATAGAGTACATACTGGAATTCGACAAGGACCATGAGAATACACAGACCATATTCCTCGACACGAATTATCGTTCAACTCCTGACATACTGGCGGTGTCCAACTCACTGATCGAGAAGAACAGGAACAGACTGCCCCACAGGCTTGTGGCTGTGAAGCCGTCAGAGGCGCGCCCTCTGTACGTACATTCCAGGACCACCGGGGATGAAGCCCAGTGGGTGACAAACGAGATAAAAAGACTGGTTGAGGCGGGCGCAAAGTACAGTGACATAGCCGTTTTGTACAGATCACATTTCGTGTCGAGAAGCATAGAGGAAGCATTTATCAAGACAAAGATCCCGTATATCCTCTACAGCGGAACAGAGTTCTACAAACGCAAGGAGATAAAGGATGTGCTGGCATATCTCAGGATGGTGGCATACGCGGATGATCTGTCATTCCGCAGGGTGATAAATGAACCAAAGCGGAACTTTGGTAAAAAGAGAATGTCGATGCTGAAGTCGTACTGTGAGACTCACAGATGCTCACTGTACAGCGGTCTTCAGGATCTTCTGGAGGAGAAGACTGTTAAGTCGACAGGTGCTTCAGCCTTTGTCGATATCATAGAAAATTTTAGAAAGACATACAAGGAGAAAAGTCTGTCTGATCTTGTGACGGAGCTCATGGCCGCCACGGGCTACGAGGCGATGCTCAGACAGGCGGGCGAACAGGAAAGGCTGGACAACCTGGCAGAGCTGAAGCAGTCGATAGACGAATATGAGAAGACCTCCGGTGAGGAGAATTCGCTGGAGGAATATCTGCAGAGCATAGCTCTCTACACGAACAATGACAGGGAGAAGGACAAGGATTCTGTGACGATGATGACCATACACACCGCAAAGGGCCTGGAGTTCCCATATGTGTTCGTGTGCGGTGTAAATGAAGGCATATTCCCAAGCAAGCACGTGGACACTGAGGCGATGCTCGAGGAGGAACGCCGCATGGCATACGTGGCATGTACCAGAGCGGAGCGCGGTCTGTATATCAGCGATGCCGAGGGGCTGAACTACGATGATTCTTTCAGATACCCGTCCCGGTTCATCTTCAACATAGACCGGGAAGCAATCGACTACGTGAACGAGCTCCCGCAGCGCCTTGTTGACGACACCAAGAGCTACATAGCCGCAAATGAGAGCCGCTATATGCCGCTGGACACCGAGCTAAAGCCCGGAGACAGGGTGAGACACAAGGTGTTCGGCGAGGGCACTATAACCGGTATCAGGGGAGATATAGGGTGCTATGTGGTTAAGTTTGATAGGGTGGAGACGGAGAGGAACTTGAAGATTGGGGTGGGGCTGGAGCGAGTGTGATGGTATTGGATTAGACATAGAGTTGTGAAAGCCTGTATAAACAGGGTTGATGAAAGCGTGGGCCGGCAGTGGACGATGGAGGCGTCTGTTGCCGGTCTTTTGTGTATAATTTTAAGCATTTTAAATGGTGTGTAAAAAAACGAACATTAAATTATGTAAAATTACGAATAAAAAGGTGTTAAATGGTTTGAAAAACTATTCATAGAAAAACAAATGATATATAATGTATTATATGTAATATAAGGGACGTTACAATTGGAATAATGATTATTGATAATAAAATAGTAGATTAACAAAAAATCCTAAGTAAAAACTTAGGATTGATACACACACTGTGTAACCGGAAACCGGCGATTTGGTAAAAACTTTATTTGAACTCGCAATGTAAATTCATTTACACATTACATCATGAAAGGGGAATTGTCAATATGCAAACTAAGAAAGTGGATGAGTATTATGTAGGATTTGATATAGGAACAAATTCTGTAGGATATGCCGTAACAGACAAAAATTATAATCTTATAAAGCATGGTGGTGAGCCGATGTGGGGAAGTCATGTATTTGAGGCAGCATCGACTGCACAGGAACGAAGAACTTTTCGAACAGCAAGACGTCGAAACGACAGAAAAAAACAAAGAATAGCGTTGGTTTCAGAAATATTTGCGCCGGAAATAGCAAAAGTCGATCCTAGATTTTTTATCAGGCGAAGAGAAAGTGCATTGTTTAGGGATGACGTAGATATAAAGGATAGATATGTGGTATTTAATGATGATGATTTCACGGACAAGGATTATTATGATATATATCCAACAATACATCATCTTATATATGATCTTATGTCAAATAAAGAAAAACATGATATACGTCTTGTATATATGGCATGTGCATATTTAGTCGCACATAGAGGTCATTTTTTGAGTGAAGTAAGCAAAGATAATATTGAGGATGTGCTAGATTTTGATGTGGTATATTGCAACTTCCTTAATGTTATGGATAATTATGCAGAAATTCCATGGAAGTGTGATATATCAAAGTTTAAGGAGATATTGAAGAAGAAACAGACGGTTACCAACAAAGAGAGAGAGTTCCTTCAGTTACTGAATGAAGGAAAGAAGTTTAAAACTTCTGAAGAAGATGATGTGAGTAGAGAAGGGTTAGTAAAACTCCTGAGCGGTGGAACTTATGAATTGGGTAAGTTGTTTCCTAAGCTTACATTTGAAGAAAAGGTATCTGTATCGTTTAATATGGCCGAGGAAGATTTTGCTATGGTCTTGCAGCAACTTGGTGATGAGGGAGATATTATCAGCTCTCTAAGAAATGTATATGATTGGGCAATTTTGTCTGACGTTCTTAATGGGAAGAATAGTGTATCTGAAGGAAAAATAACAGTATATGAGCAGCATAAAAAGGATCTTTCTTTCCTAAAGTATTTTGTGAAAAAATACATCCCCAATAGATACTATGAGGTATTTAGAGATGGAAATATTGTTGGCAATTATGTGTCATATTCATATAATCTAAAAAATGTTCAGAATGTATCAAAGTTTAAGGGAGCAAAGAAGGATGTATTTTGTGATTACATTAAGAAAGTAGTAAAAGATATCAAAGTTGATGATGAAGACAAGGTAGAATATGAAGATATGATGTTCAGACTGGATACATATTCTTTTATTCCTAAACAAGTGGAGAATGATAACAGAGTTATTCCGTATCAATTGTATTATTACGAATTGAAAAGAATACTTGATAATGCCAGTTTCTATTTGGAGTTTCTTGATGAAAAGGATATGGATGGATATACCAGTAGGGAAAAACTCCTGTCTATTATGGAATTTCGTATTCCATACTATGTTGGACCACTGAGAACAGATAATGGACAGCATGGTTGGATGAAGAGGAAGGCTGAGGGAAGGATTTACCCATGGAATTTTGAGGATAAGGTAGATCTTGATGCCAGCGAACAGGAATTCATTAATCGTATGACTAATTCGTGTACTTATTTGCCTGGAGAAACAGTGGTTCCCAAGTATTCATTATTATATTGTAAGTTCAATGTGCTTAATGAGATAAATAATATTAAGATTAATGACTGTAGTATTCCAATTGAACATAAGCAGGGAATTTATAAACTGTTCGAGAGGTATAGGAAAGTTACCCCAAAGAAGATAAAAGATTTTCTTATATCAAATAATCTTTTACATCCAGAAGATGTTATTTCGGGTATTGATGTTACTATAAAATCTTCTTTGAAGTCATATCATGATTTTAAAAAACTACTTGAAAGTTGTGTATTAAAGGAAAATCAGGTCGAGGCAATAATTGAAAGATTAACATACAGTGAAGATAAGGGTCGAATACTTAGATGGTTACACATGGAATTCCCAGATTTGTCAGATGACGATGTTAAGTATATCTCTAAACTGAAATATAGTGATTTTGGAAGACTATCTCGTAAGTTACTAGTTGGTATAAGGGGATGTAATAAAGATACTGGTGAAGTTGACTCTATTATGGGAATGTTGTGGTCTACGAATGACAATATGATGAAATTATTGTCAAACTCATATACATTTATTGAGGAGATAGAGGCAATAAAAAATGAATACTATGTTGAGCATCCAGCAAATCTTGATAGCATGCTTGATGAAATGTATGTAAGTAATGCAGTGAGAAGACCAATACATAGAACATTGGATATATTAAGTGATATACGTAAGGTGTGTGGTAAGAATCCTTCAAAAATATTTGTTGAAATGGCTCGTGGTGGTGGAGAAAAAGGAGTGCGTACAAAATCTAGAAGAGACCAGATCAGCGAGTTATACAAGAATATGGATAAAGCGGAAGTTCGTGAGCTGTCAGAACAATTAGAAGGTAAAACAGACAATGAATTGCAGAGTGAGGTACTGTTTTTATATTTTATGCAGCTTGGAAAGTGTGCATATACCCAGAAAACAATTGATATTGATAAACTTAAGACAAACATTTATAACGTTGATCATATATACCCTCAGAGCTATGTCAAGGATGATAGTATAACCAATAAAGTCCTTGTTATTTCTGAGGAGAATGGCCAGAAAGGTGATAAATATCCGATTAGTAAAGATATAAGGGAAAAAATGCAGCCATTTTGGTATAGATTGCTGTCCAATAAACTTATATCAGAAGAGAAATATAGGAGACTTACTCGCTGTACATCATTTACAGAGGAAGAGCTTACAGGTTTTATAAACAGACAGCTGGTGGAGACTCATCAGTCTACAAAGGCAGTGACAACAGTATTTAGAACATTATTCCCAGATGTAGAGATTGTATATTCTAAGGCGGGATTGGTATCTGAATTTAGAAAAGAATTTGATATGTTGAAGACAAGAAGTGTTAATGATCTTCATCATGCTAAGGATGCATATCTTAATATCGTGGTTGGAAATGTGTATCATTGTAGATTTACAAAGAATTTTTATATAACGCAGAAATATTCACTGAAGACAAAGACTTTGTTTACGCATAGTGTCAAATTGGGAGATGATGTGATTTGGAATGGACAAGAGTCTATAGGTAATGTAAGAAAAGTGTTGGCAAAGAATAATATACATTATACTAAATACCCATTTATGAGAAAAGGAGGATTGTTCGATCAGATGCCGGTGAAAGCTGCAGCTGGATTAATTCCAAGGAAGACAGGTCTGGATACAGAAAAGTATGGAGGATATAATAAGTCTACAGCCACAGCATTTTTACTTGTTAAATACAAGGAAAATGGCAAGCAGGAAGCGATGATAATGCCTGTGGATTATATGTATTCGGAAAAGGTTTTCTCTGATAATGAATACGCATTGAAATACTCAAAGAAAAATATACAAAATATATGGGGCAAAACAGATGAACAAATTACGAATGTATCTTTCCCACTGGGACTGAGACCTATAAAAATCAATACAATGTTGTCGTTCGATGGTTTCAGAGCCTGTATTACGAGAAAAGCTAATTCAGGTCAAAAAATAGGCCTTACCTCTATGATGCCATTGGTAATTGGAAATGAGTGGGAAAATTATATAAAAAAAATTGATAATTATATAGAAAAGAAAGGTAAGAATAAAAACATTACTTTAAATGAAAAAAATGATGGTATATGTGGTGAAAAGAATGAAAAATTATATTGTATATTAACTGATAAAATTATTAATAACATATATAGTATTCCATTTAATTCTCAACAAAAAATATTAGAGAATGGATATGATAAATTTAAAAAACTTGATATTGAAAGACAGGTGTATTTCTTACAGAACCTTGTGTTAGTTCTTAAGTCCGGACGAGCAGGAAGTTGCGACATGTCTGCGATAGGTGGCAGTAAAAATGCAGCGACATTTGCATTTGGATCAAAACTCTCTCTTTGGGCAAAGAAATTTCAAAAAGTATATTTGATAGATAATTCTTCATCTGGTATATATCAGAACATGTCAGATAATTTATTGGATATTATTAAATAGTATTTTGAATAGGAGTTCAGGATGGGTTTTAGAACACTTGTGATAACAAAAAGAGCTAAGCTTAATCTGACAATGGTTTTTCTTGAAATAAGAGGAGAAGAAACATTAAAAGTTTTTCTTGATGATATAGATATACTTGTTATTGATAATCAAGCAGTTTCGATGACGGCAGCATTGGTTACAGAACTGATCAAGAAAAAAATTAAAATAATTTTTTGCGATGATAAAAGAAATCCTCAGTCGGAAATTATTCCTTATTATGGTAGTGGAGATTGCTCAAGAAAGATAAAAACACAAATTGCATGGCAAGATGATATAAAGACGAAAGTTTGGACATCTATAGTGCGGGAGAAAATTATTAAACAGTCGGATTTTTTGTTGGAACTTGAGAAAGAACGTGAGTATAAATTACTTAAGCAATACATAGATGATTTGTCATATGGGGATAAGACTAACAGAGAGGGGTTGGCTGCTAAGGTATATTTCAACGCCTTGTTTGGCATGGATTTTAATAGAAATGAGGATATTCCAAGAAATGCAGCTTTGAATTATGGATATTCGTTATTGCTTTCCATTTTCAACAAAGAAATAATTTATAATGGATATATGACACAGCTAGGGTTGTTTCATGATAATAAATTTAATCCGTTCAATTTAGCATCTGATTTGATGGAACCATATAGAATTTTGGTTGATAGAATTGTATATGGAAGTAATTGGGAGCAATTTGACGCTAATGATAAGAGAAAAATGCTTAGTTTACTGGAACAGGAGATAACAATATCAGGTAATAAGCAAGTTCTCACGAATGCTATAAGAATATATGTAAGAAGTGTTTTTGACGCCCTGTGCGACAGAAATGTAGAGGAGATATTGTATTATTCAATATGAGTTATAGGTATATGAGAATTTTAGTAATGTTTGATCTTCCGACTCTGACGTCGGAAGATCGAAGAAATTATAGAAAATTTAGGAAAGATTTATTGAAAAGTGGTTTTTATATGTTGCAGGAGTCGGTGTATTGCAGGATGGTCCTTAATCAGTCGGCAGAAAACAATGTTCGAGCCGCACTTAAAAGAATGAAACCACCTTCTGGCTCAGTTATGGTTCTATCTGTTACAGAGAAACAATTTGCAAAGATTGATTACATAACGGGAAATATTAAAACGGATGTTTTGACATCTGATGATAGGATTACAATATTATGAAGATTGCGTATAGAGAATTAAAAAATGTTATAGATGTTAATACAGAAATGATAACAGGTTTGGTAATTGAGAATCCTGAATTCATGTACAAGATGTTACAGGAATTCAGGAAAGCAACAGAAGGATTGGATAGCGATATAGTTGTGTCGGACAATGAAACCCCAATCCCTGCTCAAAAAACAATAGCATATATAACTGATTTTGTTGATTTTACACTGAATCAGAAGACCTTGATATCAAAGATTATGAGCGAGTTGGATAAAAAATCTAAAAATGAATTATATTACGAAAAATCAGAGCGGTTATTAGAAACTATTGAAATGTATATAGAAAGTATTGCAGGTGATTTGCCATGTGAGATTATTTGTGAAAAGTTAAATATGTTAGCTGTTATAAAAGCTGCAGGTATAGAAATAATTGATGATTATGATACTTTGGAAGAGAGAATACTTGCATATATGGATTTATCTAGGGAGTATGAGGGTAAGAGGCTTTTTGTGTTTGTGAATCTTAGAAGTGTGGTATCATATGCCACATTACAGCTTATGATGGCTACAGCAATAACTAGGGATTATAGAGTCTTACTTATTGACAATATGGATTATAAAAAATTATCATGTGAGAGCAGGATTATAATTGATAATGATTTATGTGTGATATGATGTTATGGTTTAGAAAGAGATGTGTTGATATTTATTGTATAAGAATGTATAACAAAGATGTGGATTTACATACCAGTTGCAAGCTGGATTTTCAAAATTTGAGGTTTGAGAGTAATGTAAATTCATAGAGGTATAAGACGAGAGTTAGAAGAAGAATATAAACAGCAGTGTTTGAGAGTAATGTAAATTCATAGAGGTATAAGACCGTTTGGCTACTTTGTACGGTCACGATATGTTTGAGAGTAATGTAAATTCATAGAGGTATAAGACAAAGAGTACATATATAAGGGTGCAACAGAGGTTTGAGAGTAATGTAAATTCATAGAGGTATAAGACCATAAAAGATATTAAGGGCGCTGACAAGACGTTTGAGAGTAATGTAAATTCATAGAGGTATAAGACATGGAGTTTGATTCAAATTCAAACAATTGGGTTTGAGAGTAATGTAAATTCATAGAGGTATAAGACCATATCGTCTTTATCTATATCATACTGACCGTTTGAGAGTAATGTAAATTCATAGAGGTATAAGACGAGCATATAAACAACGTAAGGTAGCTTGGAGTTTGAGAGTAATGTAAATTCATAGAGGTATAAGACTGATGTCATATATTGTTGCCGCAGGCGGTGTTTGAGAGTAATGTAAATTCATAGAGGTATAAGACTGTTACACAGCCACGCACGAGTGCAAGATAGTTTGAGAGTAATGTAAATTCATAGAGGTATAAGACAATCCCTAGCGAGAAAGATAGGATTTGATGGTTTGAGAGTAATGTAAATTCATAGAGGTATAAGACAAGGCATACGATGACTTACTACGGCGCTGGGTTTGAGAGTAATGTAAATTCATAGAGGTATAAGACGACGATGGGAGCAGACTACTTTCCGGGTGCGTTTGAGAGTAATGTAAATTCATAGAGGTATAAGACGGTCAAGAAGTCCGAATGGATCCAGATCGTGTTTGAGAGTAATGTAAATTCATAGAGGTATAAGACCAATATTGCCCTGTCCGTCTACATCATAGGTTTGAGAGTAATGTAAATTCATAGAGGTATAAGACGGATTCTATTGGATGTATTACAACAATAAGGTTTGAGAGTAATGTAAATTCATAGAGGTATAAGACAACAACACTACAGGCTATCAGCTACACCCTGTTTGAGAGTAATGTAAATTCATAGAGGTATAAGACCAATTCTGTGAATGAAAATGTCCTTATAGATGTTTGAGAGTAATGTAAATTCATAGAGGTATAAGACAAGACAATACCGTGTGTGACACCTATCGAGGTTTGAGAGTAATGTAAATTCATAGAGGTATAAGACCCCTTGAACCCAGCAGGAGCATGATGCCCCGTTTGAGAGTAATGTAAATTCATAGAGGTATAAGACGTGTGGAGACAGTGCAGACCGCCTACACGTTTGAGAGTAATGTAAATTCATAGAGGTATAAGACAAGGCAAGAATTGAAAAGGATGATTACATTGTTTGAGAGTAATGTAAATTCATAGAGGTATAAGACAAGAAAACAATGAGTATGAAATGAGCAGTAGTTTGAGAGTAATGTAAATTCATAGAGGTATAAGACGAGCAGCTTGAAAAGAAAGTTGATAAGCATGTTTGAGAGTAATGTAAATTCATAGAGGTATAAGACTGGAAGTTCCGGCTGATTGCTGTTGACCTCGTTTGAGAGTAATGTAAATTCATAGAGGTATAAGACGGCTATAGGCTGTGGGTGGCTCAGTACGAGGTTTGAGAGTAATGTAAATTCATAGAGGTATAAGACAGCTATATATTATTATATATACATATACAAGTTTGAGAGTAATGTAAATTCATAGAGGTATAAGACGGTGATATGATATTCACTGCTGAACAGGCGTTTGAGAGTAATGTAAATTCATAGAGGTATAAGACGCAATGATTGGCAAAGAAGACAGACGAAGCGTTTGAGAGTAATGTAAATTCATAGGGGTATAAGACTGCACCAACGGTTTTTGTTATTACTTCACCGTTTGAGAGTAATGTAAATTCATAGAGGTATAAGACACACTGTGCGGACTACATTCCACATGACCGTTTGAGAGTAATGTAAATTCATAGAGGTATAAGACTGCCACTTGACAGGCATTGACAATGACACGTTTGAGAGTAGTGTAAATTCATAGAGGTATAAGACAGATAAGGTAGTAGCCTGGAGAAAGTTGCGTTTGAGAGTAGTGTAAATTCATAGAGGTATAAGACCACTTCTTTTTTATAGATTTTTCATGTTGGTTTGAGACCAGCTATGGGAAGTCAATAGAAAATACAGAGTTTTTTAAAGAAAATGGGGGATTGGATGCTTCGGATTACATTTCAATTCATTCACGAAAACACATGTATGATCCTGATACTGTATCTACACCTAAAAAAACTCAATATGGAAAGGATGTTAATGTTGGAAAATTGTGTGAAGATACTATTATGAAGCCGGATGAAGTAATTTATAATAAAGATCAAAATGTAATGATATACAAGAAAGAGTACCCTTTTAATATTAGTACGAGTGATACACCAACTGGTACACACAGAGTGTTTATTCCATTAAATACGCAAGGTAAGAAGACCATTAGAATGAGCCAATTTCCGTTGGTTGGAGGTAATTGAAATGAAATATGCAATTGAAATAGCTCTGAATAGAATTATTCCTAAAGAAATAAAATCAATCATTGCAACCCAAAGGACACTGGATATATTAATTGATGGTGTAACGGAAAACTTTGTAGTTATTCCGATGGACGAAATGTTAGAAGTATATAAAGAACAGGAAAATTTATTTGATTATGATGTCATTCCGTTTGCTATTTTAGATGATGATTATTTATGTCTATATTATCAGAATAATGGAATTTCAATTATTTATTGGAGTTCAGAAAGAGCACTAGAATCAAAGAATATGGCAATCTTTCAATTATATTCATCTTATGAAGATTTTGTAAAAGATTGCATTACAACTAAGCCTCCCCACGGGCAGGCTTAAATCCTAGTCTCACTACCAGACATTTAACAGAACTTCTTAGGTTCATAAGGTTTACTATCCCGTAACACGGCATAAATTACGGTGGTAAGGTTTCTTGCTACAGCTCCTGTGGCAGTTAAGTGATGTTTACCTTGGTCACGTTTCTTTTTGTAATATGCATTCAACGGGCTATTGTGAAAAGAGCAGGTGGTAGCCGCAAGAAAAATGGCATGTCTTAAGTAAGGTGAACCACGTTTTGACATATGGTTATGTGTGCTGTTAAATTCACCCGACTGACGTATAGTTGGATCAATGCCAGCAAAGGCAACTAATGCAGAGGAATTTTTAAATCTGCTTATATCACCGATTTCAGCAAGAATAGTAGCAGCACCAATTATGCCTATTCCCGGGATTGTATGTAAGTAACAATCAAACTGCTCATAGTATTTCATGATTTCAATATCAAGAGCTTCAATCTGCTTATCAAGAAAATTCATTCTGTCAATGAGCTGTTTTAACTGGAAAGAGAATGTATCCTGTGCTATCTTAATACCAAAGGTATCAGCTGCAGCTTCTTTGATGGAAATGGCTTTAGCTTTGGTAAGTCGGTTGTGGCTCTTATCTTTTATGATTTCAAAGAGCTCATCTATTGGTGCATTCTCAATATTCTCAGGGGTGAGGTATTTTTCAAGAATGCCCATGGATGTGCTCAGCCAAAGAGAAGAAAACTGTTTTTCATACTCTGGGAAGATCTGCTCAATAATCGTGCTGATGCGGAGTTTTATTTCGGTTCTGGAAGAAATCACAGAATCACGGTAACGGCATAACTGCCGCATAGCAAGAATGTTTTCGTCTGCCATAGAAGTGGTGGTAAACTGACCGAATCGTATCACTTCTGCAATCAGAAAAGAATCGATGGAATCGTTTTTTGTCTGCCGGATATACATCTTTCTGAGGGAATCAGACTGGATGGGATTGATTACATAGATGGTATATCCTCTGGCTTTGAGGAATGAATAAATCGGATACCAGTAATGACCTGTGGCTTCCATGCCGAAGACACAAGGGGAATTACCAATGTTTTTGAAGATAAAGTTCATAAGAGAATCTGCCCCTTTGTGTGTAGTTGCAAAACGAAGAGAATGCCCAATTTGTTTGCCTTCAGGAGAAACAATAGAAGCTTCGTGATGATTTTTTCCAATATCAATGCCTATAATGTACATAATAAAAATCCTTTCATTCATTTAGTGTAAGTAGATAGAATCCTCACTTCAATGCGGGTTACAATCTGGTTAGATATACGAAGTACAGCACAAATGCTGTCAACATCCAGCTAATACGCAAAATCCTGCAAAGCAGAGGGAGCAGTCTCAATGAACGAAGTCACAAGTGCTTCAAGAGTGGTGACGCACACCTCTATCTATTACAGGATAATTGTGAAATAGGAATAAAAGAAAAGCAATAGATAGAAAAAGACTGCTTTGATTCCTATGTGTTTAGCATACCAGAGTAGTGTAAATTCATAGAGGTATAAGACCTCATACTCTTTGAACTTTTTCAGATATTCGTTTGAGAGTAGTGTAAATTCATAGAGGTATAAGACTGTTAAGCAAATGGTTAACGCTTTAGGTATGTTTGAGAGTAGTGTAAATTCATAGAGGTATAAGACTATCACGGCTACAAAGAGCAACATTATCATGTTTGAGAGTAGTGTAAATTCATAGAGGTATAAGACTTTGCTCCTGTAAAAAAGGTTTCATTTTCCGTTTGAGAGTAATGTAAATTCATAGAGATATAAGACTCTACTTTTTGATCCACCTACCAGTTCAGTGTTTGAGAGTAATGTAAATTCATAGAGGTATAAAACTTACATATGTCTGCATTATATGAGTGGTTGTCAAAGATGAAGTCAATGGACATGATAGATCAAGAATTGTTTTCTTCGCTCCAATAATTGTAATCCCACGTCTCTGAGGATATAGCATCATTGAAAAGCCTCATAAAAACAGATATAATGATTAACAACGGCCCATCACATCAAACAAAGAGTTGTGACGGGCTTTATCTTTAAAGGATAAAGGAGATACATAAAAAATGGCAGATTTTAAATACGAAATAGTGGAGCACATAGGAGTGATCTCGGAAAGTGCAAAGGGATGGACTAAGGAACTTAATAAGATATCGTGGAACGGTGGCACACCAAAGTATGATATCAGAGAGTGGGCACCGGAGCATGAGAAGATGGGTAAGGGTGTGACACTTACAGAAGAGGAGGCGTCTAAATTAAAGTCGTTGCTGTAGAGACAGCACGAGAAAGGACTAGGTCAATGAAGATATTTGTTGATGCTGACGCGTGTCCGGTGGTTGATATAGTTGAAGACATAGCAACAAAATATAACATCCCGGTAACGCTTCTCTGCGATACGAACCATGTCCTCACATCTGATTACAGTGAGGTTATCGTGGTTGGGGCCGGGGCGGATGCCGTGGATTACAAGCTGATAAGCATTTGTCACAGGGGCGACATAGTGGTTACGCAGGATTATGGCGTGGCGGCGATGGCGCTTGGCAAAGGTGCGTATGCAATTCATCAGTCGGGCAAATGGTATACGGATGAGAACATCGATCAGATGCTTATGGAGAGACACCTGAACAAGAAGGCGCGGAGGGCGTCAAGCCGGAATCATATCAAAGGGCCGAGGAAGAGGACAGAAGAGGATGACCAGAGATTTGCGGAGTCTTTTGAGAAGCTGCTGCGAAAGGCAAATAATCTGTAGATACATATGAAGGTGTTGAGGGATTCGAACCCTCACCACCAATGAACCGGAAGAGGTCAGATTTTAATGGATGATAAAAATACAAACAGAACAATAGAATACTACAACACACATGCTGACAGATATTCCGAGATAACCAGAAATGCAGACATGTCGGACATATACAAGCGCTTTGAGGAACATCTCAAGCCGGGCAGCAGGATTCTTGATCTTGGCTGCGGCAGTGGCCGTGACAGCAAATATTTTCTGGACAAGGGATACAAGGTTGTGTCTCTGGACGCGTCTGAGGCGATGTGCAGGAAAACTCAGGAGCTGACGGGAAAAGCGGCTGTACATATGCGCATTGAGGACATGAATTATGAGAATGAATTTGACGCTGTGTGGGCATGTGCTTCGCTGCTCCATGTTGCCAAGAGCGATATGCACAAGATCCTTGAGAAGGCTATGAAGGCGCTAAGAGTCGGCGGGGTATTGTATGCTTCGTGGAAGTACGGCAAGAGTGAACGGACGCGGGATGATGGAAGGACATTTGCCAATTATACTGAGGCCCGGGTTTGCGATATGGTGGCGTTGGTTTCAGGCGCATCGCTTGAGGATGTATGGACGAGTCAGGATGTCAGGCTTGACAGGATAGGTCAGGGACATTTGTGGGTAAATGTTCTGGTGAAGAAGACCAGAGTTGTCATAACTGAGAAGGAATTTCTGAACATTTTCTGGAAGCAATACCAGATCATTGAGAAGGATGTCAGGATCAGTTCGGAGTATGTGGACATTCACAAGAGCAACTTCCCGACATTTTCAAGCAGATACATAAATATGTTTCTGAACATCTGCAGCAATATTGATTCTCTGATTGAGATATATTGCAAGATGGTAGAGGAGGACGATTACAGGAAGAAGTACAATATACATGACAGGCTTACTCCTGTGCTTAGGAAATTCCCGGCTATCAGGCTTGACGCAGTGAGGACGATAGACACATTTGAAGATATCGAGTTGAAGCCGTTCAGCGCATTTGTGGATGGCAGGATCGCGGATTGGTGGAATGACTATAACCTGGTAAAACATGCCAGAAGCGAGAAGAATGAGAAGACAGGGAAGTACAATTTCCAGAGCGCAAATCAGAAGAATGTGCTGACTGCCCTGGCTGCGTATTTTATCGTGTGCAACCGCATATACGAGGAGATATGCGAGATCTCGGCGACGCCGAAGAAGCTGCTCAAGTCGAAATTATTCCTGTACGTGAAGAATGGTGAGTAGATAAGGAAAGGTAATAGACCATGGTAAAACAGATAGTAAGAGATCAGATGTTTCTCAGCCAGAAGTCATCTCCGATGACGACTATGGATGCGGGGATCATAGCAGATATGCAGGACACATTAGCGGCAAATCAGGCGAGGTGCGTCGGCATGGCGGGCAACATGATCGGATATAAGAAGAGGATAATCATCGTCAGTATGGGATTTGCCAATGTTGTCATGCTGAATCCGGTACTCCTGTCAAAGTCGGGGGCTTACGAGACAGAAGAGGGATGTCTGTCTCTGGACGGCACGAGAAAGGTGACAAGGTATAGAGACATAGAAGTAGAGTTTCAGGATGCATCATTTGCAAAAAAGCGTATGAAGTTCAACGGATATATAGCCCAGATAGTGCTCCATGAGATGGATCACCTTGAGGGGCGAATAATTTAGGAGAGTTTATGGAATCAAAAGACGGAACATGGATCATGTATGGAGTTTCGGAGGATGATCCGGAGTGCCTGCACACGGTGGACGAACTTATCGGATATATAGAGGAAGTGGGATTTCTTCCTCTTTTCCGCAATGAGATACCTGGATTTTCGGTGGAAGAGCGAACCACGGAGAAGTATTGGTGGAGTGAAGACCCGCAGAGGGATCCTTGGGTGTGGCGTGAGATCATAGCCAGAAGAGGCGATATCGCATACGGCAAATTTTTCCACAATAAGGCGGGATTTATCTCAAAGAAATGGTTCCCCTATTTTGCAAATTATAGAAGAGCTGGATATGATTTCGATGCCAGATGGGATGATGAGCTTGCATCATTCAGGCAGAAGAAGATCATGGATCTGTTCATGGATGACCGGATAGACGAGGAGAGCGATGCGGAATTTGCAGCAGAAAAGCTGGATAGTATGTACAATACAGAACTTTTTTCATTCGATATAAAGAAGCTTGCCGGATTTGGCAAGGGCGGAGAGAAAGGCTTTGAGGGTACGATGACACAGCTCCAGATGCAGACATACCTGTGCGCATGTGACTTCAGAAAACGGTTGAACAAGAAGGGCGCGGAATACGGATGGAATGTGGCTGTGTATTCCATGCCGGAGAAGCTGTGGGGATATGACCACGTGACGTCCGCATATGGTGAGAGCCCTGAGGAATCGTGGGAGAGGATAATGAAGCATATGGATGATATCTACCCGATTGCCACAGAGAAACAGATAAAGAAAGTCTTAAAGTAGAGACGGTGTACATGCACTTACATTAATTCAAAACTCTAATTCAAAACTTTACATCAAAACTTTACACATAACATTACATGTATCTTTACATATGTGTTTACATATGTTATGTTTATATGCAAGTCAGGTTATAAAGAATAATATGATGCTTACTTGAAGAGGAGAAATGATGAACACTGTATATGATGTTATTATTGTGGGAACTGGCGCTGCAGGTTTGTTCTGTGCGTTGAATTTTCCAGAGACAAAAAAGGTCTGTATTATCACAAAAAGGCGGGCTGATGAGTCCGACTCTTTTTTGGCCCAGGGCGGCATATGTATGCTGCGGGGTGAGGAAGATTACGAAGATTATTTTGAAGACACCATGAGAGCCGGCCATTATGAGAACAATAAAAAGACAGTCGATCTTATGATCAGATCATCGAATCTTGTTATCAGAGAATTGATAAGGCTTGGAGTCAGATTTGAGAGAGATGAGAGCGGAAAGCTTGCCTTCACCAAGGAGGGAGCTCACAGCCAGCCAAGAATATTGTTCCACGAGGACATTACCGGCAAAGAGATTACATCCACTTTGCTGGAGTGCGCAAAGGAGAAATCTAATATCGAGATATATGAGTATACGACTATGCTCGACATCATCTGCAATGACAATGCCTGTGGTGGAGTGGTTATAGCTGATGAGGCGAAGAATATAAGCATACTTAGATCCAACAACGTTGTATTGGCGTGTGGTGGAATCGGAGGCATATATAAGAACTCAACGAATTTTGCCCATATAACAGGTGATGCCATAGCAATTGCCTTAAAACATGGTGTAGAGGTAGAGAATCTGAATTATGTGCAGATCCACCCGACAACACTGTTTAGCCGGAATAAGGGAAGAAGATTTTTGATATCTGAATCTGTGAGAGGCGAAGGCGCATGGCTTCTTAACAAGGCGGGCGAAAGGTTTACAGATGAACTGCAGCCTCGTGATGTAGTCAGCCATGCAATATGGAAACAGATGGCGATAGATGGAACGGAGCATGTGTGGGAAGATCTGAGACCGCTTGGAAGAGATGTGATCCTGCAGCATTTTCCACATATATACAAGCAGTGCAAGGATGAAGGATATGATGTGCTTGTTGAACCGATACCGGTTGTGCCGGCTCAGCATTACCACATGGGCGGAGTGAAGGCAGATCTCGCCGGAAGGACTTCCATGGAAGGATTGTACGCGGTAGGAGAAGCCGGATGTAATGGAGTGCATGGCAGAAACAGACTGGCAAGCAATTCATTACTTGAGTCGCTTGTATTTGCACAGAGGGCAGCAGATGATATCATGTTCAGCAGAGAGCACAGAGGCTGTGGAGAAGACAACATAGATCTGTCTGAATATGAAGATATAGATGGTTTGTTTAGAGAATATAAGAATATAGTTTTGACAGAAACGGAAAGAAGAGGCTGAGAATGAATCAGATAACAATGAAATTGAATGCGGACAAGCTTATAATGATGGCTTTACAGGAGGATATCACAAGTGAGGATGTATCCACAAATGCGGTGATGCCAAAGGCACAGAAAGGAAAAGTAGACCTAATATGCAAGCAGGATGGAATCATTGCAGGACTTGATGTATATGCAAGAGTATTTACCCTCTTAGATGACAGCACTGAGGTTGAGTTCTTCTGCAAAGATGGCGATGAGGTGAAGGTTGGACAGCTTATGGGAATTGTGACTGGTGATATCAGGGTTCTTCTCTCTGGCGAGAGGGTTGCGCTTAATTATCTCCAGCGTATGAGTGGTATAGCTACGTATACCCATGAGGTTGCAGAACTTCTTAAAGGAAGCAAGACTACTCTGCTGGATACCAGAAAGACCACACCTAATTGCCGTATATTTGAGAAGTATGCAGTCAGAGTCGGCGGAGGCAGCAATCACAGATACAATTTGTCGGATGGAGTATTGCTTAAGGATAATCATATAGGCGCTGCGGGAAGTATAACCAATGCAGTGAGAATGGCAAAGGAGTATGCACCATTTGTCCGCAAGATAGAGGTTGAAGTTGAGACACTGGATCAGGTAAAAGAGGCTGTTGAAGCGGGAGCCGATATCATTATGCTTGACAATATGACAACGGATCAGATGAGGGCTGCGATTGATTTGATCGATGGACGTGCGGAGACAGAATGTTCAGGCAATGTTACAAAAGAGAACATAGAGAGCCTGATATCATTGGGAGTGGATTATATATCAAGCGGTGCGCTTACACACAGCTCACCTATAATGGATATATCGATGAAAAATCTTCATGCGGAGGGATAAAGTGAAGGCAAAAGAGAGAAGGGAAAGGATACTTGACATTGTGAAGAATTCAGATGTCCCTGTTCCGGCAAATAAGCTTGCGTCAGAATTTGAAGTCAGCAGACAGATAATAGTGCAGGATATTGCAGTGATCAGGGCGGCTGATGATGGCATAATTGCAACTAACAGGGGTTATATATACAAGAATGAATCAAAATGTCAGAGAGAGTTTAAAGTAAAACACGGTTATGACAGGACTGAGGAAGAACTCACGATCATAGTTGATTATGGCGGTGTTGTAAAGAATGTAAGTATAAGTCATACGGTGTACAATCGTGTTACTGCAAAGATGAATATTGCTTCCAGATACGACGTGGCAAAATTTATGAAAAAATTGGAAAACAGCCAGTCGTCCCTGCTTGGAAATGCTACGAACGGATATCATTACCATCTGATAGAGGCTCCAAGTGAAGAGATCCTGGACAACATAGAGCAGAAGCTCGATGAGACAGGCTTCCTTGTTCCGTGGCAGGAGTGGGAGAAATAATACAAAATGATTTGGAGAGAATAAAATGACGATAAAAGAGATACAGGAAGAGATAATCAGACTGAAGAAAGAGAAAGATTTCTGCATACTGGCACATGCTTATCAGGGACATGAGATTCTTGAAGTTGCAGATTATATGGGAGATTCATATGGACTTAGCGTAGAGGCGAGCAAGGATTCCCGCAAAAATATAATAATGTGTGGTGTGCGTTTTATGGCGGAGACATGTAAGATATTGTCCCCTGATAAGAATGTGTACCTGCCTAATCCTGAAGCCGGATGTCCGATGGCTGAGCAGATGAACCTTGAAACGCTGGATGAGATGAAGAAGAAGTATCCGGGATATGCGGTTGTCGCCTATATAAATACGACATCTGAATTGAAAACTGCCTGTGATGTATGTGTGACATCCTCATCAGCAGTGCAGATCTGCAGCAAGCTTGATAATGACAAGATTCTTTTTATTCCAGATCCGAATCTTGGAAACTATGTTCAAAAGCAGATGCCGGAAAAGGAATTTGCATTTTTTAACGGCGGATGTCCTAGACATCTTGCGGTTACCCTAGATGATGCTTTGAAGGCAAAAGAGTTACATCCACATGCGGAACTTCTTGTCCATCCTGAGTGCAGGCCGGATGTAGTTGCAGAGGCTGATTATGTAGGTTCAACCACAGGAATTATGGCATATGCCAGAAAGTCAGAGAAAAAAGAATTTATCATCGGTACAGAGCACAGTATTGTGGAGCATCTTCAGTATGAGTGCCCTGACAAAATGTTCTATCCAATTTCTTCAAAGCTGATGTGCCATAATATGAAACTTACTACCCTGGTTGACATATTGAATGTATTAAAGGGCACAGGTGGCGAAGAGATAGTCCTTTCTGATGAGGTGATGGAGGGAGCTTCCCGCTGCATTAACAGAATGATCGCGCTTGGATAACGATTTGCGGATTATTATCCAGAGCAGTGGGACATATCCATGATCGATGAGGATATGGACAATATCGTAGAGCTTGGATGCAATGTCATCCGTATAGCGGAGTTTGCATGGCATATCATGGAAAAAACGGAGGGGCAGTATGACTTTTCGTTCTTCGATTATGTCATCAGCAAGGCAAAGGAGAAGGGGCTTCATGTGATACTTGGAACCCCGACAGCGACTATTGCTTAATTATATAAAATACGGTTGCTTATTAGTTCATTAAGCGACCGTATTTTTTTGTACCTGTGTTATAATGTTATAAAAGTGTATAATATTATTTGCAAATTATGATCAGCCAGACTGGCTGGAGTATAGGAGGACATGATGGGTATTGTTGAATTAAAAAATGATAAGATCGCTATAAAGGTGAATACTCACGGCGCTGAGCTTGTGAGCCTGAAGAGTATCGAGACAGACAGAGAATACATGTGGTGCGGTGATGCTGAGTATTGGGGAAGAGTTTCTCCTGTGCTGTTTCCATTTGTGGGAAAGCTTGAAGGACAGCGTTACAGACATAACGGGGTGGTTTATGAGAATATACCTCAGCACGGATTTGCAAGGGACAGCGAGTTTGTAGTGGCTGGCCAGACTGGTGATACACTGCTGTTTGTGCTTGAGAAGAATGATACATGGCAGAAGAGCTATCCGTTTGATTTCAGTCTTTGTATAGGATACAGACTTGAAGGTTCATCTGTACATGTTATGTGGACCGTTGTGAATGAGGGAACTGACACGATTCATTTTTCTATCGGTGCCCATCCTGCATTTGCGTGTGAGGGAGGCATCGGCGGTTATTCTCTGGATATGCACACAGGTAGGAACGAGATTGAATGTGGTCTTTTGACAGCAAATGGAGTTCTTGGAGATAGAACAGTTACGCACAGACTGACAGATGGAGTCTTAAAGCTGCGTGATGAGATGTTTGATGAGGATGCCCTGATCATGGATGGTAAGGGTATAAATACGATTACATTAAGGAACTCATCTGATGCGCCGGTTTTGCAGTTGAGATTTGATGTGCCGCAGATAGGCATATGGTCTCCTGCAAAGAAACATGCGCCATTTGTCTGCATAGAGCCTTGGTTTGGCAGGTGTGACCGCGAGGGATATGACGGAGATCTGGCGGACCGTGAGTATTCAAACAGTCTTGAGGCTGGCCATTCGTTCAGCAAGGAGTATGTCATCGACATACTATAATGGAAAACATATCATGTGTCAGATTAAGATATAGCAGAATATAATTTGTAAGCAGGGCGGGACATCCCATTGGTGAGATGTCCCGCCCTGTTTGTTATGTTTCATATACATTAATGTAAAATCTATGTAAAAGGTGCCTGACCCCATTGTTGTTCCTTTTTGTAGAGTGCTGAAAATACTACTTGACATATGATACTATGCGACGTATAGTATACTGCGTAAGGAGGTATAGCGATGGATATACAATTGAAGAGAGGGATGCTCGACGTGTGTGTGCTTGCGGCCATCAAGGACGAGGATTCCTATGGATATCAGATCATCAAAGATATGAAGCCGTATGTGACGATATCAGAGTCCACACTCTATCCTATCCTCAGAAGACTTGAGGCGGGAGCGCTGCTCACGGTTCATTCCGTGGAGCACAACGGAAGACTCAGAAAGTATTATCATATTACGGATGCCGGAAGAGCCAGGATAGAAGAGTTCAAGGAAGAGTGGAAGGAACTGGAATCCATATACAGATTTATTGTGAAGGAGGAAGTCAGAGATGAACAAACAGGAATATCTTGAGTCGATAAGAAGCAGGATCAGTGCGATGCCGGCTGATGATGTGAACAGGTTTATGGATTACTATAGCGAGATGATAGATGACCGCGTGGAGGACGGCCTTTCCGAGGAGGAGGCTGTGGCAGATATGGGATCACCTGATGCAGCAGTGGAGCAGATACTTGAAGATATGCCGCTTACAAAGCTTGTGAAGGAGAAGATCAAGCCGAAGCACGAGCTCAAGGCATGGGAGGTTGTACTCATAGTTCTGGGCTCTCCGGTGTGGATACCGCTTCTCATGACGGCGGCGGTATTGCTGCTGACACTTTGGATAGTTGCATTTGCACTTCTCATATCATTCTATGCGGTGGTGCTCAGCTTTGTGGTGGCGGGAATCGGCGGATTGATATGTACCATACCTCTGTTCGTGGCCCACAGCCCTTACACAGCAGTTCTCATGCTCGGAGCAGCACTCATAGGAGTTGGTATAGCGATATTGTTTGTTGTATCGGTTAAGCCTGTTACGGTTGGTATATTTAAGGTCTGCAAGGCCAGTGTGAATGGAATAAAGAGAATGTTTGTAAAGGAGAAATAGTCATGAGTAGAACAAAGAAAGCTGTTATTGTTGCATCGGTCATGATCGTGGCAGGCATTATCACTGTGATCTCAGCACTTGCTGTAAATGGATTCAGATGGCCGAATGTGACAGTTAATCTGGCCCACATGACATCGGAGCCGGTGAACTACGTAAAGAAGACTGTTGATATAAAAGATAAATTCACTGCAATTGATGTAAAAAGCGCATCAGATGTGGATGTTGCCGTGAAGAAGGCGAGTGGAGATACAAGTTATGTGGAGTATTATGACAGTGAGAATCTGACGCATCATGTAGATATATCAGATGGTGTGCTCAGGATAACCGCAGACGACAGCAGGAACGCAGCATTTAACATTTCCATTGGTGTGTACTCTGGAGCATGGCCGTCCGTGACGGTGTATCTGGCTGGTACGGAGTACGATGATCTGAAGATTGTGACCAGCAGTGGTGACGTGGATATGGAATATTATCTGGCAATAGGCAATATCGATATAGAGGCCGCCAGCGGCGATGTGATCGTAAATGGTGCAAATGCAGATGCTCTGACGGTGGCGACCAGCAGTGGTGACATTAAGCTTGACAGTGTATCGTCAAAGGATACAAGAATATCAGCAAACAGTGGTGACGTCAGTCTTGGTGATGTGGTGATGGATAATATTGATCTGAAGACCTCCAGTGGCAATATCACATCTGGCAGTATAAAGGCAAAATGTATAAACGGTCGTGCGTCAAGTGGTGACGTAATGATTAGAGACTGTGATGCTTCTGAGATCAATGTCGTGACAACCAGTGGTGATGTATCGATCGGTATTGGTTCAGAAATGAAGTATGAATACAATACAAAGACATCCAGCGGTGATGTAAATGTACCGGACTCGGTTGAGGAAGCAGATGGAAAGTGCAATATCGAGACTAGTAGCGGAGATATTGATGTCACACAGTAAGTCGTAACTGAATACATTTGAAAATTGGTTCAAGGCAGGTCTTCTGAAATGGAATGACCTGCCTTGAGTTGTATTTAGGCTAAATTAAAGTTAATTAATGAAATAAAATGTCGGTAAAGGCCTCTGCTTATTGTGGATTCACGCTAAAAATGGTATCTTTAATATGTATATATATTTATACGGAAGAAAATATCAGGGAGAGTAAAGGATGAGTGCATTTGCATTGAGACTTGCAGTATTACCTTCGGTGTTACTGCTGTTATTTGTAGTCAGAAGAAATAAGAATAGCAGGGATCCAATGAGCCTGCTAGTATGGCTTGCGGTTCTGGGAGCTGTCAGCACGATACCGGCAGTAGTCGTGGAGCTGGTTGGGGGCGTATTGTTATACTATATGGGATTGGAATCCGGAACGGCGGTTTATGAGCTGGTCAACTGCTTCTTTATAGTGGCGATGATCGAGGAACTGGGCAAATTCCTTGGAATGTTAATACTTACATGGAAAAATAAGAACTTTGACCACAGCTATGACGGCGTTATATATGGCGTGTGCTCGTCGCTCGGATTTGCAACACTGGAGAATATCCTGTATGTATTCCAGGGTGGAATAGGACTCGGAATCCTGAGGGCTGTGACAGCAATCCCACTTCACTGCTCATGCGGCGTTATCATGGGATATTTCTACTCAAAGGCGAGAGAGAATGCGAACAAGGGCGAGGGTGCCGCAGGCAATATGCTGATAGCGTATTTTAGCACCATGGGAATACACGGACTGTATGATTTTGTGCTGTCGATTGATGACACCAGCGTGATCCTGTGCATACTGGTTCTGATCCTGTCTGTGGTTTTGATGTTCCTGCTCATATCCCATGCGGCAAAGAACGATCATATCATAGCGGTAAATCCTATATGGGTGAATCCGTATAACTTCAGATATATACCTATGTGTGGATATAATCAGCCAAATATGTACGGACAGAACATGCAGTACAATCAGCCAAATGTATATGGCAAGCGGCAGAACACCTTCCAGCCAAATGCATACGGCCAGACGGATCAGTACAATAATCAGCAGAGTGGCTATGGCCGGCAGCCTCGATATGGTCAGCAGAGTGGCTATGGCCAGCAGCCTCGGTATGGTCAGCAGAATGGTTACGGTCAGCGGCCGGGGCAGTACAACCAGCCGGGCAGCTATACTCAACAGCCAGGACAGTACAATCAGCCGTCAAGTGGCTATGGTCAGCCACAGCGGTACGATCAGCAGAATGGCTACAGCCAGCAGACCCAGTATGGCCGGCAGTCACAGCAGAATAATCAGTATAGCGGCTACGGTCAGCAGCCACATTACGGTCAGTCATCACAGTATGATCCGCAGAACACATACAGACAGTAATAAAATATTTATATAGAGGAGAACAGGCAAATGTTATTGATAAAGAATGGAAGAGTCATTGATCCGGTCACCCATACAGACGAGGTCATGGATGTGCTCATCGACGGCAATCATATAGTTAAGACAGGATACGATCTGGAGGCAGAGGGTGCGGAGGTCATCGATGCAGATGGACTTGTAGTTGCACCGGGACTGGTAGACACACATGTACACTTCCGTGATCCGGGATTTACGTACAAGGAAGACATCGAGACAGGTGCCGCCGCCGCTGCAAGAGGAGGCTTCACGATGGTGGTATGTATGGCGAATACAAAGCCGGCGGTGGATAACCTTGAGACTCTCAAGTATATACAGGATAAAGGTGCAAAGACCGGAATACATGTAGTTCAGACAGCCACAGTCACAAAGGGCCTTGCTGGCAAGGAACTCGTGGACATGGACAGTCTTGCGGCTGCAGGTGCAGCAGGATTTACCGATGACGGAATCCCAATCATGGATGAGAAGCTTCTTCTTGAGGCTATGGAGAAGGCAAGGGATCTTGATCTTCCGGTGAGTCTTCATGAAGAGGATCCGCTGTTCATTGTACAGCCGGGAGTGAATCAGGGAAAAGTATCAGAAAAGCTTGGATACGGCGGTGCATCCCGCACAGCGGAGGATATTATGGTTGCAAGGGACTGCGTCCTTGCACTTCACACAGGTGCATCAGTGTGCATACAGCATATAAGCTCAGGCAATTCCGTGGATATAGTGAGAACTGCAAAGAAGCTTGGAGCGGACGTACATGCGGAGGCAACTCCACATCATTTCACCCTTATAGAGGATGCTGTGCTGAAGTACGGAACCATGGCGCGTATGAATCCTCCACTCAGAACCGAGAAAGACAGAAGACAGATCATAGAGGGAATACAGGATGGCACAATAGATATGATAGTGACGGATCACGCCCCGCACAGCAGTGAGGAGAAGGCGAGACCGCTTGACAAGGCGCCAAGTGGAATAACAGGGCTTGAGACATCTCTTGCCCTTGGAATATATTCCCTTGTACAGCCTGGATATATCTCACTCATGAAGCTCATGGAACTAATGAGCAGGAATCCTGCAGAATTTTACCGCATGGAACCGGGCAAGATAGCAGAGGGAGCTCCTGCGGATATAGTCATATTTGGCGAGAATGAGCAGTGGACAGTGAACAGCTTTGCGTCAAAGGCATCCAACAGTCCATTTGCCGGATGGACTCTCCCGGGAAGGGTTCACTATACAATCTGTGGTGGAAATATCGTGTATGACGCAGAAAAGTACGATGCTGAACATGATGTGTAAGATGCGGGCAGCAGGATATAAAATGTAAGATATGAGAAGATCATAACAGAGATGGGACATATAGATATGGACAAGATAAGACGACATTATACATTCAGAGGAAGAGTGCAGGGAGTTGGCTTCAGATACAGGGCGAGCTATGCTGCATCCATGTACGGAGTCACCGGCTGGGTGTGCAACAGATATGATGATTCTGTTGAGATGGAGGCTCAGGGGCTGCCTGAGGCTATAGACAAGGTGATAGCAGTTCTCAGAAATGACAGATATATATTTATAGAGGATATGGATGTCAGGGAGATACCTCTGGAGAATGACAGCGGATTTCATGTGAGATCAAGCTGGTAACGCGCGTAGATAAGGAGAGTGGACATATGGTAAAGATAGATTTGATAACGGGCTTTCTGGGCTCAGGCAAGACGACATTTATTAAGAAGTATGTGAGCTACCTTGTTGGCAAAGGATATAATGTCGGAATCCTTGAAAATGATTATGGTGCAGTCAACGTGGACATGATGCTTCTTCAGGATGTGATTGGCGAGAACTGTCATGCTGAGATGGTGGCAGGTGGCTGCGGCGAGGACTGTCACAAGAGAAGGTTCAAGACAAAGCTCATAGCGATGGGGATGAGCGGCTATGACAGAGTCATTGTTGAACCGTCCGGAATATTTGATGTGGATGAATTCTTTGACGTCCTCCACGAGGAGCCACTTGACAGATGGTATGAGGTGGGAAGCATCATTTCCATAGTCGATGCCGGACTTGACCGGGATATGAGCAGACAGTCCAGATATGTGCTTGCGTCTGAGGTTGCGAACTGTGGAACTCTGGTGATGAGCAAGGTTCAGGATGCATCGGAGGATGAGAAGAGGAGCACAATAGAATATATCAATGAAGTGCTCACCGAATTTCAGTGTAAGCGTCAGTTCGGCGATGATGTTCTGGAGAAGAACTGGGATGATTTCACGGACGATGACTTTGAAGGTTTTATGTCAACCGGATACAAATTAAACGACTATGTAAAATTATGGTTCAAACAAAGTGATGTGTTTAACTCGGTATATATCATGAATAAGGTCATGCCTCAGGAGCGGCTTGAGACGATAGTCAGGGATATATTTGCGGATAAGGAATGCGGAGATGTCTTTAGAATCAAGGGTTTTCTCCCTGTAAATGACACCGGATGGATAGAGCTCAACGCCACGGTAAAAAAGACCGAGGTGAGACCTATAGAGAACGGGCAGGAGATCATAATTGTGATCGGTTCGAATTTGGTGGAGGACAAAATAAAACGGTACTTTGAGTAAAGAGGCTGATGGACAGGAGCGGATTTTCATGACAGACAGGGCTAAGAAATTGAACAGAGAAGAGAAGCTTCAACTTCAGGCTGAAAAGCTGAAAGAACAGGCACAGATAGATCTTGAGGGATACGTTATGTGTCGTTCTGCACTCAGGGCGACCAGAACGGATCTTCATGAGGAGTCGGAACGGTATGACAGACTTAGGGAAGAATATGAAGAGCTGAAGAACAGACGCGCACCGTACAAGGTGCTGTTCTATAAACGCAGAAGGATCAGAAAGTGTAAAAAGCACATAAAGGAGCTGGGAAGGGCAAAGAAACGTCTGCGCAAACAGATGAAAGAACACCGTGAGGGTGTCAGACGAAGAACTGTTACCAACACATTTGCATTTGTTGCAGCGCTTGCGATGTTCGCCATGATGGCGTGGAGGATATGGCAGCTCGCACAGGGTGTGTACTATATGGCATTTTACAGAAATGGTGAGGCCCTTGAGATAACGGCTGTTGCTGTGCTCAGGCAGCTCCTGCTTGTGGCGTGCATCGTATATGGCCTGGTAGTTGTATGGCAATCCCTGCAGGTGTGGGGAATGAAGCGGGAAGGCTGGAATGGTGTAATAAGAATTAAGGTGAAACAGAAGGCCTACTGGATTATGATGATAGGCGTACCACTTCAGATAGTAAGTCATGGAGATATGCTGACAAATGCCATGATGCTCATAACGATTATCAGTCAGATGGTCATGGCGGCACTTTTGTCGACAGTCCAGTCGAGAAGGATACTTGTGAAGATATTTGCATGGTGTTATGTCGGGGGAATCTGCGTGATATGGCTGTATGGCGGAGTGTACTGCAGAAACTTCGAGATATCGGGAAATGATTCCGGAACCAGCACCTATGCGGTTGACAACAAGTCGAATTTTTTGCAGATATGGGAGATGTCGACTGAACCGGAATTCTATCATATGGGTATGTATGCCCAGAACAGGGATACCGATTATGGCATGATGATCATTCCGGGACTTGCGTATGCTGATACGATAGGCAGTGAGTCGAGGAAGATAGAGAACTGCACGTCCATGACGCCACAGGGGCTGGCAGTTACGAAGGAGTATACATTTGTCAGTGCTTACTGCAAGACGAAGAAACACAAATCTGTGATATTTGTTCTTGATACACAGACCGGGCAATATATTAAAACACTGGTTCTCAAGGACACGACACATGCCGGAGGACTTGCGTATGATACGAAGAATAATGTGCTGTGGGTTTCCTCGTATATGATCGATGAGGATGAGGACAGGAGCAGGAAGGCATCCATATCATGTCTTACGCTGGACTCCATAGAGAAATACGATGTGGCTCAGGGAAAGCCGATAAAATACAGGAACACATGTAGCGTCATGTTCCCTGCAACGTCATTTATCACGATATATGACGGACATATATATGCGGGCTACTGGCGAAAGGATAAGAACAGCTACAGCATGGCAGCCAGCTACGAGATCGTAAATGGCGGCACCGCCATATCCTCGGAGGAGGACGAGGCTTTCTATATACCAGGAAGGGTGCAGGGGCTTCAGGTGTACAAAAATGAGATAATATTCTCTATATCCTATGGTATAGATGAATCCAGGATAGAGGTATACGATACAGATACAGGCAAGCTGTCCAGTGTGAATTACGGAACAGAGACACCGAGACAGGTGGTTAAGCTTCCGCAGAAGCTGGAGCAGATATATTCGTATAATGGCAAATTATACTGCCTGTTCGAGTCTGCAAGTTTTGCCTACAGGCTGACAGCACCGGTGTGTATGGACAGGATCGTGGGGCTTGATGAGATGGCACTTGTAGAGTAGCTCAAAGTGGTTCAAGGTGAAAAAATGGAGGGTTTGGGATGAACGAACAGAATATTAACAATGGAATGAATGGAGGCCCGGGGATGCCCCCGCCGCCACCGCAAGGGTATATGAACATGAATGGAGGCCCGGGGATGCCCCCGCCACCACCGCAAGGGTATATGAACATGAATGGAGGCCCGGGGATGCCCCCGCCGCCACCTCAGGGTTATATGAACATGAATGCCAGACCGCCGCAGAGGAGAAATCCTGCGGTGTCTCCGAACAGATTCAGGATGTTTGGTATTCCGGTACTGGTATATGCGATCATATGTGCGGCATGTCTGTACAGCAACTGGTCGAGTATATTGTCGGCTGTGCTTTCGATAGTATCAATAGTGTTTATCAGTACATGCATGGTACGATATGAGAAGAACATTGGTGCAGACCGTGAGGCCATGACCACTGGAGCTGCGTTGTCGAAACAGAGTATACTGATCCCATATTATATTCTTGTGTTCATGATGTCGGTTGCCCTGAGTCTCACAGACGAGGGATATATCATATTTGGATGTAATGTGGGAATAATCGTTACAGAGATGTATGCGGTTATGACATACTTCAATGACACTGAAAAGCATGGGATATTCAAGGGAATATTCTCATTTTTCGAGATGTTCTTTGGATCGATAGGGTATGTAAACATGCCATTTGCCGATAGAAAGGCGGAGCGTGAGATAACCGGCAAAAAGAGAAATTCCAAGCTGATGTACATACTTCTTGGATGTGTGATAGCACTTCCGATACTGGTGATCGTGCTCAATCTGCTGTCTTCGGCAGATCCTGTGTTTGCAAAGGTCATAAAGGACATATTTGGCAAACTGTTCTTCTCGTGGGATATAGTGAAGATAGTTCTGTTTGCCGCTGTGATATTCCTGTTTGTATATGGATTTATTGTCAAGGCGGGCCGCAGAGATCTCGGTGCAAATGCTCCGAAGGAGGGGCAGTACAATGCAGTGACAGGTATAACTATAACGATAGTGCTCACAGCGTTCTATCTGATATTTGCCGTTGTTCAGATAGTGTATCTGTTCATGAACAGCGCAGGACTTCCGGACGATATGACATACGCAGAGTATGCAAGACAGGGCTTCTTCCAGCTGCTCTTTGTAGCGGTTGTAAATGTGTGTATGGTGCTGATATTTAGTGCTATATTCAGAAAGAGTCTGGTGCTCAACGTGTCACTGCTCATGATGTGCATATGTACATATATAATGATTGCCTCATCAGCTGTGAGGCTGTCCATGTACATTGCGGAATATGATCTTACATACCTCAGAATAAATACCATATGGGCGCTGATAGTCACGTCTATAGTGATGCTCGGTGTTATCATAAGCCTGTTCTGGAGAAATATGCCGCTGTTTAGATACATATTTATGACGGTTTTGGTGATGTTCACGCTGTATGCATTTATCAGACCTGGCGCAGTGATAACGAGGTACAATATCAGTCAGGCGCACAGTGGAAAGAAGATAGATCTTGAGTATGTGATGGATATAGGTAATGACGGAGTTCCATATCTGATCGATTATTTCAGGACAAAAGACATTACGCCCGAAATGGTCATGGAGGAAGTGATGTCGAAATATAGCGAGGACACCTACTACTGGAGAGACGACACGGTGGGAGAGAGGCTTGAGAAGATGCTTGAGGAGAATGATGACAAGGGCTATATCAGAAGCTTTAACTTCTCCAGATACAGAGCTTCAAAGACTATAGAGGATTATATAAAGTAGTGTAATATAGAATTATAGATCATAATAAAGAAAGCCCCAGTCTCCGGTGCCAATAAACCGGAGACTGGGGCTTTTCGCCATGTTAAATATTAGTCGTCATCTTCAGGAACATAATGTCTTGATGTGTAATACTCAAATATATCCTCGGACTTGTCGTATGGGAGGAACTGGGATCTCTCTCTTACAACCCACTCGTCTCCGTTGTGGAGAACTTCACCGAATACATAGCAGTTGTTGTGCTTGGCATCCTCACATGCCTTGAATATTGCGTCCTCACGTACATATACCTTTTCGGTATGCTTACATTTGATCAGTGCAAATACGTTGTCCACCTCTGCCAGGCATTGCTTGTGAAGGTTGCCGTTGTAGATGTAGAGGAAGAGGATGATCCTTCCAACGTTCGCACCTCTGTCGAGGTAGATGCGCATCTCCTCGTCGATACCTTCCTTCTGTCCTGTTCTGTCATCGCCCTTCAGGACTACAGAATCGCTTCTGCTGTACTTGTGACCCCAGAATACCAGTTCGGGATCAGAGCCGTCATTGTGCTCAACGATCGCTGCAAGGTTGAGGTCATATGTGTCCTCGGATGTAGCGCTCATGATATTGTCTATGGCAATCTTAATCTTTTTCTTGAGGTCGACCTTCTTGGCATCCCAGCCAATGCCGACCGTAAGTTTATTATCACCTTTTACAACATATTCGTTCATACAAAAACCCCCTTAGATTACAAGAAGAATAATAATGTGTCTATGAAGAATGTTGGTACAAGAATAGAAACTGACCATACGAGGTAGCCTACAAATGAAGGCATCTTGATACCATTTTCTTCGGCTATTGAACGTACCATAAAGTTAGGTGCGTTTCCTATATAAGTGTTGGCTCCCATGAATACGGCACCGCAGGAGATAGCCATCAGCATGACCTGAGGAACTACACCCATAGCAGTGCTTATACCCTCTGTAAATCCACTTGAAGCAGCGGTGGTGAAGAATACAAGGTAGGTAGGTGTATTGTCAAGGAAGCTTGATAAAAGTCCTGTCGTCCAGAAGAACTGTGCCGGATGTGTAAGTCCGAGCTCAGAACCACGTGCCTTGAGGATCAGGAGTGCAGGGATCATAGTGATGAATATACCTATGAACAGTATGGCAACCTCCTGTATAGCATCCCATGTAAAGTTGTTGGCCTTACGGACTTTCTTGCTCGTTGTCTTGAATGAGAGGAAAGCCGCTGCTAGCATGATCACAATCTCGATGATAGCAGCCCATGAGAGTGTTACGCCCTCACAGAAATTGATACCCTTTGCAAATGCAGGGAACTTCATAGGAAGAACTCCGCTGAGTATAACTGCACCTACGATCATTATAAGGAATATAATGTTGTGAGCACCTTTAAGTTTGACTGGCTTTTTCGTATCTGCATCGAATACCGGCTTCTGTCTGCCGTCTGCGATATCCTTCTTGTATGCTCTTGTGTCGAGAAAGAAGAATACAGTCAGCAGGATGATGAGATTGACAACCATGACCTTTGCAAGTCTGAGACTCCAGAAGAAGTCAACACCATTCATGAATCCCATCAGAAGTGGAGGATCACCGACAGGGGTGAGACAGCCACCAATATTTGAAACGAGGAAGATGAAGAATACAATGATCTGAACCTTTCTTCGTCTCCATTTATTTGCCTTTATGATAGGTCTGATCATCAGCATACTTGCACCGGTAGTACCGATCCAGCTTGACAGCAGAGTACCTATCAGTAGAAGCAGAACATTGAGTTTCGGTGTTCCCACCAGGTCGCCTTCAAGAGATATATTGCCTGCCACACAGAACAGGGCAAAAAGCAATACAATGAAGGTGAGATAGTCACCGATCATTACCTCGAGCAATTGTTCGCCCATCGTACCAAAGCCATGGAATATGGCAAATGGAATTAAAAATAAAAGAGACCAGCCTGCAACAGCCCACTGTTTGTGTTTTTCCCACCACTCACCGGCGATAAGGGGCATAACAGCTATGCACAGAAGCATACACACAAATGGTATACACCATGTAAGTGGAAGCGTAGCACCGAGTGTTTCAGTACCGGATTCGCTGTCTGCCGCCAGGGCACTTACCTGTGACAGCCCAAGAACTGAGATGACTGTGCCGAGACCTAGAAATAACCTGTTTTTCATCGTTTTTGCCTCCTATTAATTATAATTGAAAAACCTTATCTATGCTAACAAATATATGGTAAAAATTCAACGAAAAAAATCGAAACTTAACCATTTATTTTCCAGAACAAAAAAATAATAAGTATAGCCCAAATGATGGATCTGTGATAGAATGAAAAAGGTTGAAAAATGCAATACTATGGCCTTAGGGCAGAACAGAGGTAATTGATATATTATGGAACATCAATGGTCAAAGGCATACAAACCAAAGAGAAAACTTTACGTGCTGAGGTCCAGAGAGTCAGAGGGATTTGACGATTTTTGTCAGGAGAATGGCTATGACTGGTACAAGTGCTTTAGCAACATATACAGGCCGCTGGCAAACAGGGCTTTGTTTTATATGCCCGAGAAGATGATGGACGCCGGATATTCGCGTTTGTGTGGAGGAGTGGAGATAGGATACAGTGATATGGAGGTGGTTCCTCAGAACTGTGTGAGCATCACGGTTCCGGGATTCGACGTTGTGGATATAAAGGGATTTGATATATCTCTGATAGAGGATATACCGAGACTCATGACCATGGCGTATTCATATGCCAAGTTGTATATAGAGACGGAGAAGCTGCACATTGTTTCTAACCACAAGCTTCCATATATATGTTACATGGAGAGCGCAGACAGTCTGTGCGTGGAGATTCCGGTATGGTCCAAGAAGACCAAGACGGAGGAGATGCTGACTCTTGACAATATGAGTAAGAGAGATCTCTATGAGATAGCATACAGGGAGCCTGCCACCGGACATTACAACTGGACATGGCTCAAGGAGAAGCTTGAGCAGTGTGAATATATAGGACTGGATCAGTTTATATTTGCCAGATTCGACATAAAGGGCTTCAGGCTCATCAACAACGTTATGGGCCGTGAGGTGGCGAAGGATCTGTTCAGATATATATGTGACGCTATGACCAAGCAGGACTGGATATTGTACTCTGCAAAGTGTGAGAGTGACGATTTTGCCATGATTATAAAGTATATGCCGGAGGATGAGATAATGAACCGGCTATATACATTCTTTGAGGAGATAGGACAGCTTCCGTCGAACAGGAAGTATAAGATATTCTATAGCTGTGGTATCGTATTCTATGATGAATTCGAGAAAATCAACATGTCAATGCGCATTGAGGACATGGCGCAGATGGCACACCTCCAGTGTATCAAGACCAATGTAAATGAGATAAAGATATACACATCGGAGATGAAGAAGGAATACATCATGGCACAGCAGTACAAGCTGGAGCTTCCGGATGCCATAGAGAATGAGGATCTCATGGTATATCTTCAGCCGAAGTACAATCCACAGAACGACACCCTGACCGGTGCTGAGGCTCTGATAAGATGGTTCTACAAGGGCGGAGATATTCTCTCGCCGAAGTATTTCGTGCCGCAGTTTGAGACTGACGGAACTATAGACATCATAGACAGATATGTGCTGAGACAGGTGTGCAAGAAGTTCAAGGAGTGGAAGGAGCTTGGCTACCCGCTCTACCCGATATCCTGTAACCTCTCGAGACACCAGATATCGAGACCGGATCTTATATATATACTGTGTGATATAGTCGATGAATACGGAGTGGATCACTCGCTTATAGACTTTGAGATAACTGAGAGTGCAGATTTCGCTGACGTGCAGTATCTGATAAAGGTGCTCAAGGATCTGAAGGCTGAGGGCTTCAAGATATCCATGGACGATTTTGGAACAGGATACTCCAGTATGGCACTTCTTAAGGATATGCCGCTGGATGTAATCAAGATAGACAAGAGCTTTATTGACGGAATAGCCACCGGCGAGCCGAACAACAAGGACATGCTCATGACACAGGATATCCTTACCATGTCAAGGCATCTGGGAATCAGAAGTCTTGCGGAGGGTGTTGAGACATTTGAGCAGAAGGAATACCTGAGAGAGTGGGGATGCCACTACATTCAGGGTTATTACTACAGCAAGCCTATACCTATCACGGGATATGAATATCTTCTCAAGAAGATAATGCTGGGACAGAGCTAGCCGGATAATGATGCTATATAGCGACATATAGAGAATATACAGAAGAGTATAAGAGGATTGATATATGAATGTATCGATCCTCTTTTTCTATTTATATTGGACCTTAACAGGATGTAATCTCAATAATGTAATGTATATAATTTACAAGTCTTGTATATATAATCAACAACCTACTAAAAAAATAATTAAGAATCATTCCCAATAGGGGTTGACTTTGATCAAAAAATAGGTATAATAAGACATAGTTGATAAATAAACATCAACAAAGAAGACAGAATATATTTTAACAATCAATGATGGATATTGATTAGATTATTTAAAAGAGAAAAGGAGAATTAAGTTATGGCAAAGTTTGTATGTACAGTATGCGGTTATATCTATGAGGGAGAGCAGGCACCAGCAGAGTGTCCTATCTGTCACGCAGGAGCAGATAAGTTCAAGAAGGTAGAGGGAGAGCTCACACTTGCAGCAGAGCATGAGTTTGGCGTATATGCTGAGACAGTTAAGAACAATCCAGAGATAAGCGATGAGGACAAGAAGTATATCTACGAGCAGCTCAAGGCTAACTTCGAGGGAGAGTGCTCAGAGGTTGGAATGTATCTCTGCATGGCTCGTGTAGCACATCGCGAGGGCTATCCTGAGATCGGTCTCTACTGGGAGAAGGCAGCGTACGAGGAGGCTGAGCATGCAGCTAAGTTCGCAGAGATGCTTGGATCAGACCTTGAGCAGAACATGACAGCTTCAACAGAGAAGAATCTTGCATGGAGAGTTGACTGCGAGTTCGGTGCAACAGCAGGAAAGGTAGATCTTGCAAAGTGCGCTAAGAAGAACAATCTGGATGCGATCCATGATACAGTTCATGAGATGGCAAGAGACGAGGCAAGACACGGCAAGGCTCTCAAGGGACTTCTTGACAGATACTTCGGTAAGTAAGAAGAAGGTAAAGATTATTCATAAGGATAGTCAGTCTTACACATAAATCTAAAAAAGGTATATGCGGAAAGCAGTCAGGCTGCGATCCGTATATACCTTTTTTAGATTTATGTGTGCTATTTAATTGTTACTCATCTTTCTTGAGACTGAAGGAAGAGGAAGATGTAGTTGAGCTTGTTGTTGTATAAGGATTAGATGCGTGGGCATCCTGCTCTGAAGCTGCCGGCTGCTGTGAGTAGAACGGATCACTGTAAGACGTCTGCGGTGCCTGTGTCTGTTCTGCAGTGCCGTAGCTGCCACTGTTTGTAGTGCCGTACTGCTGTGTATAGCTGCCACTGTCTGTACTGCCATACTGCTGTGTATAGTTGCCGTTATTTGGGCTGCCTGTGCTGCCCGGAGTGTACACGCCGTTGAAATCGCCTGTACCGTCATAGTAACCTGTGCCTGCTGGCTGTGCAGATGCGCTGATGGTGTTCTTGCTTCTTGTTGCCTTCAGGATCATGATCACTGCTGCCAGTAGGAATACAGCTCCGAGGACAAGCTTGAATATGTAATCTGAAGAGTCAACCATCTCTATATAGTAAGGAAAAGCTTCTGCCTTTGCGGTCGCATAGTCCTCACTTGTAGGAGTGTATCCATAATATTGTGCGTATGCGTCGACATACTTGGTGATGTAGTCGTCAAGGAAGCCCTGCACCTTGTCGCTGTTCTTGCGGATGACTCCTGTTATGTAGACTGGTTCTGCATCGTCAGCAGATGAGATCGCGTCAAATTTGGCGTCATCACTCTTGGAGATCGATATTCCGATCCACTTGGATGTGTCTCTTTTTGAGCCGTCTTCATTCTTGTCGCAGATATCAACGAGATAGTAGTATCCGTCGGTCTTGGTGACCACGTGATTGTACGTTGTAGTCTTCTCAATGTAAGCTCCGTATCCGTAGGTGAGTGTTCCCTCCACATACACTCCCGGTTTAACTTCCGATTCGTCACATGTAGTAACGTTTAGAAGCTTTCCGTGTAAACCGATAAATGTTCGTATACCCAGGAATAAAAGAACTATTCCGAATATACCGAAAACAACTGCTGATACGATGGGATTCCCCTTTTTCCTTGTTCTTGCCATAATGTTACCTCACTTTTTTTATTTGTTATGAATTATACATAACCACTTCAATACCTCACTTTTCTACAGTACAGGTAAAAAACTAATATTTCAAGTAAAAAAGGCAAAATCAAAAAAAATTAGACATTTTTTATGGTATACTCATTCATGGTGGTGATTTTATGGCAAAGAAAACAAAAAAGAATGAGAAAAAGTACATATATATAATTCCGGCAGTGCTGTGGATGATATTCATATTTTACATGTCGTCCAGAACAGGAGATGACTCGTCGGCGGTGAGCAACCCCATGACAGACTTTATAGTGGGTTTGTTCCAGAAGGTAAGAAATGATTCCGCGCCCATGGTTGACAGGATGACGGGAGTGGTGGAGATCATGGTCAGAAAGGGTGCACACATGACGGAATATGGAATCCTTCTGGCTCTGCTGGCCCTGGCGGTCAGAAAGGCCGGCGGAAGGATGACTTCGGCTGGCGTGTATATATGGTCAGTTGTGATAACATTTGTCTATGCGTGCTCCGATGAGATTCATCAGCTCTTTGTCGCTGACAGGGCAGGCAGGGGCACGGATGTGCTTATAGATATGTGCGGCGCATTGGCAGCTCTTCTTATTATATGGGGATCAAAGAGCACAAGGGGAAGGATAATAATGGGCTTTGTGATAGGGATAGTGCTGGTGGCAGCGGTTATGTTCCTTTTCCTGTGGCCTTTTTAGAGCGCATTTAGTATTGGCAGCCTTGAATTAGAGTGGGGCAGATGGTATATTAAAAAAGACTATGAGCATCACATTACCGATGCTGACTGGAGGATGCAGAATGACATTAGCAGATGTTAGAAAGAACATAGACCGGGTCGACAAGGAGATCAAGCAGCTCTTCAAGGAGAGAATGGTTCTTGCGGACAATGTTGCTCAGGTCAAGGCAGAGACCGAGGATGATATATATAAGCCAGACCGCGAGGAGGCCATCATATCCAATCTCACAGGGGATGTGGATGATAACATCAAGATGGAGTACACGGCGCTTATCAAGAGAATCATGGAGATAAGCAGAAAGTACCAGTATGGAAGGACTCTGGAGCTCAGGAACTGCCTAGATGTGGAGTATGATGTGAAGGAGCCTGACATAGATGCGGTGGCGATGATAAAGCCGGAGCTGTACATTTGTCAGGGATGCTCGAGGGACAAGGTCATTGCGGTGGACTCATACGATGAGGTGTATGAGCTCATAAAGACTGGCAAGGTAGACGCCGGAATGGGAATACTTGAGGACATAAGCTACGGAGTTTCGGATGCGCTTCACGAGGTGCTCACCAACAACAAGCTGTATATATACAGATGTAACATTGTAAATGAGAATGGACACAACAAGAAGGTTGTCACATTTGCAGACCACCTCATAGTGGAGGAGAACCACAACAGGCTGAAGGTGATGTTCGTATGTAAGAATAAGAGCGGAAGTCTCAGCAGCATACTGTCCATGATCTCTGATTACGGGGTGAACCTCACAGAGATACACTCGGCGCCAAACAGGCAGGAGCATTGGAATTACAGATTCTATGTGGAGCTGTCTGCCAATTTACTGAAGAAGGATATACAGGCTTTAGTGTTCCAGCTCATGAACGAGACGGAGGAGTTTACGATCCTCGGAAGCTATGCCTGTGACGAGGAACAGTTTTAGAGAAAAAATAATTTTTAAGGAGAAAATATCATGATAGACAAGTTAGTAAAGAATATCCAGAAGACAAATGCACCTATAGTAGTTGGACTTGATCCAATGCTCAACTATGTACCGGAGCATATCCAGAAAGCTGCATTTGCAGAGTATGGCGAGACACTTGAGGGCGCTGGTGAGGCTATATGGCAGTTCAACAAGGGAATAGTTGACGCTACATATGATCTTATACCTGCAGTTAAGCCACAGATAGCCATGTATGAGCAGTTCGGAATCGAGGGACTCAAGGCATTCAAGAAGACAGTTGACTATTGCAAGGAGAAGGGACTTGTCGTTATCGGAGATATAAAAAGAGGCGATATAGGTTCAACATCAACAGCATATGCGGTTGGTCATATCGGAAAGGTACAGGTGGGAAGCAAGACATATGCTGGATTTGATGAGGATTTCATCACAGTAAACCCGTATCTTGGAACAGACGGAATCAAGCCATTTGTGGATGTGTGCAAGGAGGAGAACAAGGGTATATTCGTTCTTGTCAAGACATCCAATCCATCATCAGGTGAGTTCCAGGACAGACTTGTGGATGGACGTCCACTCTATGAGATAGTCGGAGATATGGTTGACAAATGGGGCAGCGATGTTGTAGGTGAATCAGGATATTCAGCGGTTGGAGCTGTTGTCGGTGCCACATACCCTGAGATGGGCAAGGTGCTGAGAAAGGTTATGCCAAAGTCATTTATCCTTGTTCCGGGTTACGGAGCACAGGGGGGTAAGGCTGCAGACCTTGTACACTACTTCAATGAGGACAGACTCGGTGCGATCGTCAACTCATCAAGAGGAATCATAGCTGCTTACAAGCAGGACAAGTATGCACAGTTTGGTGCTGAGAACTATGCAGATGCCTCAAGACAGGCAGTAGTTGACATGATCGAGGATATCAACGGCGCACTTGATGCGTAATTAAGCCGGAATGTGTGCGGCGAGCCGGGCTTGTCCGCCGTACACTGATAATAGAATGATGATGGAGGAAGACTATGGGCAAACTTAAGATGACAGCAAAGGTGGTCAGCCAGGAGACTCTTGCCACTGATGTATACAGTCTGGTGCTTGAAGCTCCAGAGATAGCTTCACAGGCTATAGCAGGACAGTTCGTGTCTGTATATACTCACGATGGCAGCAAGATGCTCCCGAGACCTATCAGCCTCTGCGGAATAGACAGGGAGGCGGGAACACTCCGCCTTGTATACAGAGTGGTTGGATTTGGAACAAAGGAATTTTCACAGCTTGCGGCTGGAGATACGGTCGATATATTGGGGCCTCTCGGCAACGGCTTCATGAAGTCCGACAAGAAGGCGATCCTGATAGGCGGAGGTATAGGAATCCCACCTATGTTACAGCTTGCAAAAGAGCTTGACTGTGAGAAGTCAGTCGTGCTCGGCTACAGGGATGAGATATTCCTGAACGAGGAATTTGAGCCATACGCACAGGTGTATATGTCATCTGAGGATGGACAGCACGGTGTGAAGGGCAACGTAATAGATGCCATAAAGGAATACGGCGTGGACGGTGCTGTCATATATGCATGTGGCCCTACTCCTATGCTTCGGGGAATCAAGGCATACGCCATGGAGAATGGCATCGAGTGCCAGATATCCATGGAGGAGAAGATGGCGTGCGGCGTGGGCGCATGTCTTGCCTGCGTATGCAAGACAAAGGATATAGATGAGCACTCACAGGTGCACAACAGAAGGATCTGTAAGGATGGACCTGTATTCTACGCTGAGGAGGTGGAGCTGTAATGTCAGATAAGATCAATATGTCAGTGGATATAGCGGGTGTGACTCTCAAGAATCCAATAACAGTAGCTTCAGGAACATTTGGCTCAGGCATGGAGTACAGCGAGTTCGTGGATCTTTCACAGCTCGGTGCAGTAACCACCAAGGGCGTGGCAAATGTGCCATGGCCGGGCAATCCGACACCACGTATAGCTGAGACTTATGGCGGCATGATGAATGCCATAGGACTTCAGAATCCTGGAATCGATGTGTTCAAGAAGAGAGATATACCATTCCTCAGGGATTATGATACAAAGATCATCGTAAACGTGTGTGGAAAGTCCAAGGAGGACTATGTTGACTGCGTTGAGAAGCTTGGCGATTGTGATGTGGATCTGCTTGAGATCAACGTGTCATGTCCGAATGTAAAAGAGGGTGGGATAGCATTTGGCCAGCAGCCGGATGCGCTCTACGATATAACAAAGGCAGTCAAGGCAGCGGCAAAGCAGCCTATCATCATGAAGCTGAGTCCGAATGTCACAGACATAACAGAGATGGCCAGAGCTGCAGAGGCTGGTGGTGCTGATGCGGTATCACTCATCAATACACTGACAGGTATGAAGATAGATGTGAACAGAAGAACATTTGCAGTGGCAAATAAGACTGCAGGTGTGTCAGGCCCTGCGATCCATCCGATAGCAGTCAGAATGGTATACCAGGTGGCAAATGCGATAAAGCTTCCTATCATCGGAATGGGCGGTGTGGCTACCACGGAGGATGCCCTTGAGATGATCATGGTCGGTGCAAGTGCGGTGGCAGTTGGAACGGCGAACTTCCACAATCCTTATGCGACAGTGGAGATCATAAAGGGTATTGAGGAGTATATGAAGAAGAATTCCATCAGCGATATCCATGAGCTGATAGGCTGTGTAAAATAGAACGATATAAGTCTTCTGTAAGAGTTTTAAGGGGTGTTGGGTTATGGAAGATAACATAGATATTGAAAAATATGCACAAAAACTCCGCATGGAACTGGATGAGGCACTTGGCAGAAATGAGGAGCTCAGCGAGGAGATATCTGACCATGCAAGGATGCTGGAGAAGGCTCTCGACAATCTGGCAGGCGGCGTGGGTATATTTGAGCTTCACGGGAATAAGCCGGCTGTCAAGTACATGAGCAAAAGCTTTTACAAGCTGTTCAATGTGACCGAGGATCAGATGAGCGGATATGCCAGTGACTACGTGACGCTGGCCATTCCAGAGGATCGGTCTGTGCTTAAGAAGCAGATCCTGGAGACCATAACGAGTAACAAGACCACGGTGCGTGACATCCGCTTTACGGACGTTAATACCGGTGGATATTTCTGGATACAGGTCTGTCTTTCTGTCATGTCCATAAAAAAGGGTATCATCGCACTGTGTGCGGTGTTTATCGATGTGACAAGCAAGATGGAGGTGGAGCTGGAGAACAAGGCGCAGTCTGAGATGCTCAGGCTGATACTTCAGGGAAGCGGAGAATCCATAATCGTGTACGATGTCCCGACGGATACTCTGATAAATGAGAAGGTCGTGGATGGTGAGATGGTCACCACCATGAAATATGAGAATTTCTATAAGGGTATCGACACTAACAGAATAGTCTACGCTGACGACAGAGACGCCGTGACCGGCATGTTCAGAAAGATCCTTGATGCGGATGCGGATAGCTGTGACAGGCTGATGGGTGATCTGCGCCTTGATCTGGATGGCGGAGGCAAATGTGAGTGGTACAGAGTGCTCTTTGTTCCTCTCAGGGACTCCAAGAAAAAGGTTCGCAAGATATTCGGCAAATATTACTCCATAAACGATGAGAAGATAAGAAGTCAGGAGCTTCAGCTCAGGGCGGAGAGGGATTCTCTGACGGGACTTTACAATCATGTCACATTTCAGCACAAGATTACGGATATGCTAGAGTCTTTCCCGGGTGAACTGTGCGCTTTTTATATCATGGATATAGATGACTTTAAGCATATAAATGACGCATTTGGACATTATGCGGGAGATGATCTTCTGTGTGATGTTGCAGTGACGCTGGAGGAGGTTGCGTCGGCAGCCGGAGGATTCTCAGGACGACTGGGCGGCGATGAATTTGCACTGTTTATCCCGATAGTCGACAGAAGAGAGGACGTGTATAAGCTGGCTGAGAATATACAGACCAGACTCACCACGATCAATTGCAGTCTGCCGCATACTATGTCGATGGGAATAAGTATCCACAGGATAGAGGGTGGTATAGATTTTGACCTTCTATACAGTGAGTCGGATCAGGCGTTGTACGCAGCAAAGAGGGGCGGCAAGAACCGTTACTGTGACTATGCCGACTCAGCGGATATGCATTCATGTGATTCGCATCACAGCGGATATACATACAATGATGACGAAGGTCTTATGCTGGATGAGATATCTGATATAGCATATGTTGCTGACATGAAGACCCACGAGATGTATTTCCTCAACAAGGCGGCGAAGAGAAGTCTTGGAATTGCGGAGAACGACGATTCTTACAAGGGTAAAAAGTGCTTTGAGATAACCCAGGGCGGTGATGACCAGTGCCCATTTTGTTCTAATGAGATACTGGTTCCCGGACAGAGTTATGTATGGAATCACTACAACAGCAAGGCAAAGGGACTGTATGTGGTGAAGGATAAGATAGTTGACTGGCACGGAAGAAAGAGCCGGCTTGAGATTGCAGTTGACGTGTCTGACATAGATAAGACAACACAGGTTCTGGCGGACAGCTATGACATAGAGGATGCCCTTGTCAATTTCATGGCGAATATAACTTCAAAGCAGAGCAGTGAGGAGAAATATACCAGTCTGCTCGAGGTGATGGGAACTTTCTACAATTCCAAGAACGCCTGCCTTGTGGAGTATGGACAGGATGGCACAGGGGAGCTTTATTACTGGAAATCATCAGATGAGGAGTCGATAGAGGATGGTCTGAAGGCTCTTGTCACACAGAAAATGAGGGATGAACTGGAGAAGGAAGTCCTCAGGGACGAGGTTCTCATAGTGGACCGTTCCCATCCATTAAGGAATCCTGAAACAGAATTTGCACGGATGCTGAGTGACAGCAGGATATGGTCACTGTATGCGGTCCCGATCATAGTGGACGATGAACTGCTCGGCAGGGTATTTGTGTTCAATCCGGAGAAGCACAATGGAAACATAAGACTCATGAAGAACTTCGCTGCTTTTATCGGAAGTGAGATATATCAGAGACATCTGAAGGAGGACCAGCAGTTTGAGTTCACCCACGATAAGCAGACAAAATGCTTTAACAGGAACAGTTACATAGACTATATAAGAGGCAGAAAGAATCTGAGCAGTATTGGACTTGTGGCTGTGGATATCAATGAGATAAGGGGCATCGCGGAGATGTTCGGTCCGGATTATGCGGACGATGTGATCCTGCAGCTTGTCGGCAGGATAAGGAAGACGTTTCCGGACGAAAGGGTGTTCCGCATGGGTTATGACAGCTTTATCATCATATGCGAGAACATTGAGCAGTTGAAGTTTAACGTATATGCATCAAGACTGCGGGAAAACCTGCTCTACGGTGAGTTCACGGCATGTTGCGGGTATGTCTGGACAGATTATAACATTGACGTCCGCAGGATGGAGGATCATGCGGCAAATCTCCTGTATTCTGAGAAACAGCGTTGGTATGAACAGCAGGACTGTCATTCGGTGAAGTGGAATACGCTGAAAAAGGATATGGTGAAGAAGGAACTTGAGGAAGGACTGTTCTATGTCCTTTATCAGCCGAAGATGCTGTATCCGTCAGGAAAGATATGTGGGGCAGAGGCCCTTGTAAGATATTCCGGAAATGATGACTTAGCGGATGTTATCGACAGGCTTGAGAAGAGCAGGACTGTAAAATATGTGGATTTTTACGTGCTTGAGAATGTGTGCAGAGATCTGGCAAAATGGCATGAAGAGGGAATGCCATACATCCCGGTATCCTGTAACTTTTCCAGAATGTCGCTTATAGAGAGCAATGTGGCCAAGCAGATAGCAGCAGTGGTTGACAGGTACGGAATACCGCATGATGTGGTCGAGATAGAGATAACCGAATCGGTCAGCGAGCAGGAGCATGATACACTGGTGAACATATCAAACAATATACATGAGCTTGGATTCCGCATAGCGATGGACGATTTTGGAACAAAATACTCAAATGTCGCCATGCTTGCCCATATGGGATTTGACATTATCAAGTTCGACAAGAGCATGATAAATGACGTAACTGTCAATCCGGTGGATCGCACGGTTATGTGTCATCTCATAAACATGTGCAATGAACTGGGAATGTTCTGTATAGCTGAGGGTGTGGAGACCGAGGATCAGGCGGATGCGCTCAGCAGCATGGGACTGGCTTGTATACAGGGGTATCTGTGCAGCAGGCCGCTGGAGAAAGAAAAGTATGTGGAGATGTGCAGGGAAAGAGGCATATCACAGCCGTACACCAATAAATAATTGAATCTTTATATGGATTATGGTAGTATGTGTAGGAAAAAGGGCAAAAAAGCCTGAAAACAGGAGGATTCGCAGAGACATGGAACAGTACAAGAAGGAATTTATCGAATTCTTGGCTGTCCTGTTTTGAAGACTCTCCCAAACCTCGAAAAACGCCGTATTTACAAGGCTTACAGCACTTTTACAGAAATCGCAAAAGTATCGTAACTTATCGTAAAAGTGTGTAGTTTATCATAAAAAGTGTGTAGTAAAGTGTGTAGTACAAACGAATAGGAATCATTAGATGAGGATGATAAAAGTATAAGTCCATGTACTTGTAGAAATGCAGGTATGTGGGCTTTTTTTATTATCAAAAATTCAAATGGATTATGGAAGGAGAGTTAAGATTATGAGTAATGAAATTTCATTGTTTGAGAAGCTGGGAGGTACTTATACAGAGGTGGATGGTATTTTGTATCCGAATATCGATATGGATGATACTGATACGAAATCCGATACGGCTTCGGTTGTAGCAGCCGCCGATATCGGAAAATACGGTCATCTGTGGATTTGTTATATGAAGGAAAACCACCCTGACAGGTATCGTCATCATATTAGGCTGGGTCAGCTTCTGATTAGGGCAAAGGAAGTAAATGAGGAGGCTTATGAGATGTTAGATAGGATTGTAGAGAAGTATCTGGTGAAGCATAAGCCAAAGGATGCACATTCCACTATGGAAATGTGGAAAATAAGAGAGCAGGCAAAACAGCTTGCGGAGGAGGTTATTTATGGAGAGATTGTTTACAAGTATCACTAATGCAGGAGCGACTGCAACACAAAACAAAAATATTATGCAGACCGGTTATTATGCCGGAGAAAGAGAGGATTTTATGAGAGAAAATTTATTTATGACTGAAACAACTATGGCACCTGTTAAAATTGCACTGGATCATGGCTGGAGTTCCATTAAGGGCGAGCATACTTTTATGGAGACTTCTATAGTTCCGGTGGATTATGAGCCTCTTACCAAGAACGGACTTTTGGAGTATAAAGGGAAAAAGTATATCGTAGGACAGGGCAGACTTGGAAAGCAGGCAACCAAGACAGAGAATGAGAACTATTTTCTGCTGACCCTTGCAGGGATTGCCAAGGAATTGCAGTATCAGGGTAAGACAGCGGCTTCTCATGTGGAATTATATGCAGGTGTGCCTCTGACCTTGTTTGGTGCGGAGCGTAAGGAGTTTCGTGATTATCTGTGGCATAAGGAGCGTATTTCTTTTACCTTTGAGGGAGTGCATTATTCTTTCTTCATGGATAAGGTAAAGATTTATGCCCAGTGTTATGCAGCTATTGCGAACCGTATGGGAGATATGGACAGACTCAGATGTGTGGACTTGGGCTCCTGGACCTTGGATATATTAAGCGTCCGTGACAGAATCCCTATGGATAAGGATGCCTGTACTTATGAGCTTGGACTGATTACCACCATTGAGCGTATCAAAAAGGAAGCCCTTCCCAAGTTAAAGTGTGAAATGCCGGAGGATGACATTGTTGATGTTATCCGTGGAAAGCAGTCCAATGTAAATGCTGACTTTATCCCTTTTATTGAGAAGGGCTTACAGCAGTATGCAGACGAGGTGGAAGCGAAGCTTCGGGAGATTAAGGTGGATTTAATGCATGAGAATATTGTGTATGTGGGCGGTGGCGCCTGTGTGATGAAGCGTTTTGGCAGAGCGCAGGGCAGAAACATCCAGTATGTAACGGATGTGAAAGCCAATGCCATCGGCTACCGTTATCTTGCAGAAAATCTGGGATAGGAGGCTTTTATGGGAAATGCAATATCTTTTCGGTTGAATCCGAAATGTGAAAGTGACAGAAAAATCCTTGCGTGGCTGGAGGCAAAATCCAGCCAGCCGGGATATCTGAATCAGACAGAGCTTATCAAGCAGGCATTGTTTTCTGCTATGGAAAGTGAGCAAAGGGGCATTCGGGAAAAGGAAACCACAGAATGGATGGAGCAGGCAATCAAAAGCATGGCAGAGGAATTTACCAAGGTGGTGCAGGAGTCCTCACAGAATATGGCTAACAATATGTTTGCCGGAGTTCTGGGAGCAATGGCTCAGCAGATGAATATGGGAGTTGTTCCTATGGCTACGTTGCCGATGTCTGGTGCAGTTCCTAATGGTATGACAGTTGCTGTACCGAATGTAATGCCTTCTGCTGTAGCAGCTAATGTGCCGGAGCCAACGGTTCCCGATAATGAACTTGCCGCAGATACTTCCAATGCTATGGATAGTGCCACAAAAGATATGCTTGGAAGTCTGTTTGATATGGATGATGAGTAAGAAAATGAAAAATCACAGTATGACGGACTGTCTTACAAAAAGGTGCCTTGTATGAGGAAATGACCTTATCTGTAAGACAGTTCTTTTTCTATGGGAAAAGCTGTGATACGAAATTCTTACGAAGCCAGCCAAGCCTTTGGCAAAAAATAAAGTCTGCTTGCAGGCTTTATTTTTATGTCCATAAGGCGAAAAAGCTAGGGCTTGGGGATGTCAAATCCCCAACAAGTTCCTGCCCGTGTATATACAGGGCGGAACTTGCTCTACCTTATGCGACGTATCCGGAGCCCATGCCGACTTAGGTCGGCACGCATCAGCGAAAGAAGGATTTCTTAAGGAAAATGATGCGGAGGCTATAGCAGGATTTCTTATGAGAAATGTGATTAGCAGATTTCTGTAAGACAGGTGTATGACACATTTCCATATATTCGGCGAGCGAATTATAACGAGCCGCAACAGACTGCTAAAGGAAATATCCGTGAGTGCAACGAGCGCATTGGTGAGCGACCTTAGGGGAGCGAGGCTATGCACGGGAGGGGAGATGCAGAATCTGCATCGGGGAAAATCTTCTGACGTATCCGGCAGTTTAATTATTCTATTGGAGTAGCAATTAAAAATTTATATTTTGTAGGTACGAGGGAGCAGGTATTTATTTACCTGCTTTTTTGTGTATCGGAATGGAGGAATTTATGAGAAATACAGATAAAAAGAAAGAGAATATGGTTCTGATGTCCATGCGTATTTCGGCAGAGGATAAGGAAGAGATTGAAGCGAAGGCAAGAAAGACCGGGCTTAGCACCTCGGAATATATCAGACGGTGTGCATTAGGAAGAAAGCTTCCTTGTTATGGTGATACCAGTCTGCTGAAGGAGTATTCCATGCAGCTGGGCAAGATTGGTTCCAACCTGAACCAGATAGCAAAGCACTTAAATGGTGGCGGAGATTTTTACAGCATTTATTATGAACTGAAGGAAGCCATAAGGGAGCTGTTGGATTTGAAATTTAAAATACTTCCTGCATTGGAGGATGTTGCCTGTGGAAAGAAGCGTAGGCGCAAAAGTGGAGAGGATGGTGAAGGTTAATGGCGATTTTGAAGCATATCTCAGTAAAGAACCGATTTTATTCTTCGGCGGTGGAGTATCTTACCTGCCAGTTTGATGAATATACCAACAAGCCTGTGTTGGATGAAAAAGGCAGAATACAAGAGCGTGAGAATTATCTGATTGTAGGTGTGAACTGTGATGTGGACAGCTTTGGTGCAGAATGTATCGAGGTCAATCGTCTGTATGGCAAGAATAATTCCGTAAAGGATGTAAAGGCGCATCACTATATCATCAGCTTTGAGCCAAATGATCCCATTACCATAGAGCAGGCGTTGGAATTTGGCAAGCAATGGCTTTCGGTATTCGCACCGGGGCATCAGGCAGTGGTGGCAGTTCATCCGGATGGTCACAATGGCAGTCAGAATATGCACGTTCACATGGTTATCAATTCTGTCAGAAAGTATGCCGGAAAGCAGAGCAGGTGGCATGAGAAACCCTGTGAATGGAAGCTGGGCTGTAAGCACAAAAGCACCGGGAAGATGATGTTCCATGCAAAAAAGTGGGTAATGGAGAAGTGTATCCGACTGGGTTTAGGACAGGTAGATTTGCTTGCTAAGAAGCACACGGACAACTACTGGGTGGAAAAGAATCTGATGAATCAGAATGCCAAGGACGGTGTTGGTGTCACTTCTAACAGAGAATTGATTCGGGATACCATAGACAAGCTGTTGCCTTTCGTGGATTCCTTTGAGCAAATGGTTGAATGTCTGCAATTTATGTATAACTGGAAGATTCGTGTTACGAATAAAACAGTGACATTTTCCACGTCGGGTATGAAGCAGGGTATTCGAGGAAATAAGCTGGGAGAAGGTTATGGCAAAGCTGACCTTGTAGAAAGAATTGCAAAGGTTGTGGCAGAGCGTAATGCGGAAAAAGAAGCCCGTCGCATTGCTGAGGAAGTAGTAAGGGTAAAAGCAGAGGCACTTGCCAGAGAAGAGGCTGCAAGGAAGGAGAAACAGCTACAGGAGGAGCAGAAGCAGAGAGAGCTTCTTGCGCGGAAAAGAAAACTGGCATTTGACAGAAATCGTATTTGTCAGGATTATTGTAGTGAAGAGCTTGCAAGAGAGGACTGGAATAAAGACTATGTGGATTATCTGCAATCACAGTTTATAAATGTAAATGATGCAGCCGGATTCATGGAAGGGGAGCTTACAGCACCGGTTATGACCAAAGATGAGTTTGAGCGACAGCAGGCAGTAGAACTGTATCATGAAAAAGCTGCCAGAGCAGTAGAACTTTGGGATATGGTGTTAAGCCAGCTTTCCAGTTCTACCCATAAGTGGAAGTGGGAGTATATGGATTATTTGGAAGATATCAAATACCAAGATACAGCAGATGTGACTTTGGAGATGGCAAAGGAAGATATTATGTCTTATGAGGAATTTGCGGAAGTGAAGGACGCAGAGAAAGCAATACAAGAGCAGATTTCTGAGACTGTAGAGGATTCTAAGATCGCAGCTATTCAGACTGCTTCAATAGACGAGCTACTGGCTATTGTAGTATCAGAGGAAGCAGATGTTGAAATTCCTGAGACAGAAGAAAAAGTATCAGAAGATACAGAGGTTTTTCCGGAAACGATTGATTATACTAAGCTGTCTATGGAAGAACGTGCTTCGCTTCTACCTGTGCCTACAGATGATTATACAGCAGAATATAATGCTTACTGTCAGCGTATGGGATATACGAGAGAGAAGATGAATAGTATCCGTTATAAGATGACTGTGTATGATGAATTTATGGCTGAATATCAGTATCGTAAGAAATACTATGGTGTAAGAGATGATTCGAGAAGTATCAGCGTACAGAAGAGTAGAGAAACAAGGTAGTAATTATTAAAACGTAATATTTGCTATATTGTTATGTTGTGGGCGAATTGTTGTAATTTACAGTTCGCCCTTTAATAAAAAATATAGAAAATATAAGTGGAATGAACCTCCTGAACATGGTAAAGTGTAGGTTGTACAAGTAGCGTAGTTGTATGTGTTATAAAGCTATTGATTGGTAGGTAAGATATGTTTGATAATTATGAAAGAAAATTGCATAAGTGTATTGCCAAATTTATAAAAAGAGCGAATAAAGACTATCCGGATTGGAGCGAAAGTCGCGACAATGGGGAATGGGAGATTGACTTAAATGAATTTGACGATATGTGTGATGTTATATTTGATATAATTAAGACCACGTCCTGTGATGAAGCTTCGAAGCAGATGCTTGATGATATTTTATTTGGGATTGCAAGGGATAACGAATGTAGCCGTATTGTAGCAATGTTATTAGATTATCCTGAGTGGTACGAATTATTATGCAAGAAAGTGTTGTCTACTGATTACATAAATGCAAAGTGGCAATTCGCAGAGAGTCTGAAGGATTGTAATGGTAAGGATGAAATAAGGGAGCTGATATTCGATTTTTTGCAGGTTGATAATGAGTATACACAGCGTCTTGCTTTGCAATCCTTAGCTTATATTTACCCGGACAAAGCCGAGGAGTATGCAATAGATTTTTGGTGGAGAGATAAATATAAGGATGATGCTTATGCATCAGAGTACCAAAAGATTGTGGTACTTCATGTGTTGCATATTATTCATTCGGCTGAACTTGAAAAATATTTGGATTTGGCGGATAAAAGTGAATATCGCTATTTGAAAGAAAATGCAGAGGAAATACGGAAAATAATGGAATAGGTGATGATATGGAGTTAGAGAATAACAATAATAAGCTGAACGTTGAAAATACAGATACCATAGATGGCTTGGCGTATGAACAGGAAACTTCAAGTTTGATACTTCTTCTTGCAGATGGAATGGACTGGTCAGATATGAATCGACATTTATTGTTGTTGCAGGAGAAACTCAATAATTATATTTGGTACATAGATTCCAAACAATATGAAGAAAAATATCCTGATGTAAAAAGAATAGAGTTGCGTGTAAGCTTTTTGTTTCAGGAACCGGAGGTATGTCATAAGCTTTTGGAAAGAGCAAAGCAGGTGTTTGTGGATGTGTTTGAAAATGTAGAGATGATTGTGGAGCAGGGACGGCCTTAGGGGGATTGATATGGGAAATTATATTAAGTTACAGCTGGAAAATATACTTACAGAAGGTCAAACCATTGCACCGGAGTATTGCGATAAGAAATATGTCATCTATTATAATCCCAAGGAAACCAGGCAGAAAGTACGCATAAATACAGATTATTATCAAAATGATAATGTAATGATGCTGTGTAAATCTTACGACAGGGGATTGTGTGATGCCATAGAGGAATATGAAAAGCTGAATTTAAAATACATTGAAAGTCAGGCATATGGTTCGTGGATGGATGGCGCCAGATAAGATACAGAAGGGAAAGCAAAATGTCAATATATATGATTCGAAGCAAATCCAGAGGACATCAGAGAAAATTTAAAAGACTGTTAAGATGGATGGATAAAATAGATCCATTTAAAAATGCAAATGATTTGCCCTTCAAAGATACAGAGGATTCATACGAGCATTTTCACGTACCATGCGGACCATGGCTTTCGAAACCTAAAACCTCTGGTAAGATTAAGACTGCATTTTGTAAGAAATGGCTTGAAAAGACCGAGGAAATTATCGGTAACAAGCCGAAGGATTTACCATTTTGTAAGGTAGTAGCAGCTATAACCTATCCGGATGTACGGGAATCCCAGATTATTATTTTCTATGATGAGGAGTATTATAATTCCTTTTGGGACAGGAAAGGACCTTATCAGATATGGACGAGAGTGGATGATAAGCGTTCCTTTGCGAAAGAAAGAGGAATCATGACAAAGTTGCCTGAGATTGGATATATAGAAGAACTCAATGATGAAGACTATTATACGAAATCGAATATATGGTTTTATGGAGAGTGGATATAATATGCAGATTTCAAAAACTGTTGTGAGGTGTGACAGATGAAGGACAATGAATGTAGAATCATTAAAATCGATAAGGATGCATTATATGAATTTATATATGAAAATTTTATAGCAAATCATGAAGAACTGATGGATATGGATGCTGTTGGAAATATGAACACATTTGCTATCAATTGGGAGACTGGAGAATTTATCTTCTGTGCACATAAGGACGAAAATGAACACGGGGATATTGTTCCGTTTCCGAAAGATATTGATGTGAATGAATTGCTAAAGGTGATTCCGGCAACGACAAATTCTATTCTGGAGCCGGGTGAAAATTATAGGGATTATTCCTTTGATGAGTTAAGGGAATTGCAGAAAAAGTAGGTGATTATTTGAGTATTGAAGATTTCAAATATTATTGGAGATTTAGCGATGAAAAATATGCAGTGTTATCTAAACAGGAACTATCTACAATAAGTGTTATATCCAAGGATGAAGTAGAGAAGGAATGGATTCGGATTTGTGAAAAGGAAATATTTCAAGAGAGTGCATACATAAACGATATAGTTCATCATAGCGCTCCAGTATTAATTAAAGATTGCCAGTGGGGAGAGAATGAAGATAAAACCAGAGAAGCTTTTGAAACATTTTTTAGTGAATTAAATGTGGACAAGATATTGATATATTATGACTGTGAAAATGGTTTACAATTGCCAATTAATCTTTTTTGTACAAAGTGGTCGGATTTTTGTTATCCATCTGATTTGGTTTTGATTTTGTTGCCGTCGGTGATGATTGTTTATTATGAGGATATAGTATATGGACCATACAGAATATAATTTGAATACTGTAGATTTTAACTATTTCTTGGCAGAATTGAGAAAAGGCAAAATTATGAATGAAACATCCTTCTATTTTGTTGATGAAATAAGTGAACCAGAACACTATATAGGTTGCCTTCCACAGTACGATAAACCCTACTGGGCTGGATTGTGTGATATTCCTAATGGAACGGAATTTTTAACAGCAGATGAATTAGTGAATGCAACAATTTATAGAGGAAAATCATTAAAAGAAAGATGGGATGATGTACGAATCATCTGCATGGGTGGAATTCCAGTAGATGATTACATGAAGTTGAGTGATTAATGATAGAAGCTTTAAAAGTGCTATAAATAGCCTAAAACGGAGGTAAATACAATGAAGGATACAGCGCCTACAATAGAGGAAATGAGAGAGGTTATACATACATTTGAAATGTTATCATTTAAAGAATTACAGGCACAGGGTATATTTGATGACAAAAGAAAAATGATAATTACAAAGCCTATGACCTATATCCTTATGTCTCATACAGACGACACCAATAAGGAAAAGATCTGGAAGTATTGTAAGAAGATAGCTTCTTTTAGTCATGCACCAATTAAATTAAAGGACTACCAGAGAATGTTACCTTTTTCAGAGGATGTGGAATCGTAGATGTGATTATGAAAGCATTGGAAGAAAATAGGTATCCGTTCTCTGATGGGAAGAATAAAGTGGAGCCGGTGGAAGGATATTATTACGCCATAGCGACTATATCACAATCCACATACCGAAGAGAGGAAATTCTTTCACTACTTCAAGTTATTACGGATTATTTTAAGAGTAATCAGCCGGATAAACTATCGCTGCTAAAAAGGAATATGGATGTGCTTAAGAAGGGCTATCCGGACCTTGGAGAGATTGTGTTTTAAAATTTGAACTGGAGAAAATACGTGGATAAAGGAGAAAATTGTGATGAAAGGTTTTGAAGACGCGTTTACTGATTTACAGGCGGAGTTTGTATCTCTATGTATGGAGTATACAAACGGAAATGTTGATAAAATATATATCTACATTTACCAAGATACATCACAGAAAATGTTTAATGCCATTTTCGTGAAAGGAAACGATGTTATACCCGCGGGGAATTTTGCTGATGATGAAGCTTCTGACGAGTTTTTATCAATTGGAACAAAAGATATTAATAAGCTGGTTGAATTGTGTGATAGTTATCAACAAAAATGTCCCAATGAATATAAGCTGGAATTTGATGTTGCTACGCATAAATTCGATGCATCCTATCGTTATGACAACTATACCAAGAGTGGAATATCACCTGTGTCAGAGCTGATGAGCTGGTATGGAGAAATTAAAAAAATGGTTTAATAGGATTGGTGGTTTTGAGTATGGTTGCAAAGAAAGGGAAAAGAAAAATAGAATATGAAGGAAATATATTCTATTGGTTTGTGCGTGCTGATGATAATGGAAGATTAAGAATTCACATTTTGTCAGAAGATAAGAAGATAAATCTGGAATATCCACCGTTTGATTCGGAAGTACCTGTGACACCATCCTATATTAGAAGGCTATTGGATAATTATTTCATGAAAAGTATAAGGTGAGACTCATATACGAAGGGAGAATCTTATGAATTACAATATTATTTTTCCTACAGCGTTTGACAGTATCAATCCTGATAATGATAATATGGATGTGCTTGTTCAAACTGAGAATGGGAAGCAATATACATTTGTTGTTGCTACTCCGGATAATGTGGCGTATCTTATGAAAAAAGATAATGTGCCATTCCTTAAACCCGGATCGCCGTTTATTTTTGTTGAAAAACTTACAGAGGCTAATGTCCGCATGCTGGTGGAGGCATTAATGGAGGAAGATGCACAACTTATCCGTATGTATGGAGAGGATGTTTACTTGACGGATACAGAGAGAATGTTTTAATTCTATGTTTATAACATAGATGATAGTGGGTGGACTTAACATGGCGATATGGCAGTTTCAATGCAATATTATACCGGCAAGATTAAATTTTGATAGATTAAGTCATGATGAAATGATTTCGTGGAAAGGGATACCTCAACCACCGCATAATCTTAAGTTTCTTGAACAGGAGGATAGTTGGTCAAAAGACATTATCCAGTATGGAAAATCGGATGAAACGTGTATAGAGTTCATATACATTGATAACATATTAGATGAAATAAGCTGTCGATTGGATTTGCGAAGTCTTACGAAAACCAACTTAATTTCAGTGATTGAATATGTACAAGAAATCGGTGCAATGTTTCTTGTGGGAGATAAGATTTACTCACCACGAATGGAAGAGATAATTGGGGTTATGAAAAAATCAAGAGCAAATCGGTTTTGCAAAAATCCAGTGGAGTACATTTTATCTCAAAATGAAAAATTAGAAATTTAGCAACACAATGCCGGGAGGGATCGATATGTATTTGAAACTGAATAATTATGAATATAAAATCACTGCTGCTAATGTAGGTTTTGAGATGTCAGAAGATAACAAATCATTAATCATGTTTCTGGATATAGACGGAAGCTATGAGGGTGAAGATTTGGATTATGAGCTTAGAACCATTAGATTGTATCATAATAATGGTTTTCATATCGGAGTAAAAGAACCAAATAAATTAATAGGAAAAAGCTTTGAATGGAATGAGGCTTATAATAACAAGGGCGAAGAGGCAGGAACTTTGTATGTGCTAGAGCACGAGGATGTCACATCAGGAAAAATTGATATTTTAGATGTTACGCAGGATTTGATTAAGGTAAAATGGTCCGGTCAGGCGAATGTGTTTTGGAATGAGGAATGTGGAGAAAACGTTTCTTTTGAAGCAGAAGTAGAAGCAAAAGTGCCATCTGTTCCAAAGGTAAAGGTGATAAATGGCTTTAAGAAGACAAAATTAAAAATAGATAAAAATACAGAAATCGAGCTGTTGAATTTTTCGGATATGGTAATGGAAGCAGAAAGGTGCAAGGAGTCATATCTGAAAAATGATTCGAATGCATGGTCTACTTTTGATAAAGCATTAAAGCTGAAGCTTACATATATGAAAAAGGAATATTACGGAGAGGCTGTATATCAGGGCTCGGGAACGAAATGTTATACGGTATTTGATGACCAGTGCCCTTTAAATGTGCAAATTACAAAGACTTCCATGTGGATTGAGAACGAGGAATATAAGTTTTATATTTTGGTAGAGGCTAAAATTGAGTAATATGGTTGAACAAAAAATAGTAAGGATGTAAAAAAATGATTGTAGAATTTCATGGCATGAAGTGTCGCTGCAGCACATACCGAACAAATGGAGAAGATAAGAATATTTTAACGCTTTTGAATGCAAAGGATTGGGAGAAATCATTGCAATATGATTTTACGGAGCCGCAATACGGTTTGTGGTGTCATTTCTTGACGGAAGAGGAAATGATGCTGTGAAAAACAGTTCTGTCAGACCGACTTTTGAGTATAATGGACAGTATTATAGAGTGGATGAAGTTTGTTTTTCGGATAAACCATTTATTGTGATAGAGTATGGAACATATGATGAACTTATGAATAATGCTATGGAGGATGCAGAGCCTTTTCCGTATAACTTAACTGAGGAAGAGCTATTGAATGAGGTAAAATATTCGTTGGGAATAGAAGTATGTCCGGGAGAGTATTAAGAAAAATTTATTAGTCGGAATGAAGGGATAAAATTATGAATAGAATAAAAGATGATTTTAAGTCAAAGGAATACTATCAGAAAGAATTAGAAAATCTTGAAAAAAGAATTAATCGATATAAAGATAATCTTAACCAAGAGAATGCCTCAAGACTTCATATTGCAATAGGCTTAAAGCTATTATCTGTTATTTTGATTAAATATCAATTGGGGTATGAAATTGATGAGATAAAGCATGATGTTTTGGAATATATAGAAAATGATAAACAGAAGGTTCTGTACTGTGAAGGGAACCTAACATATGACGATGTGGCTAATTTACTCTCATTAGCATATTTGTTTGATGTTGATTCTGAGCAAGTGGATTTTATTAAAACAAAAATGGTTGAAGAAAAATACATAGATATTCGTCTGGATATTATCCGTAATTTATATTTTGAAGGAAAGTGTTATTCTTCCAAAGGTTTTTATTATAGGGATAAGGGGTATTTCGGAGATTTTAGTAAAGAAAATGGAGGGATTGTAGATGTTTACAATGCTCCTGATGCAGAAAGAACTGACTTGTTTTTAAGACATTTGAACACTGTAAAGGACAAGCATCACAGAAAGCTTGTAAAGTATTATGAGTCATTAGCGGAAGACAGATATACATATACCGGTGCTACTGATATTGTGCTGACAGCAGTTGCAAAAGCGCTAGCGCTTGATATGTCTGCACTATGCGATTCGAAATATATCGCCTCCGATTTATTGTAAGGAACTACAGGTTGGGTATGTTGCAGTGTTGTGATTTATGGATTGGAGTGATTAAATGTTCGGAATAGAATTTGGTAATCTTGCCTTTAATTGCGAGGTTTCAGAACAGACTTTATGTATAGTAGTTGCAGGAAAAAATGAAACATCAAGCATTGATGAATTTATTCAAAAAGCTTTGGACTATCAGATAAAGAATGATTTTTCTTGTGATGCTGAAGAATATAAAAACTGTGTTTTTGTAGATGCTACAGACGATGTTGTAAAATGGCTACATGAAATTATTGAGGGAATGAATCGAAAAGTATCCTTTGAAATAGGAGAACCCATAAAAACCTTAACAGGTACTATAACAGATTTTGACAATGCTTGGGTTATAGAAACAAAGGAAATGTTTTATTATATATTTTGGTGTACAACGGCATAAATAGATTTGATTATTGTGGAGGAGCGACTATGGATATACATGAAATCTATCAGGAAGATAATAAATTTGAGGGTGAGGAGAGCATATATTACGTTCTTGTTGGAAAAGGTGACTCGTCCAGATGGGACAAGAGTCACAAGTATTATATTATTACACGTTCTGCTGTTGCAATCTATGATATAAACGCTGCCAGTATGGTGAAGAAGATAAAGGTTATGACATGGCCTATACCTAACGAGGAACATGATGCACAGGAGAAAAACAGCGGATATTTTAACAGATTTAAAGAGGGTGTCATTTATAAGGTGGCAGGAAGATTACAGTATAGTTACTTCGGAGAACTTGCATTTCTGTACATCAGAGAGGTTTTGGAAGAAAATGCATCCGGAACAAAGCTTGATAAAAATCAGGAAAAGTATCTGGCACCAATTGTCTTAGAGGATGAGGTGCTGGGGAAATTAGTGTTAGAAAAATCGGAAGGTCTGTTTGAAGGTAAGTATGATTTTGCAGGTAATGACATCACAATTTATATTGAGGTAGAGTGGGACAGTAAGGCAACTTGGAAAAAGCCTTTGACTGTTGCCAGAGATTTTGCAGAGCATATTGCTTCAAAGGATGAGGTGTTTAGATCGTATATTGCATCTGATGAGGATCTGTATGATGCTGCATTGGAGTGCGTGGAAGAATATGAAGATGAATGCGAAATTCATTTTTCTACACCGGAAGAATTTGCAGACGCATTAAAGGGTCGAATGAAATATATATTTGTGAATCAGAATGGCTCTTATACTGTAGGATACGATGATGGTTATGTATTTGGTGGACATGAGATAGATGTGGATGTAAATTCTAAGGGTGAAATGGTGTGTGCCGAGATGAGATAAAACATAGGAGCATGAGAAATAAGATGAGTGAAAAATCTGTTTTTATAAACCATTGGTTATATTCAAAGCCTAATCCGGAACCAAATAAAGCTGGAAATGTTGTTAGACGTGATTAATTCCGAGATTCAGAAATTTAATGAATGCGGATTGGCTGAATGGAGCGGAATCTTGGATGAAGCGATTGCTAAATTTGATTTAGGAAATCCAAGAAGTTGATTTTGTTGCAAGCGGGCTGTTTAGGCCCGCCTGAAGTATTTTTGGGTATTTATTTCTTGTCGGAATCTGCAATCTCTTCCAATGTACCAATGCTTTTGATAAAGTCCTGTTCAACTGGGGAAATGGTGTTTTCCAAGCGGTTCTTGTACTTGGTGTATTCGGCATGAGCCTTATCAAGTGCCTGCTTGTGGCTGATGTGACCGCTACTGGTAAGAATATCACGGCGGGTCATTTTCAGGTAATCGTCAATGGTTTCCAGCCAGTCCTTCATATACATTGGTTCCTGATTGAGAGCGTGTACCTCGGCGATATCGAGATAGGCTGTAACTATCTTGTTTAAAGCATCCAATTCCTGCTGGGTAAGATAGTTTTTTGCAATTTCTACATCGGGGCGACGGATGGTGTCACTAGCCCATGAGGTAAGTCCCATATTATCTTTTTCAGCATCGGCACGCTGGTAAATAACTTCTGCAGCTGTGTGCTTGTGTGCTGCCCAGTGCATCTTATTCTGCACCTGCTTAAAGAATAGGATGGAGCTTTCTGCACTAGGATCGTAATCGATGCTGGTAGCATAGATTTCCAGAACTTTTCTCCAAAATACCTTTTCAGAGGAGCGGATGTCTCTGATACGGGCAAGCAATTCGTCAAAGTAATTGCCGCCGCCAAGTCTTTTTAAGCGGTCATCATCTAATGCAAATCCTTTTTTCATGTATTCTTTTAATATTCTCATAGCCCAGATACGGAACTGTGTACCACGGTGGGATTTTACACGATAGCCTACGGAGATGATTACATCGAGATTGTAGTAATCGACATTGTAGGTTTTTCCGTCGGCGGCAGTTGTTGCAAAATTTGCAACAACTGAAATGCGCTGTAATTCTCCCTCTTCAAAAATATTTTTGATGTGACGTGATATCGTTGATTTGTCACGCTGAAACAGCTCTGCCATTTGGTCAATGGAAAGCCACACAGTATCATCCTCAAAGGTAGTTTCTATTTTCGTCAAACCGTCTTCGGTTGTGTACATAATAATATTGGAATGATTCATATACGCAGTCCTCCTATGTTGGTGTATCGTTCTTTTTGGCTCTGCTTTTATACACATTGTATTGGTTTTTACACTGTGGTGAGCAGAATTCCATATTCGGTCTGGTGGCAACAAATGCTTTGCCGCAGTGCTTACATACCTTCATGGTGGAGTTTTCATCCGTCAGCATAAAGGAAAACATCATCTGTACACATAACAATAAGGAATTGAAGTCCCAGACAATGGTAGGGCGTTCCCGCAATTCTATGCGGTAGGTAGGTGCCACACCGCCGAAAGCAGCCATTCCCTGACGGTATAGGTTACGTTCATTCTTATCCAGTCTGTCGTAGTCCAGATAATAAAGAAAGCTGGAGAAGAAGGTAAATGCCCAGTCACGGAATACTTCCACAAGCCATTCATAGGGCTCGGCATATTCATTCTGAAAACTCATCATAACAGCCTGCGGCTTATTCTTCATGGTCATAATTAAAGCAATCATCTCTACGCAGTCAGTACTCCAACTTGATTCCACACTTTTCTTGCGAAAATCAATCTTGTCAAAAGGGAAAAAGTAGGACAGATACTTCTCTGTAGAGATGCTTCCTTCCTTGATAAAATGATTCTTTGGCAGATAGACTGCCTCATATGTAATAAAATCCGGTGTGGTAGGCAGGGCAGTCATTAGTCCCAGCATACCGTATTCGGATACAAAGCTCATAATGGCTTCTTTTAATTCAACTTCACTTGCCTTGTTCATGGCAGTAGTACCGATGTTAATTGCGGTCAGCACCAGCTTCTCATAATCCTTGATAGGATTGTAGATGGATGGCTTGGCATCCGCAGAAGGTGTAATATAACACTTTCCGTTTGCGGCTGTTCGCCATTCGTATTTATCATATTTCACCCAGTTGGAACTGGATTTCTGAAAGATATTCTTCATAGTAATTCCTTTCTGTGCAAAAACTATTACTATCATAGCACGTCTGTATGCATATTTAAACTTTTTTTTTACGATCCGATCGATTATTTTTCTTGCGTTTCTTGGTTTCTTCCTTTGCCTGGTTTTCCTGTTCTCTGGCAATTCTTCTTACCACTACACCGATTTCCTTTAGTAGAGCCAGCTTTTCTTTATCCAGTTTTTCCATAGTAGCCGGGATCTCTTCTTCATGTCTTAATAGGAAGTCCAGTTCTTCCATGGTAAGATTACCATTGGTAGAAGGAAAATCCTCTCCCTGCCTGTCCACCAGTATCATAAGAACCTTTTTCTCAATCTGACCAAGAATAGTAGAGCGGACACCACGGATATTTCTGTCGCTCTGATTACGTAAAGCAGCAAGCTGACTGGTAGTGAAATCTCTAAGATATAGGAAGTATATCAACTCCTTATGGTCGTCCTTTAAGTCATAAATAATCTTGGAATAGTCCTCATCGGAAAGGGAGTTGTGCATCTCAAAAGGACAGTTAGAGATAATGTCTATATAGTCCCCTTTCATAAGCTGTCGCCAGTAAGCATGATTGATGGGAGCCGGGATAACAATGGCAAGTGGTGCCACATCCTTCTTGCTGTCTAGGTTTTCTCTGCCGATTTCGTGATATCGCTCCTTGCGTTCTCTGTTGGAATCTAATAGGTCCCATTCCCTTATCACTTCCTCAAAATCCGAAACAGTGCGGGCACCGTCCTCCAGTCGCTTTAAAGCAATGGCACGAAGCTCCTTTTTTAACATGGTCTTATTGGGGTGCTCATCCTTCGGCTGGAAATTATCATCTTTTATGGGATGTAATTCCTGTTCCAAATCCATTTCATTAAAATGCTCTAATTCAATTTGTAATTCCTGCTGGGATGCCTCAAAGGTAATATCCTCATCTATGGAAAAGGCTCCGTCTTCGCTGTCGAAGTTATGAGAATATTCCCAGAAGTCCATCAATTCCTGATGTTTTCTAATGTTCATTTATCCGTAAAACCTGCCTTGTATATACATATTTAAAATTTTTTGCAACTTTTTTTAAAAACACTTCCGCAAAACCCCTTCTAAATCTCCTATAAGTGAGAGAGTAATAGTTTTTGATAAGAAACGATTACTTTTGAAAAGAAATGGTATGCGCATAACCATTATAATATGACACAAACAAATGTTCTATATTTTTGGAGAAAAAACAGAAATTTATTTGTGTTTGGCTTAGAAATAGGATTTTGAGGAGGTAGAAGAATGAAGGATAAGGCTTTATTGACTGTAAAAGAGTTTTGCTCTTATTTGGGGATTGGTCAGACAAAGGCACGTGAGTTGTTGGCTGAAAATGCTGATGTATTCGCGGTTCGCATCGGAAACAGACTGTATGCTCACAAGGGCAAGCTGGATGAATGGCTTTTGAATCAGATTGGATGCTAGGAAATTTGATTCATAAAAAGACAATGAATTTATTAAATAACCATGAAACTAATTGAAAATTAAGTGTGTATATGCTACAATTGGATGGACTGATGGTTCCTTTCAACGTATATACACGCTGGAAGGAGGCAGATATGGGTAAATCCATAAAAGGTAAAGAACTTGGTAAAGGCATTACACAGAGAAAGAGTGATGGACTTTATCAGGGACGATTTGTGAATCGTTTCGGCAAGACGCAGACCATATACGCAAGCAATCTGAATGAACTTCGTAAAAGGATGCGTGAGGAACAGTATGAGGATGAGAAGGCACTGAATGTTGTCACCAAGGATGTAACCCTTGATGAGTGGTATGAGATTTGGATGAATACCTGTAAGAAGAATTGCAGGAATTCCACTAGGGAATCCTATGCCACACATTATAAGCGGATACAGAAGGAGCTTGGGTGGCGTAAGCTGACATCATTGAACCTGATTATCATGCAGAATGCACTCAATGAGCTTGTTTCTGATAATGCCAGAAAGAACACGAAAAAGATTCCGGTGGATATGCTGGAAAAAGCAATCGACTCTGATTTACTTACAAAAAATGTTGCAAAGCAATTAAACACGGTGATTTCCAAGGAAGATAAGAAGGAAAGACGTGTACTGACAGTAAGTGAAGCAGAGTTGTTTTTAGGTGAGGCACAGAGTAGTTTCTACTATAATCTGTTTGTGCTTGCCATAGAAACCGGAATGCGTATTGGAGAGCTTTGTGGTGTTCAGTGGAAGGACATTGATTTTGACAAGAAGGTACTGTATGTGCGTCACACATTGTGCTATTTTCAAAAAGATGGTAAGTACATTTTTGAGATGCATGATGCAAAGACCAAGAATGGAAGACGAACGATTCCATTAACCACGAGGGCGTTGGAGGCATTGAAACGACAGCGCATTCAAAAACAGAAGATTCTCTTTAAGGGAATCGAAACAGAGGAACAGTACAGGGACTTGGTGTTTGTTACGAAAAACAACAGACCTACACAACAGTTCATAGTGCAGGAGGCAATCGGTGCCATTGTAAACCGGATTCGAAAAGAGCATCCTGACTATGAGATGTTTTCACCACATTGCTTAAGACATACTTTTGCAACCAGAGCAATTGAGAACGGAATGCAGCCAAAGACATTACAGAAGATTCTCGGACATGGCTCCTTGCAGATGACAATGGATTTGTATTGTCATGTGACAGAGGATACACTGTTTACAGAGATGATGAAGATGGAAAAGGCTGTGTAAGCTCAAAAGTGTGTAGTAAGTGTGTAGTAAGGCTATTTTGAGAATAAGGGGTTCCCCGGAACCCCTGTAAATACAGGAGGTTTTATTAAAATGGAAGCATATAAGCAGGAATTTATCGAATTTATGATTGACTGTAACGTACTCAAGTTTGGAGATTTCGTTACAAAGAGTGGAAGAAAGACACCATTTTTTGTCAATACAGGCTTTTACAGAACAGGTGCCCAGCTCAAGAGACTTGGCGAGTATTATGCTGAGGCTATAAATGCAGAGTTCGGTCTGGACTTTGATGTGTTATTTGGCCCTGCATACAAGGGAATACCTCTCACAGTTGCGACAACTATGTCCATAGCAGAGATGTACGATGAGGACATCAAGTATTGCTCAAACAGAAAAGAGGTAAAGGATCACGGCGACAAGGGAATACTCCTTGGAAGTCCTATAGAGGATGGCGATAAGGTTGTCATCATCGAGGATGTCACAACAGCCGGAACATCTATTCAGGAGACACTTCCTATCATCAAGGCACAGGGCGACGTGGATGTCATGGGTCTTGTGGTTTCAGTAGACAGAATGGAGAGAGGCCAGGGCGAGAAGAGTGCGCTGACAGAGATCGAGGAGAACTACGGAATCAAGACAACAGCTATCGTAACAATGGCAGAGGTAGTGGAGCATCTTTACAACAGAGAGTATAAGGGAAGAGTTATCATAGATGACACCCTTAAGGCCGCTATCGACGCTTACTACGATCAGTACGGTGTAAAGTAGATATAATATATCTTAAAATATTGTAAAAAGTCTTAAAATATTATATAAAATAAAGATATGGAGTTAAGGGCCATATCTTTATTTTTTTTGTTTATATGGGAGATTTCAACGTATGATAAAGTTTTTTAAGGCGATGTTTGGGGATGTAAGGGAATATTTCAGAGAATGGTCGGGGTGGATACTGTTCACTGTGTTGATCCTGTATTATGAATTGCTGTTTCACGGCATGAATTTCAGCCTGGATGATGGAAACATAGCCGCTATAATAGCATTTGCGGTGGTGGCTGGAGGCGTGTTCGGCGTGCTGACAGGATTTTTTCCGCCGGTCATCAATAAGATACTTGCAACGCTGTTCACGTTGTTTACGGGTGTGATCTTCATCGCCCAGTACGTATATCATTCGGTCTTCAACAACTATCTGTCTGTTATTGGAACCATAAAATTCGGCAATCAGGCTGTGGACAATGCGGACACGGTCATATCCAATATAAAGGCACAGATAGTGGACGTTATTCTTCTGGCTGTCCCGGTGCTCATAATGATCGTGTGCATATGGACATTTATGGCATTTGACAGGAGAAGGTGGTGGGTGAACCTCATAGGTGCCGCCGGAACAGCTCTAGTGTATGCCACAACACTGTTTGTGATGTGGGCTGTGGACTCGGATGTGTACAGTCCGTACAATTTATACAAGGAATATACATCGGTTGATCTCTCTGTTGAAAAGCTCGGCGTCATGGAGAGTTTTGTGGTGGATGTCAGAGAGGGTATCGCAGGCAAGAGCTCAGCACAGAGCAGGATAAATTTTGCCTCGGGTGGTGAGGTCGATATCGACTCACTTGCCTCCACAGAGAGCACAACGATGCAGGAGATTACCACCGAGACGGTGGATGTCGCGGAAGCGACCACAGAGGAGGTTGTGATCGACACATCCCCGAATGTCCTGGATCTGGATTTTGATGCCATAAATGACCTTGCGGGAAATGATGCGGTTTCATCGCTCAGCGAATATTTTGCAAATATACCCCCGACAAATAAGAATGAATATACAGGTATGTTCGAGGGCTATAATGTCATATGGATAACTGCGGAGGGGTTCTCAGGCTATGCGCTTGATTCCGGTCTGTTCCCTACACTGTCAAAACTTGCGGACGAGGGCTTTGTCTTTGAAAATTACTATCAGCCGCTATGGTACGGTTCAACATTAGGCGGAGAGTATGCAAACCTGATGGGAAGCCCGACTAAGAACGGTTCATACCTCAGTATGTGCAGGGCTGCCGACAATGAGAATGGCATGCTGTTTTCCATGGCGAATACGCTCAAGAGACTCGGCTATAGCTGTTACGGATTCCATGACAACGACTATACATATTATGACAGGAATATCACCCATCCGGCGCTGGGATACGAGTGGATAGCCAGCGGTAATGGGCTTGAGTACCAGACTGACGAGAACGGGCAGGACATGTGGCCTCAGTCGGATCTTGTCATGATGGAGGAGACATTTGACAAGTATACAGAGACGCAGCCGTTCCACCTGTACTACCTGACGGTCAGCGGTCATGTGCCATATGGATACGGTGCGGCAAATGCCATGGCGGAGAAGAACAAGGCTGTGGTCAGTGACCTTAACTATGTCCTGGATACGACAAAGGCATATCTGGCATCCCAGTACGAAATGGAAAAGATGCTTGAATATATGATGAAGAGACTTGAGAAGAAGGGGCTGCTGGACAATACTGTTATCGTCCTGGCGGGGGATCATGTACCGTATGACAATATGGACGTTGTGGATGAACTGGCAGGGGAGAACTTTGAAAACAGTCTTGAGGCGTACAGGAGCAGACTTGTCATATGGTCGGCGTCGATGGAGAAGCCGGTGAGAGTTGACAAGGTGTGCAGCAGTATAGATATCCTGCCGACCATGCTCAATCTCATGGGAGTGGATTATGATTCGAGGCTCATCATAGGAAGGGATATCCTGTCAGATAGTACAGGACTGGTGCTGTTCCCGGACAGAAGCTTTATAACGGATGCATTTGAATATAACGCAGTCACGGACACGCTGACATCCCACACGGGTGCGGAGGTATCGGATGACAGCTTCATTGCGATGCAGCTATATGTCGCGGATAAATTTACAGCAGCTGACAACATAACAGAGTCGGGGTATTATACATATGTTGCCAGGTATCTGGGGATAGACGAGGATAATTGACAATATTTATCATATTAAAATGTGGAATTATTCTCAAAAACGTATTATAGTATTTGTGGCTAATACCATAGGTATGTAATGAAAATATTATGCAATAAAGAAAGAGGTTAATTATGAAACTTGGTAGAAATGATATGTGCTGGTGCGGAAGTGGTAAGAAATACAAGGCCTGTCACCTGGCTCTTGACGATAAGCTTGAGGATATGAAGAACAGAGGATTCAAGATCCCTACACATGCGATGATCAAGAACGCAGAGCAGATCGAGGGAATCAGGGAGGCTTCAAAGGTCAACACATCTGTGCTCGACTACATAACTCCATTTGTCAAGATAGGAGTGTCTACCAGAGAGCTGGATGACCTTATCTATAACTATACAAAGTCCATAGACGCTATTCCTGCATGTCTTGGATATGAGGGATATCCTAAGAGTGTGTGTATATCGGTAAATGATGTGGTATGCCACGGCATTCCAAGTGATGACATTATTCTCCAGGATGGAGATATAGTTAATATCGACTGTACAACAGAGTACAAGGGATATTTCGGAGACTCATCAAGAATGTTCATGCTGGGAAATGTTGATCCCGCATGGAAGAAGCTTGTAGAGGATACAAAGAAGGCTCTTGATATAGGTGTTGAGGTGTGCAGCAAGCCATATGTGACCATAGGAGATATAGGATATGCCATCAACAAATTTGCACAGGAGCAGGGCTATTCGGTTGTCCGTGAGATAGGCGGCCATGGAGTAGGTCTTGCAATTCATGAGGAGCCTTATGTAAGTCATATAGGACAGCCTGGCAAGGATTATGTGCTTGCTCCGGGAATGGTGTTTACCATTGAGCCTATGATCAACATGGGCGGCCCTGATGTATATCAGGATGCAGATGACTGCTGGACTATCTACACGGAGGATGGCTCACCATCGGCACAGTGGGAGTACACACTGGTTATGACAGAACATGGAGTGGAGATACTTGCCCACTAGGGAGTGGAATAGAATAAAAGAGCAGCAGCCTGATATGCTATCAAAGACATATCGGGCTGCTGCTTTTTGTTGTGTTAGTTATCCATTAAGATCTGCTGCCGTAAACCGGCAGACAGATTATATTACTTTGTAAGTATTCCAAGGATCTCGTTGCTTCTTGCGATGAACTTGGTCATTGCCTCTGCTGACAGTGGACGGTTGGCAAGTACGGCCAGATCATATAACTGGCAGCAGATCGTAGCTGTGTTGTCGCTGTCAGGGTTGTCCAGAACGTATTTAACAAGCTTGTTGTTGCTGTTCAGGATGAGTGTCTCTCCCTCGCCTTGACCGAACATTGATGGATCCATACCGGCCATGCCGTACATCTTCATCATTTCCTGCATACGTCTTGTCTCCTCAGGCTGGGTGAGGATAGAAGATGTATTCTCATCCTTCAGGGATTCAACCTTTACATTCAGGTTCTTCATGTCGAGAGCCTTCTCAAATGTAGCTGTGAGCTTATCCTTGTATTCCTTTGCAGTCTCCTCGGAGAGCTCCTCGCCGACAAAGTTGTCAGAGAGCTCAGCGTCTATTCTGTAGAAGTGAACATTCTCATTCTTCTGCTCAAGCAGTGTGATGAATGGGCTGTCGATGGTCTGTGTCATGATCAGCGCGTCCATGCCCTCAGCCTTGAACATATTGATGTACTGTGACTGAGCCTGCTCATCGGTTACATAGAATACCTTGTTCTCATACTTTTCCTTTCCTGCCTCAAGATACTCAGGGAGAGTTATATATTTGCCCTCGAGATTCTTGTATATACAGAAGTCCTTCATCTTGTCGAGAAACTTGAGATCCTTCAGACAACCAAACTTGATAAATGGGTTGATGTCATCCCAGTACTTCTCGTAGTCCTCTCTGTGTGTCTTGTACATGCCGGACAGCTTGTCTGCAACCTTCTTGGTGATGTAGTCTGAGATCTTCTTGACAAATCCGTCATTCTGAAGCGCACTACGTGATACGTTCAGTGGAAGATCAGGACAGTCGATACATCCCTTTAAGAGCATGAGAAACTCAGGAATTACTTCCTTGATATTGTCGGCGACGAATACCTGGTTGTTGTACAGCTTGATCGTTCCCTCAAGGTTGTCATACTGTGTATTGATCTTAGGGAAGTACAGGATACCTTTCAGGTTGAATGGGTAGTCCATGTTCAGGTGTATCCAGAACAGAGGCTCCTTGTAGTCGTGGAATACCTTTCTGTAGAACTCCTTGTATTCCTCGTCGGTGCAGTCGTTTGGATGCTTTGCCCACAGTGGGGTAGTGGTGTTGAGTGGCTTAGGAGCTTCAGGCTTCTTCTCCTCGGCCTTTGTATCGTCTGCGTCTGGGCCCTTGCTGTCCTCAGCATTATCTGCTGTGTCGCTGACTTCCTTTGCATCCACGTCTACAGTAGCATCCTTAGGATCTTCCTGTGGCTCGTCTGCGTTGGTGTAGTAGATCTCAACAGGCATGAACGAACAATACTTGTCGATGACCTCCTTGATCCTGTATTCATTTGCAAATTCATAGCTGTCCTCGTTCAGATAAAGGGTGATGGTAGTACCTCGGTCAGCCTTAATGCACTTCTTCATGGAGTATTCAAGGCCGTCCTCGCACTCCCAGTATACAGCGTCCTCGCCGTCCTTGTATGACTTTGTCTCGATGGTGACCTTGTCGGCAACCATGAATGCGGAGTAGAAGCCCAGTCCGAAGTGGCCGATGATCTGTTCCTCTGTTGCCTTGTCCTTGTACTGCTCAAGGAATGCCTCGGCTCCTGAGAAAGCAATCTGGTTGATATATTTCTCAACCTCCGCCTCAGTCATACCGATACCGTTATCGGTAAATGTGATGGTCTTGTCGTTGGCACTTGTGGTCACATCTATACGATATGGCTCATCCGGCTCGTCAAATTCGCCCATGAGAGACAGCTTCTTAAGCTTTGTCACGGCATCACAGCCGTTTGATATAAGCTCCCTGACAAATATATCGTGGTCTGAATACAGCCACTTCTTGATGACAGGGAAAATGTTTTCACTGTTGATCGATAAATTTCCGTTCTTCATAATTGTATACATCTCCTTAAAATATAATGGTTTTCAATGAAAGATGTGTCATCCCCGATCTGTGTTCAATCTTAATAGAAATGTACACTGACACATCAGGCTAAAAGGTATGATAAATCAGCTGGGAACTAAAGTCAAGAAAAAATTAGCACTCAGACAAAATGAGTGCTAACAGGGGCGGCGCGTAAAAAATCCGGCATCAGATGAGGTGCCGGATCTTCAAAAATCATATTAAATTTCTTCAAAAAATCAGCTTTCGGTGAAATATATTCCGGCAGTCTTCAGGAAATCCTTGATCTCCGCATCCCACACATGCTCAAGGGTCTTATCCATGGTGAATATGTTCTGGGTCGCCATGGATGTGAGTTGTATGCTCATGCCGTCATAGTAGACGTTCAAGGTGAGATTTGCCACATCAGATACAGGTATGGTGAGATGGTTCTTCTCAAGCATATCCATGATGTCCGGCTGGGAGAGCACGAGCACTATCTTGAAGCTCAGTGGCAGCTTCTTTCCTCTTATAACATTATATACATGTGGTTTTATGGACTCCCATGAGGCGTAGGATGTGGAAGCCATGAGCTCCAGCTCCTCCTTGTCATAGAAATCCTTGTTTACCCTTCCGTCAAAGCTGTATGTTATCCCGCTTTTTACAAATGCCTCCATGGCGAGAAAACGGTCAAATGTATTGTCCATCAGAAGCTTCTTCACGAAGTCCCTGGTCTCGGTGATGGTGATGTCTAACATTGAAAATCTCCTGTTTTCTGGATTGTGATCCAGCCGTATCTGCGTGCGGCTGCATGCTAAAAGTATATCAGCGGAATGTGGCAAATGCAACAATATAGATACACTGATTTATTGAATTATGGATACCCGTGTGATATAATGTACAAGGATTTAATGTCTAAATGTTATGGAGGGTTTATTTGATGAAGAAGGTTGCATATATAGCATCAGAGTGTGTGCCATTTATAAAGACGGGTGGTCTTGCGGATGTAGTTGGAACACTGCCAAAGATATTTGATAAGAACGAGTATGATGTGAGAGTCATCATGCCGAATTATCTCTGTATTCCGAACAAGTACAGGGAGAAGATGCAGTATATAACGCATTTTTATATGGACATCGGTTACAAGAATGATTATGTTGGCGTTATGTATCTGGAGTATGAGGGTGTCAAGGTATATTTCATAGATAACGAGTATTACTTTAACGGATTTACACCTTATGGTGATGTAAAGTGGGATATCGAGAAGTTCTGTTATTTCTCAAAGGCAGCGCTTTCGATCCTTCCATCGATCGGTTTCCAGCCGGATATACTTCACTGTCATGACTGGCAGGCAGGACTTGTGCCTGTATATCTCAAGACTCTGTTTGCAGGAGATATGTTCTATACAAGCATGAAGTCTGTTATGACTATTCATAATCTCCAGTTCCAGGGCAAGTGGGATATAAAGACCATTCAGGAGTATTCAGGACTCCCTGATTATGTATTTACACCGGACAAGCTGGAGATCCAGAAGGATGCTTCCATGCTTAAGGGCGGACTTGTATATGCAGATAAGATAACAACGGTAAGTAACACATATGCCAAGGAGATACAGACTCCATATTATGGAGAGGGACTTGACGGGCTCTTAAGTGCCAGATGGCAGTCACTCTGGGGCATTGTCAACGGTATAGATTACGAGGTATGGAATCCTGCAACAGATCCACAGGTATATAAGAACTACAGCGTGGATAACTTCAGACAGCTCAAGAAGATCAACAAGATCGAACTGCAGAAGGAATGTGGACTTCCTCAGGATGAGAATCAGTTTGTAATAGGAATCATATCCAGACTCACAGACCAGAAGGGTCTTGATCTGGTTGACAGGATCATGAACGATATATGCTGTGACGGAGTACAGTTCATCGTCCTCGGAACCGGTGACGGCAAGTACGAGAACATGTTCAAGTATTATCAGGGAATACATCCTGCAAAGGTATCAGCGAACATCTATTATTCAGATGAGAGATCTCATAAGATGTATGCAGGCTGCGATGTGATGCTCGTGCCTTCAAGATTTGAGCCATGTGGACTCACACAGCTCATGGCACTCAGATATGGCACAGTTCCAGTAGTAAGAGAGACAGGTGGTCTTGCAGATACTGTTGAGGCTTATAATCAGTTCGAGGGTACAGGAACAGGATTCTCATTTGCTAATTATGATGCATATGAGCTCCTCAATGCCATAAACTATGCAAAGGAAGTGTACTATAACAACAAAGAGGCATGGTATGGAATCCAGGAGCGTGGCATGAGACAGGATTACTCATGGTATAACTCGGCGAATATATATAAGGATCTCTACAATTCACTGTAGGATCAGGATAGCAGTAATGTGGTAGTAGATATGGAAGAGGCAGAGAATGAATTTGCATTTTCTGCCTTTTTTCAGGGATATAGGAGAGACAGATATGGCGTTTGACGGAATAGTGATATCCAATGTGGTAAGAGACATGAAGGAGAAACTCATCGACGGAAGGATATATAAGATATATCAGCCGGAGAAGGACGAGCTCAACATAGTAATAAAGAATAACAGGGAGAATTACAGGTTGCTCATGTCTGCGGATGCAAGCCTCCCGCTTATATACTTTCAGCAGTCCGCCAAGGAGAATCCTATGACAGCGCCGAATTTCTGTATGCTCCTCAGGAAGCATATCAACAACGGAAGGATAGTTGATGTGTATCAGCCGGGCTTTGAGAGAATAGTTGTCATGGTCATCGAGCATCTGGACGAGCTTGGAGATCTAAAGAGAAAGAAACTCATCATAGAGATCATGGGTAAGCACAGCAATATCATATTTGCCACGGATGAGAATGTCATCATCGACAGCATAAAGCATATATCCCATATGGTGAGCTCAGTGAGGGAGGTTCTTCCGGGCAGGACTTATGAGTATCCTCCGGCGGGAGGAAAGGTATCCCCGCTTGAGATAGAGCGCGGGGACTTCATAGAGCGTGTGAGCTCGAGCCCTACGAATATCATAAAGGCGATATACCAGAACATAACCGGATTTTCACCGGTTGTGGCGAGTGAGATAACCTACAGGGCAGGACTTGACGGCAACATGCCTGTGGACAGCATGAGCGAGGCGGATGTCGCAAGGCTTTATGATGAATTTGCCGGGATAGTATCTGATATAAGGAACGGGAACTATACTCCTGAGATCATACTGGACGGTTACACTCCAGTGGAGTTCTCGTCGGTGCATCTGTCGATGTACAGCGACAAGACCATAGAATCAAGGGATGACATTTCAAAGGTGCTTGATGAGTATTTCTACAGAAAGAGTGCGGTCACAAGGATAAGACAGAAGTCATCGGATCTCAGAAAGATCGTCTCGAATGCCATTGAGAGAACGAGCAAGAAGTACGACCTGCAGCTCGCTCAGTTAAAGGACACTGAATCCAGGGAAAAGTACCGTGTGTACGGAGAACTGATCAACACATATGGTTACAATATAGAACAGGGAGCGGACAGTTTTGAGGCTCTCAACTACTATACTAACGAGATGATAAAGATCCCGCTTGACAAGACCATATCTGTTATGGACAACTCCAAGAGATATTTTGCGAGATACAACAAGCTCAAGAGGACTTATGAGGCACTTACACAGCTCACTGTCGAGACGAAGAGTGAGCTGGAGCATCTTCAGTCGGTGCAGACGTTCCTTGATATGGCGATAGATGAGAATTCACTGGCACAGGTCAAGGAGGAGCTCGTAGCCTGCGGATATGTAAAGGGACATTACGGACGCAAGGGCGACAGGAAAAAGGCAAAGTCAAAACCGCTGCACTACATATCCAGCGATGGATTTCATATGTATGTGGGCAAGAATAATATCCAGAACGATGAGCTCACATTTAAATTCGCAAATGGTGGGGATATGTGGTTCCATGCTAAGAAGATGCCGGGTTCCCATGTCATCGTGAGACTTGAGGGTGCGGGAGAACTTCCTGATTCTACATATGAGGAGGCGGCAAGACTTGCAGCGTATTATTCGTCTGGAAGGACGGCACCGAAGGTGGAGATAGACTATACCGAGCGCAGAAATATCAAAAAGCCTGCGGGGGCAAAGCCTGGATTTGTAATATATCATACGAATTACTCGATGATTGCAGAGCCGAGGATTGCGGGAATAGAGGAAGTACAATAAATAATTTGATTTTTAAACAGGTGTGAAGTATAATATATTATCTGTTATCAGGTAATTGAAAACAACATATAACCTGGGAATATTAGGAGACAGATATGGTAAAAAGCATGACAGGATTTGGCCGCAGCGAGAGGGTGACTGATGCATACAAGATAGTTGTAGAGATGAAGTCAGTCAATCACAGATTCTGCGACATCAATATAAAGCTCCCGAAGAAGATAAGCTTCTTTGAGACAAACATAAGAACATATCTCAAAAAATATATTGAGAGAGGAAAGGTTGACGTGTTCATCACATACGAGGATTTCTCGGATGACAATGTCAAGCTGAAGTACAACAAGGACGTTGCCGAGAAGTACATGGGATATTTCGAGGAGATGTCCAAGGATTTTGGAATTGAGAACAGCATAACACCTGCACAGCTTGGAGGCTTCCCTGACGTGTTCACGGTTGAGGAGCAGGCGGTCGACCAGGATGAGCTGTGGAAGATAATAGAGACATCCCTTGACGAGGCTGCGAAGATGTTCGTGCAGTCGAGGATAACAGAGGGAGAGAACCTTAAGAAGGACATGATCGACAAGCTTGACGGAATGAGAGCTGCCGTTGATTATATAGAGGAGATATCACCTGAACTTGTGGAGGAGTATAGACGCAAGCTCACGGACAAGATCACAGAGGTTCTTGACAATCCTGTTATAGATGAGAACAGGATCGCCACAGAGGTCGTTATATATGCGGACAAGATATGTGTGGACGAGGAGACTGTAAGGCTTAAGAGCCATATCAGCAGCACGAAGAAGATTCTGGAGGATGGCGGAAGCGTCGGCAGGAAGCTGGACTTCATCGCACAGGAGATGAACAGAGAGGCGAACACGATACTTTCAAAGGCCAATTCACTTGATGTGTCAGACAAGGCGATACAGCTCAAGACTGACATAGAGAAGGTCAGAGAGCAGATACAGAATCTGGAATAGAGTACATAATTTTTAGAGGTAATGATGATGGCAGATAAGAATACAAAGCGTGGATCGCTCATAGTCATATCCGGTTTTTCAGGAGTTGGAAAGGGCACAGTTGTCAAGAGACTTGTGTCGGATTTTGGATATAACCTTTCAGTGTCGGCGACGACAAGATCACCGAGAGAGGGTGAGGTCGATGGAAGAGAGTATTATTTCATGGATCGCAAGGATTTTGAGAATCTCATTGACTACGGCGGATTTATCGAGTGGACACAGTATGTAGAGAATTATTATGGAACTCCAAAGAAGTATGTTGAGGAGAAGCTTGCTGATGGCAAGGACGTCATACTCGAGATAGAGGTCATGGGCGCACTCAATGTCAAGAAGCAGTTCCCTGATGCGCTTCTCATATTTATATCAGCTCCAAGCATAAGCGAGCTTAAGAGCAGACTGGCAGGAAGAGGAACAGAGTCGGAGGAGACCATAATCAAGAGACTCCGAAAGGCCACAGAGGAAGCTGAGGACATGGACAAGTACGACTACATCATAGTCAACGATGATCTGGACGAGTGTATACACACCGTGGATTCAGTCATCAGAAGCTATGGCTGCAGAAGAGATAATCAGCTTGGATATATAGCCGGAATAAAAGAAGAGCTTGCAGAGATAAAGAAACTCTGATAAATTAGACTGGATAACAGTGGACAGCAGTTTAGAAGAATATTTCAATAATCATATAAGAAAGGGGATATAATATCATGTTACATCCATCATACACAGACTTAATGTCAGTAGTAAATGCAGAGGTTGAGCCAGGTGAGCAGCCTGTAGTAAACAGCAGATATTCAATCGTTCTTGCAACAGCAAAGAGAGCAAGAGAGATCATTGATGGTCAGGAGCCTATGGTGGCAGCAGACCCAAAGAAGAAGCCATTATCCATCGCTGTAGATGAAGTTTACCATGGAAAGGTAAAGATCGTCGGAGCAGACGAGGATTAACAGACCGGAATATATAGCGGTAAGTGAGAAGAATGGAGGTTGGAGCTTTTAGCACAGCCTCCTATTTTTCTGATACACAACTGTGCCGGATGTGGCATATTCTAAATAAACAGGAATATGTCGACGGGAGGTGTATCATGAGGGCGTCAGATGTTCTAAAAGGCACGGTCTATGAGATCCTGGCAGGGGACATTGACTGTCAGATTACGGATCTGGCAGATGATTCCAGAGATGTCACACAGGGAACTCTTTTTGTGTGCCGGAGAGGTGCGAGAACAGATGGACATCGCTATATAGATGATGCCGTGGCAAGGGGCGCAGCGTGTATAGTCATGACAGATGATATCGGCATACCTGCGGAGCGGTCAGCCGGACGCTGGGGGGATACCGATGGTGTACTGATCGTGAGACTGTATGACTATCGCCACGGTATAGGAATGATATGTAATAATTTCTGGAATTTTCCGTCACGAAGTATGAAGGTTATAGGTGTGACCGGGACAAAGGGAAAGACCACGGTCGCATGTATGATAAAGTCTATGCTGGACAGATGGGGGCGTAGAACCGGTCTTGTGGGAACCATAGAGATCGATGACTGTATTCGGAAGATACCATCTGTGAACACCACTCCGGGAACGATATATCTCCATCGCAAGCTTGCAGACATGGTGGCAAATGGTGCGGAATACTGCGTCATGGAGGTATCGTCACAGGGGCTTATGCACAGCCGTGTGTCGGGGGTAGAATTTGATATATGCGTATATACAAATCTTGCTCCGGATCACATTGGGCGGAATGAACACCGCACATTTGCCGAGTATGGGAGATGGAAGAGAAGCCTGTTCTCAAAGTGTAAGACTGCGGTGATAAATGCAGATGACATGTATTCTGGGTGTATTGCTGCCGAGGCTGTGAATGCAGGGGCTGAAGTGGTATATTATGGTGTGAGGAATCACACTGCAGCCGGGGATGGTAATGTGTGTATGGCGGGAGCAATACACAGGCTCATTCTCCATAGAGTTATGGGGATAGGCTATGAGTGTGAGAGAACGGACGGGGAGAGCACTTACATGACTGTTGGCATACCGGGAGAGTTCAATGTGTACAATTCTCTTGCTGCGGTAACCACTTGCGGGATCATCGGGATACCGATGGAGGTAATGCAGGATTCGCAGTCGGATATGAAGGTGAGGGGCAGACTCGAGCCGGTGGAGATTCCGGGATACGCAAGGATATTCATCGATTATGCCCACAATGCCGTGAGCCTGGAAAATGTACTGACCACCCTCAGACAGTACAGGCCGAAGAGGCTTATATGTCTGTTCGGATGCGGCGGCAACAGATCAGCCGGGCGCAGAAAAGGCATGGGATTTGTGTCGGGCAGGCTGGCGGATATGACGGTCATAACAAGTGATAACCCGAGGTTTGAATCCCCGGAGGCGATAATGACGGATATTGAGACCGGGGTTCTCGAGGGCGGAGGAGAATATGTAAAGATATGCAGCCGTCTGGATGCTATAAGATACGCTCTGGAGATTTCGGACAGGGATGATATAGTCCTTCTGGCCGGCAAAGGCCATGAGACATATCAGGATATAGAGGGACGCAGGACACAAATGGACGAGAGAGAAATGATACGGCAGATATTGGAGGAGAAAAATGCGGGGATTGTACGCAGATGTGATAATTGATATATCCCATGAGGCGATAGACAGAACATTTCAATATGCTATTCCTGACGATATTGCCGGCAGGATACAGATAGGAAGTCAGGTCAACATTCCATTTGGCAAGGGAAATAATCTGAGAAAAGGCTATGTCATAGGGATATCGGATTCCACGGAATATGATGAGAGCAGGATAAAGTCTATAGATTCTCTGTGCGAGGACGGCGTGGCAGCTCCGGGAAGGCTCCTTGCCCTTGCGGCGTGGATAAAGGAGAACTACGGCTCCACCATGATAAATGCCATCCAGACGGTGATGCCGGTGAAAAAAACGGTTAAGTCCGTGGTGGTCAGATATATTGTCCTTTCATGCGAGGATGTGGACACATGGGAATACAGATATATGAAGAAGAATGCCAGGGCAAAGCTCAGGCTCCTCCGCGAGCTTATGGTGAGACATGAGCTCACAATGACGGAGGCCACCGGGACTTTGAATGTGTCATATCAGGCGGTTAAGGCCATGGAGGACGAAGGTGTCGTTCGTATCGTTGAGGACAGCAGATACCGGGATGTGGTGTCTGACGCGGTGAGGCAGCAGGCATTTGAGGCTCCTGATATAGAGCTTAACAGTGACCAGCAGAGGATAGTCGATGATTTCGTAAGTGATGCAGATCAGGGTATACACAGGACATATCTTCTTCATGGCGTGACGGGAAGCGGCAAGACTGAGGTGTATGTGAGGTGTATCCGTGAAGTCGTCCGCGCGGGCAGACAGGCGATCGTGCTGATACCTGAGATAGCACTCACGTATCAGACACTGACATATTTCTCCAGATACTTTGGTGACCGTGTGACCATGGTCAACTCAAAGCTCAGCAGCGGGGAGAAGTATGATCAGTTTGAGCGCGCAAGGAAGGGCGATGTGGATGTGGTGATAGGCCCGAGGTCTGCGCTGTTTACCCCATTTGAGAAGCTGGGACTTATAATAATAGATGAGGAGCATGAGAGCAGCTATAAGAGTGACAGCCCGCCAAAATATCACGCAAGGGAGACTGCCATAGAACGTGCAAGGCTTGAGGGGGCGAGTGTCATACTCGGTTCCGCAACTCCTTCTGTGGAGAGCTACAAGCGTGCACTGGCGGGTGAGTACAGGCTGTGGACCATGGACAGCCGTGTTGAGGGCAGAGCCATGGCAGAGACAAGCATAGTAGATCTCAGGGATGAACTCCACCGGGGCAACAGATCCATAATAAGCGACGAGCTTGCAAATGATATAGCGGACAGGCTCAGCAAGCGGGAACAGATCATGCTGTTCATCAACAAGCGGGGATATAACAGCTTTGTATCCTGCAGGAGCTGCGGAGAGGCAGTGAAATGCCCGCACTGTGACGTGTCCATGGCACTGCACTCTGGAAATAATACACAGAAGGGCGTGCTTGTGTGCCACTACTGCGGATTCAGAATGCCGGAGCCGGACAAATGTCCGGCGTGCGGTTCAAAGCTCATAGGAGGCTATGGAGTCGGAACCGAGAAGGTCGAGCAGGAGGTACACAGGTTGTTCCCGGAGGCCAGGACCTTAAGGATGGACAGGGATACGACCTCGAAGAAGAATTCTCATGAGCAGATACTTGAGAGCTTCGGAAGAGGCGATGCGGACATACTCATAGGAACCCAGATGATAGTCAAGGGACATGACTTTTCCAGAGTGACACTTGTGGGTGTGCTGCTGGCGGATCTCACACTGTTCAGCGGAGACTACAGAGCCGGTGAGAGGACATTTGACCTGCTGACCCAGGCTGCGGGAAGAGCCGGAAGAGGTGATGTGCCCGGAAAGGTTGTGATACAGACCTACAAGCCGGACAACTACGTCATAACTGCGGCAGCGTCCCAGGATTACAGGGCATTCTACGATATCGAGGAGGCGTACAGATCACTCATGAGGTATCCGCCGGAGTGGAATATGATGGTCATAATGGGCACGGGCATGGACGAAGAACAGCTTGCCAATATAATGGATAGGATGTATTCTCTTATAAGGGGAAAATATATAAATGCAGGACATCTGTCTGTGATCGGTCCTTCGGAACCGGCCATATCAAAGATAAAGGATGTGTACAGGCGGGTGTTGTATATAAAACACCGGGATTACAGGATGCTGGTGGATGTCAAGGATTATGTCGAGGAATGGCTTAAGGAGAACGGAGAGAACGATGTGAGTGTATTCTTTGACCTGAATCCGGTAAATATGTATTAGTGAAAAGGAGATTTGTGGACATGGCGATAAGAAATATAAGATATGACGGAGATGACATACTCAGAAAGGTGTGCAGACCGGTTGAGAAGATGGATGACAGAACACTTACACTCATAGATGACATGTTTGATACCATGTATGAGGCAAATGGAGTTGGACTTGCCGCACCTCAGGTTGGAATCCTCAAGAGGATAGTTGTTATCGATGTCGGCGATGACAATCCACTCTGTCTTATAAATCCTGTGATAACAGAATCAGACGGAGAGCAGACAGGTGAGGAGGGATGCCTCAGCCTTCCTGGAAAATTTGGAACAGTTACAAGACCTATGCATGTAATATGCAAGGCATTTGACGAGAATATGGAGGAGTTTACAGTCGAGGGAGAGGGACTTCTGGCGAGAGCTATCTGCCACGAGCTTGATCATCTTGACGGAAAGCTCTACAAGGATCTTGTCGAGGATGGCCTTCACGAGGTAGAGCAGAATTAAGAGATACTTAACCTATAACAAGGAGGACATGCAGATGAGAGTTATATATATGGGAACCCCTGATTTTGCCGTGCACGCACTTGTATCCATAGTGGAAGCGGGACATGACGTTGTGGCATGCTTTACGCAGCCGGACAAGGCAAAGGGAAGGAGCAAAAAGCTTCAACCGACACCGGTGAAGGTACAGGCAATGGAATATGATATTCCGGTATATCAGCCGGTGAAGCTCCGTGAGCAGGAGAACGTGGACATCATCAGAGAGTATGCACCTGATGTGATAGTTGTGGCAGCATATGGCCAGATACTTCCTGAGAGCATACTCAATATTCCGAAGTACGGATGTGTCAATATCCATGCATCGCTGCTCCCGAAGTACCGCGGTGCGGCGCCTATCGAGTGGGCGATCATTGACGGCGAGAAGGAGACCGGAGTCACCACCATGTACATGGCAAAGGGACTTGATACCGGAGATATGATAGAACATTCGATTGTGTCTATCGGTGACGATGACACTGGAGAGACATTGACGGACAAGCTTGCGGCAAGCGGTGCGCAGCTTATACTGTCAACCCTTGAAAAGCTTGAGAATGGAACTGCGGTCCGGACACCTCAGGATGACAGCCTGAGCTGTTACGCTTCCATGTTGAACAAGGGTATGGGAGATATAGATTTCAGTGAGCCGGCAGAGAAGATAGAGAGACTTGTGAGAGGCCTTCAGCCATGGCCTTGTGCATACACAAGGATAGGCGGCAAGAATGTCAAGATATATGGGGCAAAGGTAGTGAGTCGTGAGGATGGCATTGCACCGGGTGAGATAACCATGGTGACCAAGAAGACATTTGCCATAGCGTGTGGACAGGATGCACTCCAGATAACAAGATTGCAGCCTGAGGGCAAGAAGCCTATGGATGCGGCGGCGTTCCTTGCGGGCAATAAACTCACAGCCGGAGAGCACATCTGATCAAATATATCTGATGAAGAATGGACAGAGGTAGAATGGATACAAAGACTCGAGAGGTGGTTCTGACCACATTACTGGACATAGAGAAAAATCATACATTTTCAAATATAGCACTTGGAACGGCACTCCGCGCCAACCAGTTCATGAGCAAACAGGACAGGGCGTACATCACGAGAATGGTCGAGGGAGTCACAGAGCAGAGGATAAAGCTGGACTACATAATAAACCAGTTCTCCAAAACAAAGGTGAACAAGTGCAAGCCGCTCATAAGATGCGTCCTCAGGATGGGAACTTACGAGCTGTTCTTTATGGACTCTGTTCCGGATTCGGCTGCCTGCAACCTGTCGGTGAAGCTGGCGGTGGATCATGGATTTGGAAGCCTCAGAGGCTTTGTCAACGGAGTGCTCAGAAATATCGCAAGAAATAGGGATGGTATAAAATACCCTGATAAGAACACATCACCTTTGGAATACTATTCGGTTGAATATTCAGTTCCTGTGGAGCTTGTGGAGATACTGCTGCAGGACTATGACAGCGAAACGGTGGACAGGATACTCGGAAGCAGCTACGAAATGCGTCCGACATCCATAAGGGTGAATACAGACAGGATAAGCGTTGATGAAGTCGAGAGGAAGCTGGAGACCGCTGGAATAGAGACAGTGCGAGGAAGCCTGAATGACACATCACTTCTTATAAAGGGATATGATTATGTCAGAAGGATCCCAGGATTCATGGATGGAGAATTTGTTGTACAGGATCAGAGTTCGTGTCTGGCTGTAAGGGCAGCAGGTATACAGAATGGAGATCTGGTGGTGGATGTGTGTGCAGCACCGGGCGGCAAAACCATGTATGCCGCAAGTCTTGCGGGACAGACAGGAAGGGTTATCTCAAGGGATCTCACCGAGAACAAGACGGAGCTCATAGAGGAGAACGTGGACAGACTTGGACTGACAAATGTCACTGTCGAGGCATGGGATGCGAGAGACCTTGATGAGAACCTTGTCGGAAAGGCTGATGTGGTAATAGCAGACCTTCCGTGTTCGGGACTTGGCATAATGGGCAGGAAGAACGATATCAAGTACAATGTGACAGGTGACAGCATAGACGAGCTGGCACAGCTTCAAAGGGATATTCTTGACACTGTATCCAGATATGTGAAAACGGGTGGAACACTGGTGTATTCGACATGTACTATAGACAGCAGGGAGAATCAGAACAATGTTAAGTGGTTTGTGGAAAATCATGATTTTGAGACTGTGAGTATAGATGAGATCGTACCGGGGCACGGCGGCGATAAAGGATATGTAACTCTGTTACAGGGGGTAGATGAGTGTGATGGATTTTTCATATCGAAGTTCGTGCGTACAAAATAGATAGAACATGTATAAAAGATTGGACAGAGTATGGAAGTAAAGGATAGAGAAGATAAGGATATTAGACAGCCGGATCTGAAATCAATGAATATGGAAGAACTCAGGAACTGGGTCACCGGTGCTGGTCAGCCGGCATTCAGGGCGAAGCAGATATATCAGTGGTTTCATGTGAAGCTTGCGGACGGAACGGAGGAGATGACCAATCTGCCGAAAAGCCTCAGAGAGAAGATGGATGAATATGGAATATATGGTGTGAGCGTTGTCACCAGACTCATTTCAGAGGATGACGGCACAAATAAATTCCTGTTCAGACTCCATGATGGGAATGTCATAGAGAGCGTGCTCATGAAGTACAAGCATGGCAATTCCGTGTGCATATCATCCCAGGTGGGCTGCCGTATGGGCTGCAGGTTCTGTGCATCGACCATAGGCGGGCTGGTGAGGAATCTCACAGCGTCTGAGATGCTGTCACAGATATACAGCATCCAGAAGATAACAGGTGAGCGTGTGTCAAATGTGGTCGTGATGGGAACGGGAGAGCCGCTGGATAACTTTGACAATCTTGTCAGGTTCATAGAGATGCTGACGGACGAGAATGGACTGAACATAAGCCAGAGAAATGTCACAGTGTCGAGCTGCGGTTTAGTGCCTGAGATAAAGAGGCTTGCGGATATGGGGCTTTCCATTACATTTGCATTGTCGCTTCACGCGCCAAATGACGAGGACAGAAGGGCACTCATGCCGATAGCCAACAGATACAGCATTGCAGAGGTTCTGGACGCCTGTGATTATTACTTTGACAGGACGGGCAGGAGGATAACATTTGAGTATTCTCTTGTAAAAGGGCAGAATGACAGCCCTGAGAAGGCATGCGAGCTGGCGCGTCTCATAAGGGGAAGAAACTGCCATGTGAACCTCATTCCCGTAAATCCGATCAAGGAGAGGGATTACGAGAGGGCGGATAACAGCGCCATTGAGAATTTCAAAAATATTCTGGAAAGAAACCAGATAACAGCTACGGTGCGAAGAAGCATGGGGCGTGACATAGACGCAGCGTGCGGACAGCTCCGCCGTAAATATGAGGAGGAGAACAAGACGGATAAATAGTTCGTCTTGTTCTTTTTTATGTGTTGTGCTAAAATAGGCAAGGTGGCGTATCAGATAATATTTTAGGCTGATGGAGAGAATATATGAAATCATTTGGAATAACAGATGTTGGAAAAAAGCGTTCCATGAATCAGGACAGCATATTTTATACAGATGAGCCAATAGGGGCTATCAGCAATCTGTACATAGTTGCGGATGGCATGGGCGGTCATAAGGCCGGGGACGTTGCATCCAGAACGGCGATTGAAGCCGCAGTTGAATATATAAGTGAAAGCGAGATAAGCAATCCTGTATCGCTGCTCAAGAGGGCGATAATATATGCCAATGACAAGGTGTATAAGCTTGCGCTCAGCAATCCGGAGGATTACGCAGGTATGGGAACGACATTTGTAGCTGCAGTGATCGATGATGGAATCATGTATGTCGCGAATATAGGTGACAGCAGATTATATATAGTTAACAATGAGATAAGACAGGTCACACTTGATCACTCATTGGTTGAGGAGCTGATAAGGAATGGTCAGCTCGACAGGAATAAGGGACGGAATCATCCAGAGAAGAACATTATAACCCGAGCACTTGGAATAGGTGATGATGTGGTTCCGGATTTCTTTGAAGTAGAACTTTCAGCGGATGATAAGATCCTTCTATGTTCTGATGGTTTGTCGAACATGATAGAGGACGACGAGATTCGGGACATTGTATCAGAGTCGGATGATCTTAAGACAGTCGGTGAGAAGCTGGTGGAGAGAGCGAATTACTACGGCGGCAAGGACAATATATCTGCCGTTGTAGCTGCGATAGATTGGGAGGAATAAATTGGTATGTTAAATCCGGGAACGATGCTCAGCGGTCGTTATGAGATCATAGAATTGGTTGGATCTGGCGGTATGTCAGAGGTATATAAGGCAAAATGTCATGTGTTAAACAGATATGTTGCCATAAAGGTGCTTAAGCCTGAGTTCAGCTCAGACGTTAATTTTGTTACAAAGTTCAGGATAGAGGCCCAGTCTGCGGCGGGGCTGTCACATCCTAATATTGTGAATGTATACGATGTCGGTGAGGACAACGGAATATATTATATAGTAATGGAGCTTGTGGAGGGAACCACCCTCAAGGAATATATACAGGCCCACGGTAGAATAGAGCCTATGCAGGCGATTGATTTTGCCATACAGATAGCCCAGGGACTTCAGGCAGCCCATGAGCATCACACGATACACAGAGATATAAAGCCTCAGAACATCATCATGTCGAACAACGGCACGCTGAAGGTTACTGATTTCGGAATCGCAAGAGCCGCATCGTCAAGCACGACCACGACAAATGCGATGGGCAGTGTTCACTACATATCACCGGAGCAGGCAAGGGGCGGATTCTCAGATGAGAGAAGTGATATTTATTCACTCGGTATCACCATGTATGAGATGCTCACAGGACATGTTCCATTTGAAGGCGAGAACAATGTGGCTATAGCGCTGATGCACATTCAGGGCGAGATGGTATCACCTAGGGAGTATTACCCGGATATACCTACAAGCCTTGAGAAGATCATAAGAAAGTGTACACAGAAGAAGCCGGAGAGACGATATCTCACAGCAAATGCGCTTATAGCT
>NZ_JBEHVP010000010.1:0-82871 GCF_040227275.1 Coprococcus sp. RTP31081st1_H1_RTP31081_211007
GTTATATATTGTCTGATTTACATATTGATAGATGGAATTATGGGCGGACTGTTGGGGATGGTGGCGGTATGTATATCAAGATGGGTGGACAGCAGATTTTCAGCAATTATGGTACCTTTCGTATTGTATGTGGTGGTTGGCGTCGTGCTTTCTGAGCAGGATTTAGGTGGTTGGTCTCTATATGGAATTGTCAATCCCATACAGAATGCTTTGGTGTTATGGTATCAGCCGATCCTGGTATTTATGACAGTTATAATGGTGAGCGTAATAATAACCATAATGTACTCAAAAAAGAGAGATATATTATAAGCTTATAGTGGTGAAGACCGGAGGAGTTAATAGTGAAAATTGGGAGACTGTTGATAAGAGATATAAGATCAGGCTCATTGACAAAATGGTATTTAATATTTTTGCCAATTGCTTTTGGTGTGTGCCGTGGCATTCAATGTGATACGATTATAGACAGCATGATAGATGATGGGCAAATGTACACATACGGAACTGTGATTGATTATATTATGTTTGCTATGCAGGGAATGAGCGTGTATAAATTTAATCCGACAGAGTATTTCTCTATTCCAATATATTGGTTTATATTTCAGATGGGTGCATTTTATATTGTTGCATATTATGCATTTGATGATTTTAAGAAAAATGGTAGGGCTGTATTTGTTGCGCTAGGAGAAAGAAAATCATGGTGGCTGGCCAAGTGTTTATGGTGTAACATCATGGTACTTTTTTATTTTGTGGTGGCTTATATAAGTGTGGCGGTGATGGCGTGGCTGAAAGGTGCAAGTATGATGTTTGCGGTTACTCAGGAATTCGTAACAACACAGTTCAGTCCTAATGTTTTTAGTATGACACATGCGGATATTATATTGGTGTTATTTATACTGCCATTTATTGTGACATTAGCATCGGCAGCAATGCAGATGATGCTGAGTTTTTTGATCGATCCTGTGATAAGTTTCGCAGTTACGTGTTCGGTATATGTTATATCAGCTTATTATACAGTGTGGTATTTGTGTGGAAGCTATACGATGTGGATACGAAGCTCGTATGTAGATGAAAACGGGGTGTATCCTGTTGGAGGTATTATATTTTCTATTACTATAATTGCAATATCATATATAATGGGCAGAATCTATTTTGATGGACGAGATATCATTTGAGAAAAAAGGAGAATACATATGAGCGAGATAAGGATAGAAAATCTGAATAAGAAGATAAAGGGTTCAGTTATACTTAATGATATCAGTCTGACCATGACTCCGGGCAGGATATATGGACTCCGTGGAAAGAATGGCTGTGGCAAGACAATGCTTATGAGAGCTATATGTGGTCTGCTCATACCTGATGGAGGACACATATATATAGATGATGAGGAGCTCCACAGGGACATAAAGTTTCCACGGAGTATAGGTGCTCTGATAGAGAATCCGTCATTTCTGCCTCAGTACACAGGCTTCAGGAACCTCAGGCTTCTGGCAAAGCTCATGGGAGGGATCAGTGATGACGATGTCAGATATGCCATAGAGAGGACAGGTCTTGATCCGGATGATAAGAGGGTATACAGAAAGTATTCCCTTGGAATGAAGCAGAAGCTTGGCATAGCAAATGCAATCATGGGAGAGCCGGATGTCATAGTGCTGGATGAACCTATCAACGCACTTGATGAAGAGTCTGTAGATAACATAAAGAAGGAGCTGCTGAAGCTGCGTGATGGAGGAAGTCTTATAATCACTGCCTGCCACGACAGGGAGGAGCTGGAATATCTGTGCGATGAGATATATGAGATGAAGGATGGAAGGATAGTACAATAAATGAACATAAAAAAACATCTGCTGCGAACTCCTGTATACCTGGGATCGCAGGGCAGATGTTTATTTTTTTGTAAGAAGAATTATAAGTGTTTTCAAAAACTGCTATATGGGTTATAATACTTTCGATTAAGCCTTTACAGGTTCAGGATAATCAACACCGAAGGTCTCGACTGTTACAGTCTTCATCTTCTGTTCCTGACGAGGCTTGTCATTGTAATCAGTTGGCACATTTGCGATCTTGTCTACGATGTCAAGTCCCTCGATAACCTTACCGAAGGCAGCGTAAGCACCGTCCAGATGAGGAGATGTCTTATGCATGATAAAGAACTGTGAACCTGCTGAGTCAGGCATCATGGAACGGGCCATTGACAGCACTCCGGGAGTGTGGGCCAGATCGTTCTTGAATCCGTTCTGTGAGAATTCACCTTTGATTGAGTATCCAGGACCGCCGATGCCGATTCCCTGAGGGTCTCCACCCTGTATCATGAAGCCTTTTATTACACGATGGAAGATTATTCCGTCATAGAAGCCTTTCTTGATCAGTGAGATGAAGTTGTTTACAGTGTTTGGAGCAATGTCAGGATAGAGTTCTGCTTTCATGACATCGCCATTTTCCATAGTGATAGTAACTATTGGATTTGCCATGTATATCATTCCTTTCTTGGTATAAGATAGGGTAATGATAACATCAGTTAACAGAACAGGCAAATGAAATTTGCAGATACAGAAGGAGAAAGAGATGGATTGGAGAAACATAGCAAGACCCGTTATTATAATAGCGCTGGCGGTATGTCTGGTGCTGTTCGGGGTATACAAGGTTAAGGAGACGTATACCGGATTTATGCAGGAATACGAGGGCACCTACAGTGCCGGCGGCGGAGAGAAGATCGAGGTTACCATACCTGAGGATACATCTGTCAAGGAGGCAGCATCTATACTTAAAGATGCGGGGCTTATAAAGTATAAGCTTGCATTCCAGCTCAGAATGACCGGCTCGCAGTACAGCCACAGTCTTCAGCCGGGTACTTACACACTCACAACAGGTATGTCGACATTGGATATGATAAAGACTCTGTGTTACGTGGAGTCGACCAGAGAGGTAAAATATACACTGACAGTTCCTGAGGGATTTACGGTTGAACAGATCGCTGACAGATGCGAGGAGCTGGGCTTCTGCTCTGCAAAGGAGTTCCTTGAAGCGTGCAAGTCGGGAGAGTTTGAGTATCCGTTTGAGATACCTTCATCGGAAGTCAAGTACGCATTACAGGGCTTCCTGTTCCCTGCTACTTACGACATATATGCAGATATGACTCCAAAGGAGCTCATACAGGACATGATAGACAAGTTTAACAGCATTTACACAGATGACTTCAGGAAGAAGGCAGAGGAGCTTGGATATACAGATTTTGAGGTTCTCACCATGGCTTCCATAGTTGAGAAGGAGTGTAAGCTGGATTCAGACAGAGCGATGGTTGCGGGAGTATTTATCAACAGATTGAATGATGACATGCCTCTTCAGGTAGATCCATCTGTTCTCTATGTTGTGACTGACGGTCAGTACAATCAGGCAGAACTGTCATATGATGATCTGGAGGTTGATTCACCGTACAATACCTACAAGTACACAGGACTTCCTGTCGGCCCTATATGTAATCCGGGCGAGGCATCCATAGAGGGTGTCCTGAATGCGGTTAAGCATGATTACTACTACTACCTGACATCAGATGAGAGCCAGGGAGCATGTATCTTTAATAAGACATACGAGGGACATCTTGCTGACATAGAAAAGGCTGATGCAGCCAAGGCGGAAAAGGAAGCTGCAGAGGGTGATGGATCAGAAGATGGCTCCGATGAAAGCACTGATTCAGAGTAAAAAAATATAGACAAAATTATATAGCGAAAATTATCTAAAAGGGTATAAACTGCTTGCGATATATAGACTTTTTATATATAATAAAGGAGTATGTACCCTTTTGGGTTTTTATGCATCTAGTTATGCGCTTATGGAGGTGCGATAGGAGGAATATTTGATGAGGAAAATAAGTTTCAAGGTAAGAAATATCGGCTCTGAGAAATATTTGTCATATATTCTGAATGATGATTGTGAGTTTGACGAGGAGTTATTGGATTATCTGGAGGAGAACCGGATTCCTGAGCTCATTGATATCATTTATGAAGAGGATGATGAGAACGATTATCTTACATATAACGTTACAGGCAGGACAACGGTTGACGCACTCCTTTCGAATACGGTAAATGCTGAGAAGATATTGGGGATAATCAGAGGGGTAGCTTCTGGTATAGTTAATTTACGTGATCTTGGAATACCGGCATCATATGTGGTTCTTCACAAGGAGTTTACATATGTTAATCCGGTTACATACGATGTTGGAATGTTATGTGTTCCAGTTGAGTCAGAAGCCAATATCAATGCCGAATTCAGGATGTTCGCAAAGGACTTGCTGACGAGCGTTATTTATGATGACAGTGAGGATTGCAACTATGTGGCAAAGCTTCTCAATCTGTTGAATGCGGATAAGTTCACAGTGAGAAACTTCTATGCACAGCTCACAGAGCTTATGGAGTCTGCAGGAATGCAGGTGGAGGAGAACTTCGTTGATATAGGCTCAGATATGTCGGTTTCACAGTCTTCAGTTGACACGGCGGCATCTGATACAAGTATGGATGATCTGCCTGAGTTTGAGGACGTGTCATTTGGCGATGATGAGGAAGACGAGCTTGATGAGGTAGAGGAGATCAGTGACGAGGCGGCCGCAGCGAATGCGATATTCAAGGATCTTGATCTTGATTCGGATGAGACGAAGAAAGAGAATGTATCAAGCGAGATAGATATGTCGGTATTTGATGACAGCGTTCTTGAGGAGCTCGAGTTAGATGAGAGCCTTGATGAGGAAGAAGAGGATGACGAGGAGGGCATGACAGAGGCTCTCACATCAGATATGGCAGTACATGAGCCATCAGGACTTACAGAGGTTGCAAAGGCTGCCGATGGAGTTACGGAGGTTGAGCTTGACAAGAAGGATGAGCAGAAGCCGGTTCTGATATCTACGGACGAGCTTATGGATAATCCACCTGTTGTTAAGAATATCAAGATCAACCGTGCGAAGATCATACAGAAGGCGGTTGCTGAGACAGAGGAAGCTCAGATAGATAACCCTACAGAACAGATAGTTGCACCACAGTTCATGGACGGTGACCAGCCGGAGCCTGAGACGAATATGGATCCGGTGAAGGAGAAGGCAGAGGAGCCTGAGCAGAAGGGCACAGGAAGCACTGTTGAGCTGACCGGAGGAATGAACGTAGTTAAGGATACCGAACCTGAGAAGGCAGCGGTTAACAGGAACGCTCCAAAGGCTATGCCATATATAGTCCGTGTCAACACAGGCGAGCGAGTTATGGTAAACAAGGCTGTGTTCAAGATAGGAAAGGCGGCAAGAGGTGTTGATTACCATGTCGGTGGTAATGGGGCCATCAGCAAGGTACATGTCATCATCTACCAGAGAGAGGATGGATGTTATCTGAAGGATAACAAGGCGACAAATGGCACATATCTCAACGGAGCGCGCCTGGATGAGAATGCAGAGCAGAAGCTTTCAAACGATGCCATGATAAGCATCGGTGGAGAGGACTTTATCTTCAAATTAAGTTAATATACACCACCCACGATGTGGGACAAGAGCAGGTAGCAATACCTGCTTTTGGTGTTTGAATGAAGGAATAATTTTTGACGGAAAATATGCGGATTTAGACGAAAGGGATTGAAAAAATGAACAGAGAAAAGGTTGTTGTAGTTCCGGCGGGGGAAACTTACAGAGTGAGTTACAGTCTGGATATCAGTGATGTGATAGATGCTAAAGTGTATGATATGAGCAGAAGCGGATCTATGCCTGAGATGGCACCGTGTGACATGCAGGAGAATGCCGGAGTCAGGGTGTTCAATTATCAGATCGATGACAAGAAGCCTCTTGCGGAGATACTGAGACAGGAGATGAACAAGAAGGAGATACTCACACTTCTGTACAACATTCTGCATGCACTGGAGATGTTTGGTAAGAATATGGTTTCGCTCAGCTATGTTGCAAGGGACGAGCAGTGTGTATTTGTATCGCCTGAGACATACGATGTCTGCTTTATTGTCGCTCCGGTACAGAAGGAAGTGACAGATCTCAACGAGGTCAGAGCATTTGTGAAGTCGGTGATAGTTGATGCGAGATACTCAGAGAATGACAATGACAATTACGTAGCACGCCTTATAAATTGTGCGAATATGAGAGGTACATTTTCAAACTCGGACATGAAGAACGAGGTTAAGGCGATGCTTGCAGAAGCAGGCATAGACGCTGCTGAGATAGACAGAATGAAGGAGCTTTCCACAAATGCTCCAAAGGGTGGCAACAGCCACATACTTCGGGGTGAGTCACCTAAGGTGAGCAGACTCGAGGTTATGAGAAATAATGCGAGAATGAATGGATATGCACAGCCGATGGGGCCAAATGGCCAGATACCAAACGGAATGCCACCGATGGGAATGCCACCGATGGGACCGAACGGCCCGATGGGATCAAATGGTCAGATGCCGAATGGAATGCCACCGATGGGAATGCCACCGATGGGACCGAACGGCCCGATGGGATCAAATGGTCAGATGCCGAATGGCCAGGTTCCGAACGGAATGCCACCGATGGGCATGCCGCCAATGGGACCGAATGGCCAGGCACCGAACGGAATGCCACCGATGGGCATGTCACCAATGGGACCGAATGGCCAGGTGCCAAACGGAATGCCACCGATGGGCATGCCGCCAATGGGACCGAATGGCCAGGCACCAAACGGAATGCCACCGATGGGCATGCCGCCAATGGGACCGAATGGCCCAATACCAAACGGTCCAATGGGATCAAATGGAATGCCACCGGTAGACGTGCCACCGATGGAGGAGCCAATTAAGCCTGAGGTGGCTGGAGCACAGCCGCAGAGTGATAAAACGGAGAATGATGAGGCGGTTGAAGCAGAAGCGCAGGATGTCAAGCCAGAGGCAGTAGAGCCGGCTGAGACAGAAGCACAGGATGTCAAGCCTGAGCCAGCAGAGCCGGTTGAAACACAGCCACAGGAGATAAAGCCAATACCTCCAATGCAGGGCAACCCTTTTGGAGGAAGACCGATTCCGCCAATGCCACCAATGCCACAGGCACACCAGATGCCAGAGATGCCGCAGAACCCACAGGGACAGCCGGTACCGCCAATGCCAGAGATACCGCAGAACCCACAGGGACAGCCGGTACCACCAATGCCACAGATGCAGCCGGTACCACCAATGCCACAGACACCGCCGATGCCACAGGCACAGCCAGTGCAGGGCAATCCATTTGATGGAGCACCGGCACCATATTTCCTTAGGGTGAAGACGGGCGAGAGAATAAGCTTGGACAAGGCAGAGTTCAAGATCGGACATAAGGCAAGACTTGTGGACTATGCGATTACTGACAATTCAGCTATAAGCAGAGTTCATTGTGTTATCACCAAGAGAAATGGCGTGTGCTTCATCAGCGATAACAAGTCTACAAATGGTACATTTGTGAACGGAGAGGAATTGAAGGCGGGCGAAGAAAAGTTCCTGACGAACAATGCGATCGTTATACTCGGGGACGAGGAGCTTGTCTATCACATTAGATAGAATATCCTCAACGAGAGTTGAGACATAAATATTGGGAGGAATGTATATGGGGTTTAGCGCAGTATACAATACAGACGTAGGAATAAAGAAAAAGACAAATCAGGATTCGCTGGCGATCAAGATAGCGGATACTCCAAATGGACAGGTCGTGTTCTCCCTCGTATGTGATGGCATGGGAGGTCTGGCAAAGGGAGAGGTTGCCAGCAAGGAAGTCATAACAGCTTTCTGCAATTGGTTTGACACACAGTTTGTTGAGATGGTTGACAACAACAGCTTTAGTGAAGAGCTGCTGAGATACCAGTGGATAAGACTTGCCGTGGAGCAGAATGAGAAGATCAAGGCGTATGGCGAGCAGAATGGATTTATGCTTGGTACGACCATTTCTGCGATCCTCATATACAGAGAAATGTACTACATTCTCCATGTTGGAGACAGCCGAGTGTATGAGATCACTTCAGGGATAAGGCAGCTCACCGCAGATCAGACGCTTGTTGCAAGAGAGATCGCAGCGGGAAGACTTACACCGGAGCAGGCGGAGACGGACAGCAGACGAAGCGTGCTTCTCCAGTGTATCGGAGCTTCACCTGTGGTGGAACCGGATTTCGTAGTTGGGCAGGCAGCTCCCGGAGCGCATTACATGCTGTGTTCTGATGGATTCAGACATAAGATAACGACTCAGGAGATGATAGAGAGACTTGGCCCGGGAACATGCGTCGACGAGGCGAAGATGAAGGAGGGCTGTGAGTTCCTCACAGAGCTTGTGAAGTACAGAAAAGAAACGGATAATGTAACAGTAGTGCTTATTAAATCGGAGTAATGGGGATCGATATATGACAGAGTTAGGAACGGTATTAGACGGAAAATACGAAATACTTAAAAAAGTCGGCCAGGGTGGTATGTCAATAGTTTATCTTGCCATGGATAACCGACTTAATAAACAGTGGGCTGTAAAGGAGATCAAGAATGATGGCTCCAAGAGTACAGCCACACTCTTAAAGGGATTGGAGCGAGAAGCAAATATCCTCAAGGATGTGGATCATCCGGTACTGCCACGAATCGTTGATATCATCAATGAGAATGGCACGATCTACGTTGTCATGGACTTCGTAGAAGGACGTCCACTCAGCGATGTGCTCAAGGCGGAGGGAGCACAGCCACAGGAAAAGGTAATCGAATGGGGCAGGGCGCTTGCCAGTGCACTTGACTACCTGCATTCCATGAATCCGCCGATCATATACAGAGATATGAAGCCTTCAAATGTCATGCTGAAGCCGGATGGCTCGGTAAAGCTTATCGACTTTGGAACGGCTAAGGAGTACATAGTGGAGAACAATGCGGATACCACGGCTCTTGGAACAAGAGGCTATGCGGCACCGGAGCAGTTCGGTGATGCGCAGGGACATGGAATCTACAACACGGATGCAAGAACAGATATTTACAATCTGGGAGCAACGCTCTATCACCTTGTTACCGGCAAGAATCCATGTGAGCCTCCTTACGAGATAAAGCCTATCAGACAGTGGAATCCGATGCTCTCATCAGGATTTGAGAGAATTATACAGACGTGCTGTCAGCCGAGTCCTGAGGACAGATATCAGTCTTGTTCAGAACTACTGTATGCGCTGGATCACTACAACGAGCTCGACGATGCATACAAGGCAAAGGCAAAGCATAAGATAGCAGCGTTCTCAGTGGTTGCGGGATTATCGATACTCTCAGCGTGCTGTGCTGTGATAGGCGGAGTAAAGAAAGGCCAGCTCAAGGATCTTGATTACAACAACAAGGTCAACGAGGCGAGGGATGCAGTCGATGAGGGCGATTACAACAAGGCATTTGAGTGCTATAAGGCGGCTGTCGACATAGACCCAACAGCATCGGATGCCTATATAGGCTATATGGAGACATATGCTTACTATTATACAGAGGACGATGGAAACACTTCGGCCAACACCGAGACGGCGGCAGAAAAGGGAATAAGACTTGCACTTAAGAACAAGGACGAGATAAAGGACGACGTAAAGTTCAAGATAGCCATGTTGTATTACGACGAGGTCAAGGACTACAGTGCGGCCAAGAAATATTTCAATATGGTTGATGAGAGCAAGGACTTCCCGGATCAGGCAAAGCAGGCAAAGTATTACGCTGCGATATGTGACAGCAAGATAAACAAGTCTGCAAGCTTTGATACGAACAAGGAAAATATATTTGCATTCCAGGATTACAACAGTGACAACATAGATGACACCAATCCTGACAAATACACCAATTACCTCAACATAGCTTACATATATCTTGGCGAGATATCCAATGATCCGGAGCTTGCGAACAGAATAGAGGTGCTGATGGATGAGGCGATGAAGAACCTGGACGACAACGCAGAGGTGCTGAACAGCCAGTTCCCGGCGGACAGAGGCGTAAAATACTACAATGGCCAGTATTCAGGAGTTATGTACTCAGTATATACAGAACTTGCCGAGAATGCGGATGATGCGGGCCAGCAGTTACATTATTACAACTCTGCGGCGAACAGTGCAGCGCTTTATCTGAACAGTCTGGATATAGAGGGCGAGAATGCGACAGAGACATCCAAGAAAGCATATTCAGAATACTCGGTGAACGAGGCTGAGACTTATATCAAGATGGCAGAGAACAGCGGCGATGACAGCTACTATGATGAGGCAGAGAGAATATATGGCAACGCTGAGACGACACTTGGAACCGATGACAACGCAGCGGTCGTGTACGTAAGCCATCTGAGTTATCTGGTCGATAGATATTCGAATAAATTTGGAAGCGATTCGGCAGCATGGAATGCCAGTGCCACAAGGGCTGTGAGGAAAGTGTACGAGAACGGTAACAAAGTTCCGGCACTTGCAAATGGTCTTAAGCAGGGATGGCAGTCGTTATCCAATGACCTGACAGTTAAGAGCATAGTAAATGGCAGTTCAAGGTCAACGAGCGAGTAAGGGAGGAGTGAAAGGTTATGGCAACAGTTTATAATGTAATGTTATATGGCGGCCTGGCACTTGCGATCGTATTCGCTATTGTGGCGGTGGTACTGTTCTTCGTGTTAAAGATACCGAAGGCGGTGGGAATTGCCACAGGCTCAACAGCCCGTAAGAAGATCGATGAGATCAAGGAGAAGGGCTATGAGAGTGTACAGGGAGGCGGTGCCTCCAAACAGGAGGCGATCAAGAACCATACATCCAGAATTTCGGTAAGGGATGTAAAGTCAACTGCAGCCGAAAAACATTCTGAGAAGGGAATGGCAAATTACGAGAAAGCGATAGCTGATCTCGGGAAAAAGAGACTGGAGGATGAAGGCGAGACTGCAACTGATATTCTCCGCGATGATGCCGAGGAGGCAACAGATATTCTGAGGGAAGACGAAGAGAATCTTGACATCAATGGCAGCAGCTTTGAGGAGGCGACAGACATCCTCAGAGAAGATGCGGATGAGGAAGCAACGGATGTACTCAGAAATGACGAGGCAGACGAGGAAGCAACGGACATACTCAGAAGTGATGAGGCGGACGAGGAAGCAACGGACATACTCAGAAGTGATGAGGCGGACGAGGAAGCAACGGACATACTCAGAAGCGATGACGCAGACGAGGAAGCAACGGACGTACTTAGAAGCGATGACGCAGATGATTCCACAGCCGTTCTTCAGGGAGGACGCGCAGCGAGCTCGGTAAGAATGATAAAGAATGTAATTATAGTACATTCCGATGAAGAGATATAGGAGGAGAGGGATATGAAAAAGGTTATGCAGAATAAATCACTTTTGCATCGACTGATCGCGCTTACGATGGCGGTAGTTATGACACTCACTCTTGTGGCGATCGATTCACATTTTCATTTGTTTGCGGAGGAGGAAGATATACAGACCATAGATGTAACGGCCATTGTAAAGGGCGATAAGGCGGATATGGTGTATGGCTTCAAGGATTTTGACAAGGCAATAAAGTTCAAGATTAAGTCCGACAAAGTTGACGGAATCGACAGCAGCAAGTTGGGAGTGGCTGTTTACAAAGGAGCTACAGCGGACGATAAGATCGCTACAGCCACAGATGCAGCAGGAAAGCTTGTCACATTTGATAATGTGTATGAGCTGAAGAATGACACAGCAGTACAGAAGATAGCTATTTACTATTATACAGGTACTGATGAGAGCGGTGATTTCGAGCTGCTTGGAACCATAAAGGTTGCCGTGGATAAGCAGGCACCTACAATATCGGTTGAGGCTGATGATAACTACAATCTTCACAACAAGGTGAGCGATGGCTATTATCTCCTGAACCTCACAAGCAGTGATGCCGACAGAACATTTGTGATAGACGCCAAGGATACCACAGATGCAGCAGAGGAAAATGCCACAGGAATAGACTATGTGGAGTATTCATCAGACAATGGAAAGACCTGGAGCAAGACTGAGAGCACATCCCAGTTTGTTGCACCTGATAAGAGTGGAACATACAAGTTCAGAGCGGTCGATGTTGCAGGAAACAAGTCAGAGGAGACCAGTGTTATCGTCAAGAAGCTCAACGAAGCTCCTGTCATAACAAGTGTTACCCCTGAGATCATACAGAAGAACGGAGTGGATTACAGATTCCCTCAGCTCAAGGTAGATGATGCTTATAAGTTCACTGTACAGGTGAAGAAGGTTACAGCCGGCAGTGATAACACTGAGATAGATGACGTGAGCCTGTACTACAAGCTTACGGGTGCAGCTTCAGCAGTGGAGTGCACAGGCAAAAAGGCTGTGTCCGGCGGATATGAATATGAATTCGAGATAAGTGCACAGTGGTTCAAGAAGGACAATGCAGACAATGCAAAGAAGCTTGTCATTTACGCCAAGGAGAACGAGTTTGGCAATAACTCAGTCGGCGCAGATGAGGATGGCGACATTGTATTTGTAAAGGAAGGAAAGCCTGAACTCACAGTTACAGGCGGTTCCACAAGCTATGTGAAATCCACAAAGCTGACAGTGAAGGCAACTGGAGAGTATTCTTACATAGACACCGTGTCATACAGCGTGGATGGCAAGAAGGAAACGATCCTTGAAAAAGGAAACAAGTTCACATACAGCAGCGATGTCCGTGTGAGCGGTGGAGATGTACAGGATTCAACAAAGTCAGACATATATCTGGCTGATGGAGAGCATACCATCACATTTGCGGCAAAGGACTTCGCCGGAATAGATGGCAGGATAGAGACTGTAGTCAAGGTGGATAATACAGCACCTGTTGTAAAGGTTACGGACAACGCCGGAACAGACAGGACAAACAATGATCAGCAGTACACGGTCACAGACGCAAAGGAAGCTGTTCTTAATATAAAGTACAGCGATGCCACATCAGGTGTTGCATCGGCGGTCGCTTCACTCAAGAAGGCAGATGCAAATGGATCATATACATCGGTCAAGAACTGGTATTCAACATCTACAGGTGACAATGGCCTGCAGAGCGGAAAAGAGATAAGCATAGATGGTTCAGGAAGTTATGTCCTGACAGTTGTGGTAACTGACGAGGCTGGAAATAAGACAGAGACGAACACATATGTGTATGTCAATGTGGATGGCCTTTCAGGAGAGAAGTTATCTGTGAACGGTACAGATGCTGACAACGGCGCTATATTCTGGAGAAATGATGATACTCTGACTGTAGAGGGTGCAGTATCAGGCTTCCAGCTTGCAGCAGATGACGCAAAGCTGGTGATCACCAGAACATCATTTGCAGGAAAGAAGGATAAGGCAGTTGAGGTAAAGGGTACAGTTGCCGCTGCATATGACAAGAATACGGTCAACATATCCTACGAGCTTCCAGATGAGGGTGTGTACGAGATCTCACTCATGGCGAGAATACACGATCCGAACAATGCTGACACGAAGTTCAAAGAAGTACAGAGCATAAAGGTTTACTATGATAAGACTGCACCGGCAAATGTGAAGCTGGAGTGTGCAAACCAGAAATACAAATCAGGATCGACATTCTATTACAGATCAAAGAGTGACGTGAAGATCAAGGTCTCTGGTTCCGATAACGATGACAGCAATGGCAAGGTTACATATACAGTAGGCAGAAGCAGCACAGCTGGATCACAGGACATTACAGGAAGCATTAATGTATCAGGAAATGATATAGAAAAGACACTGGATGCAAAGGCCCTTGGCATAACAGATGAAAATACAGAGTACACGATGACTGTTAAGCTGAAGGACAGAGCAGGAAACGAGAGCAAGGCCAGTCAGGAGATACACCTGATAGTTGATACCGTCAAGCCATCAGTGTCAATAGATGGAACTGCCGGCGGAAAGCTGATAAATTACTGGAATAACAGCAATGTGACCATAACAGCAAGGGGAACTGACAATTACTTCGTGGAGAAGTTCGTTGTGACAGGAACACGCGATGGCAAGAGCATAAGCAAGTATGAGCTGGATGCGGATTACACTGCAAATGCAGAAAAGACCACAATATTCAGAGAGCCTGGACTTTATAATATCACGATCGTTGCTGTCGATGAGGTTGGCAATGAGTCGGGTAAGGCAACAACTTCATTTGTAATAGATAAGAAGAGCCCTGAGATATCAGTTGTGTCCGGTGGAAGCAGCAGATTCCTTAACAGGAGCAGAACTATTACATTTGGCATAGAAGACGATTATGGAATGGATACACAGAATGCGACGCTTAAGGTGTACTACAAGACCTACAGTGATTCAAACTGGTCAGAGACCACAGTTCCGTTCCAGACAGCAGATGGCAAGACCACTGCAGCATATAAGATGACAGCCAAGGGCGGCAAGGCAACTGTATATTATTTCACAGTTGAGGGAGCCGATAATTCCGGCAATGCACTGAAGCCGGCAGCAGACGAGGCGTTCGGTGTTCAGGAGGGCACAAGTGCTCTCAAGACAAAGAATTATTACGTCGACACCACAGAGCCACTTGTGTATGTGGACGATGATCCTGAGTACAGACTGGATAATAACAATTACTTCAAGACTTCAATATCATTCAGAGTTGGTGTGGAGGAACAGTTCAAGTCGCTTCAGAACACTATTATCACAGAGAATGATGGAAATGTAGCAGTGGATGAGAATCCGCAATACTTCTATATAAAGAGTAACGGCGGAACATGGGGCAAGAAGTACACATATGATAAGGAAGGTGAGTATGATCTCACCATGACCGTTACCGACAAGTGTGGAAATGAAGGAACAACAGGAACCCATTTCTACATAGACAAGCACAAGCCTGAGATACAGCTTGGAAATGTCAACACTATAAACAACAGCGATGTGACAGTCCCTGTAACACTTACAGATAACATGAGAGGTGGAAAGTACACCATTCATGTAGTCAGAGCAAATGAGGGTGGATCTGTTGTAGAGAACAGAGATATCAGAAAGAATGTTACCTGGGGAACAAAGGGCGATGGAGTCAGCACAGTCAGAGAGGTACTCAGCGGTGTGACATTTGACGCCCAGGGTGATTACACAGTCACCGTGTCCGCAGAGGATAAGGCGGGCAACAAGGCTGTGACCAGAACAGTGAAGTTCAGAATCGATAAGACTGCACCGGTTATATCGATTTCAGGAATGAACGACAGACAGACAACGGCGGTAAATGCAACCATCAGCATAGATGAGGCATTCTCATTTGCATATGAGAACAACAATCTTGCCGCAGATGCATTTAACGTGACAATAACCAGAAAGACGGACGGAACAGCGGCATCGAATATCGCTACGCTGGGAACAAGCAGCTTCTCAGGAAGCAATCCACATACCGCAACTTACAACTTTACAGAGGATGGCGAGTACACGATCACAGCAAATGCAAGAGATCTTGCAGGAAATGTGGCAGCCAGCCAGACCAAGACCTTCAAGGTTGACTCAAAGGCACCTGTTGTAAAGGTGAGCGCAGTGGATAAGGACAACAAGGAAGTAAAGAATTACGACCCAATAGGAAGTATGGATTCTTCCGCACCGAACTATGTTGATATGTCACTGAGCGTTCAGGAGTCATTCTTCTCGACAGATGATGTGAAGATAACCGTGAAGAAGGACAGCAAGGATGTGTCATCATCATACTTTACAAATTACAGCAATTCTTCAGAGCTCAGCACAGGAAGCCAGAGATTCTCTGAGGATGGTGTATACGAGGTGTCAATAACAGCGCAGGATGAACTGGGAAATAAGGCTGATGATTACAGCCTGGTATTCACAGTCGATAACACACCACCTGAGCTCAAGGCTACATCGACACTTGCCGGATTCATGAGCAAGAGCATTGCAAGCGATGACGGAACACTGCTTCTCAATGCATCAGATTTTGCTGATATACGAGACAAGGGCTACGAAGCACTGTGGGATGTAAGTGATACTTCAGACTTCTCGGTTGACGCCAAGATAGACGGAGTAAATCTTATCGATTTCTCAGATATGACAGACGGATATCACAAGATAACACTTACAGTAACTGACAAGGTTGGACACACGGCAACACAGGAATTTGATTATACGTATGATGGTACTGCACCACGAATCATCATAACAGGTGTTGAGGATGGAGAGACTCTCAGAGAGCCATTCAACATGACGATAGGTCTTGAGAATGAGGAAGACGAGATCACATCCATCGTTATAAATGGCAATACCATAGATCCTGCAAGCTATCAGGCAGATAACAAGTATGAGATGCAGGTAGATCAGTATGATACATACACGGTTGAGGTAACAGCCCAGGATAAGGCCGGTAATATAGCGACAACATATGACAGAGAGACCGGAGAGGTATTCACCTTCAAGCTCAGCGAAAAGATGTCACCGGTTGTGCTGATCATAATAATAATCGCAGCGATCCTGCTTCTTGCATTGCTTGCATTCATCATCATAGCTGGCAGAAGAAGAAAGAAAAACGCCGCTGCTTAATGTAGGAGAAAGTGCTATGTACAGGGCAGTTGTATTTGATATGGACGGCGTGTTGGTAGACACGGAGAAGATATACAGGAAGTGCTGGAAGGAAAACGGCATGAGCATAGGGATTCCTGAGGCACAGATGGAAAATGTATGTGACCGGGTGGCTGGAGGCAACAAGACCTCCAACGCCCGGGTATTTAAGGAAATAATGGGCGAAGATTTTGATTATCTTGCGTTCAGACAGAGAACAATGGATCTGTTCGATGAACATGTGGAAAAGTATGGAATAGACATAAAGCCACATGTCGAGGACACGCTGAGATTCTTAAAAGAACACGGCGTGAAGATGGCACTTGCAACCTCCACTGCGAGGACGAGGGCGCAGCAGAGACTTGATAGCGTTGGAATAGCCGGATACTTCGATGAAAAGGTATGCGGAGATGAGATCACCCACGGAAAGCCGGAGCCTGATATATATCTTAAGGCCTGCGGGAAGCTGGGCGTAAACCCGGACGAAGCGGTGGCCGTTGAGGACTCTGTGAATGGTATCATATCTGCCAGCCGGGCAGGGCTATGTACGGTCATGGTGGTGGATCTGATAAAACCAAATGGTATCACGCGCGAGCGTGCATACAAAACCTTTTATGATATAGAAGATATATGCAGCCTGTTTGAGTAAACAGGCTGTATTTTTATTAATAAAATGAGGAGGAACATCATAATAATGTAAAGAGTAAAGAATATGGTGGTAGTATGTCTGCAAGTCAGAAATTTATGGGAGTTGTAAAGGGACTGATCCTGTCCTATCTGCTCACGATAATCATGCTGTTTATAACGGCGGTGGTCGTATACAAAGTGGGGATAAGCGATAAGGTGCTCGGTATACTGGTTGTTGTGATATACATAGTGGCCACATTTGCCGGGGGCTTTGTTACGGGTAGAAAAGTCAGGGAGAAGCGTTTCCTGTGGGGGATGGTGTATGGCCTGACTTACATATCGGTCGCATTGACCGTGTCGGTGCTGTTTACAGGTTCAGGCGACAGAGAGGGAATAGCAGTTATAACCAAGTGTATTATGTGCGTTGCAGGCGGGATGCTGGGGGCTATGCTCAGTTAAAAAAAACTTTTACTTTATATATCTTTGTGTTATAATCCCGATATATGACATAAAAAGAGAGGTGTATCCAGAATGAAGAGAATTAAAACACTCACAAACAGGACTATGAAGAATACAATGGTCAAGGGTGGATGTGGCGAGTGCCAGACATCATGCCAGTCAGCTTGTAAGACATCATGCACAGTTGGTAATCAGAGCTGTGAGAATGTTAACAACAAGTAATTTGTAACAGGTTTGTATTTGATCAGCTAAAGGGGACCGTCGTTTATGATGACAGTCCTCTTTAGTGCGTGTATAAGGGTGCCGTGTGTGGCGCCTTGAATTAGAATTTCACGGATAGATCCGATGGAATATATTGAAGGAGAATTATGGTTCATCAGTACAAGAACAATGGTTATAATATAGTGCTTGATGTCTGTAGTGGTTCTGTACATGTCGTAGACGATCTTGTCTATGATATTATTTCTTTATATGAGGAGAATGATAAAGAGCAGATTATAAAGGCACTGTCACAGTATGACAGCGCAGATGTTTCCGAGGCTTATGACGAGGTAGCCCAACTGGTAGAGGACGGAACATTATTTACAGATGACGTATACAAAGATTATATTATAGATTTCAAGAAGAGAAAGACAGTTGTCAAGGCGTTGTGTCTGCATATCGCCCATGACTGTAACCTTGCCTGCAGATACTGCTTTGCCGGTGAGGGAGAATATAAGGGAGACAGGGCGCTTATGTCACTTGAGGTGGCAAAGAAATCCCTGGATTTTCTGGTTGCGAATTCCGGTTTAAGAAGAAATCTCGAGGTGGATTTCTTCGGCGGTGAGCCGCTTATGAACTGGGATGTAGTCAGGAAGACCGTGGAATACGGAAGAAGCCTTGAGGAGAAGTATGACAAGAAGTTCAGATTCACACTTACTACCAACGGAGTGCTTCTGAATGACGAGATCATGGAATTTGCCAACAGAGAGATGGCGAACGTGGTGCTCAGCATAGATGGAAGGAAGGAAGTCCACGACTACATGAGACCTACCAGGAATGGCAAGGGAAGTTATGATGTGATACTATCCAAGTTCCAGGAATTTGCCAAGAAGAGAGCAGGCAAGAGCTACTACGTAAGAGGAACTTACACTCATAACAATCTTGATTTCTCACAGGACGTGCTTCATATGGCGGATCTGGGATTTGACCAGATATCCGTTGAGCCTGTTGTATCACTTCCGGACGAGCCATATGCTATAAAGGAAGAGGATATACCGGTACTGCTTGAGCAGTACGATATCCTGGCTAAGGAGATGATCAAGAGACATAAGGAGGGAAGAGGCTTCAATTTCTTCCACTTCATGATAGATCTTGAGGGTGGACCTTGCGTAGCCAAGAGACTTTCCGGTTGTGGTTCAGGTACAGAGTACATGGCGGTCACTCCTTGGGGAGACCTTTATCCTTGCCATCAGTTTGTTGGTGAGGATGATTTCTGTATAGGAAATGTATTCGATGGAATCAAGAATCAGGATATAGTCAATGAATTCAAGCTGTGCAATGTATATGCCAAGGATAAGTGTAAGGACTGCTTTGCAAGATTCTATTGCAGCGGTGGCTGTGCGGCCAACTCATACAAGTTCCACGGCAATATACTTGATGCATATGACATAGGTTGTGAGCTTCAGAAGAAGCGTATAGAATGTGCAATCATGCTGAAGGCGGCTATGGCCGATGAGGCAGAAGAGGAATAAAAAGGGTAAAAGGAGAAGACGATGAAGAAGACAAAGAGAAACGCTGTGCTCGTCATCATTGCCTTTCTGCTTATACTGGGTGTTGCTATATATACAGCAATATTCGGTGTTGCAGACAGAGGTAAAGTCGAGTACATCAAGCTTGGACTTGACCTTAAGGGTGGTCTGAGTGTAACTTACGAGATTCAGGAGGATGATTACAGCGACAAGGATCTCGAGGATACCAAGTATAAGATTGAGCAGCGTGTAGAGGCCTACACCAATGAGTACTCAGTCTATGAAGATGGAGACAAGAAGATCACAGCAGAGATCCCGGGTGTAACAAATGCAGATGAGATACTTAATGCTCTGAATATTGAGGGAAAGCTTGAGTTTCTTGATCCGGACAATTATACAAAGTGGTCACAGGGACAGGAGTATGAGGCTGCTCTTACAGGAGATGACATCAAGAATGCCACAGCCGGAATTGACTCAGATAACGGCAATGACAATGTGGTACAGCTTGCATTCACCGATGAGGGAGCTCAGAAGTTCGCTGATGTTACCGCGGCAAATGTTGGGAAAATAGTATACATTATATATGACAACAAGGTCGTAAGTGCACCAACAGTACAGTCAGCCATAACAGGCGGAAGCGCAGAAATCAACAAGATCGGAAGCTACGAGGAGGCCGAGCAGCTTGCTACTACTATCCGTATCGGTGCACTTCCTCTTACACTTAAGCAGGTTCGTTCCAATATAGTAGGTGCTACACTTGGATCAGATGCCATCAGCACAAGCCTTAAGGCAGGTGCGATCGGTATTGCACTTGTGTTCCTTATCATGATCATAGTATTCAGGATCCCGGGTCTTGTGGCTTCATTTGCCCTGGCATTCTATACAATACTTGATCTGCTGGTTATCAACCTGTTCAACGTAACATTGACACTTCCTGGTATAGCCGGTGTTATCCTGTCAGTAGGTATGGCGGTTGATGCCAATGTAATCATATTCACACGTATCAAAGAGGAGCTGGCGGATGGCAAGTCCGTAAAACAGGCGGTAAAGGGTGGTTTCCACAATGCCCTGTCAGCAATCATAGATGGTAACGTTACAACGCTTATCGCAGCTCTTGTACTTGGAATATTTGGAACAGGTACTATCAAGGGATTTGCGATCACACTGGCTATCGGTGTTGTTCTCTCAGTATTTACAGCTCTGGCAGTCAGCCAGTCACTGCTCACAGCGCTTGTAAATCTCGGCGTTACAGATGCCAAGTATTTCGGCGTTGCAAGAGAGCCAAAGAAGACAAACTTCGTGAAGGCAGGTAAGTTCTGTATGCTCGGATCACTCATTGTGATCATCGCATGCTTCTGTATGATGCCTGTTAATAATAAGTCAAAGGGTTCACCACTTAACTTCAGTGTTGAGTTTGCAGGCGGTACAAGCCTTACAGTAGGTTTTGACAAAGAGTACTCACTTAGCGAGGCTGAGAAAGATATAGTTCCTGTCATTGCAGAGGCAGCCGGTATCGGTGAGGCGGGAATATCAGTACAGACAGTATCAGGTACAAATGAGATCGTGTTCAAGATGCCTGAGCTTTCAGATGACGGAACAGATGACTCACAGATGTCCAAGGTGCGCAGCGCACTCACAGACAAGCTTGGCGCAGATGTCAAGGAGGCAAATGTAATAAGTGGATCGGTCAGCAGCGAGATGTCAAAGAACGCTATATTCTCAGTTATCCTTGCAGCTATCCTGATGCTTATATACATTGCTATCAGATTCCATGATGTGAAGTTTGGTGCAAGTGCAGTTATCGCACTTCTCCACGATGTTGCGATGGTATTCTGTCTGTATATTATACTGAGACTTACAGTTGGTAACACATGTATCGCGTGTCTGCTCACCATAGTTGGTTACTCGATCAATGCGACGATCATCATATTCGACCGTGTAAGAGAGAATATAGGTGTTATGAAGCCTAAGAAGGCCACATACAAGGATATAGTCAACCTGAGTATCAACCAGACCTTCAGCAGAACTATTTATACATCACTCACAACATTTGTTACAATATTCGTTCTGTATATCATGGGAGTGGCATCCATCAAGGAGTTCGCTCTTACACTTATGGCTGGTATAATCATCGGTGCTTACTCTTCAGTATGTATCACAGGTCCACTCTGGTACACTATGAAGACAAAGCTTGGCAAGACAGAAAAAGATGCTTAATAGAATAAAGTTATCGGACGGATGTCAGATGACAGATGATAACAGGCTTCCATGGCAGAGATGCTGTGGAAGCCTGTTGTATTATTGGGAGATGGAAGAGATATGAATTGTAAAGCAGTGGTGTTTGATATGGATGGAGTCATCCTCGATTCAGAACAATTGGTTGTCAAGAGCTGGCAGAAGACAGCGGACAAATATGGCATAGAGGACATAGAGAGCTTCTGTATGGCTGCCCTTGGACTCAACCGTGAGGCGGCGAAGAAGCTGTTCGTGCAGATGTACAAAGGAAGATGTGGTGAAGGACAGGATACATTGGATGAGGAGAGATATGAGAGCCTCAAGGTTGAGATGGCGGCGGAATTCCACCGGGCAGCGGCAGAGGGAGAACTTGTGCTGAAGCCGGGAGTTACGGACATGCTGAAGATGCTCAGGGATAATTGCATACCATGTGCCCTTGCCACATCCACCAGAAAAGAGGTAGTCACCATGGAGCTCATCAACCTCGGGGTGATAGATTACTTCGACAAGCTTGTATGTGGAGACATGGTAGATCGGAGCAAACCCGCACCGGATATATTCCTGAAGGCCTGTGAAGAGCTTGGAGTTGAGTCGGAGAGTGCATGGGCGGTGGAGGACTCATACAACGGAGTCAGAGCAGCATATGCGGCAGGGATGAAGATTGCCATGATCCCGGACCTCGTGCAGCCGGATGATGAGATGAGGGATAAGGCAGATTTTATATTTAAGAATATGAATGAGTTTCAAGAGTATATTCTTGAGTCCATCAGAGCATGACAGATGGATCCGACGAACAAAAAAAGAACTCCTGATGCAGAGAGAGCAAAATCTCTGTAACAGGAGTTCTTTTAGTTAGTTTTTAGGGGTTTAAGGGGACTGGTGAGGTCCCATATATAATATGTAAGTCCCGGCAAAGGACTGACATATTTTGATCTAATGGGTCAGTTAGATCAATGACTCGTAGAGCTTGGTGATATCCTCCACGCTAGTCTCCTTTGGATTGCCCGGACGACATGCGTCATCGTAGGCTGACTGTGCCAGGAATGGAATATCCTCTGGCTTTACAATGTCTTTAAGGTCTGTAGGAATGCCTACATCGATGGACAACTGGCGTACTGCGTCAACTGCAGCTTTTCTGTATTCTTCCTGGGTCATGTCGTCTACGCCCTTGACGCCCATGGCTCTTGCTATCTCACGATACTTTTCTCCTGTTGCTTCTGCATTGTATTCCATTACAGTAGGCAGGATAATCGCGTTGGCAACACCGTGAGGTGTGTCATACAGAGCTCCCAGTGGATGAGCCATGGAATGAACGATTCCAAGACCTACATTTGAGAAGCCCATGCCTGCAACATACTGGCCAAGAGCCATATCTGCACGGCCCTCAGGTGTATTGGCAACAGCCCCTCTGAGCGAACGGCTGATGATCTCGATTGCCTTGAGGTGGAACATGTCTGACAGCTCCCATGCGGCTGCGGTGATGTAACCCTCGATTGCGTGTGTCAGTGCATCCATACCTGTGGCTGCTGTGAGTCCCTTTGGCATGGAGCTCATCATCTCAGGATCGACAAATGCCACAACAGGAATGTCCTTAGGATCAACACATACCATCTTGCGGTTCTTCTCAACATCTGTGATGACGTAGTTGATAGTTACCTCTGCTGCGGTTCCGGCTGTAGTTGGAACTGCAAATATAGGAACTGATTTATTCTTTGTAGGTGCAACACCCTCCAGACTTCTGATGTCTGCAAAATCAGGGTTGGCAATAACTATGCCGATACCCTTGGCAGTGTCCATGGATGATCCGCCGCCTATGGCGATGATGTAATCTGCCTCAGCAGCCTTAAATGCGGCCACACCCTGCTGCACGTTCTCTATAGTAGGGTTTGGCTTGATGTTGGAATAGATCTCGTATGCAAGTCCTGCACCGTCCAGAACATCGGTGACCTTCTTGGTCACACCGAACTTGATCAGATCAGGATCTGAGCACACAAGAGCCTTGGCGAAGCCTCTGCCGACTGCCTCTGTGGCGATCTCAGCGATGGCACCCGCTCCGTGGTAAGAGGTTTCATTGAGTACGAATCTGTTTGCCATAAAAATATCTCCTCCTTTGCACTGCGCATTTGTGATAGAACTTCCAGATACTGCCATCAAAATGCACAAAAGATATATTCAAAATGTATATTTATTATAACATTTGTACAATAAAAAGCAAATAGACATAACAGGTGAAATGTCAACATTTACAGGCAAAATGGTGGCATTTACACTGGTAATACCATAATGCGTCTGCTAAAATATGTGGATGGATACAGCAGGGATGCGGATATGTCCCAGGGATAAAATGATACGGAGAACAGAAGATGACATTGACACCGGAGCAGAAGGATATAATAGATAAATATGTGAAGAAGCCAGAGTGGAGAGTGGCGGGCAAAAGAGCGGACTTTAATGCCATAGGCGAGAGGTTCGGCGTGAGTCCTGTTGTGGCGAGGGTTATCACGAACAGAGGAGTCACCGGGGAGAAAGCCATAGCTATGTACCTTGATGGCGACTGGGATTCCATGCACGATCCGACACTGATGAAGGATATGGTGGAAGCCGGTGAGATAATAAAGGAAAAGCTCAGCGATAACAGGAGGATAAGGATAATCTCGGACTACGACGTGGACGGAGTTACCTCCAATTATATATTGCTTCTCGGTCTTCGGAGAACATGGGCGGCGCTTCACGGAAGCTGCGCTGATGACTGCAACGTGGTGGATTACGACATTCCACATCGAGTGCATGATGGATACGGAATAAATAAAAGACTTATAGATGCCGCCATAGCGGATGGTGTTGATACTATCATAACCTGCGACAATGGAATAGCGGCGATAGAACAGGTGAGATATGCGAAGGAGCGCGGGCTTACGGTCATCGTCACGGATCACCATCAGATCCCATTTGAGGAGAGTGATGGCGGCGAGCGGGTATATATGCTGCCCCAGGCGGATGCGGTCATAGACAATCAGAGGCAGGACTGTGAATATCCATTCAAGGGGCTGTGCGGGGCCGGCGTTGCGTTCAAGCTCATCCAGTACATGTACAGGATATGCGGGATAGCCGAGAGCGAGGTAAATGAATTCATGGAGATCCTGGGGCTGGCTACCAACTGTGACATGATGGATCTGGTGGATGAGAACAGAATCTATGTAAAATATGCCCTTGAAAGTCTGAAGGACAGCCGCAATCCGGGTCTGAATGCCCTCATGAGGCTCAGCGGCAGAAATGAGAAGAAGATATCAACGTATGATCTGGGATTTCTGATAGGGCCGTGCATCAATGCGGCGGGAAGACTGGGGGATGCGAAACAGAGCCTTGAGTTCTTGCTTGAGAGAGATCCAAATGTCGCCGAGGCAAGGGCTAGGGAACTGCTGGCTGTCAACAATGAGAGAAAGAGCATGACGGAGGCCGGAGCCCGGCATATCACAGATATGCTTGAGACAGCCACTGTGAACGGAGAGTTCGGACAGGCGGCTACCCTTGCTGACAAGGTGCTTGTGGTGTATATACCGGCTGTACATGAGAGCGTTGTGGGAATAATCGCCAGCAGGCTCAAGGAGGCATACACAAGACCTGCGATGGTGTTCACGGACGCAGAGACGCCGGGGATACTGAAAGGATCGGGAAGATCCATAGACAGCTACAACATGTTCGAGGAGCTGAACCGGTTCCGGGAGATGTTCACTGCATTTGGCGGACATGCCATGGCGGCGGGATTTTCCATAGAGAAGGAGAGGCTTGACGAGCTGAGGCGGAAGCTCAATGAAGCGGCGGTGCTGACGGATGAAGATATAACACCTAAGCTGATGATAGATGTGGCCATGCCGCTGGCGTACAACAGCATAGAGCTGACGGAACAGATCGAGAGGCTTGAACCATACGGAAAGGGTAACAGGAAACCGCTGTTTGCACAGGCGGCAGTACCGGTGCGAAGGGCGCAGATACTTGGAAGAAACAAAAATCTTCTGAAGCTTCAGTTTGATACCGGGTACGGAAGGTGCGTGGATGCCATAGATTTTGATCCGGATACATTTGTGAATAACATAAAACAGTGGTTTGGAGAGGATGAATGTGTTAAAATGTTAAATGGTCAGCCGAACGCCGTAGTGATAGATGTCGCATACTATCCGACCATCAATGAATATATGGGAAGACGTTCACTCCAGATGAAGATGGAGGCCTATAACAAGGGAATATAAGCTGACTTTGATGAGAATACTATTAAGTACATTTGTAATATATATCATACAGGAGGACGTAAGATGAGTGAGGTAGAAAAGTATATCAAGAGTATTCCTGATTTTCCACAGCCGGGAATCATATTCAGGGATGTGACAAGTGTAACAGAGGATCCTGAGGGCATGAAGCTGGCCATCGATGAGATGGACAAGCTGCTGGAGGGAGTAGATTACGATGTCATCGCCGGAGCAGAGTCCAGAGGATTTATATTTGGAGCACCGCTGGCATACAAGAACGGCAAGGGACTTGTTCTCGTGAGAAAGAAGGGCAAGCTTCCGAGAGAGACCGTGGAGATGTCTTACGATCTTGAGTATGGACAGGCTACTATAGAGATACATAAGGATTCCATCAAGCCGGGTGAGAAGGTTGTGCTGGTGGATGATCTTATTGCAACAGGTGGAACCATAGAGGCTGCGGCTAAGCTTATAGAGAGCCTTGGCGGAATAGTAGTCAAGATGGTATTCCTCATAGAGCTGACAGACCTGAAGGGAAGAGAGAGACTTTCCAAATATGACGTGGCTTCAGTAGTACAGTTTGAGGGAGAATGATCAGGGCAGAATAAAACAGGAAGTGTGGTGAGCATATGGGAGAGACATTGGATAAGACACAGGACAATATAATAGCTCAGGAGACGAAGAGAGCTGCGGAAGCAGGTGTTATCACCTCGGAGCAGGCCACGAAGGATGGAATAGCAGCCATCGAGAAGGCTCTTGCGTCTGGCAAGAATGTTCCTCAGAATGAACTTATAAAGCTGGAGGAGCAGGCGAATAAGCAGATGAAGGCGAAGAGAGAGATAGATCTGTCCACACCGGCAGATTTTACACCGCCGGAGGAATTGTATAAGGAGCTTATCTCAAGGATACTCACATATCACCCATCTGCCGACATCACTATGATAGAGAAGGCATATAAGGTGGCGGACGCTGCCCACAAGGGACAGCTCAGAAAGTCCGGGGAGCCTTATATCATGCACCCTCTGAATGTGGCCATAATCCTGGCAGAGCTCGAGCTTGACAAGGAGACGATAGTGGCTGGAATACTTCACGATGTCGTTGAGGATACAGTCATGACATCTGAGGAGATAGCAGCGGAGTTCTCCGAGGAGGTTGCTTTCCTTGTGGATGGAGTTACGAAGCTGACACAGCTCAAGATGACCACGGACAAGATAGAGGTTCAGGCGGAGAATCTGCGTAAGATGTTCCTCTCCATGGCGAAGGATATCAGAGTCATACTGATAAAGCTGGCGGACAGACTCCACAATCTGAGAACCCTCCAGTATCAGTCACCGGAGAAGCAGATAGAGAAGGCCAGAGAGACCATGGATATATATGCGCCTATCGCACACAGACTTGGTATCAGCAAGATCAAGGTCGAGCTGGATGACCTGTCCATGATGTACCTCATGCCGGATGTGTACAAGGATCTCAAGGCGCAGATAGATGAGAAGCTTACCGAGAGGGATGCTTATATCAAGAGGGTCGTTGCCGATGTCAAGAAGCATATCGATAATGCCGGACTTGAGGCTGAGATAGACGGAAGAGTAAAGCATTTCTTCAGTATATATAAGAAGATGAAGAACCAGAACAAGACTCTGGATCAGATATACGATATATTTGCGGTACGTATCAAGGTGAATACGGTCAGGGACTGTTACTCAGCACTGGGTATCATTCATGAGATGTACAAGCCTATTCCGGGAAGATTCAAGGACTACATAGCCATGCCTAAGTCCAACATGTACCAGTCCCTTCACACCACACTGATCGGACCTGAGGGACAGCCATTTGAGATACAGATAAGAACCTACGAGATGCACAGAACGGCTGAGTATGGTATCGCTGCGCACTGGAAGTACAAGGAGAACATAACCGGTACGGTCATGCAGAAGGAGGAGGAAAAGCTCTCCTGGCTCCGTCAGATCCTTGAGTGGCAGAGGGATACCGATGACAACAAGGAGTTCATGAGCTTTGTCAAGACTGACCTTGATCTCTTTGCTGAACAGGTATACTGCTTTACTCCTGCCGGAGATGTTAAGAACCTTCCTAGCGGATCCACACCTATAGATTTTGCCTATGCCATTCACACGGCGGTGGGCAACAAGATGGTCGGTGCAAGGATCAACGGACGACAGGTTCCTATAGATACCAAGCTTAACAACGGAGATCGTGTGGAGATCATAACCTCACAGAACTCCACAGGACCAAGCCGTGACTGGCTGAATATAGTCAAGAGTACACAGGCGAGGACAAAGATCAACCAGTGGTTTAAGCATCAGCTCAAGGATGAGAATATCAGCCGCGGAAGAGAGCTCATACTGAACTACTGCAAATCAAAGGGAATAGACTACTCCATGTACTCAAAGCCTGAGTATCAGGAGAAGATATACAAGAAGTACAATTTCCAGGATTGGGATTCCATAGTTGCCGCCGTTGGACATGGCGGAATCAAGGAAGGTCAGATAGTAAACCGTCTGATTGATGAGTACAACAAGGAGCACAAGCCACAGACTGCCACGAACGCTGAGGTTCTGGACGAGTATTCGGTGAAGAAGAACCATGGCAACCATACCGGCAAGGGTGGAATAATCGTAAACGGCATAGATGACGTTGCCGTGAGATTCTCCAAGTGCTGTTCACCTGTTCCGGGGGATGAGATCATAGGATTTATCACCAGAGGACGAGGTGTGTCCATACACCGTACCGACTGTGTAAATGTGTTGTGCATGAGCGAGGCGGACAGAGCCAGAGTCATCGAGGCTGAGTGGAAGGATGACGCTGTTGCATCGAACACATACATGACCGAGATAAATATATATGCAGATGACAGAAACGGCATATTATTTGACATAACCAAGATCCTCAGCGAGGCAAATATAAACGTAAACAGTATCAACAGCCGTACAAGCAAGCAGGGCAAGGCTACGATCACGATCTCATTTGCGATCAAGTCGAAGGAACAGTTGAATACGATAATTGCCAAGATAAGGAATGTTGATAATATAATTGATATAGAGAGAACTACGGGCTGATGGCCGGAAAGGTTTATATGGCGGAATTAAAAGTTATCAGAAGTGAGCTGGGAGGATTCCAGACGAATTGTTATATAGTGGCAAATGAGCAGACCGGGGAGGCGATAGTCATTGATCCTTCATGGAATGCGAATTATATATACAACACACTGAAGAAGAATGAGTATACCTGCGTTGGCATTTATCTCACCCACGGTCATGTGGATCACATGGCGGCGATGGGAGATCTGAAGAAGCTCACAGGCGCGGATACATATGCTTCGGAGGACGAGAAGGAAGTTCTCGGCAACAGCAGGGTGAACCTGTCGGCGATGATGACCAGTGTATTTGAAAAGGTGATAGAGACTGAGACGGATCACTATCTGAGCGACGGCAGTGTGAAGAAACTGCTTGGCACTGAGATGAGATGCATCAGTGTGTCGGGACATACCAGAGGCGGAATGTGCTATTACTTCGAGTCAGAGAATATACTGTTCTCAGGGGATACGCTGTTCAAATACAGTGTGGGAAGATCGGATTTCCCTACAGGTGATGAGCATGCGCTGCTCGAGAACATAAGAGAGAAGCTGTTTGTGCTTCCTGATGATACCATGGTGTACCCTGGACACGGGGAGACAACACTTATAAGAAAAGAGAAGAAGATGAATCCGTTCTTCTGATGGGCGGATCATGGTGGAAATATGATATTACTGATACAGAATATAGAAGATTACAACAATGATCTCCGGGTGAGTCTCCAGGCCTTCTATGGCGGTGAAAGAATAGTGGTCCCGGAGATATTTGACAAAAAGCCGGAGCTTAAGGCGGAGATAGACAAGGAGCTTGTGGCGGATATAGATGACAATAGAATAAATATAGAGCTGTATTCTGTAGCAGACGGAGGAGAGCGGACTTTGGCGTGCAGCACACAGATCCCTGTGGATGGCGACTGCCGGGATAAGAGTGCCGTGAGGAATCCGTTAAAGCTGGCGATATACAATATGCTTTCGGAGTATACAGACCGCAGACTTCCGTGGGGCTCCCTGACGGGTATCAGACCTACGAAGATAGCTGTGTCTTATATGGAAGCCGGGATGACCTCAGAGGATATAATAGGAAACTACCAGGAGATATATGGAACCTCCCGTGAGAAAGCCGAGCTGGCAGTGGCGGTGGCTGACAGGGAGAAGAAAATCATAGACTCTGTGGCGGAGGAGGACGAATACTGTCTGTATATAGGCATACCGTTCTGTCCGACAAGATGTTTGTACTGTTCATTTACCTCATATCCGATTGCGGTATATAAGAATAAGGTGGATGCATATCTGGACGCAGTCGAGAAAGAGATGGCATACGTTGCGGAGGCATATTCCGGAAAACGGCTCATATCAATATATGTGGGAGGCGGAACGCCGTCATCCATATCTGCGGAGCATATGGACAGACTCTGCAGCATGATAGAGAAGTCATTTGACCTGTCACAGGTGAGGGAGTTCACCATAGAAGCGGGCAGACCGGACAGTACCACATTTGACAAGCTTGAGGTCATGAAGCGCCACGGAGTGACGCGTATAAGCATAAATCCACAGACCATGAACGAGGAGACATTAAGGACCATAGGCAGGGCACATACGCCGGAGCAGACGGTCATAGCCATGGAGAATGCCCGGAGAGCGGGCTTTGACAACATCAACATGGATCTGATAGTGGGACTTCCGGGAGAGGACACGGACAGTGTGGAGAACACGCTGAGACAGGTGAAGGAGCTTTCCCCTGAAAGTCTGACGGTTCACACCCTTGCCATCAAGAGGGCGGCGAATCTGAACATAGAGATGGACAAATACCGTGACACCCTGAAGTCGGATATAGACAGCCAGCTCGGTGCTGTTACGAGGGCGGCGGCTGAGATGGGGCTTGATCCATACTATCTGTACAGACAGAAGAACATGACCGGCAATCTGGAGAACGTGGGTTACTCGAAACCGGGGCTTGAGTGCCTGTACAATATACTCATCATGGAGGAGAGGACTGACATCATCGGTCTCGGTGCCGGAAGTTCATCGAAGCTTGTGGTGAGACCAGGACATGACGGAGTGACAGAGGGGACACGTATAGACAGAATAGAGAATTGTAAGAGTGTAGATGATTATATAGCTCGAATAGATGAGATGATCGAGCGTAAGAAAGCGGGATTTATATGGGATTAGCATTGGAGAAGGATGCAGAAGAATGCTATTCAGTTGATATGAATGATGCGGTGCGCCATGGAATGTGTGTGAGTGTACTGGCATCTGAGCTGGCGAGGGAGCTGGGCTGTGATGAGGAATTCATACACAAGGTTGCCGTGGCGGGAATGCTGCACGATGTGGGCAAGCTGCAGGTGAGTCCTTACATATATGGACGGCGGCAGGGTGCGATGAAGATCGAGGAGATGAGATACGTCAGGCTGCATGCCAAGCTTGGCGCGGAGATACTTAAGCGTGAGGGCTACGATCAGGACATAGTGGATATGGTGCACTATCACCATGAGAACTATGACGGCTCGGGATATCCGTACAGGATGCGGGGCGAGGAGATACCACTCGGCGCAAGACTTATCAGAGTGTGCGATGTGTTCAGTGCACTGGTCAGCGACAGACCATACAGGAAGGCATTTGACGCGGATACGGCATTTGGAATGGTGATAGATGAGGTGAGACACTTCGACATGAGGGCGTTCCTGGCGTTCCAGCGGCTGATCAACACCACAGACATCATGAGCAGGGTGGATCAGGTGCTTCACGGCGATATTCCAGGTCTTGACGAAAAATGAAAAAAGTGTATAGTGACATAAGGAAAGTTTTTAATTTTAGGAGGATAGCGTAAGATGGCAGAATCTATGCAGGGGCTTAAGAGAAGCCACAGATGTACAGAGGTTAGCAGTGCCAACATAGGTGAGAAAGTTACCGTGATGGGCTGGGTTCAGAAGAGCAGAAATAAAGGTGGAATAATCTTTGTAGATCTTCGAGATAGAAGTGGAATATTACAGGTTATATTTGAGGAGTCACAGTGTGGCGCAGAGTGCTTCGAGAAGGCAGGAAAGCTCCGTTCAGAGTTCGTTGCAGCCATCGAGGGAACAGTGTGCAAGCGTGCGGGTGCAGTGAATGAGAACCTTGCAACAGGAGACATCGAGGTCGTTGCAAGCAGCCTCCGTATACTGTCAGAGGCAGAGACACCTCCATTCCCTATAGAGGAGAACAGCAAGACCAAGGAGGAGATAAGGCTCAAGTACAGATATCTCGACCTCAGACGTCCTGACCTCCAGAGAAATCTTATCATGAAGAGTAAGGTAGCCACCATCGCCAGACAGTTCATGGCAGATGAGGGATTCCTTGAGATAGAGACACCTATGCTGACCAAGTCAACACCAGAGGGAGCAAGAGATTACCTTGTGCCAAGCCGTGTACACCCTGGTACATTCTACGCTCTGCCACAGTCACCACAGCTCTTCAAGCAGCTTCTTATGTGCTCTGGTTACGACAGATATTTCCAGATCGCAAGATGCTTCCGTGACGAGGATCTCCGTGCAGACAGACAGCCGGAGTTCACCCAGATGGATATGGAGCTCTCATTTGTTGACGTTGACGATGTAATCGATGTAAATGAGCGTCTTCTTGCAAAGCTCTTCAAGGAGATACTTGATCTCGACATCCAGCTTCCAATTCAGAGAATGACATGGCAGGAGGCAATGGACAGATTTGGTTCAGATAAGCCTGACCTCAGATTTGGACTCGAGCTCAAGGATGTCAGCGATGTTGTCAAGGACTGTGAGTTCGGAGTATTCACAGGTGCCCTTGCAAATGGCGGAACAGTCCGCGGTATCAATGCCGAGGGACAGGGAAGCATGCCTAGAAAGAAGATAGATGCCCTTATCGAGTATGCAAAGACATACGGCGCAAAGGGGCTTGCATATATAGTTATCAACGAGGATGGAAGCTACAAGTCATCATTTGCCAAGTTCATGACAGAGGAGCAGATGAACGCCCTTGTGGCAGCCATGGATGGAAAGCCTGGCGACCTGCTTCTGTTCGCAGCGGACAAGACAAAGATCGTATGGACAGTCCTCGGCGCACTGAGATGCCATCTGGCAGAGCTCATGGGACTTGTGGACAAGAATGTATACAGATTCGTGTGGATCACAGAGTTCCCACTTCTTGAGTGGTCAGACGAGGAGAACAGATTCACAGCTATGCACCATCCATTTACCATGCCTATGGAGGAGGATCTTCAGTACATCGATTCTGATCCGGGCAGGGTTCGTGCAAAGGCTTATGATATAGTATTAAACGGAAATGAGATCGGTGGAGGTTCAGTCAGAATCCATCAGGATGACATTCAGGAGAAGATGTTCGAGTGCCTTGGCTTTACAAAGGCCGAGGCTCACGAGAGATTCGGATTCCTTCTGGATGCGTTCAAGTACGGAGTACCACCTCACGCAGGACTTGCCTATGGTCTTGACCGTCTGGTCATGCTCATGGCAAAGCAGGATTCTATCCGTGACGTAATCGCATTCCCTAAGGTAAAGGATGCATCATGTCTCATGACAAATGCGCCTGACTATGTAGATGACAAACAGCTCGCTGAGCTTGGAATCGAGGTCACACCAGAGGCTGAGGCCGAGATCGAGGCTGAGAAGAGCGCACCTGCAGACGCAGAGTAGAATGACAGAATAATATACAGAAGGACGAGCTTCTGATACGGAGGCGGGATATCAAACAGGATATCCCGCCTCTTTTTTGCGTTTACAGACATAAAGAGCAAATGGGGTACATATATTATACCAAAGTGTGTTAAGTGGCTTAAAATGGCAGCCAGACACCTTAAAAAGCAAATGGCGGAGGTGATACATGTGGAAAATGAAAAAGAGTTTCTAAGAGGGAGAATGTGGGGCAGACTTACCTTCCTGCTGGTGGTTGCACTGGAGCTCATGATATTCTGCGTTGGATGTGCAAGGTTTGAGGTGTCAGACAGTGGTGAGCCGCTGCTCTATGACGTGTGCGATGAGACCATGCTGCCGGATGAACTGGTTACCATCATAGACAAAAAGAAGGAAAACCCATTTAATCTCGTATATTCAAACAGCACATATACATATATAGTCATCGCTGCGGGCATGCAGGAGAGGGATGACGTTGGGGTGACTCTGGAGGAGATGTACAAGGACGACAATGCCATTTACATCAAGGGAGTTTTAAGGCAGGTGGCGACTCCGACGGATGGCGTGAAGGGAGACAATGTATCATTTCCTTATATGGTGGTCAGGATAGTGAAGATGGATCTTCCGGTTGTATTCAAGTAGAACGGTATATCATAAAAAATAAGGTGGGGAAAATATGGAGCTTACTAAGAACAGGATCACAACGACGAATCTTAAGGCGGCAAAATACGTTGAGTTTACCGTGGATGACGATTTCAATGTCCCTGATGTGAAGGGGGATATAGACAGACAGATAGCCAGCAAAGGACAGGTGACGATAGAAAACATAGACGTCATGGAGGGCAAGGCGCGCATCACAGGAACTGTGAGCTACGCCATCCTATACCAGACGGACCGGGAGGGGTATTCATTTGAGAGCCATGACGGAGAGCTGCCATTTGAGGAGACGATAAATGCGGATGAACTGTCGCTGGGAGATAAGGTTTCCGTACAGGGTGTGCTGGAGGATCTGTACGTGACCGTGATAAATTCCAGAAAATACGAGGTGAGAGGGCTTGTGGGCGTGAAGCTCTGGGCGTGCCAGCAGATCACCGCAGAGGGCGCCGTGGGCATAGCAAACGGCTCTGGTATAGAGTGCATGACGGAGAAGGTAAGCTTTACAAATCTTGCGGCGTCTTCCAGAGACATAATGAAGATAAAGGAGGACATAGAGATCCCGGCAAATAAGCCGAATATCGGACGTGTGCTGTGGGATCAGGTGAACTTCTCGGAGATAGAGAGCCGTGCCACGGACGTGGGGGTACATATAAGCGGCAAGATGGACATATTTGTCATATACAAGCCGGATGACGAGGTGGCTCCGGTGCAGTATGTCGGCGCCACGAGGGAGTTCCAGGACACTGTGAACTGCGATGGAATAGACGAGGATATGATACTGGACGACATGATAACCGCATCCCGCGGTTCGGTGTCCGTGCGTGCAAATGACGGCGGTGAGGACAGGATACTCCAGGTGGAGAGCAGTCTCAATGTGGACATCAAGGTGTACGAGGACGTGGAGGCAGACCTTCTCAAGGATATGTTCTCATATTCTGCGCAGGTCGATCCCGTCAGGAGCAGATTCAGTTACGAGAACCTTCTCATGAGAAACAATGCAAAGACGAGGGTCGTGAAGAAGGAGAGGCTCAAGAGCAGCCAGCCGTCCATTCTCCAGATCGTAAATGTGACGGGCAGTGTGGATATAGACGATGTCAGGCCGGCGGATGACGCCGTGGTCGTCGAGGGTGCTGTGAAGGCGGCAGTTCTTTATGTGTCATCGGATGACAGCAGACCTCTGTGTCAGATGGAGGTGGTAGCTCCATTTTCATACAGGGTGGAGACTGTTCCGCTCAGAACTCAGGATTCCATCAGGATTACCCCTGCACTCAATCAGATCACGGCGGCGCTGCCGGGCAATGACGAGGTGGAGATAAAAGCCATAGTGGATATGGGAATGACCATATTTACCCGGAAAGAGATAGAGCTTATCGATGACATGACGGTGGCTCCGGTCGATATGAAGAAGAAAGCGGTGGCGCCAGGTATAGTGGGCTATGTTGTGCGTGACGGTGACAGCATATGGTCGATCGCAAAACAGTATTATTCCAGTCTTGATTCCATAAGAAAGCTCAACAGCCTTGAGGGGGATGACGTGAAAGCCGGTGACAGGTTGATAGTGGTCAAATGTGCGGGAAAGAATTAGCTGTTGCCCTTCCAGTGTATATTGTATTTTCCCGGTGATCTGGGATCCTGGTCGGTGACAGCGGCTTCTCTGTAATATTCTTCGTATGGAACAGGGTTGTTGGTGATTCCAAGAATGTAATCGGATGACACGTTATATAACTCGGTGAGATATATAAGGTGATGGATTGGCAGCGCGCTTGCGCCCCTTTCATAACGTGCGTACATGGTCTGTGAGGTGTTCAGATAGCGGGCAACATATTGTTGTGTAAAGTCATGATCTTCCCGCAGTCCCCGGATTCTTTCTATATACTTTTTATCCTTGCTAAATTCCATATACTGCATTCGATCACCCGCAAAAATGATAACATACGGGTTTGTGACCCTTTTAATTTTAGTAAATATGTTTACTAAACGAGATGGTAACAAAAAAGTGCAATCATAGCCGACAGCTATAATTGCACTTAAGTTTGTGTATTTCCATTAATCAGGCTTCTTTTGCCTGTTCATTGGCCTCTTTGTCGTCCTTCTCAGGGAGAAGTCTCTTGAACAGTGGAACGAGCTGTGCGGCGATGACAGCCTTAACGAGGTCGAGTGGAATGAATGCCACGAAACCTGATAAGAATGCAACCTTCCATGTGAGGTTACCGTTGAACTTCCACCAGATCATTCCCACGATATCAATGATCACGACACCTATGATCGCAACGATGGTATACTTAAGTCTCTTGTACTTTTTGCCTTTGATGAGACCGACTACGATTGATGCAATGATGAATGAGAAGGTGTATCCACCGAATACTCCGAACAGATATCCAAGGCCTGCGCCTCCGCCGATGAATACAGGAACGCCGATGGCACCCATGATCATCCAAAGTGCTATTATGATCGTTGAGTCTCTGAGCTCAAATACGAGAGCTATCAGAATTATCATAAAGTTGAGTAATGTGATGTGTGCTGCGTTAGGGAGCGGTGTTGGAATGCTCAGGTAAGCGGATGCACACAGAATTGCAGTGAACATGGCCATCATGACCAGCTCTACAGTGGTAAATGCTTTTTTCATTTGTAATAATCCTCCAATGATTGTAATGCCTGTGTACAGCTTATTCACAACAAATCCAGGTAGTTTCGACGGGCTGATGACGAATACTGCCTGGATTTGTTAACCTATACACAAGGGCTATGGTTGACATTATATATACACATGGGAGGAATGTCAACCATAAATTTTAAACACAGGTTAACATTTGCAAAACACACGTTATTGTGTAAAATACTTAATATAGAATTCGAACGATATACAGAGTGTATACACAGGAGGCGGGATATGATAAAGGTCGGAATCACGGAGATCGATATTGGATACGAGGATAAGGAGTATGCCAGGGAGCACTGTCTTGAGGTCATGCAGGAGGCATATGAGAATGGCGTTGAGCTCTTGGTGTTTCCTGAGATGACGCTGACGGGATTTACCATGATGCCCGCTCACATGTGGGAGGCGTACAGGGATGGTGAGATACCGGAGAGCGTTTCGTTTTTCATGGAGAACAGCAGGAAATACGATATGGCCATGGCATTTGGTTATATAGAAGCTTTCATGGCAGATGGAAGCGGTGAGTTTGATGAGAGCAGAAGGAAGGTATTTGAAAATAAGCTGGCGATTGTCAGCGGTGATGAGGTGATCATGGATTACGCAAAGATACATCCTTTTTCGTTCAGCGGTGAGGACAGGGTGTACCGGGCAGGCAGCCGCATTTGTCAGGCGAATGTCAAGGATCTGAGGTTGGGCGGATACATATGCTATGATCTCAGATTCCCGGAGATATTTTCGGCGGCGAGGGATTCTTACGATGCCATACTTGTGATAGCCAACTGGCCTGAGGAGAGAGTTGCCCAGTGGGAAGCGCTGCTCAGGGCGAGGGCCATTGAGAATCAGGCATATGTGATAGGCGTGAACAGAGTGGGCATGGGTAAAAGGGAGAGATATGTCCCGAGCTCACATATATATGATGTCTACGGCAACGAGATGGCGGAGAGGGTGAGCGACAGACTGCTCGTTGCGGAGCTGGATCCTGCGGTCATAGCCGGTGCCAGAAAGACATTTCCGCAGGGCAGGGACAGGAAAAATGAATTTTACATGTCAATATTATAGAATTATTTGACTGGTGTATAAAACTGGTGTTCTCTTTGGTGCTTGTAATATTTTGTCAGATGGTTTACAATGGATAGAGGCAATGAGGAGGTAAAACTTATATGAATAAGGACGATTGCATTTTTTGTAAGATAGCCAACGGTGAGATTCCATCAGCGACAGTTTATGAGGATAGTATCTGCAGAGTAATACTTGATGTGAATCCTGCTAACAAGGGCCATGCGCTTATTATCCCGAAAGAACATTTTGACAATATATACAGCATGGATGCTGAGACAGCAGCCAAGATATTTACTATAGCTACAGAGGTGGCAAAGGCACAGAAGGCTGAGCTGAATCCGGACGGACTGAATATCCTTCAGAACAACGGCGAGGCAGCAGGTCAGACTGTATTCCACTTCCATATGCACCTTGTTCCAAGATACATCAAGGACAACGTGACTATGACCTGGATACCGGGTAAGGCTGATACAGAGGAGCTGTCAGCATTGTCTAAGGCTCTCAGAAAGAGAATCTAGACGATTGAAGATAGATATATAAGGTTTTGTGAGAAGAGCAGCACATGATGAACATAAGTCATGTGCTGTTTTTTCTGTTACGGTGTTACTGATAGAAAGAGCAGGCGGTAGGAAAGGACTGTATATGGAGTATAATGAAGAAACTGAGGAAAGAGGGCTGAGGCGGCTGTCGTCAAATGCGCTCAAGCTGACAGCCTGTGTGTGTATGGCCGTAGATCACATAGGCATAGTATTCATGGATAACAACTACATAATGCGCGCTGTGGGGCGTCTGGCATTTCCTGTATTTGCATTCCTGCTTGTACAGGGGCTTCTGCGTACATCCGACGTGAGGAGGTATCTTCTGAGACTTGGAATATTTGCGGTGGTGTCAGAGATACCATTTGATCTGGCAATGCACGATACGATCTGGTATCCGGGGGCTCAGAACATATTCTTCACCCTGACAGCCGGACTGTTTGCCATATACGCCATGGATAGCCGGGGGCCAATCGGAAGATGGAAGGTCGAGATCGTACTGGCCGCAGCACTTCTGGCGGAGTTCCTGAGATTCGACTACGGCATGGCGGGAGTGGGAATCATAGTCATGTTCTATCTGATCGAGAAGGAGCGGAGTGGAGCGGATGCTTATACTCTGGCATATTTCAATAAGAAGCAGAACATTGAGATCGTAGTGCTCAGTTCGCTGGTATACATTCTCTGCCTGGGCATGAATCAGCTATACGCTCTGCTGGCGATGATACCTGTGAATATGTACAGCGGAGAGAGAGGAAGGATGAAGCTCAAGTATTTTTTCTACCTGTTTTATCCCCTGCATTTGCTGCTTATATGGTTTATATGGAAAATAATTCATTAAGCATCATTTCCCCCAAAAATATGTTGACTAATAACTCTCAATGATATAGAGTAATGATTGCATTTATAGATATTAGAAAGACGCTCTTATTCAGAATGGTGGAGTCAGAAGGGACGAAGAAGCCATGGCAACCCCGATGTGTTCGGAAGGTGCCGACCTGAGCGACGCAGATATGTAGGTGATACAAGATCTGTGCTCGAACAATGAGAGGCTTGACAGACACGATCAAACCGCTCATACGAAGCGGTTTTTCTTATGTACAAAAAGGAAAGGAAGTAGTATGGAAAGAAGATTATTTACATCGGAATCAGTAACAGAAGGACATCCTGACAAAATCTGTGACCAGATATCAGATGCAGTGCTTGACGCGCTGATGGAGCAGGATCCAATGAGCCGTGTGGCATGTGAGACATCCATCACGACAGGTCTTGTGCTTGTCATGGGAGAGATCACAACCAACGCTTATGTGGATATTCAGAAGATCGTTCGTGAGACGATCAGAGAGATCGGATACGACAGAGCAAAGTACGGATTTGACTGCGATACATGCGGCGTTATCACAGCCATAGACGAGCAGTCATCAGATATTGCCATGGGAGTTGACAAGGCACTCGAGGCAAAGGAGCATCTCATGAGCGAGGATGATATCGAGGCGATCGGTGCCGGAGATCAGGGTATGATGTTCGGATTTGCAACAAATGAGACACCTGAGTACATGCCATATCCAATAGCACTTGCCCACAAGCTTGCAAGAAAGCTCACAGAGGTAAGAAAGAACGGAACACTCCCATACTTAAGACCGGACGGTAAGACACAGGTAACAGTTGAGTACGATGAGAATGACAAGCCTGTAAGACTTGATGCAGTCGTTCTCTCAACACAGCACGGAGAGGAAGTCAGCCAGGAGCAGATCCACGCTGACGTTAAGAAGTATATATTCGACGAGGTTCTTCCACAGGAGCTCATCGATGAGAAGACCAAGTTCTTCATCAATCCAACAGGAAGATTCGTAATAGGTGGACCAAATGGTGACAGTGGTCTCACAGGACGTAAGATCATCGTTGACACATACGGCGGATATGCCCGTCACGGCGGCGGAGCCTTCTCAGGCAAGGATTGTACCAAGGTAGACCGTTCAGCGGCTTATGCGGCCCGCTACGTGGCTAAAAACATAGTTGCAGCAGGTCTGGCTGACAAGTGTGAGATACAGCTCTCATACGCTATCGGTGTTGCAAGACCTACATCCATCATGGTAGACACATTTGGCACAGGAAAGCTTTCAGATGATAAGCTTGTCGAGATCATTAGAGAGCACTTTGACTTAAGACCAGCAGGTATCATCAAGATGCTTGACCTCAGAAGACCTATCTACAAGCAGACAGCAGCTTACGGACACTTCGGAAGAACAGATCTTGATCTCCCATGGGAGAAGCTGGACAAGGTGGATGTGCTGAAAGCATACTTATAAGCAGATTAAAAAAATTCAGACAAATATAAAAGCACATGTATCAGATTGAAACTGATACATGTGCTTTTTGTATATCACGTTATTCCGTGAGTATTAATCTTTGTATTTCTTTGCGGATTCAAGTGCCGCATCTATCTCGTCGAGGGATGCCTGGATCTTGCTCTCCGTACTCTCCGTATCCTCTTTGACGTCAAATGCTGAATCTATAGGCTCGCTGTCATCGGCGACATCCTCAAATGCAGTGTCGTCATAGTCGTCAGTGTGGATGACATCGTCCTCATCAGGAGATACCTGATTGTCGTAATCGGAGTCTGCGTAACTCTCGTGGATAACCTCGTTGTCCCCAGGGAAGAGCGCCTTGTTGTTGATGGTGGGCACCTCGCTATTGTCGTGGTGAGGCATTCTGACGTGTTCAGCGGCTTTTGCGGAAGGCTCGGCAGCTTCTGATGTTTCATTTGCTGTGCTTTCCCTCTCCTCGTTGTCCTTCTTCAGCTTGTCTATCTGAGCCTCGTAATCAGCGATGAGACCCTTGAGTGAGACAGCAAGGATGATGATGACAACGACCAGTATCACAAGAACTATGATGGCTATGAGCATTATTACGAACTTGTGCTTGTCTATGAAGCTGGACAGCGAATCCGTCTCCTCGATGAGATCCGTTGCGTCAAGGAAAGTTCCTTCATTTGGATTGAAGAAATACCAGCCCTGGTGTCCGTCGTTTGTTGCTGCGTAGAGGAGAACGGTGTTGGAACTGCTTCCCTTCATATAAGCTCTGATGTCCGTGTCGTTCAGGTTGATCTTCACTGGAAGATATCCGGTTGGCACTGAGACTGAATTAGGCTTTGGAATGATGTTATAAGTGTTGTTGTTTGAGTGAACGCTTACAAGGGTATCTGCAGGTGCGGATGCGTTCTGATCTGCCTCTGTGAGTGTTCCTACCTCATCCTCAGTAACAACAGGCTTGGTCTCGCTGTCGATCAATGCAAGAGGTGTTGCAGGCTCGGCTTCTGAACCGGTATCGCTGACAGTAGATGAAGCTGCTTCGGTGGAAGCGGCGGCTGACTTGTCGCTGATGGTTACCGAGTTGTATGACGGTGTCATGTCTATCGACTCTTCTGTGTCGGAGATGACCTCAACTGCTGATGTCTCTATGCTGGCAGTTCCGCTTGCAATGGCGGTAAATGTAAATGTTGCTGTCATTGCATCTCCAGGCTTTACATTTGCCTGGGAGTAGCTTACGGTGCCCTCAGATTCCACGGTGCCGCCGCTCACAGCCTTGAGCAATGTGGAATCATATGTGATATTGTAGCTGTAGCTTGATAAAGCCTGATCGGCTGCGTTTATACTTACCTTGATCTCCACGGTATCGCCAACAACGACCGTGGTGGATGGAACCTCAACACTAAATGCGACTGTAGCGGCATAAGTGGTATGAAGCATGAAAAGCATCATAGTCAACACACATGCAACTTCTGTCATAAACGTTCTAAAGCTAAATCTTGTAGTCCTCATAATATTCATATACGGTTATCCACCGAGTCCTCCTTATCCTCTGTTAATTATTATGGTGTAAGTACGTGTAGCTTTACTCTGGGATTTACATACTATCTTAAATGTATTCTTTCCTGATTTCAGGGTTTTTGTTCCCTTTCCGCTCACTGTGGAGTAGCTGCTTACAGGTGAAGCGTTTATTGTCACACTTGATACAGATGAGCGCACATTTACCGTGTACTGTGTAGTGCTGTTTATTGCAAATGTAGGTGACAGCTTCTGGCCGCTTACAGAGAGTGTTTTCAGGTAGTTGTTCTGGTTGCCCGGATTAGCCGCAGGCATCTTCATTGCTGTGCTTGGCATATTCTTGTAAACAGGTATGGCAAATGTTATGGCCTTGTTGAGTGCTCCTGAAGACTTGTAGGCATCATATACCTTCCATGCCTCTGTTGTAGGGGCCTGTACATTTCCCATGTACTGATGCCAGTACAGGCAGTCTGTGTAGGTTACGTTGAACTTCTGAGTATACAGAGTGTTCTGACCCTTGTTGATGTAGGACTCTCCGATATACATCGCACCGCCGATTATTGATTTGGCAGGTGTTGTCCATGGCCTGTTGTACGATGTGCCCGATGAAGCCCATCTCAGACCGTTTGTTATAGCGTTGCCTGATGCACTCTCAAATGCACCGATATTGTAGAAGTTATATATGCCGGGATATGTGGCATTCTTACCGTTTGTTCCCGAGGTTATCGAGCCTCCGACCTCCTGCTTGATACGTGAAGCAATGTGGTAAGGGCTGACGCCGGATTTCTGTGCTGCGGTGATTATCATGGACGAATATGTGGTGGTCGAACCGGTTGGGTGCGCATTGTGCATAAACGAACCAGATAATATAGCCTCAACTCCTGACTTTGTCTGTGATGAGTCGTATGACAGCTTTTCAAATGCGAACATGGAGCTTGCGGATGACATATATGTTCTCGGATCGAGGTAATACTTTACAAGATCGTCCGAGGCTGCAAACCATGTTGAACCATCATATGATGAGTAGGAGTCTGTCTTGTAGTTGTATCCAACGGTCTGTGATCTCCAGCCGTAGTTAGGACTGTAAGATGTACAGTTTACAAGGTTGTTGACACGTCCCTGTACGTTGACCTCGTTCTTGACCACGTCGTTCCAGTTAAGGTTGGTGTGTACCGCCTTGAATATCCAGTTTGGGTGCTCCGCATGGAGCTTTCTGAGAAGCACCTTGTAGCTCTCAGGGAAGTTCTGGGCGGATAACTGCTTTTCAAATGCTGCATCCGATGTCTGGTTACCGTCAGGTTCCTTGTATGTTCCCATTGTGATGAGCGATGAGGAGATAAATCCTGTATACTTCTTGCTGCTGTATGTGAGGTTGACCTTGTACCATGACTTGTTGGATGTATCAGTCACGGAGAGTGCCTGTCCCTTCATGAGCATGATCGCGCTTCCGTTGTAGGTTATAGGTGTACCCGCTGCCGTCTGGCGGAAGTATACATAGTCTTCATTCACATAACCGCTCTTGGCTGCCTGAGCCGCTGTGGTAGGCTGCTGTGTAGTAGCCTTGGTCGTGGCCTTTGTTGTGGCTGAAGTGGAGTCGATCACGATGAACTTGGAATATACATAACCGGTGTAGCGCTTCTTCTTATATGTAAGCTTGACCTTGTACCATGTCTTGTTGGAAGTGCTCAGTACGGTCATGCTCTGACCGCCCATGAGCATGATCGGCGATCCGTTATACTTCAGCGGCGTGCCGTTTGGCGTTTTTCGGAAATATACATAGTTTTCATTTTTTCGAAGGTGAGCCTTCTTGGAGGTTGTCCTTGTTACCTTGATAAATGCGGAGTACACATAACCGGTGTAGCTCTTCTTCTTGTATGTAAGCTTGACCTTGTACCATGTCTTGTTGGAAGTGCTCAGTACGGTCATCTTCTGACCCTTCCTGAGGAGTATGGCCGAGCCGTTATATTTTATAGGCGTGCCGTTTGGTGATTTGCGGAAATACACGTAGTCAGACGTGAGAGTTCCCGTGGTCGCGGCTTCTGCGTGATTGTTTCCCACATACAGTCCGGTCACCGCGATGCAGACGACCGCCCAAATAAGCATTACGATAGAAATAGTAGTTCGGGTTCGTTTAGTATTGATATCCATAGTAACCTCCATTTTTTCATAAAACAAATCTATATATAAAATAGTATTTATGACAAAATTACATCAGTCTAAGTTTACCATAATTATTGCAAATGAGCACCATTTTTGTGAAAAAAGTTATAAAAAAGTAATAAAATTGCAATAAAAAAGCTTTTGCCGGTCAGACAAGTGCTGACCGGCAAAAGCTTTTCGCCTTATGTCGTATATATTAACCTACTTTGAGCTTGAATTTCTGGATCTCTTTGTCCGTCTCTACCTTCTCGATGAGAGCACCAAGTCCGCGAAGCTTTTCGTCGAACTTCTCGTAGCCTCTCTGGATATACTTGATATCACATACAGTAGAGAAGTCGTTGGCCACAAGTGCCGCAATTACAAGTGCTGCGCCTGCTCTCAGGTCAGGTGCTGCAACATTTGCACCGGTGAATGTCTCCACACCATCGAGAATAGCGGTGTTGCCCTCGACTCTGATGTGTGCGCCCATTCTTGAAAGCTCTGCGACATACTTGAATCTGTTCTCAAATATGCTCTCGGTGACGATGCTTGTTCCGTTGGACAGTGCAAGTGTAACCGCCATCTGTGGCTGCATATCTGTCGGGAATCCCGGATATGGCAGAGTCTTGATGTTGGTAGCTTTGAGTCTCTTGTTGCACATTACTCTCACTGAATCATCGTACTCGATGACAGTGGCACCTATATCTGTAAGCTTTGAGGTTATAGCCTCAAGATGCTTAGGAATTACGTTCTTGATGAGGACGTTGCCTCTGGTGGCTGCTGCTGCAACCATGAAGGTTCCTGCCTCGATCTGATCCGGAATGATGGAATATGTAGTTCCGTGAAGTGACTTTACGCCACGGATACGGATGACATCAGTTCCGGCACCCTTGATGTTAGCACCCATACTGTTGAGGAAATTGGCAACATCAACGATATGTGGCTCCTTGGCTGCGTTCTCTATGGTAGTCTTGCCGTTTGCCATTACGGCGGCCATCATGACATTGATGGTGGCACCTACTGAGATCACATCCATGTAAATGTGGCTTCCGATCAGCTCATCAGCCTCAACGGATATCATACCGTTTGCTATATCAACGTGGGCTCCAAGTGCTTCAAAACCTTTTATGTGCAGATCTATCGGACGGGCTCCGATGTCGCATCCGCCTGGAAGAGCGACCTGTGAATGGTTATATTTGCCAAGCAGTGCGCCGAGCAGATAGTAGGATGCTCTGATCTTTCTGATATATTCGTCGTCGACACAGAGATCGGTATTCGGATTGATGGTTCCACCACATATAGCAACCGTGTGCTCGTCTATGTAACGGACCCTTGCGCCGATACCCTGAATGGCCTGAAGAAGGACTCTTGTATCTCTGACGTTCGGTACGTTTTCTATTGTGACTTCCTGGTCGGTCATGACTGCAGCGGCAAGTATTCCAAGTGCGGCATTCTTAGCACCCGCAATGGTAACTTCGCCCTCCAGAGGACGACCTCCCTTGATAACATACTGTTCCATATTTCACCTCTTAGATAATTCTCGGATTATCGCAACTTTATAGATTATAGCACATAAAACTGAAAAGTAAACAGTTACTTGTCTGCTTCACAGTATATACATCTGTAAATTCGCTTTTCTCTGTCTGTGAGTTTGAATATATGGGTTATTCCCTGCTCTGTGGTCGTAATGCATCTTGGATTGGTACATTTCTTTATTCCAACTAGTCTCTCAGGCAGTTCAATCTTACGTTTTTCAACGAGCTTGCCGTCCTTGATGATGTTGACGGATATATCCGGGTCGATATACCCCAGAACATCAAGGTTTATGTCGATATCCTGATCTATCTTAAGAATGTCCTTTCTTCCCATCTTCTCGCTTTTAACATTCTTGATTATAGCAACGGAGCAATCCAGCTTATCAAGATGAAGATCGTTGTATATCTGCAGGGCTTTGCCTGCTGTTATATGGTCAAGTACAATACCATTCTGAATACTGTCAATATTCATGATCATTCCTCCTATGCCTTAAAATCCTTGTCGAGTCCGAGAAGGTCCATGATGAGTGCCATTCGGACATATTTGCCGTTGAGTGCTTGTCGGAAATAACATGCTCTCGGATCGTCATCCACCTCAACAGATATCTCATTTACACGAGGAAGCGGGTGAAGGATCGACAGGTCAGGCCTAGCGAGAGCCAGCTTTGACTTGTCAAGAATATAGGTATCTTTCAGTCTTATGTAGTCCGCCTCGTTGAAGAAACGTTCTTTCTGGACTCTTGTCATATAGAGAACGTCCAGAGATCCGATAGCATCCTCAAGAGAGGAAATCTCCTCATATGGTATATTATTCTTTTCGATGACTTCTGTTCTTATATAATCAGGTAATTTTAATTCATCCGGTGATATGAGAATAAATTTTATGCCTTTGTATCGTGACATGGCCTTTATAAGTGAATGAACCGTACGACCAAACATAAGATCTCCGCAGAAACCTATGGTCATATTGTTTAGTCTGCCCTTCTCTCTCTTTATTGTGAGAAGATCGGCCAATGTCTGCGTAGGGTGATTGTGACCGCCGTCACCAGCATTAATAATAGGAACATCTGATTTCATGGAAGCCAGCATCGGGGCACCCTCTTTATAATGTCTCATAGCTATAATATCGGCATAACAGCTGACGATCTTGACGGTATCGCCCACACTCTCACCTTTTGTTGAAGATGAGGAGCTCGCAGATGAAAATCCGAGAACGTTTCCGCCAAGTTCCATCATGGCAGCCTCGAAGCTAAGTCTTGTGCGTGTGCTTGGTTCAAAGAACAGAGTTGCAAGCTTTTTGCCCTTACAGACTTCGCTGTATTTCTCTTTATTGTCGATGATGTCCTGTGCCAGCACGAGAAGGTGGTCAACCTCCTCAACTGACAGGTCCATTGGGTCTATTAAATGTCTCATTTGACATGATCCTCCTTAGGTTATCAGAATGAATATTTTAAGAATTAAGAAGGGTATACATAACAGCCTTCTCAGCGTGACGTCTGTTCTCAGCCTCATCCAAAATGTGGTTGAGGTTCTTGTCGATAACGCCCTGTGAGATCTCAAATCCCTGGTGCATAGGCATGTCGTGGAATACTATAGCCTTGCTGCCCTCTGTAAATTCCTCGTTGAGCTGGTAAGGCATCATCTTGGCGAGAGTCTCTTCCTTCTGCTGCTTGTATGCAGGGTTGTTGAAGAACTCCATGTCAACCCATGTATCTGTGTAGAGGATATCCATATCCTTTGCGTACTTCTTTGCCTCCTCCATGCTCATGGTAGGATCGAGTTCAACATAGTGGCCTGTAGCCTTTGCTGCCTCAAAGAAGTCATCGCCGCATACGGTGTTGTTCACAAGTGGCGTGAGTCCGTAGATAGTTCCCTTCTTCATCTTTGCAAAGAACTCAACAAGAGAGTTGAATACATTATTCTTGGCACCGATGTACATAAGCTTTACATCGAGACTGCCAAACTTTTCTATAATAGTGAGGGCATCTGCCAGGATCTGGCATGGATGATAAGAACTGTCACATCCGTTGATAAATGGAACAGTAACATTGTTGCCGAACAGCTCGACTGTCTCATTCTTTACAAGACGTGCCATGATGATATCTACATTCCTGCATACATACTTAATCTCTGATACAGGCTCACCGAGTGTAAAGTTGGAATCCTTCCAGAGCTGGTTGTAATATGTACCGCCGAGCTCAGTTATACCTGTTGTAAATGAAAGAAATGTTCTTGTGGAAGTCTTCTCAAAAAGAGTGTAGAGTTTCTTGCCCTCAAGAGCGTGAGCGTACTTATCAGGGTTCTTCTTCATGTCAAGTGCCAGATTGAGAATATCCATCAGCTCATCAGCTGTGAAATTCTTGAAGTTAAGCATGTTTTTCATAACAAATGTCCTCTTTTCTCTAGAATTATAAATTGTTTGCAATACGGACAAACATAATCTGTGGATCCTGGCAATATATTTAGGATACGGGTGTTGAGATATGTCTGCCTGAAATTTTATTATATAGCACATGGTTTCAAAAGTAAAACAGTTTACGACATCACATAAATTATGAATGTAAATATTTGAAGATTTATGCCTGATTATAAAAAAATATAGATAATAAAGCAAAAAACAGCTTAATTTTTTGATTTTTATTGACAAAGATGTATATATATGGTTTTATATATTTTATAAAATTTTTATAAAAAATTTATAATTAAATCAAGGGAGGACATTTTATGATCAAACAGAGGAACATTGCTTTGTGCATAGTATTTTCAATCATTACATTTGGAATTTATGCACTGTATTGGTTCGTTTGCCTTACAAACGATGCTAATCAGGAATCCGGACAGACAGATGCAACAAGCGGTGGGGTAGCATTGTTGCTTACTATCGTTACATGTAATATCTATGGATGGTTCTGGGCATACAAGATGGGCGAGAAGATTGACGCAATAAAGACAAAGAATGGTCAGTCAGCAGGAAATTCAAGCATACTTTTCCTTCTGCTCCAGTTATGCGGACTTGGAATTGTATCATATGCTATTATGCAGGATACCATCAATAAAAATGCGTAATGAATCAAATTGCATACAAATATACATTGAAAAATGTATAGATGCAGTTGCGTACAGACAAAATGTATGAGAAAATAGTCCCGTAGACTGAGTTGTGTCTGCGGGGCTATTCTGTTATTTTTATTGCAGTTATGCAGTGGTTTACATATGAGTGGAATAATTGCAGTCATACACAAGTCCTACATAATTCAATTAAGGATTTAAGTTTAAGGAGGATTATCAATTATGATCAAACAGAGGAATATTGGAATATGTATTCTGCTTTCAATTGTGACATGCGGAATATATGGATTGTATTGGTTTGTTGTGCTGACAGACGATATCAATCAGGAGTCAGGAGAGACAGATGCAACAAGTGGTGGAATGTCGCTTTTGCTCACTATCGTTACATGTAACATCTATGGATGGTTCTGGGCATATAAGATGGGCGAGAAAGTTGATATCATAAAGAATAAGAACGGTGTACCATCAAGCAACTCAGGCATATTATACGTCCTTCTTCAGGTATTTGGACTTGGAATTATTGCATATGCGCTTATGCAGGACACTGCAAACAAATATGCAGAGGCTATACCTCAGATGAATACAGGATATGGTCAGCAGACCTACAGTCAGCAGCCATATGGTCAGCAGGGATATGATCAGAATGCATACAACCAGCAGGGATATGGTCAGAATACATACAATCAGCAGGGATATGGTCAGCAGCCATACAGCCAGCAGGGATATGATCAGAACGCATATAACCAGCAGGCATACGGACAGCAGCCATATGGTCAGCAGGGATATGACCAGAATGCATATAACCAGAATGCATATAACCAGCAGGCATACGGACAGCAGCCATACAGCCAGCAGGGATATGATCAGAATGCATACAATCAGCAGGGATATGGTCAGCAGGCCGGTTTAGACCAGAATACATTTGGCCAGCAGTCAGATCAGAATATTAACACATCAGCAGATGCTTCAGGCAGTGATAACAGCCAGCAGTAGTCGGCGGAGACAAAGAAATACAGAGCATGGATCAGATACAGAAATCAAGAAGAAATGCGATAATTAAAAGGGATGCCATCCTCGTGGGGATAGGCATCCTCTATTATATATTCATAAGAGTGACAGGACTTGCCATACCATGTATATTCAGAAAGATAACCGGATTTTTATGCCCAGGATGCGGGATAACACGGGCTATCCTTGCGGCCGTAAGGCTGGATCTTGCAAAGGCATTTGCTTATAATCAATTTATGTTTATAGCTCTTCCGGCGTTGGCATACATAATTGTAAAAAACGATTATGTATTCGTAAGATATGGAAACAGAAAGTTATCGCGATTTGACAATATACTTATATTTATATGTATTGCCGGGGCGGTGATGTTTGCCGTTCTCAGGAATGTGATGCGCTTTTGAGAGAGAGACGATGACAAGTTTATTGGCAGTGTTATAGAATGACCATCGTAACAGACTTATTTAATATCCCATCTTCTTGACAATAAATAATAAAAAGGCATATAATTTACAATTACCGAGGAGTTTTTCGGTAAAGTTGCACAAGCATTTCATTTGTGCTTGTAGTATTTTTTCAGGGAGGGTTTTTGAAATGGCAAAAAAACCGTATTATATTACAACCGCCATTGCATATGCATCAGGTAAACCTCATATAGGCAACACCTACGAGATCGTGTTGGCTGACAGCATTGCAAGGTACAAGAGATTCGCAGGTTATGATGTAAGATTCATGACAGGAACAGATGAGCATGGACAGAAGATCGAGAACAAGGCTTTTGAGAACATGCAGACCCCAAAGGAATTCGTTGATGAGACATCAGGTGAGATCAAGAGAATATGGGATCTCATGAATACTTCATATGACAAGTTTATCCGTACAACAGATGATTACCATGAGAAGCAGGTACAGAAGATATTTAAGAAGCTGTACGATCAGGGTGATATATATAAGGGACATTATGTAGGAAAATACTGTACACCATGTGAGTCGTTCTTCACAGATGGACAGCTCATAGATGGCAAGTGTCCGGACTGTGGAAGACCTGTTCAGGAGGCCAAGGAGGAGGCATACTTCTTCAAGATGAGCAAGTATCAGGACAAGCTCATGAAGCATATAGAGCAGCATCCTGAGTTTATACAGCCTGAGTCAAGACGTAACGAGATGGTTAACAACTTCCTTAAGCCGGGACTTCAGGACCTGTGTGTATCAAGAACATCATTCAAGTGGGGAATCCCAGTGGACTTTGATCCAAAGCACGTTGTATATGTGTGGGTTGACGCACTTTCAAACTACATAACTGGACTTGGATATGACGTAGATGGAAAGAGCGATGAGAAGTTTTATAAATACTGGCCGGCAGATCTTCACTTGATTGGCAAGGATATCCTGAGATTCCATACCATTTACTGGCCTATCATGCTGATGGCACTCGGACTTCCGCTTCCAAAGCAGGTATTCGGTCATCCTTGGCTCCTCCAGAGTGATGGCAAGATGAGTAAGTCGAAGGGCAACGTAATGTACGCTGACGATATGGTCAATATATTTGGCGTGGATGCTGTCAGATTCTTTGTTCTTCACGAGATGCCATTTGAGAATGATGGAGTTATCTCATGGGAGCTCATGGTTGAGAGACTCAACTCAGAGCTTGCAAATACACTTGGAAATCTGGTCAATAGAACCATATCGATGTCAAACAAGTATTTCGGTGGCATTGTGACAAATACCAACGTCACAGAGCCTGTCGATGAGGATCTTAAGAAGGTCGTTATGGACTGCAGATACAAGGTTGCAGAGTGCATGGATAAGCTCAAGGTTGCAGATGCGATCACAGAGATATTTGCACTGTTCAAGAGATGCAACAAGTACATAGATGAGACAATGCCTTGGGCACTCGCAAAGGAGGAGGACAAGAAGGACAGACTGAACACAGTTCTGTACAACCTTGTCGAGAGCATCGTTATAGGTGCAACACTCCTTGAGCCATATATGCCTGAGACAACTGAGAAGATCATGGCACAGCTCAATACCGAGAAGAGAAAGGTCACAGAGCTTGGAAAGTTTGGTCTGTACAAGTCAGGAACAAAGGTAACAGAGCAGCCTGAGATCCTATTCGCACGTCTTGACGTGAAGGAAGTTATGGCTAAGGTTGCCGAGTTCGCTCCAGTGGAGAAGGAGTCCATGTACGAGCAGGCCAAGAAGCAGAAGGAAGAGAAGGAGAATTCTGCTGAGACCAAGAAGATCAAGATCGCAGAGGCAAAGGTTCAGGCACTCAAGGCCAATCCTGATGTAGTTGACAAGCAGGAGATAAGCATTGAGGAGTTCCAGAAGATGCAGCTCATGATCGGCGAGATCGTTTCCTGTGAGGAGGTTCCAAACTCCAGAAAGCTTCTCTGTTCACAGGTAAGCTTTGGCAAGAACAATGTGAAGCAGATTGTGTCCGGAATCAAGGGTACATATTCCGCTGAGGATATGGTTGGCAAGAAGGTTGTGGCTATAGTAAACCTCAAGCCATGCAAGCTTGCCGGAGTCGTATCAGAGGGTATGCTTCTGTGCGCAGAGGATCCTGAGGGTAATCTGTCACTCCTGACCACCGAGAAGGACTTCCCAGGTGGATGCTTTATAAGCTAAGATATAAAATAGTGGATATAATGAGGGAAGCATCACAGGCCGGGCACACGGCCGGGATCCGTGGTGTTTCCCTGTTTTTATTTATAAAGCTGAAGTAAATTTTATGTTACAAAGATTATACGCAGAGGCCTTTCTGCATTGATTTATTAGATGTTTCATGATAGAATTTTGTTAGGTGCACGGACAGGAGGAGTGTGCCTTTGGAAAGATTTAGAAATCTTAGCGCCATGACCCCTGGGCTTTGGCTTTCAGGGATAACGAGGTTGAAGGTTATCGAATATTCGGCGGATGCCTTCACGCAGAGTCTGGATGCGCACATGATATCCAAATATGGGGGTAACTCCAAAACAAAGAATCATGACCAGACACCCATAGCTGTTATGTATGGTGGCTTCACCTTTTTTTAGTGCGCCATATTATAATATTATCAGTATACAGCGTGGTTATAAGCCGAAAGGAGATTAATTTAATATGTGTGGAATCATAGGATATGTAGGAAAGAAACCAGCCAAGGACATTCTTATTGACGGACTGGCAAAGCTCGAGTACAGGGGATATGACAGTGCGGGAATAGCACTGCTTAATGATGATGATACACTGACGATCAAGAAGAAAGCCGGCAGAGTGGAAGACCTCAGGGAGATGTGCAGCGACGACAGTCCTGTGTACAGATCAACCTGTGGAATAGGCCATACGAGATGGGCTACTCACGGCGGAGTTACGGATGTGAATGCACATCCACATAGGTGCGGAGATGTGGCACTTATACATAATGGAATTATAGAGAACTATAACGACATTGTGAGAGAATACGGACTGGCCGACAGGTTGGTATCCGAGACGGACACAGAGGTAGTAGCAGCACTTCTGGACACACTGTACGATGGCAATCCCATCGAGACTATCAGAAAGGCTGTTAAGGCTATAGCCGGTTCATTTGCACTCTGCATTATGTTTGCAGACAGACCGGGCAAGATATACGCAGTGAGAAATGTAAGTCCGATGATCGCTTCATACACAGATGAGGGATCGATCATTGCATCAGACCTCACAGCGATAATATCATTTTCAAAGGAATACTTTGTTGTGCCGGAGTATCATATACTGACACTCTCAAGCACAGGCATCAAAGTAGAAGACATGAAGGGGAACATGGTAGAGCCGGAGATGCTCAAGATAACATGGGACATAACGGCAGCTCAGAAGGGTGGATATCCGCACTTTATGCTGAAGGAGATCTATGAGCAGCCAGAGGCACTGAGAAACACGATAACTCCTCGTATAGTGAATGAGCTTCCTGATTTCACTGAGGACGGCATCGATGATGAGGTGTTTAAGAATCTTGAGAACATCACAGTGGTTGCATGCGGAACAGCTATGCACGCCGGAATAGTCGGCAAGGCCATGATTGAGAAGGAGTTAAAGATTCCTGTTAATGTTGAGATAGCATCAGAATTCAGATACAAGGAACCACTCATAAATGAAAAGACTCTCGTAATAGTTACATCACAGTCAGGAGAGACTATTGACACACTCGAGGCACTCAGACTTGCCAAGAGATGTGGATCAAAGGTTCTGTCCATAGTCAATGTAAAGGGATCGACCATCGCCAGAGAGAGCGATTACGTCCTTTATACACATGCCGGTCCTGAGATCGCAGTTGCAAGTACCAAGGCATATTCGGTACAGATGGCTGCAATGTATCTCATTGGATGCAGACTTGGCTATGTCAAGGGTATATACTCTGAGGACAGGGCAAAGGCATTCATCAGACAGCTTCAGGGCGTTATCCCGGTGATAGAGGAGACACTCAAGCAGGCAGATGAAGTAAAGACAGTTGCAAACTATATAAAGATGGCTCCGGATGCATTCTTCATAGGAAGAGGACTGGATTATACACTGTCACTGGAAGGTGCACTGAAGCTGAAAGAGATTTCTTATGTTCACGCTGAGGCTTATGCGGCAGGGGAGTTAAAACATGGAACGATAGCACTCATAACTGAGAACGTTCCGGTCATAGCTTTGGCTACACAGGAATCTGTATACGGAAAGATGATTTCCAATATACGCGAGGTTAAGGCAAGAGGCGCATACGTCATTCTTGTCAGCATGGATGAAGAGTACAATGATAAAGATGTATGTGACAAACACATATCCATACCAAAGCAGGATGGATTGTTCACGGTATTTTCGGCTGCTGTCATCCTGCAGCTTATAGCGTATTACACGTCCGATGCAAAGGGGTTGGACGTAGATAAGCCACGTAATCTGGCAAAGTCAGTTACAGTAGAATAATTGACTCCGGGACTTACATGGATATCGTGCGATAAATATCGGAGGGTTTTATATGAGTGATAAGATGTATTTGTGTGATGAGTACAAATTGTACTTTAAGATTGAAGACGATGTAGAGGTTCTTCACAATGAGGTAGAGCTGTACAATGCTCAGTTTGTGGGCAATAATGCGTTCTGCCATGAGGAATATATAGATGGTCAGAGAGCTCTGACATATTCTATTCCAGCCATGACTACCATGAATCAGTTCCTTGAGAAGAAGATACACAAGGATGAGCTGGTTGATCTGATATTCAGTATTGCAGATCAGCTCATGTATCTCAAGGCGAATGATCTGTCCATTGGAAAGGTTATACTGAATAAGGGATATATGTATATAGACTTCCAGAATATGGCTGTTCAGCTCATATTCCTGCCTATAGATAAGCCTATGGACAGATGTAATATGGAGAAGTTTATAAGGGATCTTATGGGCAATATGAAGTTTGCGAATAAGAAGGCATCCGATGCCGGATATGAGCTTATCAAATACTTTGATCACAATCCTACATTTTATCTGTCAGAATTTTATAAGTTTATAACAGACCTGAAGAATGACAATATAGCACATCCTGAGGATGAGCAGGAGCTTATGAAGTCAGCGGGAGTCAGCCCGGTCAATGTGGCTAAGGTAGAGGTTCCTGAGACTCCTCATGTTACAACTTCTTCATTCAAGCTTGCAAAGGAAGTTAAGGATTTCTCATCAAATGATATTGGATTTGATGACAACGATGACGGTTCGACAACAGTTCTCACGGCCAACAACCGTGGCAAGAGCGGCCCGGTCATCATAAGAACCAGAACAGGTGAGAGGATAAGGATCGACAAGCCGATATTCTGTATCGGTAAGTCTACACAGGGAGTTGACTATCAGGTAACTGACAACAATTCAGTCAGCCGCCGCCATGCTTACATTATCAATGTCAACGGCGTGTACTATCTGAGAGATAACAAGTCGACCAACCACACTTACCTTGGTGGCAAGATCATAAGCAGCGGAACGGATATGATGCTTATAGATGGTATCAGATTCAAGCTTGCGAATGAAGAGTTCACCTTCAAGGAGAAATAAAATAGTATATTATACTGGATAAGGAGACTTGTTTATTATTATAATGAGTCTCCTTATTTTATAATAAATCCCCTGCATGGGCGCGCCGGAGTACATGTGGGTAAAGGGGTAATATAAATAGAATGTGAAAAAAGGGGGAGTATCAAAGATTATGAAAAGAAAAGGAAGCTTATCGGGAAGGACACTGTGTAAAAAAGCAGCAACAGTGGTAATGTGTGCAGTGCTGATGCTGACGGCAGGTATTCAGACGACAGGTATTCAGACTGTTAAGGCCAGTACCCTTGACCAGCAGATAGAAGAGGCTCAGAGTGAGCTGGAACAGGTGAAGAAAGATCAGAGTGAAGTGCAGGCTGTATATGATCAGGGCTCTATAGGCTTTGTAGACTGGATGCTTGCGAAGAACGACTTGACAACAAAACAGAAAAATGATCTGGATTGGGCTAAGAATGTCCTGCAGAATGCATGTGAGGAAGATTTCTCCAAGTGGGCTGGTGGAAATAATACAGGCCTTCCGGAATCGAGAAATAACAAGGTTGTTGTTACCGGAGATAAGAAAGACGCCATATCGCTTGAAAACACAAAGGCGACATTTGCGGTATTGAATAAAATTAATTCGTTAAGGGACACAGACGAAAACTATGTCGGGGCAATGAAGAGGAATGCGGCTAAGACTAATTTCTATTTCATGGCGGTGGCACAGTCAGGCGCGGACAGAGGTGCAGGACTCACAAATCATTCACTTCTTCAGGTGTCATGTGAGAATCTGGCGTTTGGATATACTGATCCGGCGGCAGGATGGAACAGTGAGAAGGCATCTTTTAACAAGATAAGGGATGAGCTGGGATATTCATCCATAACTTCGCAGAGTCAGCTTACAGCTGTTGAACAAAAGGCGGATTCGGAGGGAGTCACGGTTGGACATTATACCAATATGTTCTGGGCAGCAGATCAGGTGATGGGAGTCGGATTCACACTCTATGGCAGGTATGGCAATACTTCATGCTTCAATGCAAGCAAGCTTTCAAACTATACTAGCAAATATGAGGTGTACACAATAGCTGAATTTGAGAAGCTGTTTGATGAATATTATGAGACTGTAGATCCGGAGAAGTGGCAGAAAAAGGTGGATGCAGCGCAGGCCAAGCTGGATAAGCTGCTTGGACAGCGGTATGATGCATGCACGGAGCATGTGTATGGTGAAGGTGTGAAAAAAGAGGCCACATGTACAGAGACAGGTGGAACAGTATACACATGCGCTAAATGTGGCTACAAAAAGATAGAGGATGAGGTTCCGGCTCTTGGGCATAGCTTTACAGATGGCGTATGTACGAGATGTAAAGTAACAGGACCAAAGACGATGTACGTGTACTGGAGATTATCGGAAACTGCTTCATCAGCCACATATGATCAGGAGTTCGAAGTAGGAAAGGATATAGAGACATACATATCTTTCTCGACGGCATCAGATAGCAAATCCGATGACAAATTCGTGTTTGATATAGCAGACCCGTCTATTATTTCGTATACCCCTTCGTCTAACTATGCTGGAACATTCCATATGAATAAGATAGGTGAGACGACGGTTACTGTATATCCGGTCGTGAATCCGGATATGAAGAGGGTAATCACTGTGTCGGTAACAGATGTGGGTGGTCATGACTATGTAATAAGTCAGGCAGAACCGGGATCTGGAGAGACAGAAAAAATTTGTTCAAAGTGCGGGACGACAAAAACGGTGACAATCCCGACGGCAATAACACGTACTGTATGGTGGAGTGATAGTAATGGATATTACAAGCCTGCTGATGTGGAAGTAGGTGATGAGATCAATCTGGAAGTAGATTATGCACCAACGAAGGTCGACAACTCTGAGTTTATAGTTACATCATCGGATGAAGGTATTGTAAAAGTGAGTGATCCGGAATCTTCTTATAGAAGATATGATGCTAAGCTTACGGCGGTCGGAACAGGTGATGTAACCATAAGAATAGTTCATAAATATGACAGCTCAATTTGTCAGGAATACACGTTCAATGTGGCAGATCAGGGGGGACATGAGTATGTCATATCAGAGGCAGATGAGGGTGAAAGCCAGACAGTAGAGACGTGTTCAAAGTGCGGATATGAGAAGATCGTGTCACTTCCTACCAGTATCAGATATGTGTATTGGCAGGAGAAGGACAGCGATAACAGGACTACTTCACCAAGTGAGTATGAAATTGGAGCGGAACTGAGTATAAATATAATGGATTGGCCAACGAGAGCGGACATACATGAGTATGCGGTTACATCGTCGGATGAGACTGTTGTAAAGGTGAATGAAGTGTCTAGGACTGCGGCATCACTTTCGGCAATCGGCAACGGCGTTGTAACGATTACGGTTGCCAGTAAATATAATCCGTGGGTGAAGGCTGAGTATGAACTTGATATAACAGAGATAGGCGGACATTCATACACTGCGGAAATAGTAAATGATGAAACTCTTGCACAGGCTGCGACCTGTACAACTGCTGCGAAATATTATTATTCCTGTGATAACTGTGGAAGAGTGAATCGCAAAAAGACATTTACACACGGGGATAGCCTGGGACATGATTACGCCCCAAAGTATGAGTGGTCAGCAAATGGCAACACTTGCAAGCTGGTTCTCACCTGTACCAGAGATTCGAGTCATGTGATCAGTGAACCGATGACTGTAACAAGCAAGATAACGCAGGCATCCTGCGAGAACGATGGTGCAAAGGTGTGTACAGCAAAATGCACGCTGAATGGCAAGAGTTATCAGAGTACCAAGAAGATAGCCATTGGTGCATTGGGACATAGATGGGATTCAGGCGTGGTTAAGAAAAAAGCTTTGTGTGCAGCAGAAGGTCTGATCAGATACACATGTGAGCGATGCCAAAAGACAAAGGATGAGAAGACAGAGCCACTCGGACATACCCAGGGAAAGGCTGTGTATGAGAATGTAAATCTGGCTACATGTCAGGCTGAAGGCAGCCGAGACAAGGTTATATACTGCACCATGTGCAAGGCAGAACTCAGCAGGACTACTGAGATTCTTCCAAAGACAGACCATGATAGAACGCTTGTAGGAGAGAAGAAAGCTACCTGTATGGGCGGCGGATATACAGGAGATGTTGTCTGCAACATGTGTGGTGAGATTTTTGAAACCGGTACAGCAACAGACCCAGTCGATCACAGCTACACAGCAAAGAAAACAACTGCACGATATCTGAAGAAGGCAGCAGATTATGATTCTCCGGCAGAGTATTACTATGCATGTGTATACTGTGGAGAAAAGGGTGAGACTAGCTATGCGTATGGCTCAAAGCTCACGCGTAAGAGCATATCGTCAGCAAAGGTTACACTTAACAAGACAGAATATACATATGATGGTAATTCGAAGAAGCCGGCTGTAACAGTAAAGCTTGGCGACAAAACGCTGGAGAAGGATACAGATTATACGGTTTCATACAATAATAACAAAGCAGCCGGAACAGCAGAGGCTGTAATTATAGGCGCTGGCACATATCAGGGACAGAAGACGATCAATTTTACGATCAAAAAGGCGCCAAACAGCATAACGCTGAAAAAGCGCAGCTACAGAATAGAGATGTCAACCAGCTCGAAGAGAATATCTATTTCACAGAGCGTGAGCGCACGTGCCGGAAAGCTCAGCTACAGCTCGGATAACAAAGCTGTAAAGGTAGACTCTGCTGGAACAATAACGATCGCAGCCCGGTATATAGGCAAGGCAAACATCACCGTATATGCTGGAGATTCGAATCATGTGAAGGTGAAGAAGATAATACCTGTTACTGTCAGCCCGAAGATACCAGGTATAAGCCAGATAAAGAGCCCATCGGCTAAGTCTGTAAGATTAAAGTGGGGAAAGATAAGCTGCGCAGATGGCTATCAGATCCAGTATTCAACAACATCAAACTTTAAAAAGGGTACATATGCATTCACGGTGTTAAGCGGTGGAAGCAAGACGACTGCGAGTCTTGGAGCAAAGCAGCGGATTAAAGGCGGAAAAACATATTATGTAAGGGTTAGAAGCTTTTCAAACAAGTTTGGCACAAGATGCTACTCAGCATGGAGCAAGACAAAGTCAGTCAGGGTGAGAAAGTAGCCGGAGATAACATATATATAAAGCTCAGCCTGTGTGATGGATTCAGTAGAAATCACACAGGCTGAGCTTTTCTTAATGTATATTCTTAAGACACATTCTTAATGTATATAGTTACTCGGCGGTCTCGCCACCCGAGGAGATATCGCCTTCGTCTGAACTGTCCTCGCTTGAGCTGTCAGAGCTGTCAGAGCTGTCAGAGCCTGAGCTCTGCTGGGAACCCTCTATTGCAAGCATGGATGCATCAACCTGGGACAGCCCCGCCGGGTCAGCACAGTAATAGTCGCCGTCATCGGTTATCTTCACAGAGACCACAACAGGACTGCGGTAATCCATGTCTGCGGCTTTATTCTGAAGGATATCCGACACGCCCTGGGCAAATTCTTTCTCGTAATCTTCCTTTGTGGTGTTGTTGAAATCGCCGGCGCTGATCTTCTTGTTATAGTCGTCGATATATGCGAACACATCGTCAAATGCCTGATTGAGAATGTCCATAGGATACACGGTCACGTCCACATAGTAGTCGCTTCCGCTCTTATAGGCTCTTGACACCTCGTATTTGGCCTTGGAGTAGATGACCTTTGCGGTCTCGTCAAATATAGCATCCACCTCGTCTGTCTCTGCGTTGTTCAGTGAGTAATGATTGATGAGCTGGCCGGCCAGATAATCTATGCTGTCGCTGTACATGGCTGAGGCGTCCTCCTCGGAGCCGTCGTTGTCCTTCACGTATCCGTCAAAGCTTCCTTTGTAGTTGACGTCGAGAATGTTCTGCATGTATGTCTGATAGGTGGTCTTCTTGCGGTGAAGACAGCCTGTGAGTGATGTCATCACGAGGGTTGCCGCGAGACCTAATATGACAAGTTTTGAATGGTGTTTCATCTATATGATCCTCCGTAAAATTTAAATTCAATGAGCAGTTACAATATAGCATAAAAAAAGTGGTTTGTAATCATAAAAGGTAAAAATACTTTGCTTACAGAATTATGTGTGCTATAATTACGGAGTATCTACAATAGGATTAGTTTTTCGGAGGTAAGGTCATGGCAAAACAGGTAGAAGATGTTGTAACTGACGATAGAGTAGAATCACTGAAGACAGTGAAGTTTGGTGGATATGATAAGGCATCCGTTGATTACTATATTGATGAACTTAAGGAAAAGCACAATAAAGAAGTAGAGGAGCTTAAGGCGAACGTCAACAAGCTCAGCGAGGCTGTTCTGAGTCTCAAGACCATGAGAGAGGTCAATATGACAGAGTCTTCCAAGACCATAGAGACTCTCAAGAAGACCAATTCAGAGCAGGAGAGCGAGATAGAGTCACTCAAGGAGCAGATCAATGCATACAAGCAGAGAGAGCTTGAGAATGCAGGAAGATACGAGTCAATATCAAGAACACTTCTTGAGGCCCGTGAGAGCGCAGACGCACTGATCGCACAGACTGAGAAGGAGTGCACAGACAAGAAGAATACTATAACTGCAGAGCTCGAGGCATACGAGACAGATGTCAAGGAGAGATGCACAAAGCTCCAGACAGATACAGAGATACAGTGCCAGCAGATGTATGATCAGACCGAGGCAAAGTGCAACAGCATGAAGGATGAGGCATACTCAGAGGCAGAGAAGACAAGAAATAAATCTCACGCAGATGCAGAGGCTCTGTCGGCAAAGACAGATTACGAGTGCAAGGTTATGAGAGAGGAAGCTCAGAAGGATGCTGCCAATACAAGAAATGCAGCCACAGATGATGCAACCAGACTTCGCAACAATGTGAAGAAGGAGTGCGAGAGCGTAAGCAGATATATGTCAGATCTTCTGTCATCACTGGACAATGTTATTTCTGCATGTGCTTCAACAAAGGATGTTGCCGACAAGGCATTTACCGGACTGAAGAGCGAGGCAACTGCTATGGTTAGTGATGCTGAGGATGCACAGTAGTAATATATGATATATGGTAACATGAAACTTTTCTATGTGATGGGACATAGGAAAGTTTTATGTGCATTAAGGGGTAAATAATATACGGGGTGTATAATAATGGGATAAAACTGCACTTGTGCAGTGGATATATGGAGAGATATTTATGGAGATAAACAGACTTAGTGGTTATTCAGATTTTCTGGGAATAGTTGAATATCCTGCGGTTGTGTTCTGCGAGGATGGTGAAGTCCTCAGCATAAACAATGCCGCAGTTAAGATCGTGGGTTCGGATGTTGAATCCATTGCCATGGAGCCGGATAAGTTTATGGTCAGCGATGAGTTCTGGCCGACACTTGACGACAAGAAGGCTATCATATGGCACAGACTTGGACTTATAGTTAACGACAAGGACAGATATGTAGTCAGTGGATTTGTCAACCAGTTTGAATATGGTGACAAGAAGGCGTATATGGTATTGTTTGAGCTTCGATCAGACGTTACGATAGGAAGCGTGAGTCTTGAGAGGATCATAAACCATATAGGCGTTATAGCTCTGTATCTGTATAAGCCGGAGGGTGTATGGAGAACGAGATACGTATCTAAGAACATATCTGAGTATGGATATACAGATGGCAATTTCTACAGTGGGCTGGTGGGACTCAGCGACCTGCTCCCTAAGAGTGATTATGACCTTCTGATCGGACAGCTCTACAAGGTTCAGAATACCGGAGTGGATGATTTTGAGATGGAGACTAGGATCGTATCAGCTCACAGAGATATAAATAAGATGAGACTTAAGTGTCACATCGTGAGAACCACAGATGGCGACATGGATGGAATAGAGCTCCTGTTCATAAAGGACAAGGAGACAGGATACAATGAGGATCAGGCGGCGTATATATTATCTGCCATGTCTAAGATCAAGAGCTTTGTCATGGTACAGCAGTACGAGAATGGCAGACCGATCTTCAAGTATATAACCCCGAACGCCAAGCAGATGGGAATAAATGTGGATGCCATCAAGCTTGGTGACAGACTCATAGAGGATTATATCCATCCGAAGGACAGAAGCAGGGTTATGGCGAATGTCAGAAACGCCACGAAGCGCGAGGACAAGGACTACGAGGAAGAGTTCAGGATAGTCAACGACAGAGGCGAGGTTATCTGGGTGAAGTCCCAGAGCTCTGTGACACAGGCGGCTGATAACACATACACGGTTGAGTATTTTATATCTGATATTACGGACAAGAAGGCTCTTGAGAACAGTGTTGAGCGCGCTAAGAAGGAGTTCGATGACAAGCTCTCATACATTATGAAGACAAATACCCAGTCGGATGAGGAAAGGAATCAGATAGATACCGAGAAGTGGACTCTGATAACGAAGGCGTTCTCTGCACTCACAGGACTTTATACAACTATCATAGATCCTGTGGGCAAGAAGATGGTTGAGCCGGCCGGCCCTCAGAAGCATATGGGTTATTTCTATGATATGTTTGAGAAGCCTCAGTATAAGCAGATATATATGAAGCTCAATGAGGTAGTTCTCAGGAACAATGTTCCGGTTATGATGGAGATGGACGATGACATCACGGGAAGTATGATATGTGGTGCACCGATCATGATAGATGGCAAGCATGTGGCAACATGGATATGCTGCTCATATGATGACGAGGATGCGAAGAAAATGGAGAGTGTATACAAGGTGCAGTGGCAGCTTGGACGCATTTTCTCCGAATACGCATTCAGCTCTCAGATCCTGGCAAAGGAGGCGATCCGTGCCAAGTCAGAGGAGGTCATAATGGAGAACAAGCTGCAGTGGCAGAAGATTCTGCTTGATGCCCTGAACACTTCAGATAAGAGCTCCCAGCAGGTTATCAATGACGTAATAGCACAGGTGGGCGAGGTCTTAAATGCTGACGTGGCAGCCCTGTATGTGAAGGACAAGCAGGGAGATCTGGATTGCCAGTATATCTGGTCCAAGAATCAGAGCATGTCTGCAGAGGAGTATGTGACAGAGTGGCAGCGCGCCAACATGAAGTTCAGATCATGGCAGAATGGTCAGGGCTCGGGCAAGCTGGTGGACAAGGGATACCTTGTGATAGATGCAAAGCATATGGATGAAGCAGCTAAGAAGATCATGTCAGGGGGTCCTGTTAAGAGCTTTACCGCAGTTCCTGTGTATGTCAATGGCAATTATGGAGCGGTATTTGTGCTGGCGAATACCTCTATCAACAAATTGTGGACCACAGAGGAGATTGAATTTGTAAAGCAGACAGGTGATGTACTCAGAAGTGCCCTTGAGAAGATAGAGAGCGATGACAGTGTTAAACGCATAAACAGTGTTCTCCTCGATACATATAACTATATTGATGAGGGTATATTTATTAGAGAAGTTGATACTGGAAGAGTGCTGTTCTCGAACAGGACTCTGAACGATATGCTTGGATATGATTTTACAGACAAGGACAGTAAGCTCCTTATAGAGAATCTCAGAGATAAGTACAAGCTCATGGGAGGTCCGGATCAGCATCTGGCTACGGACAGCAAGGAGGTCAACTGGAGAAGCTATATAAGAAGTCTCGACAAGATCATGGATTTGACTGAAGTTAGCATGAAATGGCTTGACGGCAGCAATGCATCTCTTGTAATATTAAGGGACGTGAACGAATAGAAGGGAGACTTGTGATGGCAAGCGCAGATATTGGTATAGATTTAGGTACAGCCAGTATACTGGTGTATGTGAAAGGCAAAGGAGTCGTACTCAAGGAGCCTTCAGTAGTTGCATACGACAGGGATACTAATAAGATAGTGGCTATTGGTGAAGAGGCGAGACTTATGCTTGGAAGAACTCCGGGTAATATAGTGGCCATCAGACCTCTCAGGCAGGGCGTAATCTCTGATTATACGATAACAGAGAAGATGCTCAAGTATTTCATACAGAAGGCTGTCGGAAGGAGTTATTTTGGAAGACGACCTAGGATCAGCGTATGTGTACCTTCTCAGGTTACAGAGGTTGAGAAGAAGGCAGTTGAGGATGCAACTTATGCGGCCGGTGCCAGGGATGTGTCCATAATTGAGGAGCCTGTGGCAGCAGCCATTGGCGCAGGAATAGATATATACAGACCATGTGGTAACATGATAGTTGATATAGGTGGTGGAACTGCCGATATAGCAGTCATCTCTCTCGGAGGTCCTGTTGTCAGTGCATCCATTAAGGTGGCCGGAGATGATTTTGATGAGGCAGTTGTCAGATTCATGAGAAAGAAGCATAACCTTCTCATAGGAGAGAGAACCGCCGAGGAGATCAAGATCAAGATAGGTACATGTTACAGAAGACCTGAGAATATAACGTTGGATATACGAGGCAGAAACCTTGTAACCGGTCTTCCGAAGACTGTTACGGTCACATCGGATGAGACGGAGGAGGCACTTCGTGAGCCTGCGTCCCAGATATGTGAAGCTGTTCATTCAGTTCTGGAGAGAACTCCTCCTGAGCTTGCTGCTGATATTGCAGATCGTGGGATAGTTCTGACCGGTGGTGGTGCGCTGCTCCACGGACTTGAGGAGCTGCTTGAGGAGAAGACAGGAATAACCACCATGACAGCGGAGGATCCACTCAGAGCGGTGGCCATTGGTACAGGAAAGTACATCGAGCTTCTCAGCGAGAAGAACAATTAAGACAGGAGCTGAGGACTCAGTCTTCAGAGGAGAGAAAACTTGGTAAGAGAAGGTTACGTAGAGAAAGTTATATATAAGAATGAAGACAATGGGTACGCCGTCTTCGCCGTTGAGGGCGAGGACGGCGAAGATATTTTTGTGGGGAATCTTCACGGCGTTGCAGAGGGGATCTATGTATCGGCGGAGGGGGATTATGTAGAGCATCCAACTTATGATTTGCAGTTCAAATTCACCTCATGTGAGATCAAGATGCCGGATGATGTGCTCAGTATTGAGAAGTACCTCGGTTCGGGCATCATAAAGGGTGTCGGAGAGGCTCTGGCAAAACGTATAGTGAAGAAGTTCCGCATGGACTCACTCAGGATAATCGAGGAAGAGCCGGAGCGCCTTGCGGAGATACGTGGAATATCAGAGAGGAAGGCCAGAGACATTGCCGTGTCATACAACGAGAAGAAAGAGATGCAGGATGCGCTCATGTTCCTGACCGGTCTCAATATCCCGGTGAACCTCGCTGTAAAGATCTACAATGAATACGGTGACGAAGTGTACGACATAGTGAGGACAAATCCCTATAAGATAGCAGAGGATATAACGGGCGTTGGATTCAGGACAGCGGACGAGATTGCGGACAGACTTGGTATCGGAAGAGATTCGGATTTCAGGGTAAGAGCCGCTATTATGTATGCCCTATCCGGTGCAAATGGACTTGGCCATATGTATATTCCCCAGAAGATGCTGGTAGACAAGACATATTCATTGCTGATGAATGAGTACATGCCATATGATCCGGAGCTTGAGATGTCTATATGCAATCAGATACTTGAGCTCAGCGTTGCCGGCAAGATAATCATAAAGGAGTTGAAGGACGATCCAGATTCAGGGGAGCTCCCAGATGTGAGCCTTGATGATCCGGTGGCTGACATAGACATGGATTTGCTGGATACGGAGTCAGAGTCAAACGTGACAAATGCCGTGTATGCAGCACCTAATTATTATATGGAGCTCAATTCGGCAAGACTTCTGTGTGAGCTCAACATAGATTTCTCAAAGGCAAAGCTCAAGATAGACAAGGTTGTTGAGACGGTAGAAAAGTCAGAGAATATGAAGCTGGCTGATGCCCAGAGACTTGCCATAAGAAATACCGTGGATCACGGCATTGCGGTCATAACCGGAGGCCCCGGAACCGGAAAGACAACGATCATAAATGTACTTATCAAGATATACGAGAGCTTCAGGATGAAGATAGTTCTCGCTGCGCCTACAGGACGTGCAGCCAAGAGGATAACAGAGGCCACAGGATACGGAGCACAGACCATACACAGAATGCTCGAGCTTACGGGCGGAGTGGAAGGAGAAGAGACTTCTGCGTATACATTTATGCGGAATGAGAGCAATCCACTTGAGGCCGATGTTATCATAATAGATGAGATGTCCATGGTTGACAGCAGCATTTTCTACAGTCTGCTCAAGGCTGTGGCTCCGGGCACAAGACTTGTGCTTGTGGGTGATTCGGATCAGCTTCCGTCAGTTGGCCCGGGAAATGTGCTCAAGGATATCATAGCGTCCGGTGTGTTCAGCGTGTCGGTGCTGGACAGGATATACAGACAGGGCGAGGACAGCGATATCATAGGCAATGCCCACAGGATAAAGGATGGAGAGCATGTGGAGATCAAGAACAAGAGCAGGGATTTCTTCTTTGTTCCAAGGAATGGCTACAATGAGATCGTGGCAGAGCTCAAGGTGCTTCTGACAAAGCAGCTTCCATCATATTTTGGTGTGGATAAATCGGATATACAGGTGCTGACACCTATGCGTAAGTATGATATGGGTGTTGAGAACCTCAACAAGCAGCTTCAGGATGTCCTCAATCCGGAGGGACACGGAAAGCCTGAGCATGACCGGGGCGATGTGGTGTTCAGACAGGGCGATAAGGTCATGCAGGTCAAGAACAATTACAAGCAGGAGTGGAAGATATTGGATCCGTCGGGCAGATTTGCCAAGGAGGAAGGAGTCGGAGTGTTCAACGGCGATATTGGATTTGTAAAGGCTGTTGACGACTACGAGCAGAGGATTGTGGTGGAATTTGACGATGGAAGACAGACTGAGTATCCATACAACCAGCTTGAGGAGCTAGAGCATGCATTTGCGATAACCATACATAAGTCGCAGGGAAGTGAGTATCCCGTGGTTGTGATCCCGCTTCTCAGATGCCCACCTAAGCTTTTGAACAGAAACCTGCTGTATACGGCGGTGACGAGAGCCAGAAGAAGCGTGGTCATAGTGGGCAATATAGGACTGGTAAATACGATGATAGACAATGAGGATGAACAGAAGAGATACACCTCATTTGCACTGAGACTCAGGGAGATGGAGAGAAGATGAAACGATGCGCAGATAAGTTCGGGTTCGGACGACTGCTCACGGATCTCCTGTATCCCCGCCGGTGTGCGATATGTGACGAGGTGCTTCCGATGGGAGAAGGGCTGATATGCAGAGGGCATAACAGCCTTCCCTATGTGAAGGCTCCGTCATGTATGGTGTGCGGCAAGGAGGTCGACAGTGAAGAGCGGGAGCTCTGTCTGGACTGTGAAAAACATTCAAGAAATTTCGAAAGAGGTTTCCCCGTATTTAATTACGTGGAACCCGTCAAAGCCAGTGTTCTGGCGATAAAATACCATAACAAAAAAGAATATTGTGATTTTTACGGAGCTCAGATGGCGGAGAAGGTGCGCCCGTATGTCAGAAGGTATGGAATAGATGCGGTCACCTGTGTACCTTTGCACAGGAGAAAGCAGAGACAGCGCGGCTACAATCAGGCGGCTGTACTGGCGAAGGTTGTCGCTGATGAACTGGGGCTTCCATTCTGTGAGGATATGCTGGTGAGAAGAAAGTACACCACACCGCAGAAGAAATTGGACAACCTGGAGAGGGCAAACAACATAAAGACATCCATGGACATAGGCAGAGTGTACCCAGAGTACAGAAATATCCTGCTTGTGGATGACATATATACAACCGGTGTCACCATAGACGTGTGCGCCGGCCTTCTGAAGAAAGCCGGCGCACGCCATGTATATTATTCATCTGTATGTGTTGGCAAGGGGTGTTAGTCCTCGTCTGTATCGTCAACTATATGGAAGTCCTCGTCGCTCTTCTCTTCCTCCTCCGGCATGTACTCGTTGAAGATGTGTACAAATACCAGTGAGCACAGATAAGCGTGAAGTCCTGCGACACATATGAGCATAAGACCGAGCACGGTGGAGCTGAAATAGCATCCCGCTGCGATCGCTGCCGTTATCGCAACCATGAGAAGTGTCCATGGAAGATTCTTGATGGACATGAGGAATGCGTTCTTGATGGTCGCTTTGACTGTGTTCTCAAACTGCGCCTGAAGTGGGAATACATACAGGACAGTGAACAGGTAGATAAGTGACATGATGGTGAATATGACCAGCATACTCTTGATGTTCCTGCTCACGGCGAACCACATGTCAAATGCACACAGGACACCGGCAAGCAGAGCCAGAACTCCTATCCCTGTAGCCTGTTTGAAATTCTCCCTGAAGCTCTTGAAGAACAGCTTGACCACGCCGCCCTGACCGTTTCTGATGCATTTCATGGTGGTGTAGTAGAGTGCTGTGGTCGATGCACCTATCGTGAGGATTGGCAAGGAAGTCAGCAGCCACAGAAAATGCAATATTACTATATCGCACACTATGGTTAGAAAATTCATGATAGGATTATCTGTCGATAATGATCTGTTCAAAATAAAATACCTCTCTTTCTTTATCCAAAAAATATTACAAGCCTAAGCCATCAGATCTTCCTTTGTAAGGGTCTCAAGTGTGGCTACGTCAATGTTGTCCATGGAAACTATTCTGGTGGCCTGCCTGGATATGGCGGATTCCATAAAGTTACGGACTTCACGGGCGTTGGCAAATGTATCGTCGTGATGTGCGGCTTTGTCGTGCCAGTATTCTGAGGCGTATGCGCGGGCATCATCGTCCAGCTTGTATTCCTGCTTGGAACACATGCTCTCGAAGATGGACATAAGCTCGTCCCCGGTGTAATCCTCAAATGTGATGAATTTGTTGAATCTGGAACGAAGTCCCGGGTTGGAGCTCAGGAACCGTTCCATGAGATCCGGGTAGCCGGCAACTATGACTATGAGATCATCTCTGTGATCCTCCATAGCTTTGAGCAGCGTGTCCACTGCCTCCTGGCCGAAATCATTCTCACCTTTGCCTGCGGTGAGAGTATAAGCCTCATCTATAAATAAGATCCCGCCGAGGGCTGATTCTATGACCTCGGTTGTCTTGACGGCTGTCTGACCAATATATCCCACAACAAGTCCGCCTCTGTCGACCTCGACAAGCTGTCCTCTTGACAGTATGCCCAGACCCTTATAGATATTTGCAAGAAGTCTTGCCACCGTGGTCTTTCCTGTTCCCGGATTGCCGGAGAATACAAGGTGGAGAGATACGGACGGTTGTTTCATGCCGTTTTCCTCGCGGAGCTTCTTGATCTTCAGAAGGTTTACGAGGTTGGTGATGTCCTTCTTCACGCTCTCGAGTCCGGTCATGGAATTCAGTTCCTCGAGAAGAGTGTCCACATCCTTGACGGGTTCAGCCCTTTCGGAAGCTGTCGACTTAGCCGGAGTCTGTGAGACTGGGGAAGCACTCTTTGGGAGTGCGTTGTACTTGTCGAGCAGTGGGCTTGGATCTATGGCGTACAGGTTCATGGACTTGAGATATTTGTCGAGCATGAGGCAGTAGCCTGTGAGCCTTGCTATCTCGTTGTCGTCAGTCATGTTGTTGCAGGCGATGAATTCCTGACCCATGAGCTTGAACATTCTGACGTAATCTCTGGAACGGTATACTGATCTGGGATTTACCTTTGCCCGGGCCAGATCGCCCTGTACAAAATATGTAAGGGATCTAGGTGGTGTCACGGCAAAATCCCCGGTTGTTCTCTCATATTTGAATGTGCGGAATTTGTCTGTTGTAAAGTGCTGGTTCAGGTATTCGCGGACAAATTTTATCTCCAGGGTAAGTTCTGCCTGGTCGGAGCTGGACAGATATGCAAGAAACTGAAGCAGGTCAAACTGAAGCATCTCTCTTGTCTTGAGTCCTGTCTTCTGGCGCGCACCGTAGCCGTCGTTGTCCAGCGAATCGGCATAGGAATAGCAGTTGTCCAGTTCGGCTTTTAGTGAGTAATTCATAAGTTGTTCCCCATCCTTTCCATAAAGCACATAATTGTATCTATTGTAAAGCCTTTGGCCCATGTAATCAAATAAAGTTTTGCCTGGTTAATCCATTTATTGTGTCATATTTGTATTTTGTATGATAAAATAGCAGTTATATGAGCAAAATTTACACCAAAAGGTGACAAAAGCGACAGGAGACAGACGATATGAGATTCAGACCATGCATAGACATACACAATGGACAGGTAAAGCAGATAGTTGGAGGCAGTCTCTGTGATGAGGGTGACAGAGCAGATGAAAACTTTGTATCACAGAAGGACGGAGACTTCTTTGCTGAACTGTACAAAAGCTATGGACTTAAGGGTGGTCATATCATACTTCTCAATCCTGCGTCCAGCGAATACTATGACGCCGATGTAAGACAGGCACAGCTCGCTCTGGCTGCATATCCGGGAGGACTGCAGATAGGCGGGGGAATAAATGCTGACAATGCACAGCGGTTCATAGATATGGGTGCGTCACATGTCATAGCCACATCATTTGTGTTCAGGGATGGAGAGATCAACTACGACAACCTGAAGGCACTTGAGAAGGCTGTGGGCAGAGAGCATCTAGTGTTGGATCTGTCCTGCCGGAAGAGGGACGGAGAGTATTATATTGTCACTGACAGATGGCAGAAATTTACAAATGTAAAGGTGGAGGAGGCAACGCTTGACCGGCTCTCAGAATACTGCGACGAGTATCTCGTTCATGCGGTGGATGTGGAGGGCAAGGCGTCAGGCATAGAGACCCATGTTGCGGACATGCTTGGAAGATGGGGAAAGCTGCCGATGACATATGCCGGAGGTGTGGCATCATTTGACGATCTGGAACAGCTCAGAAGTCTCGGAAGGAACAGGATAGACGTGACCATAGGGAGTGCACTGGATATCTTTGGGGGACATATGGCGTTTCAGAAGATTATAAGGTTTATGGAGGGTTAACATGGCAAAGATGAAGAAGGTACTGGCCATTGCGATGGCTGCGGCTATGGGTATGTCCATGCTGGCTGGCTGCGGAGGTCAGGGCAAGGACGATGTGACAGAGGCGACAAGCCAGGCGGAGACCAGCGAGGCTGCGACCTCGGAGGAGAAGACAGAGGAGGCTGCTTCGGAGGAGGCTGAACAGGAGAAGACAGAGGTCAAGGCAGGGGATGTCCTGATAGACCTGAACTTTGATGACAATGACACGGACGAGTGCCATACATATTCAAATGGCGGACAGGCCGTACTCGGAGCAGAGAACGGAGAACTGTGTCTGGATATAACCGGAACAGGAAGCCTAGATTATGCGAACCAGATATACTATGACGGATTTGAGCTCAACCAGGACTGTGTGTATGAGCTGTCATTTGACGTGCACAGCACCATTGAGAGAGGAATTCAGTACAGACTTCAGATAAATGGCGGTGATTACCACGCTTATGTGATGGATGACATAACGATAGGCACTGAGACACAGCACATATCCAACCAGTTCACCATGAGCGAGGCATCGGATCCGGCACCTAGAATGTGTATGAATCTGGGACATTTCGAGGGCGTTGGTGATGACAGCGTGCCTCACAAGGTATACTTTGACAATATCAAGCTCACTGTAGTTGACGCCTCAAGCGCACAGAGCGTTGAGGGTATTCCTGATCCAAAGCTGGTTGGCATCAACCAGATGGGTTACGGCAAGGATGCGAAGAAGCTTGCCACAGTGACTGACAGAGACGCCAAGAGCTACGAGGTAAAGAGCGTCGCTGATGACAAGGTAGTCAGCAAGGGTGACGTATCTGGCTGGGATTACGATCCTGCTGTGGGCGACAAATGTGCGGTTATAGATTTCTCTGATGTCAAGGATCAGGGTACATACAAGATAGTTCTCGACACCGGAGCAGAATCATACGAGTTCCCTGTTGGGGATGGCGTGTATGACGATATATACAAGGCGTCAGTGCTCATGTTCTATGACCAGAGATGTGGAACAGAGCTTGATTCAGCCATAGCCGGTGATTTTGCACACGCTGCATGTCACACGGGAACTGCCATAGTGTACGGCTCAGATGTTGCAAAGGATGTGACCGGCGGATGGCATGATGCCGGAGACTACGGAAGATATGTTGTTCCGGGCGCAAAGGCGGTACAGGATCTGCTCCTTACATATGAGGATTCAGAGTATGCGGCAAAGGACGACGCTATCGGAATACCTGAGAGCGGCAACGGTGTTCCTGACGTTCTGGATGAGGTCAGATACGAGCTTGACTGGATGCTCAAGATGCAGGATGAGACCAGCGGCGGAGTTTATCACAAGGTTACCGGAGAGGTGTTCCCTGAGATGGTGGCTGCTGTTGAGGAGACTGCACAGATGATACTCTCACCTATATCCAACACAGCAACAGGCGATTTTGCGGCTGTTATGGCAAAGGTTTCAGTTGTATACAGAAAGTACGATGCAGCATTTGCAGATTCATGTCTTGCTGCAGCTCAGAAGGCATGGAAGTATCTTGAGCAGCATCAGGGAGATGCAGGCTTTAAGAACGTTGGAAGCATAGTTACAGGTGAGTATCCTGACAGCAATGACAGCGATGAGTACCTGTGGGCAGCAGCGGAGCTGTATATCGCAACAGGTGATGAGAGCTACAATGATTATGTGAAGACAGCCATCGAGGGAAGCGTTAAGTACGGCCTTGGATGGGCGGATGTCGGATATTATGGAATATATGACTACTGTGTAAATGTAAAGGACTGCGCAGCAGAGAAGGAGATACTTAAGAAGGGTGCTGACAAGCTTGTAGATAACTATGCCGGCAGCGGCTTCGGTTCAACAACAGGCGGCTCTTATGTATGGGGAAGCAACATGGTCGTTGCGGATAACGGAATCCTTCTGCTCATGGCATCAAAGGTTCTGGGCGACGATTCATATGTGGACTATGCGGCAGACCAGCTCAACTATATACTTGGAAGAAATGCAGTCAGCTACTGTTATGTGACAGGATATGGTTCACAGACTCCTGAGAATCCACACCACAGACCTTCAGAGGCACTGGGCAAGGCAATGCCTGGAATGCTTGTGGGCGGTGCCGATGGAAACCTTGAGGATCCATATGCGAAGGCTGTTCTTGCAAAGATTCCAAAGGAGAGATGCTATGTCGACAACGCACAGAGTTATTCATGTAATGAGGTAACGATCTACTGGAATTCACCTCTTGTATATCTTCTTGCGAACTTCAAGTAGCAAATATTTAAGAATATGTAACTATAATTAGTACATCATATTTGATATAACTATTGAATATCATGTAAGGAATCGGTATGGAAATATGAATGAATATGTAGACAAAATAAAAAAGCTTATGGAGAAAGAGATGGTCAGATATGTTATAGCCGGAGGAATGACCACGGCTGTGAATCTTGTATCATTCTTTGTGTTGAGACTTGTGACGGATCTGTCGCGAAGTGCGGCGAATATCATAGCGATAATGCTTGCCATATTATTTGCTTACTTTGCAAATGGATTTTACGTGTTCAGGTCGGAGCAGAGGAAGAGCGTAGGCCGGATCATAAGGGAGTTCATATCATTTGTGGGCATGCGTCTGTTTGCCATGGTGGTGGAGGTCGTTGGAACCAACCTGCTGTGCGACTCCTTCAGATACAATGAGTTTATATCAAAGATAATAATTCAGGTAGTTGTACTTGTAATAAACTATATATTCAGCAAATGCTTCGTATTTAAGAAGGATAAAAAGCCTGTAAAGGATATATTTGCTGACAACTATATCATGATAATCGCTTTTATCATCCCGGCGATATTTATGTTCGTGCTGTGGGTGGTGGCGGAGATAGGACCATTTGGCGGACACAGCCTTACCATGGTGGACAGTCTTCACCAGTATCTGCCATTCTTCTCTGATTATCATGACAAACTGGTGAACGAGGGAAGCCTGTTCTATACGTGGGACATAGGCATGGGAAGCAATCTGCTTGACATAATCGCCTACTATATGGCTTGTCCTCTGAACTTTATAATCGTGCTGTTCAGTAGGGAGCATCTGTACATAGCGATGTGCGTGCTCATAAGTATCAAGATAGCTCTGTCCGGTATGACCATGGCGAGCTATCTTGGATACAAGTGCAGGAACAAGAACAACCTGCTCATCATTCCATTTGCTGTGGCATATGCACTCAGCAACTATGTCATAGGATATTCATGGAATCTCATGTGGATGGACTGTATACTGATACTTCCGCTTATCATGCAGGGCTTCGAGCAGATGATGGAGGACGGCAGCAACTACAGACTGTACACACTCAGTCTGTTCTACGGACTTCTGTGTAACTACTATATATGTTTCATGATATGTGTGTTCCTGGTTCTCCAGTTTATACTCACCAATCACAAGAACATATACAAGGGCGCAGAGGACACTTTGAGATTTGCGGGAACATCTGTCATGGCTGCGGCTATGTCTGCGTTTCTGCTGATCCCGGCTTATATCGGGATTAACACCACGGCGTCTGCCACCAGACATTTCCCTAAATGGGAGTGGTACGGAAGCATATGGGATATGATAAAGCAGATGTTTGTCTTGACTGAGCCGATAAAGAGCCAGCAGTTTGACGGCGGTGTGAACCTGTACTGCGGTACATTTGCCATACTGCTGATAGGAATATATATTTTCAATACAAAGATCAAATGGTACGAGAAGCTTAAGAATGTGATACTGATCGTATTTCTCATGATGAGCTTCAACAATACGCTGCTCAACTATATATGGCACGGCTTCCATGATCAGTACGGAATCCCGAACAGATTTTCATTCCTGTTCATCTTCATTCTGCTGAGCATGGGATACGAGGCCATTGCAAATACAGACAAGAAGCAGATACCGGGAATAGCCCTGGGAATCATCGTGGCGTTCGGTTTACTGGTTTATGCAGACAAGAATATTGATATGGACAGGACGGTAATTATTCTCACATGGGTGCTGTTTGTTGTGTACTCGGTGGGAATCCTGGTGCTGGGACTTGTCCGCGGCAAAGGCAGATTCGCAGTGGCAGCTATACTTTCAGTGTTGTGTCTGACTGAGATCGTGTTCAGCGCGGCAAAGGGATACGAGAGCAACGGAACGGTGAACATACCGGATTACTATGGCGATGCTGCTAGTGTGCAGGCCGCTATAGATTCTGTTAAGACAGGCCATTTTCCATATAGAACGGAGCTCAACAACACCAAGGTGGTGGATGAATCTACCTATTACAATATGCAGGGAGTCAGCCTGTTTGGTTCGACGGTTTCAAATGACCTTGTGAATGCCATGCACGGACTTGGTTTCTACACAGGTGCCAATGAGTTTCTGTTTGACGGAGCAAATCCGGTGTCAAGTTCGGTTCTGGGCATAAGATATTTGTTCAGGAGACAGGATGAGCATATGTCCTACGATATGGACTATGTGGATACAGTGGATGGCGTTGATGTATACCAGAACAGCCGGGCGCTCAAGCTGGGCTTCATGGTGAATAACGAGCTGAAAGACTGGACTTCTGATGCATCGAATATGTTTGACAGTATAAATAATTTCGTGGAAAAGTCGACTGGGGTGGCTGGTACGTTCAGCCAGATATATCCGGAGGTAACTGGCTCTTCAAATGACATCACGATAACACATGACAATCCGTACAGTGAATACTTTGGACTTTCCAATATCACACCGGGTATCGTGAGCTTTGGACTCAGCTTTGACATAACAGAGGAACAGAATGATCTGTACATCATAGCGAACTGCAATGGAATCACCAAGATAAGGATATATGTGAACGGTGAGGAGCAGAATTACGAGAGACTTCAGTACCAGACATACCATGTGGGACATCTGACAAAGGGAACCAACGTGGAGGTCGAGTATTATTTCTCTGCGGGTGTACCTGACAATACATCTGCAAGACTTACTATAGCCACTCTCAACGGTGCTGCATTTGACCAGGCGTATGAGAGCTGGGCTGACAATCAGTTAAATATCAACAAATTTGAGGATGGATATGTGAAGGGACATATATCAGTCGATGAGGCTGGCCTGATGTTCACATCCATACCATATGATTCGGGCTGGACTGCCTATGTTGATGGCAGAAAGACCGATATACAGACTGTTGCGGGAGCATTTATCGCACTGGATCTCGAGAAGGGAGACCATGTGATAGAGTTCAAGTATTTCCCTAGAGGACTCAAGAGCGGCCTGATATTCACATTTGCCGGATGGCTTGTGTTTGCACTGCTTATGAATGCGAAGACCATCAAGGAGAAGCGCGGCAGCAAAAAGGGGAAGCCAGAGGATGAGGATCGGACAGATGATGAAGCAGCGATAGAGTAATGCAGATCTGTTGATAGATAAAATATGCATAATAACGAGGTAGAATGGCTGGGAGACCATAAAAAGTAGTCCAATATGTACAAAATAACAGAGAAAATTTGTACATTATTCAGCATAAAAAACTATATGAGCGTTGACCTTAATAATTATTTATAATATAATGTATCCATGTGGATATGCATAGGAGTGTCTATGTGGCAAACGCAATATTTATAGAAACAGAGGTGCATTAATGGACAAAATTAAGGAAATTGGGATTAAGCCGCTTGCACTGGCCATGGCTGTTCTGGCTTTGCTGGCGGGAGTGCTGGGAGTCGCCGGTATAGGTGTGGGAGCTATTATATGTGGCGTCCTGGCAGCGGTCGTTGCTGTTCTGGTATTACTGGTATTCGGAGATGGCAACATGGGATCAGCAGGAAAGTCTGATAAGTATAAGAAGCTTTTCATGAACCTTCCTATAGGATTTGCACAGGCGAGGATCGTTAATGATCCTGTCAACGGAACAAACTACGAGATAGTAGACGCCAATGAGATATTTGGGGAGTATTTCAAGCTCGATGTGTCTGACTACAAGGACAAGATACTGAAGGAGAGCAAGATAGAGGTACTTCAGGATATCAATGCATGGTTCACAGCTTATAACAACTCCGGCACCAAAGAGGGAGATCTGATGGATGTTGAGATCACCATGGAGTCACTTCAGAAGGTGTTCAACACGGTTATGTATAAGTCTGAGGCTGATTACATCAACATGGTAGTCATAGATGTGACCAAGCAGAAGGAGACTGAGGAGAAGCTCAGCAAGGCCATCGTGGATGCGAATGCAGCATACAAGACACAGGCCGAGTTCCTTGCAAACATGAGCCACGAGATAAGAACACCTATAAACGGTATTCTCGGTATGCTCCAGCTCACACTTATGGCTGAGGATCTTCAGGCTGATTACAGAGATAACCTTATCACAGCTAAGAACTGTGCAGACACACTGCTCAGACTTATCAATGATATTCTTGATATAAGCAAGCTTGAGGCTGGTAAGTACAAGATCAAGGAAGAGACATTTGACATCAGGACTGCCATTGAGGACACAGTTGCTGCACAGGTTCCGATCGCAACCAACAAGGGACTGCAGCTCGACTGTTCATTTGGAAGCAATATTCCAAAGCTTGTCCGCGGTGATGGACAGAGAATCCAGCAGGTTCTCAACTGCCTGCTTTCAAATGCTATCAAGTTTACATCCGAGGGAAGCGTAAGAGTCAAGATAGCATCCATGGATGATGGGGACAACAAGATTAAGATCAGAATGGCAGTTGCAGATACTGGTATAGGTATCTCAGAGGCTAATATGAGCAAGCTGTTCATAAGATTCAGCCAGGTAGATGCATCAGATACAAGAAAGTACGGTGGTTCAGGTCTGGGACTTGTCATCACCAAGCAGATCGTTGAGCTGATGGGTGGTAACATAACAGTTCAGAGTAAGGAAGATATAGGTTCAACATTCATCGTCGAGATACCACTCAAGGTTATCAAAGCGGCAGATGCAGCAGATGAGTTCCTCAAAGAGAAGGAGGAGCCTGCAGTATTCTCCATCAATGCACACAGCAAGGCAAGGATACTTGTTGCAGAGGATGAGCCGGTCAACCAGCAGGTTATCGGTAAGCTTCTCGGTATGGCAGGATTCTCATACGATATAGCTGAGAATGGCCAGAAGGCTGTTGAACTGTTCAAGACCAAGATATATGATGCGGCACTGTTTGACGTACAGATGCCAGTTATGGACGGTATAGCAGCTACACAGGAGATCAGGGAGATAGAGCGCAAGGAGAAGAGAAAGAGACTTCCGATCATTGCGGTTACGGCGAGAGCCATGTTCGGTGACAAGGAGAGGATTCTTGAGAACCAGCTTGATGATTATATCGCAAAGCCTTATAATCTCAATGATGTGGTTGATACACTGAATAAGTACATAGACGACTGATGTGAAAGGTCATAAGTATACATGACATAGTGAGAAACAAAGTCAAATAAAAAATCGGGGATTATGGAATCAACACCCATATTCCCGGTTTTTTTAGTTTTACATGGATATATTAAGGCAGATAAAGAAAGATCTATATTACATGGAGGTATATGATATGTCAGATTTTTTCCAGGATGTGTTCAACAAGACCAAGAAGTTTGCAAATAATGCGGTGGATGAGACGAAGGACGCAGCGCAGAAGGCAAAGCTCAACAACAAGATATCAAATGAGGTGCAGATGATCGACAGGAACATGGTCGAGATCGGCAAGTATTTCTACGAGCAGAACAAGAAGAATCCACCTCAGGAGCTGCTCCAGTATTTCAACAATGTAAAGGTTCTTCAGGACAGTATAGCCATAAGCAGGAGCGAGATACAGAACATTGATAATGCCATGGCGGCAAGGAAGCAGACTGATATGAATCCTAATCAGAGTCCTAACCAGAACTATAACCAGAACCCAAATAACAATCAGAACATGGGAAATGGACAATTTTAGTAAAAAAATTATATATACATGCTGTAAAATCAGAAGCCCGTTCGTAACAGGACGGGCTTTTTGTATATTGAAATTGGGCAATATACAGCCTGTATATTGCCGCAATTTATAAAATTTTCTTTATGAAATCCCCCCTTTACAAAGGCTGAGAGAGGGTGTAAGGTGTGCTTACAACTCAGAGAGAAGGGAGGACAGAGATCATATATTATGTAATACCATTGATCGCAACTGTGAGCATGGCGGTGGTATCGGACTTCAGAGACTGGAGGATTCCGAACAGGCTTATCGCAGTTGGCATGATACAGGGATTCCTGATGTCGGCAGTTGTCAGAGGACCGTGTGATGGACTTCTGAGCAGTGTGGCAGGCTGTGTTATTCCTGTGGTGATCTTGTTTGTATTATTTCATAAAAAAGCCTTGGGGGCAGGTGATATCAAGCTGCTGGCGACGGCTGGCACATTTGTAGGAACCGATGTGATCCGGGTGATTGTTTACTCCTTTTTGGCCGGAGGAGTTATATCTTTATTTTTTCTTTTAAAAGAAGTTTTAATGTCAGTTACGAATCGTAAAGAAATTTCAACAAAACAATTTTATAGGAATCTGATGAAGTCCAGGGTACATTTCTCTGCTGCCATAATGGGCGGAGTCATGTATTACGTGTGCACTACAGAGTGGAGGTGACAAAATTCAGCAGTACAAGATTGGAATACTGGATGGTGACAGGGCTTACATGATAAGTCTTATGAACCATATCAATTCGGACAGGGACAATCCGCTGTTTGCGCTTGCATTTTCATCGGAGGGAGAACTGTATGGGTATCTTGAGACTAAGACTCTGGATGTTCTGCTGATGGATGAGAATATTCCTCTGGATGAGAGCAAAGTGCCGGTGGCCTGCCGGATGATATTTATGACGAGGGATAGAGTCGATGGATCAGAAGAGATCAGCCATAACAGGATATTCAAATATTCCAGGGTACGAAACATTTCTTCAGAGATCCTCAGATATATGAATATAGACGATACGGACCGCAGAAGAAAGCTGTTCAGGTCGTATGCAGTTATATCACCCATAGGGAGGTGTGGTAAGACAAACCTTGCGGTAAGCCTGTGCATGAATGATGAGGTGCGGGGCGGCCTGTATGTGGGCATGGAGGAGTACAGTGCATTTCACGACCATGAGGACGTTCTGGCGAATGTGATATATCTGGTGAAACAGAGGTCACCGGATCTGACCGGATATATGGAGCAAAAAATCGTGGAGCTTGAGGAATACAGCGTGCTTGGATATCTGGGATCGTACATAGATGCACTGGAGCTGGACACGGAGGATATGGTGTGGCTCATAGACGAGTTCCGCAGATGGGGCAGATATACAACGGTTGTGTTTGATATGGGACAGGCGGTTCTCAAGGATCTGGCGATACTTGGGGCATTTGACGAGATAATGGTTCCGGAGCTTAAGGATGAATTGTCCCAGGACAAGCTTGGGATGTTCGAGAGGGTTCTGGAGAGAAGGGAGCTCGGCAAGATTGCTCGGAGGCTGCACAGGTTGAACGTGCCGCTGGCGGTTCCGGGAAGTGCGGAGATGCTGAGATTTATAGAAAGTGAAATAGGAAGCAGAAGATGAAACAGGATGACAGACAGTTGATACGAAGCAAGGTCATGCAGAGTATAGATATGTCGGGTGACATAGGAGATGAGCAGGTCAGCGATATGATCGACAGGTGTATTCTCGAATCTGAGTCCGGGAATGTGCTGAGCGTGAGGGATAAGCTTGCGCTGAAGAAGGAACTGTTCAACAGTCTGAGGAGGCTTGATATATTGTCAGAGCTTCTCGACGATGAAGCGGTGACTGAGATAATGATAAATGGCTACAGCAATATATTTGTCGAGCGGGCAGGAAGGATGTACAGGTATGACAAGGCATTTGAGAGCGAGGAACGGCTCAAAACCATAATCCAGAGCATCGTAGCGGAGTGCAACAGGATAGTAAATGAGGCGTCGCCGATAGTGGATGCAAGGCTTAAGGATGGTTCGAGAGTGAATGTGGTGCTGCCGCCGGTGAGCCTGAGCGGCAGCGTGATGACCATAAGAAAGTTTCCGAAGGACAAGATGACCATGGACAAGCTGGTGGAGATCGGATCAGTCACCATGGAGGTTGCCGATTTCCTGAAGAATCTGGTCGTGGCGGGCTACAACATAATCATCTCGGGAGGAACCGGCGCGGGCAAGACGACATTTCTGAATGCCCTGTCAGGGTATATACCGGCGGATGAGAGAATTGTCACGATAGAGGATTCGGCGGAGCTTCAGCTTGCGGGCATCGACAATCTGGTGAGCCTTGAGGCGAGAAGTGCAAATGTCGAGGGCGAAAATGCGGTGAGCATAAGGGATCTTATCAAGACGAGCCTCAGAATGAGACCTTCACGGATAATAGTGGGTGAGGTCAGGGATGCGGCGGCGATAGATATGCTTACTGCCATGAACACAGGACACGATGGAAGCCTGTCAACAGGACATGCAAACTCTGCCCGGGACATGCTGACGAGGCTTGAGACCATGGTTCTGATGGGTGCGGATATGCCTGTTCTGGCGATAAGGCAGCAGATAGCGTCGGCGGTGGACATAGTTGTCCAGCTTGGAAGACTGAGGGACAGATCCCGAAGATGTATAGAGATAAGCGAGGTCACAGGGCTGGAAGGAGGTGAATTTGTCATGAATAAATTGTATGAATTTCATGAGAGCAATATGGGAAAGGACAGGGGGCGAGTGGAAGGAATGCTTAGAAAGATAAATGATCTTCACAACACATCAAAGCTCGTGGCGGCTGGACTTATAAGCGTTAATGAGAGCAGTGATTCAAGGAGGGATGTGTGCTGAGACAGGGTATAGATTATGATTCTTATAAACTAAGTGTCAGGGAAAACGTAACCGGTATCGCTGTGTATTCAGTCATAGCGGTGATGGTGTCGGTGCTCTTCTTTGACAGTCTTATACC
>NZ_JBEHVP010000011.1:0-36162 GCF_040227275.1 Coprococcus sp. RTP31081st1_H1_RTP31081_211007
TGGGATCTTAGCTCAGCTGGGAGAGCATCTGCCTTACAAGCAGAGGGTCATAGGTTCGAGCCCTATAGGTCCCATTTTCTAAACCTTTTAATAAGGTGCAGAATGCCGGCGTGGCGGAACTGGCAGACGCACAGGACTTAAAATCCTGCGGGACTAATCTCCCGTACCGGTTCGATTCCGGTCGCCGGCATTAAATTAAAAGCCTGAAACCTAAGGAAAATCAAGGGGTTCAGGCTTTTTTCTTTACCTTAAAATATTAAGCAAAAATGGCATAAACATAAGATATTAAGGTAAAGTCCTTTAAAAAAATAAAAATATAACAACAGAGGTTATGAGTATTGACCATTTGACGGGATAGTGCTAAGATACGAGCCATCAGGAACCAAAAGTTTTATCTGTTTTCCTTAACACCAAAACAGATAGCTGTAGGGTTCTTTTTTTGTTTATACCGCGGAAAATGAAAATGTAATACAGAAGATTTAGAACAGGACAAAGGAGTCTTTTCAAAAGTAGTTTGTGTGGAACATTTTAACACACACTGCCGGGGAAGGACTCCTTTTTTAGTGGATATTCAAAGTCAGGAGGAATGAGCTATGAAGAGTTATGATCTGATAATCAAAAATGCGCAGATACACACAATGGATGAGGACAGAAAAGTGTATGCGAAGGGAATCATAGGAATAGAGGGAGAGAAGATAACTCTGATAAAGGAAATGAATGAGCTGACACCGGAGGAGCTTCAGGAATGTGAGGGCGCCGGACGTGTGATAGATGCCGAGGGCAAGGTGGTATTTCCGGGATTTATAGATACACATATACATATATTCCAGTCTTTCCTGAAAGGTCTTGGAGCTGATCACAGATTGATAGAGTGGTTGAATCTTTCAGCACTCCCATATGGACAGTATATGACACCGCATCAGCATGAGCTGGCAGCACAGCTTGCATGTATGGAGGCAATAAAGAGTGGATGTACGACCATGAGTGAGTTTTTCTACACCAATCAGGATTCTGAACTGGCTCATTCCTGTATAGACGGAATGGTTTCAACTGGTATACGAAGCGTATTTATCAGAACATTCCAGGATACCGGAGAGGAATACGGAATGCCAAGGTGCTTTCTTGAGCCTGCTGGAAAGGCCATGAAGGAAGTGGATGCACTGAAGAAAGCTTATAAAGAAAATGATATGCTTTCGATCTGGACAGGCCCGGACGTCACATGGTCGACCACGAAGGAGGGCTATCAGGAGATGCTTGAGTATTGTCTCAGTGAGAATGTGAGATACTCAATGCATATCAAGGAGACTGAGGTCGACAATGAGATGTGCGGAAGATATTACGGCAAGGATATAGTGGATATGCTTGAGGAGATAGGATTCCTGACAGACAAATTCCTGGCAGTCCACTGTGTAAACCTCACACCTCATGACATAGAGAGATTTGCAAAATATGGAGTGTCTATAAGCCACAATCCAGCACCTAATCTTTATCTTGGTTCAGGAATACCACCTATTCCGGAAAGCCTTGCTACAGGGGTAAATGTATCTATAGGAACGGATGGTGCGGCATCCAACAATAGTACGGACATGCTGGAGAGTATGAAGCTGGCAGCTCTCATACAGAAGGGAATACACAGAGATGCAGCAGTCATCAGCGCAGATGATATCATACACATGGCGACGGCAGGGGGAGCAAAGGCAATAGGAATGGCTGACAAGCTGGGAACATTGGAGTCTGGCAAGAATGCGGACTTAATAATATTTGACCCTAATCATCTGAAGTCGGCACCTATGCATGATGCAAAGGCGACGGTCGTATATGCGTCATCCGAGGAAAATATCGATACAACGATAGTAAATGGAAAGGTAGTATATCAGGGCGGAAAGTTCGCTTGCGGTATAGATGAGAGAAGCCTGATAGATGAAATAAACAGCGAGCTTGTGGTTCTCAGAAAGCAGCTTGCAGATAAATTGTAGGATGAAAATGCGGATTATGTGACAGCAGATAAGGAGGCGCGTTTATATGGAAGATAAGAAGATAATAGAAAATGACAGCCAGCTCATAGTTGGCGTAAATGAGAAGATAAGCTGTGGCAAGGCGGCATTTCTCGGAATGCAGCATGTATTGTCAATGGATCTGTATATCATGCCGCTGATACTTGGAGCGGCGATAGGACTTGCCGGAGGAGAGTTATCATTTTTCCTTCAGATGAGTTTCTTTGCATGTGGAATTGCAACTATATTGCAGGCGGGATTCTTCATGAAGTACCCTATCATACAGGGACCATCGTATGTACCGCTTGGAGCTATGTGTACGATAGGCGCGACCATGGGAGTCAGTGCAATGATAGGAAGTCTGATACCCGGAGCAATCATGATCGTATTACTGGGTATATTTAAGGGCTTTTCGAAATTTGTGAGAAAGGCAATACCTCCATTTATCGGTGGTATCATCATACTTATAGTTGGAATATCGCTGACACCTACAGCGGCCAAGGGAATAGCAAGCTCAGATGGAAACTTAAGTGCAAATGTAGCATCAGGTCTTACTGCTGCAGGAGTGCTCATCGTATGTATGATACTTCAGTACAAGCTTAAGCATAACAGGATACTTCACATGGTATCAGTAATACTTGCACTGGTTGCCGGAACAGTGGTTGCTGCAGCGATGGGAGCTGCGGACTTTAGTTCAGTACACGATGCAGCATGGTTCAAGCTGCCTGAGTTTTTCCACTTTGGACTTCCAAAGTTTGAGATTAAGTCCTGTATACTCATGATGTTCATTTACCTTATCGTGCTCCTCGATACAACAGGAACATGGGTGACGATCAGCGCCATCACAGGTGAGGATCTCAGCGATAAGAGAATAGATCGTGCTACCATAGGTGAAGGTGTTGGATGTCTTGTTGGTTCACTGTTCGGCGGAACTCCAATGACAGGTTATTCTTCAAATGCCGGAGTCCTTGCGATCACGAAGGTCGGAAGCCGTATGGCGATCATTGCGGGTGGTATGATACTCATGGTGCTCGGCGTATGTCCAAAGCTTATGACCGTCATATCATGTATACCGACACCTGTCGTAAATGGTGTATTTGCGGTTGTATGTATCCTGCTCATATCAAATGGAATTAAGATCATACAGAGTGAGCCACTTGATGAGAGATCGTCACTTATCGTGGGGATCTCAGTCGTGGCAGCTGTGGCAACTATAGTCATTCCTACAGATGTGGTGAATGCAATGCCTCAGTTCCTGAACTACTTCATGTCATCAGGAACTGCAGTTGGTGCAACCATAGCGGTGGTGCTCCAGCTCTGTCTTCCCAGAAAGAAAAAGGCTGTAAAGGTCGCGCTTGAGGGATGAATTTGTAATTTCTATATAAAGCGAAAACTATAAAATTAAAAGGCACATAGAGTAAGCAGTGCGGCATATACTCTATGTGTCTTTTGTATTTGCGCAGAGCAACGAGCCAAAGTCCGTGATTGCAAGAGACGATGTTCATTTTAAACTAGCGGTTCATTGATTGGACAGTTTCGATTTGATATATTGATTATCGCGAAACACAAAGAGGCTATGGTGGTGGTTCCTTCTTAATTGGGATGATAAATGTAAAAGCTTACCGCCACCGGTTTCCTCATTAATAAGGAGAAAAGCTATGAACGAGATATTGCTCAGGCGTAAAAACAAAGTGATACTTGGCACTGGTACTGCAAGAGTGGCAAATGATCGCTACATAACGGCCATTATGAAGAACATCGAAGAACTTGGATATACATTTTCCAGGGAGGTGTTTGACGTTCTCAGAACATACAGCGTCAATGAACTGACAGAATTTTATCTTGAACTCAAAGCCGCGCTTATGAAGCTTGTGGGTGCAAATGTTGTATATATGCCTATGTATGCCGATTTCCCTAAGGGCGTTATGGATGCACATTTTTCTGAGTTGTATATAAATGCGATGGTGCATTACTGGTCAGATGGTATCCTGTATCCAAAGAATCACAGAAAGTGTGTAAATGACAGACTGCCACTTTTTGACGAGACGAAGGTCAAGGTTTTGCAGCTTGGAAGCGAGGACGATGTGAGACAGATATTTGACAATATCTGTACGTCGAGAACATCCATATCAAGAACTGACAGGGAGGATATAGCATATTTATTCGAGACTGAGAATATGAAGCTGCCTGATAACATACCACACAAGGAGAATGCTGCATACATCGCCGCGCTCTATCTGCAGAAGAAGCCTCTGGCAAATGTCAGTGAGCTCAGGAAATATGTAAAGACTGCAACTGATGTGCTGAGACTTGTGACTGCCATGAGTGATGGCGATGTGAGCCTTGCGGAGAATACTAGATACAGAAGCTTTTCACGCAGACAGAGAAGGATGATCATGGAGCTTCTGTCTGGCTGTCCGAATATAGAGGAGGATATGCTCAGATATAAGGAGAGATGGATCAGAATTGGAGAGAGGATCCATCCTTCTGAGTTTGACTGCAGCAGATACACTCTGGAGTATGACAGGGCGATAAATGCATTTGACAAGCTGAGAAATAACAGGAAGATAGAGACATTTGCAGGAAAGGTTGAGTTTGACCTTGCCTATGGTGAGTATGAAAGTGCGCTTGCCGAGCTGGTGAAGAGACCGGGTGAACTGGCAAGGAGACTGGATCAGCTGCTCAGAGAGACATATAAAGAGCCTGTTATAAGAAGCTTTGCGTCTGTGGCGGAGAAGGTGTCGACACCAGTACTGCTTCAGGTGAGGGAGCACTTTCTGCACAGACCTGAGCATACAGATGTGAGAGTGTTCTTCCCAAAGGGGCGCCTTGCAAAGTGCCACAGCGAGCAAAACAATCTGCCAGATATAGATGAGAGATACTGTCAGGAAGTTGTTCGGATCTGTGAAAATGCCCTTGTGAAGATCTATGGACAGAGGGAGCCTATTGGTAAGGTGTACTTGTCTGAGGATTACAGGAATTATGTGGTTCCATTCAGCCAGAGAAGTGCCAGCAAGGCGCTTAAGACTATAGTCAGAGGCTCGAGACTCCCTATGGCTTCGCAGACAGATGCTGTGAGGGCATTTATATGGTGGACGAATATGGACAAATGTGATTTGGAGTCGTATGACGATGGAAGAGTCGACATAGACCTGTCGGCGGCTATATTTGACGAGAACTGGAACTACATGGAGCATGTGTCATATACCAATCTGAAATCTGAGAAATATAAGGCCTGTCATTCGGGGGACATTGTAAATGGCGGTCCTGTGGATGGTGATGGTGTCAGTGAGTTCCTTGATGTGGACGTAGATTCAGTTGTGAGATATGGTGCAAGGTATGTGGTGTACCAGGTGTATAGCTTTACCGGTCAGAACTATGCGGAGATGCCTCATGCAATGTTTGGCTGGATGGAGAGGGCTGATGTGAACTCGGGTGAGATATATGAGCCAAAGACGGTGGAACAGAAGCTGGATCTCACAGCGGGCAGCACGGTGTGTATTCCTGTAATATTTGACTGTGTTAAGCGGGAGTTTATCTGGTGTGACATGAATCTGTCGCTCAGTGGAGTCCACACAAATACCGTCGGCAATAATCTGGAGAGCAATCTTTCTGGAGTCGCAGCGGTATGCTATTCCATGGTGAATATGAAGAAGCCGGATCTCTACGATCTTATCGCACTCAATGTCATGGGCAGAGGAGTGTTGGTGGATAACAGGGAAGATGCTGACATTGTGTTTGACACTGCGTTGTATCTGAATAATGACACAGTGGAGAATGAGCGTGATAAAATGGTGATAACCCCATACGACACGGAGCTGTTCATGAGTGAGTATCTGTAATTACATTTTTAGAGAACAAAATGAGCTGCGGCAAAATGGTTATTTTATCATGAGCTGCAGCTCAATTATATATTCACTGTCATCGTTGGTCTCATAATCATCTATATGACACATTTCAACAGGGTCACTGGCAATCTCAAGCTGGTGAGCCTGTGCGTATGTATAGAGCCGTGGCAGCAGTTCCTTTGTCTTGGTCAGGGCGCCCTTGTATGTCATGGAGAGATATCTTCCTGCTTGAAGTACATAATTGCAATCGGCGTCCTCAAGGTATGGTGCGAAGAAGAATACGTTCTTGGTACGGTAATACTTGGACTTTGGATCGCTTCCGGGGATGTCAAGGGTATAGCAGTCGCAGGCACCTATTGTGTCAATCTTGGTGTTGTGGCTCTGCATGTATTTGACCACATAATAGGAGACATAATCATCAGGAAGATTGTCGTCAGTGACCATGACGCACTTTCGGTCTGGAAGCTCCTTTATCACAATAGTCTCAAATTCATCCTGTATATCCGGGCTGCAAAGGGATGTGATGGTGTCCAGCCGGTTCTGGATACTGTCCCTGGTGGCTTTGAGCTTGGCAATCTCAGCGTCAACCACGTCAAGCTCGGCTCTGAGCAGGGATGTCGTACTATCGACATTTCTGTCCTCGTCATATTCACGGATCTGGTCAGTGGAAAAGCTGAGTCCCAGCAGCTCACGGATAAGCGCAAGGCGGCGGACGTCATCAATGGTGTACATCCTGTAATTGTTCTCGTCATTTCTCACAGGGTGCAGTATCCCAACCTTCTCATAATATCTGATAGAATCCACGCCGATATCAAACAGCTTAGACAATTCCCCAATCTTGAAAGTATCCTTTTTCTTCATAATATAATCTCCAATTCCCGATCCCATATAACTGTATCGTAACACACCACCTAATCAAATTCTATTTTCTTTGATATTACTTAATAAAATTAAGCCATATGACCGCTAAATCTTCCTATCTAACGAATTTCGCAAAAACAAATCAAGTACATTGACTCTAGCATGATACAAGGGTTTACCATTTCACCAAGTTAATTAACCACACAAAAAGGAGGAATGGCTATGGATAGGATATTAACTCACCCGATACTGGGGGACACCCCGGAGGGCAGGCTGGTGAATTTTACATATGATGGACAGACGCTTCAGGGAATAGAGGGCGAGCCGATAGCGGCGGCGCTCAGAGTTGCGGGTGTCATGACACACAGATATACCAAGAAGAGACATGAGCCGCGAGGTGTATTCTGTGCCATAGGAAGATGCACGGACTGTGTCATGATCGTAAATGGCAAGCCAAATATAAGAACGTGCATCACTCCTCTGGAAGAGGGAATGGATGTGAGGACGCAGTACGGTGCGTCGGCAGAGAAGGATTTTTAGGAGGTGACTGCTATGATAGAGAGATACGATCTGATAGTGATAGGCGCAGGTCCGGCAGGACTTTCCGCAGCGATAGAGGCTGCGAAGAACGGAATGAAGCCGATAGTATTTGACGAGAATGCAAAGCCTGGCGGTCAGCTTTTCAAACAGATACATAAGTTCTTCGGATCAAAGGAACACAAGGCGAAGATAAGAGGATTCAACATAGGTTACGAACTTCTTGAGGAGGCAAATAAACTGGGTGTGGATGTAAGGCTTAATGCAACAGTTGTGGGTCTCTATGACGAGAAAGAAGTGACGGTCAGGATCGGTGATGGGATAAAGCATTTCAAGGGCGACAGTGTGCTTGTGGCGACAGGAGCCAGTGAGAACATGGTTACCTTCAAAGGCTGGACACTTCCGGGAGTCATCGGCGCGGGTGCCGCCCAGACTATGATGAATCTTCATCACATAAAGCCGGGTAACAGGATATTGATGCTCGGTTCAGGAAATGTAGGACTTGTCGTCAGCTATCAGCTCATGCAGGCAGGGTGTGAGGTCGTGGCTTTAGTTGATGCGGCACCGAGGATTGGAGGATACGGAGTACACGCTGCAAAGATATCGAGGTGTGGAGTTCCATTTTACTTGTCACATACGATCGTTGAGGCGAGTGGAACGGACAGGGTAACAGGAGTGACGATCGCACAGGTAGACAGCCATTTTAATTTCATAGAGGGAACCGAAAAGACATTTGACGTTGATACGATATGCGTTGCCGTTGGACTTTCACCTATGTCACAGCTTTTAAAGCAGGCGGGCGTAAAGATGAAGGATACTCCGGGCGGATACGTTCCTGAGTGTGACGAATGGGGCAGAACCTCAGTGCCGGGAATATTTGCAGCCGGGGATGTGTCCGGGATCGAGGAGGCAAGCTCAGCCATGATCGAGGGCAGAATAGCGGGATCTGTCATATCGCAGGATCTCGGATTTATAGAAAAATCAGAGATGGAAGCGCGTGCATCGGAGCTTGAGGATGCACTTGGAAGCCTCCGTGAGGGAATGTTTGCACCGAAGAACAGGGGCAAGCTGATCGAGAAGACTGAGGAAGGCATAGATGTATCGATGAATCTGCTGGAGCACGGCTTTGTGGCAGATGACGAGATAGAGAGATATCCGGGAGTGACTCACAGGAAGGGAATACATCCGGTTATAGAGTGCACCCAGAACATCCCGTGCAATCCGTGCCAGGATGCGTGTCCGAAGGGGTGCATAAGCATAGGGGCAAATATAACCTCTCTTCCGACAGTGACGGAAAATCCATGTATAGGCTGTGGCATGTGCGTTGCAAGCTGTTCAGGACAGGCCATATTCCTAGTGGACGAGGACACCGGGGATGGCTATGGAACGGTGACACTTCCATATGAGTTTCTTCCGATACCAGAGAAAGGAACAAAGGGCGTGGCACTTGGCCGTGATGGCCATGAGGTGTGCGAGGCGGAGGTCGTAAGTGTCAGAAGTGCAAAAGCATTTGACCATACCAATCTGCTGACCATGAAGGTGCCGAAGAACATGGTGATGAAGGCAAGATTTTTCAAGGAGGTGCGGTTATGATAGATATCAGAGAAAAACTTGATGCCATAGGACCTTATGTTCCGGCACCGGATGACGACATGCTGGTGTGCAGGTGTGAGGAGGTCACAAAGGGCGAGATAAGGCAGGCAGTTCATGCGGGAATGCTGACGATAGAAGAGATAAGAAGATTCCTCCGGTGTGGGATGGGATTGTGTCAGGGACAGACTTGTGGCAAGCTGGTGAAGGGCATTGTGGCAAGGGAACTTCACGTGTCACCTCTTGACATAGAGCCTGCCACGTCAAGGGCACCTATGAGACCTACAGAGATGCGGATACTTGCGAGAGATGGAGGTGAGGCTCATGAGTAAACATACAGCAGAGGTTATAATCATCGGCGGCGGTGTAAATGGATGTGCTGCGGCATACTATCTGGCAAAAGCAGGAATGAAGGATGTAATAGTGCTAGAGGGTAGTCCGAGCATAGGACATGGAGGCTCCTCACGAAACGGAGGCGGAGTCAGACAGTCGGGAAGAGATGTCAGGGAGCTGCCATATGCAATGTATGCGGTGCAGAATATGTGGCCGACACTTTCCGAGGAGCTTGGAGTTGACGTGGAATACTATCAGAAGGGCAACCTTAGACTTGGCAAGACTGATGCCCATATGGAAAAGCTCAGAAACCTTGCGGCAAATGCTAACTCTCTCGGACTTGACATGAAGATCATAGATGGCAAAGAGGTGAAGGAGATCTGCCCATACCTCTCTGACGAGATAATCGGCGCAAGCTGGTGTCCTACAGATGGACATGCAAATCCTATGCTGACGACTCTGGCGTACTACAAGAGGGCAACGGAGCTCGGGGTAAATTTCTTCACAGATGCAAAGGTGGCTGCACTTGAGAAGGTGAAAGGAAAACTCAGAAAGGTCATACTGGAATCAGGTGAGGAGTTCGAGGCGGACAAGGTCATACTGGCTGCCGGATATGAGAGCAGATTCATCGCAAGGACAGTTGGAATAGATGTGCCGATGACAAAGTATTTTGAGGAGGCGCTGGTTACGGAGGTGCAGCCGCACATGTTCGACATCATGCTTGGTGTTGCATCCGCTGACTTTTACGGACATCAGTCACAGCACGGATCATTTGTATTTGGCTCAGATTCGGGACTTGAGGAGACAACGGACATGGGACTTGATGAGCTCAGGACCTCACCGCTCACCGTATCTGCCGGTTGCAGGGCGATCATGGGATATATACCGATGCTGGCGGATGCCAAGATCGTAAGGACCTGGGGCGGATGGCTTGATCTCTGTTATGATGGTGTTCCAGTCATAAGCGAGGTCGACGAGGTTCCGGGACTTATACTGGCATGTGGATTTACCGGACATGGATTTGGAACGGCACCGGCTGTTGGACTTATGCTCTCACAGATGGTGCTCGGCGAGAAGACGGTGGTGGATATATCGTCCTTACGATATGATAGATTCAAGGCTGTCAGGTAGACAGCATATGGATCAGAGGCGTATATTATTGATGAAGCAATTCTGTTGAGCAATATAATAGGTACTCCACAGAGCAAAAGTATCAATAATAACAATAAGCTAAAGGAGAGATATAACATGGAGAATTTTTTTTATAATATTCCGACAAAGGTATCATTTGGCAAGGGCGCCATTGATGATCTGTCAGGGTACATCAGCGAATACGGAGACAGTGTTCTGCTGGTGTACGGAGGCGGAAGTATAAAGAGAACAGGGCTGTACGACAGGATAATCAAGTTACTTGACTGTAGTCACATTTCCCATATTGAGCTTTCGGGTGTAGAACCCAACCCGAGACTCACAACGGTGAAGAAGGGTGTGCAGATGTGTCTGGAGCATGATGTGAAGGTGATACTTCCTGTGGGAGGCGGCAGTACAATAGACTGTTCCAAAGCTATAGCAGCCGGAGCGTGCTATGACGGTGATCCATGGGATCTGGTCGGACACCCAGAGAAGATAGAGAATGCTATGCCGATCATAGCTGTCGCGACTATGGCTGCGACGGGTTCTGAGATGGATCCATTTGCAGTTATCACAAATGAGGAGACAAAGCAGAAGAAGGATATCGCATCCGATCTGCTCTATCCTGCTTATGCGATACTTGACCCTGAGTATACATTTTCCGTTCCTGCATACCAGACGGCAGCAGGTGTGGCGGATATCATGAACCATATATTTGAGGTTTATTTTGCAGATAATGGAGACACATACATGCAGGACCGCATGATGGAGGCTCTTCTTAAAACCCTTATAAAGTACGGTCCGGTGGCAGTCTCAGAGCCGGACAACTATGACGCCAGAGCAAATATCCTCTGGGCATCTGAGTGGGCGATAAACGGATTCATAGCGTGTGGCAAGGATGGCCCATGGCCGGCGCACTCCATAGAGCATCAGCTGAGTGCTTACTATGATATAACACATGGACACGGACTTGCGATCATCACGCCGGTTCTGATGGATTACATTCTTAACGAGAAGAGCCTTCCGGTTCTGGTAAATTACGGCGTGAATGTATGGGATATAGAAAAGACAAAGGCCCCTTATGATATAGCCCGAGAAGCAATATCAAAGACACAGAAGTTATATGAGGATATGGGTCTGACCTCGGATCTCGGCGAGCTGGGCGTGCCTTATGAGAAGGACTTTGACGAGATGGCTGAGAAGGCGGCGGCAGAGGGACTTGAGCATTGCAGGGTGCCTCTGACGAAGGAGGATGTCGTGGAGATTTATAGAAGATGTTTTAGAAACGTAAAATAGAACACATTTGCAAATATGCAATTGATGAATTGTATAGTGAATTACAGCAGGAGGTGGCAGTATGGACAGCAAGGTTGAATTCTTATTTCTGAATGAAGAGGACATGATAAAGGCGGGCGTACTCGATGCGGACAGAGCTGTGGACACCATAGGCGAAGTAATAACACTCCTAAGCGAGGGTGACTACCTCATGGGCGGCAGAGCGCATAACGACCACGGCGTACAGCTCATATTTCCGGAGAAGTCGGACATTCCGAACTTCCCGCTTGCGGACTCGGCGGACAGGAGATTCATGGCGATGCCGGCATATCTCGGAGGAAGATTTCATATGTGCGGTGAGAAGTGGTATGGCTCAAATGGCAGAAATTCGCACAAGGGACTGCCGAGATCCATACTCATGGCGACACTGAATGACGTGGAGACAGGACAGCCGCTTGCGTACATGTCAGCCAATCTCCTGAGTGCCATGAGAACCGGAGCGATGCCCGGGCTTACTGCCATGTATCTTGCAAGAAAGGATAGCAAGGTACTGACTATCCTTGGCGCAGGAGTCATAGGAAGGACAAGCCTCATGGCTATCATGGCAAAGTTCCCGGACCTGGAGGTGCTGAAGATCAAGGGCAGCTCAAAGACTTCGCACACAGCCCATGAATTGGCGGATTACGCCAGGGAGAACTATAAGAGTCTCAAGGAGATAATCATCTGCGATACTCTGGAGGAGGCCGTGAGGGATGCAGATATCATAGCGGAGGCGGTATCTGTTGAACCGAGAAAATGGCCTGTCATAGATCCGGCATGGGTGAAGCCTGGATGCACGATCATATCATCTGGAACCATGGATATGGATCTGGAGTTTGTCAGGGACCACGTGACGAAGGTTGTAGACAATATACAGATGTATGAGGAATATGTAAATGTGTATCAGGAGTGGGACGAGGATGGCAACAGGATATCACTTGGAACACCAGGCATACACTTTGTAAATATGGTGACGGATGGCTGGATAGAGAAGAGTGAGATCAGACATCTGGGAAACATAATGCGTGGCCTCGAGCCGGGACGAACGAGTGATGACGAGATCTTTCTCGTGAGCCTTGGCGGCATGCCGATCCTTGATGTAGGCTGGGGCTATGAGTGCTACCAGAGAGCTCTGAGTGAAGGCATCGGAACAAAGCTTAAGCTGTGGGACATGCCATATATGAGATAAAGAAGAAAACATCAGCCAGGATATTTACTATCCTGGCTGATGCTGTGTTAACTGTTCTGATGTTTAGCAAGTTCTGCCTTGAGACGTTCAATCTCAGCATCCTTGTCGGCGATTTCAGCGTTCTTGTCGGCGATTTCAGCAAGCTTATCAGCCATTTTTTCATCCATGTCCTTGATGGTATTTTCCATAGCTTCCATCTTAAGAATCAGTGCATCGGATTCGAGTTCTAAAGACTGATCAATCATATTCCAGACCTCCTCTGTCTCAGTATAAGCATCATACAGATAGGTATATAACTTTTTCGTCAGCGATATCAACTGATGTGCATCAGAAGGCGTGATATTACCTAACTGCTGATTGATTTCTATACTTTGAAGTATATCAGTCTCAACTAGATTTTTCAACGAATTGATAGTGGTTTTATCTGGGCCGTTTTTTCTGTTCATAAGTTTTCTCAACTTGAGGAGATGAAAAGGAATAAGGATTATCATCTTGCGGTCGTTGAGTTCCTGGGCACTCAACTGAGCCAGCTTTACGGTTGGTACAGAGTAAATATATGGGGAGTTGTTCTGAAAATCAAGTTTAAGCTGTAGTTCATCAGGAACAGACGATGATACATCACCAAGATAAATGATTCGTGGTTCGGGAAAGTGTAAGGTGTAAACAGGTTTGTTGTCAAATTCTGTCGTATGTATTTCCTTATTTACATCAGCATAGCCGTAGCCATAGGAGAATACCCTGAAAACTATTTCGTTATCTTCTGTGATCTGTGCTTCCATGTGGTAGGCATATTTGTCATTGAGAATGAGTATTGAATCCGCAAGTGTGGTTTTTAGAGTTCCATCAGCCTGGTGTTCAGTCCAGTGATAGGTTATGGTGGTAGTGGACGGATTGTGATCCGTGCCAAAAAGACCGTTTATCATGTTGGTTACAGCTTTGGATGATAAAGTCAGCATTTTCTTAAATGCATGGTCGAATATCTGGTCAGCAGATTCCTTAGTGGTGTAGGTATCACCACGGTAATTTCCCTGTTTTGTATTTTTCAAATAGAGTCCTCCGATAAAATTTGTATTCCAGCTGGTAGGCATACATTAAATCAATCTTCAGATAAAGTCAATAAAATGACAAACATTCCTCAATAAAGCGAATTTTGGGGCTTTTTTAGGGGTCATTCTCCAAATTGTATAGTAATTTACAGATTTAAACATCGATTTTTGATGGCATCGAAACAAAAAGCTTTCGACTGTAATATGACCAGCCGAAAGCTTTTTAATGAAAAATGTTAGTGTAAGTTAATCAGATTGTTTTATTCTGAAAGTTACTCTCTGTACCTTGCCGTCCTTGGACCAGATGATGAGCTTGTGTGTTCCCTTCTTAAGAACAGCCTTGCCCGGTTTTACAGCCTTACCGTCCAGCTTCATTTTCGCAAGACTCTTAGGATTAGATACTGTAAGTTTCTTGCCAGGTTTGTAAGTCTTGCCATTTACGACGGACTTGCTTCTGGCGGTTTTGTTCACCTTGGTTGTGGAAGCGAAAAGCCTTGTTGCCTTGTCTGCATCTTTGATGACCCATGATACGGTTTTACCGTCTTTGGATACTGTGCCGTTTGTGAAGTTGACCTTGGACTTGAAGGTTATCTTCATATTTAAGTAGAAGGATGATAAATCCATAGCTTCGTCAGATAATCCGGATGTTGATACAGTTAAGGCAGAAGGGTTAAAAGTGGCAAAGAAATAATTTTTGCTTATGCATACGTTTGAAAATCCAGAGGTACTATTAAGATTGTCTTCGATATCTTTAAAACTTGAGTTTTTTATAGTTGAGATAAACATATGATAAATAGTACCATTTATTCTCTTTTTGGAGTATTTAAGTCCAGATTTTTTTGCATCTTTTATTATAGCTTGTTTTGTTGTGTTAGATAAGCTTGCCATAGATTCAATCATTTCATCATCAAACCCAATAGAAACAGTACAGCTCGCCTTTGTAGCAGATGAGATCTTCACGCTTGTGGTTGTGGCTACTCCACATCCCGTCAGGGCAAATCCGAATACGAAGATGCACATGGTGAGCAGCAGATGTTTTAAATGCTTGTTCATAATAATTGTAACCTCCCTTTTCAAAAACATTATATAACTCCCTACATTTCAAATATATTGTGGCAGACAGAAAAATGTCAATAGCAGAAAAGGAAAAATCAACCAATATTCCATACTTTTATAACAGAAAAATCATAAAGCTAAATTTATGATTATAGTAGAACATCTTACAAAATGCTATGGAGATTTCATAGCGGTGAGAGACCTGTCATGGCAAAGAGGACAGAGATGCATCAGCAGCGAAGCCCAAGATGAGACATTTGCACTTAATAAAATAAAGTGATGGACTTAACAATGTTAAGTAAATTTAGACATTGGCTGCCAAAATAAACCATGTCTGCCGAATAAAATAAACAATTAAAGAAATGACAAAAAACATTGACCTTGGTATTATACCAGACTCTACAATGAGTGAAAATTAAAAGCAAGAACACATGGAAGAGAGCAAAGGAGCTCATAGGAATATGACTCCGCTGCTCTCTTTTTTATTTGTAAGGAGGAATGGATATGAAGAAGATAGAACTCATCATCAGACCAGAGAAGCTTGAGCCACTCAAGAAGATACTCAGCAAGAATGAATACAGCGGACTCACCGTCATGTCGGCCATGGGCTGCGGACACCAGAAGGGCTACAGCGAAGAATTCAAGAAGCTTGGGATGGAGATCAATCTCCTGCCAAAGCTCTACGTCATGACCGTGATACTTGACGAGGATCTGGATGACATACTCACAGAGATATGTGAGAAACTCTCCACTGGTCAGGTTGGAGATGGAAAGATATTTATAACAAATGTTGACGATGTCATGAGGATAAGGACAGGAGAACACGGAGAATCAATACTTTGATTACTACTTTAGAAAAGAGTGAGGTGAGTTGCTGATGGAAGAGAGAAAAGCAATAGTACAGCTTAAAAACATAACAAAGTCATTTGGCGACAATCAGGTGCTGAAGCCCATCAGCCTTGACATATACGAGGGAGAGTTCCTGACATTGCTTGGTTCATCAGGCTGTGGCAAGACGACCACACTTCGTATCATTGCAGGTTTTGAGACACCCACGGAGGGAAATGTATACATAGAAGATAAGGATGTCACAGAGCTGGCACCGTACAACAGGGATGTTAACACGGTGTTTCAGAGTTACGCTCTTTTCCCTCACATGACAGTCTTTGACAACATAGCATTTGGCCTTGTTGAGAAGAAGATGGACAAGAAGGAGATAAAGAAAAAAGTTCTGGAAATGCTGGATCTGGTACAGCTCCATGGATTTGAGAAGAGAAAGCCATCGCAGATGTCAGGTGGACAGAAACAGAGAGTTGCAATTGCCAGGGCACTGGTAAACTCACCGAAGGTACTGCTTCTTGATGAGCCACTCGGAGCACTTGATCTGAAACTCAGAAAGCAGATGCAGGTGGAGCTCAAGAGGCTGCAGAAGAAGCTGGGAATCACATTTGTGTATGTAACCCATGATCAGGAAGAGGCGCTTACCATGAGCGACAGGATAGCTGTCATGCATCAGGGACACTTCGAGCAGATCGGTACGGCAAAAGAGATATACGAGAACCCACAGACCAAATTTGTTGCAAGCTTCATAGGAGAGTCCAACATATTCGAGGCAAATGTGGACACCATAGAAGGCACTGATCTTGGGCTTACGATGGAGAATGGAAAGGTCAGAGCGAAGGGCGAGGGATTTGTTAAGGAAGAGATCGTGTACATATCGGTACGTCCCGAAAATACGCATCTGTCAGACAAGCCGGTGGATGGATTTACACTGAAAGGAATCGTCAAGGATCAGATCTATGTTGGTTCGGTCCTTAAGACTATAGTGGAACTGCCAAATGGCAAGGAAGTCAAGGTCAACAATCATCCTGATGCCACGGTATATCCTGATGGCACGGCAGTGTCAGTGTACTGGGAGCCGGACAAGGCGGTTGTCATACACACCAAGGAGGATAAGATGTACGACGCCATAGAGGATGCAGTTCTTAAATAAGAAATATCTGCGTGTAATGATAACCGGATTTAGTTTCGGCTATGCAAGGAGGCTTTGCTATGAAAGAAAAAAAGAAAAAGGAGAAAAAGAACACTCTGCCGATATTATGTATGGTTGGTCCAACATCCCTGTGGCTGTTGTTTTTCCTTCTCATCCCACTTATATATGTTGTGGTCATAAGTTTTATGACGAAGGGTGCATATGGCGGAGTTGTCGGCAAGTTCTCAATTGACAGTTATAAGAAGATATTTGATCCGCTGTATCTGACGGTCATGTGGAAGTCGGTTGTCATGGCATTTGAGACAAGCGTGATATGCCTCATCATATCTTATCCATTTGCTTATATGCTGTGCAAGGTGCCGGACAAGATACGCGGAATGCTCACACTTCTCATCATGCTGCCATTCTGGGTAAATGGTCTCATCAGACTGAATGGATGGTCAAATATACTGAGAGACAGCGGCTTTGTAAATACATTGTTGATGAAGATAGGAATCATAGACCAGCCGATACAGATGATGTACTCGGAGGGGGCAGTCCTCTTCGGCATGGTGTATACCTTCTTCCCATTTATGGTACTGCCGCTTACAAGCAGCATATCAAAGCTCGATCATTCGCTGGTTGAGGCGTCATACGATCTGGGGGCAAGAAAGATAAAAACATTTATCAGAGTCATACTCCCGATGACGCTCCCGGGAATATTTGCAGGAACGATACAGGTATTCATACCGAGCCTTGGAGCATTCTTCATATCGGATGTCATGGGCGGCGGCAGCGCCGCATATCTTGGCAATCTGATACAGAACCAGTTCCTTGTGGCACGTAACTGGCCACTGGGCGCAGCGTTCTCGGTACTTCTGATCATCTTCACTCTGGTTGTGCTGAAGGCGTACAGCAAGGTTGGAGATCTGGATGATCTGGCATAAGGAGGGATGGATATGAAGCGAAAAGAAAAGAAGAAGATGGGCGCGGGATCGATCATATTCATGGCACTTGTATATCTGTTCCTGTACATGCCGGTATTTGTCATCATCCTGTTCTCGTTCAACAAGAACAATACAAATATGGTGTTTGACGGATTCACACTCAAGTGGTATCTGGAGGTGTTCCAGGGGGACTCACTTCTGAAGAACTTCTGGCTGTCCATAGAGCTGGCGTTAGTGTCTATGGTCATATCGGTGGTTCTAGGAACTCTGGCAACCATAGGACTTTACAGGTACGAGTTCAAGCTCAAGAAGTTTATCAACGGACTTCTGTACGTGCCGATAGTCATCCCGGAGCTTGTCATAGGACTTGCATCTCTTGCATCATTTTCCAAGATGGGCATGACCATGGGATTTGCGACCATGGTGTTCGCACACGTTACATTCTGTCTGCCATTTGTCATCATCACACTGAGATCACGAATTGCGAATTTTGACAGCTCTATAGAGGAGGCTGCCATGGATCTCGGGGCAAATCAGTGGCATACGTTAAAGCGTGTCACCATCCCGATGCTGACACCTGGAATCATATCCGGAGCGCTGCTATCCATAACTCTCTCGATAGATGATGTAATAATCAGCTACTTCGTATCCGGAGCCGGGGATATCACGTTCCCTATCAAGGTATACGGAATGGTCAGAGGCAAGATCACAACAAATGTATATGTCATATCAACTTTGATGATAGTCGGAATAGTTGTGATCTACCTCCTTGCGGGGGCACTTGGAAGGTTTATATCAAAGCGCAGGGAGATAAGAGACATCCGTAAGATAGATGCGCAGTAATTCGGGAATACAGAATATGTTCCGAAGACATATATGGCAAGGAGGCGTAACAAATGGATGAAACGACAAAGATGACAGCAGACCTTATAGTGTATGGAAAAATCTATACGGCAGACAGCAAACGCAGTCTGGCGCAGGCTATGGCGGTCGCCGATGGAAAGATCATATACGTGGGTGACAGAGCCGGTTCAGAACGCTATGCAGGCGAAAATACTCAGGTTATAGAACATGACAAAGGACTTGTGATACCGGGAATGACAGAGGGACATGCACACATATCAAGCACCACTGAGATAGTGTACGGTGTCAGCCTTGCAAATAAGGAGAGCACAGACGATTATGTGACGGCGATAAAAGATTATATGGCGAGCCACCCTGACGAGAAGGTTGTGAGCGGTTCCGGTTTTGAAAATGGAGTATTTGGATCCTTGGGACCGACAGCTGACATACTGGATGACATATCGACGGATGTGCCGATGGTCATGATAAGCGAGGATCACCACTCATATTGGGTGAACAGCAAAGCCATGGAACTTGTCGGGATTGATGAAACTACCGCAGAGGTTCCAAATGGTGTGATAGTGAGGTATCCGGGAACAAGCAGACCAACGGGATGGTTCAAGGAGATGGCGGGCAATCTGTTCAGTGCGGTGCTGCCTGAGATGACTGCTGACAACTTTGCACATGCCATAGAATGTTATCAGGATATAGCCTTGTCAAATGGCATCACAATAGCATTTGAGCCAATGTTTGACAAGAAACAGAACTATGACAGAAGATTTGCCGGATATGCAAAGCTTAACAGCGAGGGAAAACTGAAGGTGACATTCAGGGTAGGTTACACACTAGAGCCTGTTGATGATGAGGACTATGTGTTTGCTGAACTTGCAAAGTATCATGAGAAGTTCCGGTATGTTCCTAAGATACAGGTGAACACGTTAAAGATATTTGCAGATGGAGTAGTGGAAGGTCATACAGCTTTTCTCAGAGATGATTACGCGGATGCCCCAGGAGATAAGGGTGAGCCGATGCTCAGCCAGGAGAGGACAAATGCGGCGGTGAAACGTGCTCTTGATGCGGGATACGATGTACATGCACACGCAATCGGCGATGCTGCGATAGACGAGGTGCTGAATGCGTATGAGTACGGACAGACAGAAATAGACAGGGATTACAGAAATGTCATAACACATCTTCAGGTCATGGTGCCGGAGCATGTGGACAGGATGAAGAGCCTTGGTGTGGTAGCGGTCACCAATCCATACTGGCACTTCAGGAACAGCGTGTATTATGACACTTTGGAGAAGCCATTTCTCGGAGAAGAAAGAGCCTCCAAGGAATACTATATGAGATCCATCACAGATGCTGGAATCGTCACAAGCTGTGCCAGCGACTTCCCTGTAACGGTTCCACCGAGAACTATGGATGCACTTCATCTCATGGTGAACAGAAAACAGCCCGGACATCCGGAGATGGAAGAGATGGGTGCCGGCGAGACGATAAGTGTTGAGGATGGTCTTCAGGTCCTCACATATGGCGGAGCATACCAGAACAGGCTTGAGAAGACAAAGGGATCCCTTGAAGCAGGCAAGGATGCCGACTTCGTATTGCTGGATTCGGATGTCCTTACTATCCCGAAGGAAGACATCTACAAGACACAGGTTACAGCCACTTATATATGTGGTGAGAAAGTCTGGGCGTAAGAATAAACAACCAGACTGGTGTTCAATAAAAGGAGGAAATGACTATGATAAGAGGAAAAATCAAAAAAATGATGGCTGCAGCACTTGCAGCGACAATGGTATTTACGATGACAGCATGTGGCAGCGATTCAGAAGAGAAAACTGCAGACGGATACGCAAAGGAGATATATCTGTACAACTGGTCAGAGTATATGAGTGAAGATGTTCTCAATAAATTTGAGGATGAATATGGCATAAAGGTAGTGGAGACTACATTTGAGTCGAATGACGAGATGCTGGCAAAGCTCATGGCGGGAGGCGGATCAGAATATGACATTGCAGTACCTTCAAACTTCTACATAGAATCTATGAAGGCAAATGATCTGCTTGAGCCTCTGGACAAGGATGTGATCACCAATTATGACAATATCGATGAGACTTACAGGACAATGCAGTGTGATCCGGATGGAGAGTACTGTGTTCCATATATGGGAACATCCTGTGTATGGATAGCAAATAAAAAGATGCTGGACGACTATGGTATAGAGATCCATAAGATGGACGACTTGAAGAATGATAATCTGAAGAATAATATTTTGCTTGTGGATGATTCCCAGGCTATTATGAGTGTAGGTCTGCTGGGATGCGACCTTGATCCTACATCGGGCAACCTCGATGATATTGCAAAGGCAAAGGATTATATAAGTGGGCTGAATCCATATATCAAGGCATTTGCAGCGTCAACAGACACGAGAGACAGTATGGCAAAGGGAGAGGTAGCAGTTGCTCTCATGTACAGCGGCGAGGCACTTCAGGCGATGAAGGAGAATCCGGATCTTGAGGTAGTCATGGATGGTGAGCAGTGTTCACTCTCAATGGATACAATGGTCCTGCTCAAAGGCTCAAAGCACAAAGAGGAGGCAGAGCTGTTCCTTAACTTTATATTGAGACCTGACATATCCGCAGAACTCACAAATGAATTTCAGTTCATCTGTGCCAATAAGGCAGCAGTAGAATATCTGGATGATGACCTGAAAAACAGTCCACTGTGTGTGCTCACAGATGATATGAAGAAGAGAATATTTATGATAAATACATTTGATGCAGATGCGATATCAGCTGAGACAGATGCGGTCATGGAGATCAAATCATCCAGATAGGAACAGCCTATGGGATTGCAGAAGAAGATACGCGTAGACACATCTATAAAAAAGAAAAACGCGAAGCTCAATATAAAATATGCAATATTACAGATGATGTTCTGGACCTGTGCGGCATCTGCGTACGCATACCTCACGCAGATGCTGCAGTACAAAGGTTTTACGGACGGACAGATAGGAGTAATAAATGCGGTAAAATTATTTTCAACTGTAGTGTTTCAGATAATCATAGGTGTATTTTCCGACCGGCATGCAGAACGTATCCAGTTAAAATATATCATCTCAGTGCTGACTGTTGTGGCGCTGCTGTTGACATCTGTTTTTTATGAGTATAAATTATCGTTTGTACAGACAGTGACGCTGTTCATCGGATTTGGTGCAACATTTACATGCATATCACCGCTTATAGATTCCCTGTCCATAAAGTATATGAACGACGGCAGAAATATCAACTACCCTATATGCAGGGCAGCAGGTTCCTGCGCGTGGGCTGTGGCATGTGTGCTGTTTGGGGTGTTCTGTGACAGGTATGATGCGAACAGGCTTCTGATACTACAGATGCTGTTCACCGCCATGATGCTGGCGGTGCTGCTGGTCATGGATGATACATCATCCTGCAGCGATTGCAGGGCTTTGGGCGCAAGAGAGAGAATAGCTGCAGCAAACATCACGGAGACCCGGAAAACAGAGGTACACACCGCAGGATATCTGCTCACAACATACCCGAAGTACAGGTGGTTTCTCATAGGTTCAGCGGTTATGTTCATGGGATATAATGTTGGAACGACATTCCTGATAAATGTGTTTGAACGCCTGGGTGGCAATAATTTTCATTATGGACTGGCTGAGTTCGTGATGGCGGTCAGTGAAGTCCCGTCGGCATTCCTGCTCATAAAATTCAGGAAGCGGATATCTCTTGACAAGATAATGCTGTGCTGTGCGGTGTTCATGACATTCAAGAACATGTTCGCGGCATTCTCGGACAATGTGTGGGTGATCGTCATATCCCAGGGATGCGAGATGCTGGGCTTTGGGTTATTCTATTCCGGAAGTGTGTATCTTATAGAAGAGATGCTGTCACCCGCTGATGTGGTGAAGGGAATGTCATTGATAAACGCATTTACGGTGGGAGCCGGAGAGGGGATAGGAGCTCTGCTGTGTGGATGGATAAATTCCAGATACGGACTTACAGTGCTCATGGATTCCAGCGTAGTGATAAGTGCAGTGTCCATTGTATGTATAGTGATCATGTGTCGTGCGTCAAATGAGATTCACGGCAAAATAATAAAAAACAGCTGATATATGACGAGAGAAAGGTTTGGTAAGGATTATGAAGAACCGAGATGTAGAATCAGAAGCGGCAGGAAGAAAGAGCAATATAGAAACAGACAAGCAGAATATAAGCTTCCTCTACCTCAGCGAGGAGGATATGATAGATGCGGGTGTTCTCAACCCGGGAAGATGTGTGGATGTCATGGAGGAGACCATGGGACTCATGGAGGACGGAGATTTCCTCATGGGTGGTCCGTACAATGACGCACATGGCCTTATGTTGTACTTCCCAAAGAAGTCACCGATAGAGAATTTCCCGGTCAACAATGCCAGAGACAGGAGATTCATCGCCATGCCGGCATATCTTGGCGGCAGATTCCATGTGGCAGGTGAAAAGTGGTATGGATCAAATGGCAACAACAGATCGATAGGACTTCCACGCTCCATACTGATGATGATGCTTAATGATGTGGAGACAGGAAAACCTCTGGCATATATGTCCGGAAATCTTCTTAGTTCTATGAGAACAGGTGCTATGCCGGGACTTGCGGCAAAGCTTCTGGCAAGGAATGACTCAAAGGTGCTCACACTGGTCGGCCCCGGAGTCATATGCAGATCAAGTCTCAGAGCCATCATGTCACAGAGATTTGACATAGACACCATCAAGATAAAGGGCAGCTCACCGACATCGGCAAATGCGATTAAGATGAAAGAGTACATAGAGGAAAATTATCCTCAGGTAAAAAATATAGTTTTGTGCAAGGATATGGAGGAGGCACTTAAGGATGCCGACATCATAACTGAGGCAGTCTCATGCAAGGAGGGCGAGTGGCCAGAGTACAAGCGAGAGTGGCTCAAGCCCGGAGCGCTGGTCATCTCTACAAGTACCTTCAATATGGAGCATAAGAGCATTGTTGACCTGAAAAAAGTCATAGACAACTACGGAATGTACGAGAACTACGCAGAGGAAGATAATGTTGGATATGATGCGGAGGGCAACAGACTCCACACAGGCTGCATGGGAGAGGACTTCGTATACATGGTGCAGGATGGATTGATAGAGAGGAATTCCCTTACTACATTCGGAGAGATAATCCGCGGCAAGAAGCCCGGCCGTGAATCCGACGACGAGATCATCCTCGTATCCATAGAGGGCATGCCGACAGAGGATGTGGCATGGGCATATGAATGTTACACCTATGCCCTTGTACATGATATCGGCACGAAACTCAAAGTCTGGGATCACCCATATGCATTTTAACAATTCTGAGAACTAGCTTTGAATAATAAGTCGTAGTCAGGCTCAAAACATATATTCAGCAAAAAAGCCGTGTATGTACATGGACAATCGGTAGTGAATACAGCCGAGCTTCGAGCATTTCTGTGCTAAGGCATAGCACGCAAACGCCCTTATCGCGTGCGGAGCCGCATGCATATAGAAATGCTTGAAGCGACAGCTGTAGAACGTGATTGACCATGTACATACACGGACTTTTTTATGTTGGATATATGTTTTGAGCCGTCCGTCAATTACGCTTCAAACAATTGGTGACAAAGTTTAATGGTTTCAGGGTTTGTACTGCTGCTGTAGAACTCCACAGTGCCCTTCTCTATGGAAGGCGTGAGAAGCTCAGCGATGCGCAGTCTCCTCTGAAGCTCCAGGGCGGTGCCGTGGGCTCCATTGAAGATCTTCACGTCAGGTCCGGCAATACGCTGTATAACCTTCTCCACAAATGGATAATGAGTGCAACCGAGAACGATGGCATCCACATGCTTCTCCAGAGATGGGGCGAGCAGTCCTTTCAGAAATTCAGTGATCTCCTCACCATCGAAAATTCCCTTTTCCACATAATCCGCAAGGCCCGGACATGGAACCGGGTAAATATCGGACTCCTTTGAATAATGTTTCATGAGTTCATGAAATTTAGGTAGAGCCAGTGTGGCAGGGGTGGCCATGACAGCTACCTTGTCGTGCTCCTTCCACAGAACCGCAGGCTTCAGAGCCGGTTCAATACCGATGATCGGTATGGAAGGATACTGCTGTCTCAGTGTCGAGGCTGCAACACTTGTGGCGGTGTTGCAGGCGATGACGATCGCCTTCACATCCTTTGCGAGAAGAAAATTGGTACACTGCTCCGATCTCTCAAGAATAGCCTCTCTGGTCTTTGTTCCGTAAGGTGCGTGTGCCGAATCGCCAAAATATATATAATTTTCACAGGGCATGAGCTCCACGATGTCGCGGAGAACGCTTATTCCGCCGAGCCCTGAGTCGAATACTCCAATTGAACGTGTGTCCATAATAAAATCTCCAATGTTTTGTATCACTTGTGTTGATAGTTTATCTCCAACCTAAAATTATACTATTATAGTCAATAAAAAACAACTTACGGAAGTATATATTATAGAAGTAACAGAAAATCCGGGCGTAAGGAAGATTAAATGTTTATAAACTGTATAGACTATTCACAAATAGTGGTGTTAGAATGATACGAGTCATAAAGAAAGGCGGATGATGACATGGCACGAAATTTGGTTTCTATAGTAAAAGAGAAAATGATTGAATACTATGCCGGGGATTCCAGACGGGTACATCACTTCCTGAAGGTTCATTCATTTGCGAAGCTGATAGCTGAGATGGAGGGCATGGAGCCCGACGAGATGCAGGTCCTGGAGATCGCAGCACTTGCCCACGATATAGGCATAAAGAACGCAGAACTGAAATATGGATATAATAATGGCAAGCTGCAGGAACAGGAGGGACCTCCTGAGGCAAGACGGCTGCTCAGAGAGGCAGGTGCAGAAGATGCCGCAGTGGAGAGGGCATGTTATCTGGTGGCACATCACCACACCTACAGGAATATAGACGGTTTGGATTATCTGATACTGGTGGAGGCCGATTTCCTCGTCAACATGTATGAGGATAAGGCGGACGCAGATACTATAAGGACGGCATACGATAATATATTTGCCACGGAATCCGGCAAAATGCTGTGCAGACAGCTCTTTTCGCTGGAATATTGAAAAAAAGATGAATTATGTTATACTTAACAGGTCAGAGATGGCGGCAGGGATAGACGCCGCTGTTAGATTTGGAGGAGAAAGATGAAGCTTTATATATCAAAGTTACTGTCTACAGCTTTGCCAATAGTAGGAGTGCTGTGTATATTTGGATTTGCATTTGCAGGAAATATAAGCATGGGCTGGATTCTGTTCGTAGTGCTTGCGCTTATATCAGGCATTATAAACACCATATTCTTCAGATGTCCGCACTGCGGCAAATCAATACCGGCAAACTGTACGGTCAACCAGAAGTATTGTCCTCTGTGTGGAGAGGATCTCGGTATGAAGCCTTCAAGAATAAGCTACTACGGAAAATGCCGCAAGAATAAGAACGGAGTTATGAGAGGTTATTCCACAGTTGGATCTATGGTATTCATAGTAAGCCTGCTCATACTGTTTCTCATTGTGATGGCTGTATTTGGAGTGGACAGTCTCAATAAAGGTATGGGAAGGATTGCAGTCATACTTGCATTCTGTGTGAGCGTTATACTTGCGATATTCTGTAGGATAGCGGTATCATCGGCGGTGAAGATGGATGACAAGGCGATATATTTCAGTAAGATACCATTTATGTGGAGAAAATACGAGATAGATGATATAGTAGAGAATGAGCGCGTTGTAGAGCCGTTCTATCACGTGAACAGAGGATACATATTTGCAACCTCAAAGGGAATGGTGGCTATACCGATGGCATCATATGCAGGTGGCCAGGAGTTCTTTACGGAATTTACCTCAAGGATAGGCCAGAGCATGCCGGATGTGAGACCGGATCTTGTGTTGTCCAAGAGATCAGATCAGGCAAAGGCTGATGAAGAGCACTATGAGGAAGCGGTGAAGCTTTACAACGAGCATTACGGTGAGAAGAGATAATACACAATTAATTAATGAAAGGATAACGAGATGGACGTAAAAGACATTGGAAAAAAGATTGAGAACGTGGAGCTTGTTGAGGCTATGCACGCAGTTAGAGAAAATGAGAACAAGGATACACTTAAGCAGCTCTTTGAGTCAGTGGTCCATGCAGTATTTATAGTTCCTGCAAAGTTCGACCAGGAGCCAAAGCCTGATGAGAATGGAAAGGTTACATTCCAGGACGGAGTGAAGATCAACTTCTCACTTCTGACAAATGAGCAGGGAGACAAGGTACTTCCGTGCTTCACAGATTATGAGTCGATGGCTTCATCGCAGTTTAACGATGGCTTCCAGAGAATAATACTTCCATATAAGCAGCTTGAGGATCTTGTGTTCAATTCAAATGGAAACATAAGCGGAATAGCTATGAATCCTTTCACTGAGAACTGCTTTATATCAGGAGAGTTTATCCGTCAGTACAGAGAGAGCTCACGTACAGGACTTGTACAGAGCAAGATCAAGCCAGGCGCAACAGTCAAGCTCAGAACACCAAAGTATCAGCCGATACAGATGCTTGATGCTGCAAGAGAGTATCTGGCAGACAAAGAGAATGTTGACAGAGCGTATATACAGATGATGGAGGAGCAGGGACAGGAGGATAAGTATCTTGTTGCTCTTGAGGTAAACGGAGACGAGAAGCCTGTATTTGCCGGACTCATACCTCTTATGAAGCCTCATTCATTTGGCATCGAGGTGGCACTGGTCAGAGCAGACAACATGCTTGGTAAGAAAGTGACAGAGGTGACAGAGCCGTTCTATGTTAGAGCCGGACTTGAAAATTAAATGAGAGGATCGTTATGTTAAAAAAATATCTGACTATATTTCTTATATCCATGGTACCAATACTTGAGCTTCGAGGCGCCATACCGTATTCGGTGGGCTTCGGGCTTCCGAGTATACCGTCATTTATAGTGTGCGTCATAGGCAATATGATACCGGTTCCATTTATATACTGGTTTGCAAGACGTGTGCTTGAGTGGGGAAAAGACAAGAGATTCATAGGCAAATTCTTCACATGGTGTCTTGTGAAGGGAGAGCACGGCGGACAGAAGCTCATGGCAAAGTCCGGCACTGGAGTGTATATCGCACTTCTGCTGTTCGTGGGAATACCACTTCCGGGAACCGGGGCGTGGACAGGAACACTGGCAGCCAGCTTCCTTGAGCTTGACTGGAAGAAAAGCGTTATCATGGTCATGCTGGGAGTGGTCATGGCAGGAGTGATCATGTACCTTGGAAGTATAGGATTGTTCGGAGCGATAGGTCTTTTGAAATAATACTGATATAAGTAAGATTTACAGAGAGGTTGATAAATATGGCATTTAATCCGGGAATGATGTTTAAGATCAAAGGAGCCTGGGAGCGGTTCGTCCAGAATCATCCAAAGTTCCCTATGTTCCTCAGAGCAGCCGCAGCCGCAGGAATAAAGGAAGGCTATATAATAGAAGTGAAGATCACAGATACAGAGGGCAAGACCATTTGTACCAATGTGAAGCTCACAGATTCCGACATGGATCTCATAGATGTCATAAAAGACATGAGTACAAACGGAAGATAGACGGACAGGATCAAATATACTAGAAATTATATAAAAGACTTCTTGACTTGCATAGGTCGATTGTGTTATTGTAGACTTTGCGATGAAAGAGGTCTTTTTTTTGTGCCTTAAAATAACAATGGAGGTAAGTGGAAATGCGCGTTAAAATAACATTGGCATGTCAGGATTGTAAACAGCGTAATTACAATATGACAAAGGATAAGAAAACGCATCCAGACAGAATGGAAACAAAGAAGTACTGTAGATTCTGCAAGGCTCATACAGTACACAAGGAGACAAAATAGTCTGAACCAGTAAGGAGGAATAGAGTTATGTCTAAATCTAGTAAAGAAGAAAAGTCAAATACTCTCAAGAGAAGCTGGTTTCAGGAATTAAAGGGAGAGTTCAGAAAGATTACATGGCTTGACAAGAGCTCCCTTGCAAGACAGTCATTTGCGGTAGTTGTTTCCTCAGTCGTACTCGGCTGTATCATAGCTATCGTAGATTGGTTGATCCAGATTGGTTTGAATTTCATAGTTGGGTAAAGGATGGTGAAGAATATGTCAGAGGCAGAGAATGCAAGATGGTATGTTGTTCATACCTACTCAGGATATGAAAACAAAGTAAAGGCTGATATTGAGAAAACAAAAGAAAACAGAAATTTACAAGACCAGATTTTAGAGGTAGTCGTTCCGGTTGAAGATGCCACAGAGATTAAGAATGGTAAGCCAAAGTCGATCGAGAGAAAGATACTTCCTGGTTACGTTCTCATCAACATGATCATGAACGATGTTACATGGTATGTTGTACGTAATACCAGAGGAGTTACAGGATTTGTCGGATCAGATCCAAGAAAGCCTGTACCACTCACTGATGAGGAGCTGAGCAATCTGTATCAGACCTCAGAGGAGGTTGTCATCGATGTTGAAGTGGGAGACTCAATAACGGTTACTTCAGGTGCCTGGGAAGGCACAGTAGCAACAATTAAGGCAATTAATACTGCAAAACAGACCGTAGCCATCGAAGTAGAAATGTTTGGTCGTGTGAATACTGTTGATATTGCGTTTGCTGATATCAAGAAGTTGTAATTATCAAGTGGATTGTACCACAGTATTTTGGAGGAATGCTAAAATGGCAAAGAAAGTAGAAGGATACATCAAATTACAGATACCTGCAGGAAAGGCAACTCCTGCACCACCTGTTGGACCAGCTCTTGGTCAGCACGGTGTAAATATCGTTGCTTTCACAAAGGAATTCAATGCAAGAACAGCTAATGAGGGTGACATGATCATTCCTGTTGTTATCACAGTATACCAGGATAAGAGCTTCAGCTTCATTACAAAGACTCCACCTGCATCACTTCTTATCAAGAAGGCATGTAACATCAAGTCAGGTTCTGCAAACTCAAAGAAGACTAAGGTTGCAACAATTTCTAAGGCTAAGGTTCAGGAGATCGCTGAACTTAAGATGAAGGATCTGAACGCTGCAAGCCTTGAGTCAGCTATGAGCATGATCGCTGGAACAGCTCGTTCAATGGGCGTTACAGTTGAAGAGTAATACAGATATTTAGTGGGAGGGTCGCTCCCGATATGACCACAGGAGGTTTATAATAATGATAAAGAGTAAGAAATATGTAGATGCAAGCAAGCTCTATGATAAGACCGCTGCTTACGAGGCAACTGAGGCAGTTGCTTTAGTTAAGAAGATGGCTTCAGCTAAGTTTGATGAGACAGTAGAGGCACACCTCAGACTCGGTGTTGATGGACGTCACGCTGATCAGCAGGTTCGTGGTGCCGTAGTTCTTCCACACGGAACAGGTAAGACTGTTAAGGTTCTCGTATTTGCTAAGGGTGCAAAGGTTGACGAGGCTCTTGCAGCAGGCGCTGATTACGCTGGTGGAGACGAGCTCGTGCCAAAGATCCAGAACGAGGGATGGTTAGATTTCGACGTTGTTGTTGCAACACCTGACATGATGGGCGTTGTAGGACGTCTTGGTCGTGTACTTGGACCAAAGGGTCTCATGCCAAACCCTAAGGCTGGAACAGTTACTATGGATGTAGCTAAGGCTATCTCAGATATCAAAGCTGGTAAGATAGAGTACAGACTTGACAAAGCCAACATTATCCATGTGCCAGTGGGAAAAGTTTCTTTCACAGAGGAACAGTTAAACGAGAATTTCCAGACTTTAATAAATGCTATTGTTAAGGCAAAGCCAGCCGCTGCTAAGGGTCAGTACCTTAAGAGCGTTGTAATTGCTTCAACAATGGGCCCTGGTGTAAAGATCAACACAACAAGCTACGTATAAAAGCCGGTTGACCTGAGCATCAGTCACACAAAAGCCCCACACCACTATGAGATATCTTCAGGATATTGCGTAGGGTGTGGGGCTTTTTATATGCAAAAAACGATAATAAATACTGATCAACATAAAATAGATTATCTAAATACATATTGACAACTATATCCAAAAGTAAGATACTGTATATAACATAAATGGAGAGGATGAGTATGGCAACAAAAATAAATATTAATACAAAACAGTTACATGCGGATATAAAGGCGTTGAAGGACGATATTGACGCGAGTATGCGTGAAAGACTTGTTATCCAGTGCGGATATGAAGAGCTTGCGTCACAGTGGAGCGGGCCGGCCGCAAAAACTTATGATGAAGGATTTCGAAATGCTATGACCAATATGAAGGCTTTATATAGTGATATTAAGGATAAGATAGATGGCGTTTATGACATGTGTAAATTGTTTGAGAAGTGTGAAGCTTCAGTATTGGATAGGATTCAGGAACTCTGATCGGGAAAAGTTCAGGAAGGAATGGTTATGTGGAAAGCGATACAGAAATAATAGTGGTGCCATTAAGGCAAATGTTGCTATTTGAAAAACTATTTGCGCAGAACTATGCGGATATGCTTGTACGATTTGGAAGTATTATAGAAACGTGCAACAAAATAAATGGTTATTGGGAAAGTGATGGATGGACAGAGATTTATGAAGATATGGCAGACAAATCAGATCGTATGAATGAGATCGTAGACGATATGACTAATTACTATAAGGATATTGTAAATATTACAGAAAGCTATGATGCTGTGGAAGCAATTAATGTGGATATTGGAGAATCTTTGTCGGGAGACGTAATTAACTAAAAGGAATATTGGGTTAAAAAGTAATATTAAGGGGTAAATGATGGACGGCACTGGTATAGAACTATATGTACATCTTGAGAAGCTGGAGGACGAAGTAGAACAATTTAATAACGTCAGTAAAAACTTTGGGGATTACATAGATATGTATAAAAGGCAGATGGATGTTATACGATACAGCAAAATGGCAGATGGGTTATATGACATGCCGGCACTTATAAGAACTTATGATGAGTTTGTGGAAGAAGCTGATCGGTTGAACAAGTTTTCAAAAGCTTTGCAAGATATATACAAAGAGTATAAGATGTGTAATGATACATATACTCAGATGGGTATAGATCTTGGAAATCAATATGCAATTACCCCGTGGACAAAGACAAATGAAGGAAAGATAGTCATTGGAACGAGCATAATAGTGGGATTGCTGGTGATTGCTATTGTAGCACCAGAGGTTACTGCTGCAGCGATGTCTACTGGCGCAATGACAAGTACAACAGCAGCAACTATGATAGAGACAGTAACGGCAGACATGGCGTGGGGTTCTCTAACAACATCTATGATGAATGCAGAGTATTCATGTTATATGGCATGCAAAAATGGAGAAAATCCTGCGGATGCCTTTGCTGATGCATATATGTGGGGTGCTTTGGAAGGTGGAGCCACTGGATTACTGGAAGGTTTTGGGGAGACGTTGGCTATAGTGAAAAGTGCAAAGACGATGACTAATACTGCAGCTTTTTTACAGCAATATAAAATAACCGGTTATGTAAATGGCGTTAACTTCGCAGTAATGGCGGGGAATTCGGCTTTGTCGACATCCATATATTGCGCCCAAGAGAAATCACATTGTAGAAACGTTTCGTTGGAGGATGCCGCAATTCAATATAAAGAGAATTTTACATATAATTTAGCGATAGATACTGCTGTTGGAATTGGCGAGAAATTTGTTGACGTAAAAAGAACAAAAAGTATAGAAAAAAATAAGGCAATGGAAGGAGAAAAGCGCAAGGTTGGAAAGCTTTCGACAAAAGAGAAAACTGTCCGGAAAATTACAAGTAAAAATGAAGGTTACAGTCAAAATCAGGCTTTTTTAAATGGAGAAAAATCAACGCGTAATGCTCAAGGAAGTATAAGTCCGACATTGTATAAGGATGGAAGTTGTATTGATGTCAGAAGTTATAATATTCAAAATGAAAGTGGAAGGGCAATGCTTATCAAAGATGTCACGACAAGAAGCCAGAAAATGAAAGCAAATTTGCCCACAGGAACAAAGCAGACAATAGTTATTGATGCAAGAGGACGGAGTATATCAAATAGAGATTTAAAAGATCTATACATGAAAGCAAAGTGTGCATTAGATAGCGATGTTGAAATTAAATTTATTAGGTAAGAAATGATTAGAGAAGATACAAATAAAAATATTATTGAAAGATTTCCAAGCATGGAGAGTGATCTCAAATTGCATGCGATTCCCCAACTTAATAAAAATAAAGAAGATATATGGACAGCTATAAAAATATTAGCATTTTATGCGGTTTTGGGCGTGTATGCGTATTATAAATATATGGAGATGACAGGTGAACCGCATACAAGCCCTTCCGTTACAAGATATACGCTTATGCTTCTGGGGGCTGTACCAGTAGGAATAGTGATTGCTCTTGTGGCCTTATATGATAGTATTCGTGATTATTTACGAAATAGACCCTCAAGAAAGAAAATAAAAAAAATAAGAGAGAACTATTTGGAGGATGTTAGCAAGCAGATAATTTCTTACAGAGAAGCCGCTTTAGAATGGATGAACAAACGGTTTGTGCCGGCAGAGAATCTGATAAGAAGAATTATGAGGGGAGAGAAAAAGATTCGTAATCAGGGAGATGTAATGCTTACATATAGACTAGGAACAGGTGATCTGGATATATCAGAGCATATCATACTTCCCAATATGGTAAATACACCACAGAATATTAAATTAAAGAGAACCTATAAAAAACTCAAAGAGGAATACGGAATAATACATGATATCCCCAAAGCTATAAGTCTGGACGAGGTGGGATTACTTGGCGTAGTAGGACACGGTGACAAGAGGAAGGCATACGATATAGTTAGGGCATTGTCTACGCAGATTTTGGTAAGTGAAGTGCCAGAGGATCTTAAGGTTGCATTTGTGTATGATAGTGTTAATAGTAAGGGGTGGAATAAATATGAGTCGTTTACGAGAACTCAGATGGAGACGGGCATTAGTCTTGTAGCAGGCACTCCTGAAAAAAGAGGAAAAGTATTAGACATGCTGGCACAGGCAATCGAGGAAAGAAAGGCTTTGAATGGAGTCGGCGTAGAAAATATGAAACCGCGGTACATAGTGTTTGTAGATGATATGGCTTTATTGGAAAATCATAGAATTGTGGAAGCACTGCGTGATGATCTGTGTGTCTGTGCATTTACATTTATTTTGGTGGAGGATTGTATAGAGAAGCTTCCGGGGAATGTTGAATATGCACTTGTTGATTCATCGGAATTTTCAGGAGTCTATTCTATGTCAGATGGTTCATGTATGCCGGTGGTATTTGATAAATTATCAGAGCAAAAATTTGATAAATATATAAAGTACATGAAGAGTGAAAATAAAAACGTTGCGGGGAGGTGATTTGTGTTGGAAAAAATAACAGATTATGAGTATGCTCAAATAGAATCCGCTATAAATGGTATATTGGGAATCCGAAATAATATAAGTCAATATATTCTAGATAGTTTATTTCAATCGGCAGAAAGCTTTAACAAGAATTGGAAGGGCGAAGCGGAGACCTTATTCGTAGGTAAACTTGAGCTGCTATACAATGCAATTAGTGACACAAATACCGCAGCATATAATATGGCAATGAGTATGAGTGAGCAGGCATCCGAAATTTATAAAAAACAAAATTAGAAATAATTTAACGGAAAAGGGAGAGTTAATGCAATGGCAGATACAAAGAAATATGGCTGGAATGTACAGATAGATGGTGTTCAATATCTGGTGGAGTACATGAAAGGAAGTATATTTATTAATGGTGGGGAGGCTTTCAAGCTCAGATCACTGGAGAGAACAGGCACCTTAAGAAAAGATAAACAGTTGAGCTATACAGTCCCGTTAGCAGGAAAAGAACTGAATCTGGTTATAAGCGCAGTGAGTGGTATCAGTCTCATTATGGATGGAATGGATCTGGGAACATATCCAGATGGTGCAGGAGCTAATCAAAAAGCTCCTGCCTGGATAGTAGTATTTTATGTATTATTTTTTATAGAATATTGGGGAATAATGGGTGGTGCCATAGGAGGCTTGCTGCTCGGAACTGCGGCAGTCGTGACGTTTATGGTTGCTAAAAGTGAGAAGCTTTCTACGGGCGTGAAGTTGGTAATATGCATAGCATTGTACGTTGTTGCTACTGCGTTGGAGCTGGTTATAAGATCTGCATTAGCAGGGGTGTCTGGCCGGTACAGATAAAATAAAGCCACATACCATATGAAAAATTTAAAAGATATTTCATGCGGCATGTGGCCTTGTTCTTTATCTTGTATAACTAACTAGTAAATTAGGAAATAGTTCCGTTAGCTGAACATGATATAGTAACTGATTTATTTACTGTCTGAAGCAGTACGCCCTTTGAGGAATACTTTTTTCCAACTGCAGTTGCTGTTGCTTTGTTGCCGGATCTTGTGCAACTGGACATAGACGTCTTCCAATATGAACTATTAGAAGTTGCTGCAGCTTTAGCGGATGTGCATTTGCTGGAAGAACCTGTATAACTGAATGTTGCGACAATCTGAAGACTCCAGAGAACGTTTCCGTTGGAATCATTACAGTATACAGTCTTGGAAGCAGTTTTTGTTTTTGTGGCTCTACTCAGAGATGGCTGAGTTGGCATTTCCTCGATAACTTCCACAAATGTAAGAGAGTCATCGCTCGTATCTTCTTCTGCGGCCTTAACAGTTGGAACGTTTATTGTAGACAAACAGATGAAAATCATACAACATATAGCTAATAATCTGCGTAATTTTTTATTCATATTTACTCCTCCGTATCTGTATTATTGTTATTATCATTATTCTGAGTTTCCGAGCTATTATTTAATGGTGCGTCTTCAACAGAATCCATCCATGATTTATCAGATAGATCATTTGGCGCTACACTATTTTGAATGACAATAGTAGTTGATGCAATGTCAGTACGCCTGGATATCTGCCATTCCTTATACAACATAACTGATATACATATTGCAAAACCCAGTATAACAGAAAGCGCGGTAATGAAAATATATTTTCCATATTTCTTTCCGTTCATGTTGTGGCATATAGTATCTGTGCCTAAATATTCAATATATGTATTGGCACAATCCTTGGGACTTCCAAACTTTTTAGACAGATGTGATACTGTGATCAACTCGCCTTCAAAACTTACTGCGTAATCATACATAGAACTACGCAGCATCTTTAAATATCTCTTTTCCCCCTTTCTGTATATTGGAAACTCTTTTTTAATAGCTTTAATATACTTATCTACAGTTTTTTCGTTTTTTTCATATGCTGAGTTGGCTGAGTTGGTGTTCATTTTCATTCTCCTTTTAATACAATTTCAATATGAACTAATATTATTTTATACTAAAATATCAGAAAATCAATAATGCTTTTGACATAAATAAACAAATTTTGTCAAAATGTGGCTGTTAGTTACAAAAATATAAACAAATAA
>NZ_JBEHVP010000012.1:0-34596 GCF_040227275.1 Coprococcus sp. RTP31081st1_H1_RTP31081_211007
GTATATAGGGGATTGGTCAAATGGTATGATAGGAGTCTCCAAAACTTTTGGTGGGAGTTCGATTCTCTCATCCCCTGTTTGTTAGACGTCAGAAACCTTGATTTTACAAGGTTTCTGGCGTTTTTTATTTATATAAGAAAAGTTGACTTAGCCGTACGGCTTATTGTATAATCAGAACTATACAAAATTAGCCGTACGGCTTATTTGCAAAGCGTATATATATAATTTAGCCGTACGACCATATGATGTGTATGAAGTTATGTGTTGATAATTTGATATAGAAAGACGAGGAATATGTATGAAAATAATAGATTCAAAATCTTTGGGTGAGGCAATCAGAATAAGAAGAAAAGAACTGAAATATACTCAGGCTTATATAGCAGAATTTACAGGATTTAGTGTAAGTTTTATTTCGGATTTGGAAAGAGGTAAGGCTACAGCAGAAATCGGAAAGGCAATTACAATTATCAATTTACTGGGAATGGATATTCTCGTAGAAAAGAGAGGTTAGAATATGAGAAATTTGGGGGTTTGGATAGAGATTGGTGGCTTGCAGACATATGTAGGTCGTATAATTGGAGAAAAAGAAGAAGATGCTAGATTCTCATATGCAGAAGAGTATTTATCTGGTAACATAGCCAGACCGATATCAATTCATTTGCCATTATCTGAAAATGCATTTTCCGTTGATGATACAAGGAATTTTTTTGAAGGTTTGTTACCTGAAGGATTTACCAGAAGATGTGTGGCTGGGTTATTGCATACAGACGCAAATAATTATCTGTCATTATTAGCCGGGTTAGGTAATGAGTGTCTGGGAGCAATAAAAATTACAGATGAGAATAACGAAGTAGTAAATGCAGATTATCAGAAATTGACAATTGATGAGGTTAGTCAGTTGGCAAGAGAAGGAGCAATGGAGACTGCGGAGTTAGTCACAAAGTCACATTTGTCACTTACAGGAGCATCTGGAAAGGTTGGGTTATATTATGATGAAAATAATAAAGATTGGTATTTACCCAAAGGGTCAGCGCCAAGTACACATATAGTAAAGCAGAGTCATGTAAGGCTTGACGGAATAGTTACAAATGAGCAGTTGTGTATGATGACGGCAGGAAATATGGGAATAGAGATTCCTGAAAGTTTTATAGTCAATGTCGGAGATGGCAGAGATGAGGAAGTTTTGCTAGCAACTAAAAGATATGATCGTGCAATAAAGGACGGATTAAAAAAAATCAATGGGTTAAGTGTTCCGTACAGGTTACATCAGGAAGATTTCTCTCAAGCGATGGGAATTTCGGCGCATAACAAATATGAGAGTGATAATGCCGGATATTTAAAAATGATGTTTGAGATCATAAGACAGAAATCGTTCAACCCGATAGCAGATCAATTGAAAATGTGGGATATATGTATATTCAATTACCTAATAGGCAATACAGATAATCATATCAAAAATGTTTCATTGCTTTATGATGAAGAGTTGAAAACAGTACGTTTGGCACCGGCATATGACATATTGAGTACTGTGATATATACAAGCAGTACCAGAGATATGGCATTTAGTATTGGGAATGAGTATGATATCGAAAAGATCACCAGAGATTCATTTAGAAGAGAAGCGGCTAATATTGGACTAGGAGAGCAAATGGCCATGAAGCGGTTTGATTATTTGGCAAATGCTTTTCCAGATGCGCTGAATAAAGCATGTGATGAATTACTGGGCAAGGGATTTAACAAGGCGATTGATATTTATGAGAGAATTAGGGACAAGAGGAGAGAGTTTATTTCATAAGAAATACAAGATCAATGACTAATGCTTGGACTATGCAAGAAGGGACAGAACGTTTTAGTAAAATACGACAAAAACATAATAAGGATTTTGTTATGGGTTATGCGTTTAACCTTTGTAAAAATCAGATTTTGATTGTACCATGTAATTACAAATTCAGGTAAAGAGGGTATGGATATGATACATAACAGGGTTAGGATTGTGGATGTCGCAGATGCACTAGGACTTAGTACCGCAACTGTCTCAAAAGTGATTCATGGAAATACAGAAAAGATTTCAGATGAAACAGTAAAACGTGTTCAGCAGGAGCTTGAAAGGACAGGATATATCCCGAATATGGCAGGCATTCTGCTTGCGAGAAACAACTCAAGAATCATTGGAGTGGTGGTGAATGACCATGTGAAGTATGAAGGGGGGGTTTAGAAGATGGATTCGTGATGGCATCACTGGCGAATGGATTATAATTCTCGCCAATGGAAGATATTTCAATGAATTGTGGAATCTTCGGTCATCCCTGGCGAAATGAAATTATAGTAATGGGAAAAGAACTGATTAAAAGGTTTGAAAAAAACAAGGAAATACTAGGACTTTAAAGATATGGAATTAAGACTATTACGCTATTTTCTGACAGTAGCAAAAGAACAGAGCTTTACAAAAGCAGCAGAACAATTGCATATTACTCAGCCAACGCTTTCAAGACAAATGGCGGCATTTGAAGAGGAGCTTGGAGTAACATTATTTATCCGTAGGGGGAAGAGAAGTTCACTCACTGATGAGGGAATTCTATTAAAAAGGCGAGCCCTGGAGATTCTTAATCTTGAGGAAATAACACTAGAGGAACTTAAAGGGAAAGAAACGGTAGTAGAGGGCACTATAACCATTGGATGCGGTGAATTTGCGGCAATGGAGACATTGGCGAAGATATGTAAAACGTACAAAGAAAAATATCCGCTGGTTCAGATTGCATTACATACTGCAACAGCAGATGCAGTGTATGAGATGATGAGCAAAGGACTTGTAGACATTGCATTGTTCTTGGAGCCAGTGGACACCGAAGGTTTGGATTATATCCGGATTATGGATTGTGATCACTGGTGTGTTGGAATGCGGCCAGATGATCCGCTGGCAAAAAAAGAGTTTATAAAAAAGGAAGATCTCATAGGAAAACCATTGATCCTGCCCGAAAGAGGAAATGTTCAAAGTGAACTCGCCAATTGGTTTGGAAAAGATTTTTCGAAACTGCAGATTGCTTTTACGAGTAATCTTGGAACCAATGCCGGAGTCATGGCAGCAAATGGATTGGGGTATCCGATATCAATCGAAGGTGCTGCAAAGTATTGGAGAGATGACATTCTTGTACAACGAAAAATTTTTCCTGAAATTACGACAAGTACCGTGATTGCCTGGAGACGAAACATTCCATATTCCCTGGCGGTTAGTAAGATGATAGAAGAAATAAATGCTTTTCAGGCATAGGAGAGAATTTAATTGACAAGACTCTTGAAATTGTATCCAGGTGGTAGGGGATGAAATACCAGTTATTGACAAAAAGTTATAAATGATATAGTATAGCAACAATTAAAAAGAGCTTGTCTCGGCACGTAAGAAGACTATAGATTTTGCTGTTTCTGAACATAACAGTTTTATCTATAGTCTTTTTATTTGGCAACAGGAGGTTGTATGAGTAAAAGAGAGTGGATAAAGAAGATAACTGTTATAATAATTGGTTCAGTTATTGCCGCATATGGTATAACCCTGGCATTGTATGCCGGATTTGGCGGTGCAACGCTTGCGGTATTATGGCAGGGAATATCCGGTACGTTTCATGTGAGTATTGGAGCAGCGTCGTTTATCGTGGCGGTGATTATGATCTTGTTTGTTCTCATATATGACAGATCGCAGATACATATAGGAACGATACTTTACCAGATCGTTTACAGCTTGTGTGTTGATCTGTTTGCGCAAATGCATGTCTACAGCAAATACATGTGGCTCAATATGTTGATCATGCTCGTCGGAATTGTGCTGTTTGCGGTGGGAACAGGACTGTATGCGGCAGCAGACCTTGGGCGTGGTTCATATGAGGCCGTGACATTTGCGCTTGCTGAGAAGAATCACTGGCAGGTGAAGAAAGTCAGAATGATACTTGATGCCGCCATGGTTGTGATAGGCGTGATTCTTGGGGGAAAGTTTGGTGTGTGTACGGTTGTTACTGTGATTGTATCGGGGCCAATAATTCAGTTTACTGTTGGGAGAGCAAAGAGAATCATAAAACTATAAATTCTCTTTCCTATATTCATTCGGCGTAATCCCATAGTGCCTGTGAAACAACTCACAGAAATAGCTCGTACCGGAAAATCCATAGGCGTATGTCACATCGGTCACGGACATAGAAGAGTTTCTAAGCATAGCACATCCCTTTTCAAGGCGATAGTTGTTCAGGTATTGCATGGGTGATACCGACAGGTATTTCTGGAAAAGAGATGTGCATTTTGTTTTGCAGCAGCTTCCGGCGCTGGAGATGTCTTTGAGCAATAGCTTGCCTGGATAATTCTTCTGGATGAATCCAATCATGGCGGTGAGTGACAGGAGGTCATATGAATTTTCTACATTCTTATTCTGAGTATCCATAGTGCAGGCATCTGCTGTTGACAAAGTTGCAAATTATAACTGTACAATCCTTGATGTTGCAAAGGTGACCATAGGTGACAATTGTTTCATGGCGCCAAATGTAGCGATATACACAGCAGGTCATCCGATATATCCTGATGTGCGCAGTGCTATGTGGGAGTATGGCAAGGAAGTGACCTTTGGGGACAACGTGTGGATAGGCGGCAACACTGTGATCTGCCCTGGCGTGCATATTGGAAGTAACGTTATAATCGGTGCGGGAAGTGTTGTTACAAAGGATATCCCTGATTGGGCAGTTGCAGCGGGAAATCCATGTAAGGTGCTTCGCATGATCACAGAGGATGACAAGAGAAGACTTTTCCGCGATGAGGAGATAGACGATGAAGCCTGGGCTGAGATCTGCCAGAAGCTGGGCTGGTAATGTTACACCACAGGTTCATTGAATTTTTCTGGGTGTCAGTGCATAATGAGAACAACGTGGGCTGACACGATTCAATCCGAGGTTACATTACTTGTGACCTATCCTGTTGCGAAAGATACAGGACGCTGGCAGGCAGCGAAAAACTTTGCTCCAATGCCGAACGTAAGGGTCGGTCTCGTTGTTCGGACAACAGAAAAATCAGTCACTAGAGGGTGGGAGTATTACTGAGGCAATACACCATCCTTTTAAATTTGTGCTGTTCATCATACTTAATATAACTTATGAATTTGTCTGATTGAATTTAAAATAATTAGTGCTAAAATGAAGTTGGTTAGGAAAAGCTAACTAGATGAGTATACAGACGAAAGGTGGTTATATTTGTGATGAGCATTTTACTGAGTATAGGTCTTGTTGTTTACATAATATTACTTATAATAAGCTGTAAGAATAAGGGTAATAAGAAGATACAGATTGCAACGCAGTTGGTTCAGGGCGCACTATGGACTCTGCTTGCGGTTGATAACTGGCAGAATGGGCACATGATTACACGGATAGTATATGTGGCAATCGTTGTACTGTCATTTGCAGGGGCGGTTCATATGATTGTGAAGAAGTAGGAGCAGATCAGTTTATGCCGCACACCCTGCAGACCTCATGAACCCAGCGGTCGGCGTCAAGCAGCAGTTCTTCGTGCTGCAGATCAAATTCACAGATATCCGGATCGGCGAAACACTTCCTGTAACGCTCAAGATATTTCTCACCCATTTTCTTGGCGTAGAATACGTGGATAGTCGTTCCGGGTACGTTTATGTGTTCTCCAACGCTTGTGTACAGGTCGGTGCAGAACTGATTCTTCATGGACTCCTTGGATATGAATGAAAAGTCTATTCCACTTCCTTTGCCCATGATCTCCATGAATTTCTTCATATATTCAGAACTGTCATTTCCTTCGTTCATTTTCTTCTCAAATACTTTTTTCAGAATACCGCTTTCCTTGCCGGTGATAAAAGGATAGAACATAGGCATCATGATGGCTGTCTCAAGCTTTGCCAGCCACTTTGGCGCCTGATCCATGTCGCTTGAACCTATGATTCCATGATCTATATGTATATTCTGACGCCCGATCAGGAGAGAGACAAATGAACCTCCGAGGGAACAGCCGTACGCTGCAAACAGCTTTCCGTCAAGCTTATCTTTGATGTAGTTCTCAACCTTCAGAACTTCGTCAAGCTCTGAAATAAATGTAGAATTCTCCGTATCGTCAAATCCACTGTAGCTGACAACCAGAGTATGAAAGTGCTCCTGAAGCCCATCAAGAACGTGTCCAAAGTTGGTTTTCCAATAGCAGCAGGTGCCAGGAAAGAGCATGATGCTCGGTTTATTTTTATCCCCGAATTCGTAAATTTTCATAAAAATATTCTCCCAATTGTTTGTTAATGTGCTAAAATCAAGCACGTTAGACATACCTAACTAATGCAGATACTAGCACTGGCGAAAGCGACTGTCAATGTAAGTTCCTAATTGTCCCATATCTCCGGAATCAATGCCCTTGTCTTGACTTCAATTAAAACATAACGGTGTTTTTGTATGTTGTAGAACAGCATATCAATAAATTTTTTAGCATCTCCGACAAAAAAGGGTATTCTTTGCTGACAAAAGCAAATTCACGATCTAATTCAAGAAGAATTTTTGGGGAATTATCCATGATTGCATATTTCAATTCTTTTTCATCATACCCTTTTCTGAGATTAAGAAAATGCAAAGAGGAAAGTCAGAGAATGAGAATTATTACTATTTTCTTGACAATAAAATAAAAACAGAATATAATTCTTATTAAGAACTAATCCCAATAACGAGTGACGACAAGCAGGAGAAATGCCATTCAAAAAAATCTTGATATATTGGTAGAGGAAGGTGCATAAAGTGCAGTGAGATTTTTGATGCGGATATGGATGAAATTACCGAATTTGCTGGAAAAAATTCGTAACATTCATGGAATTGAATTTTTGGATTATGATATTTCATTTAAAGGAATTTGCCCGAAATGCAGGGAGAAAAATAGTAAAGAAAACGGAGGTAAAAGAGATGGCAGTAAACAAATATGCAGGAACACAGACAGAGAAGAATTTACAGGAGGCATTTGCAGGAGAGTCTCAGGCGAGAAATAAGTATACCTATTTTGCTTCTGTAGCGAAAAAGGAAGGCTATGAGCAGATGTCTGCATTATTTTTAAAGACCGCAGATAATGAGAAAGAACATGCAAAGATGTGGTTCAAGGAATTAGCAGGAATTGGTGATACAAAGAAAAATCTGGCGGCAGCTGCAGAAGGCGAGAATTATGAGTGGACAGATATGTATGAAGGCTTTGCGAAAACAGCCGAAGAAGAAGGTTTCCCTGAGCTTGCAGCAAAATTCAGAGCAGTAGGAGAAATTGAGAAACATCATGAGGAGAGATATCGTGCACTTCTTAAGAATATTGAAACTGCACAGGTATTTGAAAAGAGTGAAGTTAAGGTATGGGAATGCCGTAACTGCGGACATATCGTGGTAGGAACAAAGGCTCCTGAGGTATGTCCGGTATGTAATCATCCACAGAGCTATTTTGAAGTACATGAAGAGAATTATTAAGGAGATGAGATTATTACGAAAAAGCAAGTGATTAATTCAAAAAAAGCAGTAATGATAGGCTGTGGTTTTGTCGGTTCTGCGTCAGTCTTTGCTTTAATGCAGAGTGGCTTGTTTACAGAGATTGTCCTTATCGATGCAGATAAGAACAAGGCAGAAGGAGAAGCGATGGATATCAGTCATGGTATTCCATTTGCGAGTCCGATGAAAATATATGCCGGAGATTATGATGATGTGGCTGATGCTGCAATTGTTGTCATATCTGCCGGAGCGGGACAGAAACCGGGAGAGACAAGGCTTGATCTCGTAAATAAAAATGTAGCAATATTTAAGTCAATCATTCCTGAAATAGCAAAGAGAAATTTTGCAGGTATCATGCTTGTAGTTGCGAATCCGGTAGATATCCTGACTCAGGTAGCCATAAAGTTATCAGGACTTCCAGAAAACAGGGTTATTGGATCGGGTACTGTGTTAGATAGTGCCAGATTAAGATATAAGCTTGGTGAGCATTTATCTGTGGACAGCAGGAGTGTTCATGCATTTATAGTAGGTGAGCATGGAGACAGCGAAGTTGTAGCATGGTCATCAGCCAATGTATCTGGTGTTCCATTAAGTGAAATGTGTGAAATGCGTGGACATTACAAGCACAAGGAAAACACGGCAGAAATAGCTACAGCAGTCAAGAACAGTGCTTATGAGATTATAAACAAAAAGCACGCTACATATTATGGAATTGCAATGTCTGTAAAAAGAATCTGCGAAGTGATTATGAGAGATGAAAAATCAATACTTCCTGTATCACACATGATTCATGGAGTATATGATATTGACGGAGTATCGTTAAGTATGCCAGCTATTGTAGGTGCAGATGGTATTGAGTCTGATATACCTATTAATTTAAGTGGCGAGGAAGCGTTAAAGCTTAAGGAATCTGCAGATTCATTGAAAAAGATTATGGAGACAATTGAATTATAAATTTTACACATGGAAGGAGAAAAAGGCATGGAAGTAAAGTATTATATATGTAAGCATTGTGGAAACATTGTTGAAAAGGTAAAGGATAAGGGTGTACCTGTAATTTGTTGCGGAGAACCTATGCAGGAATTAAAAGCCGGAGTGACAGATGCTGCTGTCGAGAAGCATGTACCTGTATATACTATAGAAGGCAGTCATGTTCATGTCGTGGTCGGAGAGACAAAACATCCAATGCTTGAAGAGCATTTCATTGAGTGGATTACATTAAATACAAACCAGGGAATATACAGAAAACAGTTAAATCCAGGGCAGGAGCCGGTAGCAGATTTTTGCCTTTGCGATGGTGAACAGGTAGAAGAAGTATATGCATATTGTAACCTGCATGGATTATGGAAATGCTAAAATATCAGTAAGCTATCAAATTTATTAGTAACTCATAAATTTGCTGATATCTTACCAGATGGGAGCAGATATAATATCATGGGTGCATCAAAAACAAAGGAGATGTGCTTATGCTTACAGAATCAGTGATAAAATTATTAAAAAATGAAATGTGGGATCTTGCCACATGCTCAGATGGTTAGCCGAATGTTGTGCCTGTTGCATTCAAGGATGTGACAGAGTATGGCAAGCTTGTGGTTGGTGATGTGTTCCTTGAGACAACTCTTGTGGAGACTATAATAGGGCTACGTCGTACAGATTCGTGAAAATCCTTGAATTTACGCACTTTTGCAGCTTTTTCAATTTCGGCAGAACCGATGTGAAAAGGCATAAAAAGCAGATAGTGGACAGAATTCATGTCGTTGTCGGCTATAGAGTCGACACGAGGGACACAATATTCTTTGATGAATAAAAGTGAATAAAATAGCCAATTTGGCAGGGATATTTAATTACAAATATTGAATATCCCTGCCTTTTATTTTTCTATTCAAGGAGGTGTCTATATGTTAAAGATAAGGCTTCAAGGGACAAAAAATGACATACGTTGGTTTGTACGTTTACTTCAGAGAGATAAACGATTTGAAGTAAATAATGTTTCGACTTTTTTCGATAATGTTGGAACAGATAAATATAAACGTGTGTATGCAGAAGTATCAAGAAAGAAAAAGGATTCTGGTAAGAAACCAAGTAACGTTATGCAGGTAGAAGAAAAATGTCACTATGTAGGAAGTGGCATGGTGATTCGATAGGAATGGAGGTACAACGGTATGTGTAAGGTAATAGCAATCGTGAATCAAAAAGGCGGCGTGGCAAAGACTACGACAACCGTAAACTTAGGTATAGGTTTGGTAAGAGAAGGTAAGAAGGTACTACTTATAGATGCGGATAGTCAGGGATCCCTTTCTTCAAGTCTGGGTGTGGAAGAGCCGGATGAGCTTGATGTGACACTCTCGACGATCATGGGTAAAGTAATCAATGAAGAAGATTATGGAAAGAGGGAAGGTGTTATCGTGCATGAGGAGGGAGTATCATTTCTTCCATGCAATATCGAACTTTCCGGACTGGAAGTCACATTAGTAAATACCATGCGGAGAGAGTACATATTGAAAGAGTACATAACAAGTGTAAGAAATCTTTATGATTATATATTGATTGACTGCAATTCCAGCCTTGGCATGGTGACAATGAATGCCCTGACTGCGGCTGATTCGGTCATCATACCGATAGAAGCAGCGTACCTTTCCGTAAAGGGGTTGCAACAGCTTATCACTACCCTTGGCAGGACAAAGAAATATCTGAATCCGAATCTTGGGATAGAGGGAATCGTTTTCACAAAGATGGTTGGACGTACCAATTACGCAAAGGAAATCAAGTCCATGGTGGAAGAAATCTATGGCAAAAATGTCCGTGTGTTTGGTGCGGTTATCCCACATTCTGTGAGAGCGGCAGAGACTTCCGCAGAGGGTGTGAGTATATTCAAGCATGACCCAAGAGGAAAAGTTGCGGCGGCGTATAAGAAGCTCGCAAAGGAGGTGCTTGCAGATGAATAAATCCAATAGTGCTTCCAAGATAAAGATGAAATCATTTGACGATCTGTTTGGTACAAACGAAAATCTGGAACAGGCAAATGCAAATGGTGGTGAAATCCGAGAAATACCTTTAGCAAGTCTGCATACATTCAGAAATCATCCGTTTCAGATCCATGAAGATAAGCTAGAGGAAATGGTAGAGAGTGTCAGACAGTATGGCGTGCTTGTTCCAGGAATTGCGAGAATGCGACCACAGGGTGGTTATGAAATTATTGCCGGACACACAAGAAAGGCTGCCTGTGAACTTGCCGGTCTTGATACCATGCCGATGTTCATTCGCAATCTGAATGATGATGAAGCTACCATTGTCATGGTGGACAGTAACATTCAGAGAGAAGATATCTTTCCAAGCGAAAAGGCAAGGGCGTATAGTATGCGTTACTATGCCATGAAACATCAGGGCATTAAGGGAGATAAGGGTAGTAGCCTTGATATCATGAGTGAGGAAACCGGCGAGAACGCAAAGAAGATTCAGCGATATATCAGACTTGCAAAGCTCTCTGATGAACTGCTTGACTTTGTTGACAGGAAAAAGATTGGTTTTATTCAGGGTGTTGATCTTTCGTATCTGAACGAGGAGCAGCAGCAGTGGGTACTCGATATAATACTCGACAGGAATATATTCCCTAATATAGAGCAGTCGGCAAGACTAAAGGCATCCTGCCGGGAAAATATGCTTACACAGGAAGAAGTGAGGAACATCATGCTTCCGGAACAGGTGTTAGCAAAGCCGAGAAAGGTAACGTTCAAGGCAGACAGATTGGATGACTACTTTGATGAAGGATATACGGAAGAAAAGATTACAGAGGTTATAATAAACCTCTTAGATGAATGGAAGAAAAGAGGTGAGAGGGCATGACTAATATTGTAAATACCGGTAATGCGTCGGTGGATGCGCTGGCAGAGATGAGCATTAGTGGCAATGTTACACCGGTAAATTGGTATAAAACAATTTTGCGTGAAAATGGCAAGCCATACCTTCTCGCTATCTGTGTGTTGTCGGAAATCGTGTATTGGTATCGTCCTGTGGAAGTACGGGACGAGCATAGCGGCATGACAATTGGTTACAGAAAAAAGTTTCGAGAGGATTTGCTACAGAAAACCTACAATGATTTTGCCGAGCAGTTTGGAGAATCACGGAGAAGTGTGAAGGCAGCGTTTGACAGACTAGAGGAAATCGGTGTGATCCGTCGTGAATTCCGTAACATAGAAACAAATAGCGGAATGGTCTTAAATAATGTCATGTATATTGATCTATGCGTTGATAGACTTTACACATGTACATATCTGGACATACCAGGAGATGACGAAGATGTAGAAAACACAGGGGAAGAAATACAAAAACAGGCTGAAAACCAAGCAAATAAGCCTGTTACAAAATTTTGTACCTCCTCATACAAAACTTTGTATGACCCTCCTACAAAATTTTGTAACACCCCCTACAAAACTTCGTATGACCCTCCTGCAAAATTTTGTAACACCCTCCCACAAAACGATGTACCACCTCATACAAAGTTTTGTAAGACAAATACAGAGAATACTACAGAGAATACGGAGGAGATTACCTATCCTATCATTCCATCAGGCACAGGCGTGAAAACTGATACGATGGATAGGATGGATGAAGTGCGCTCATTTATCAAAGACAATATTGATTATGACGTATTGCTTCAGTGCCATCCTACAGAGAAGATGGACATAAACGAATTGGTGGAGCTGATGGTTGAGACCATAGCGGTTAAACAGCCAGTAATCCGTATCAATAAATATGATTTCCCATATGATGTTGTTCGGAGCAGATTGGAGAAGATAGATTTTCATACGATGGAGTATGTGCTGGAATGCCTTCGCAACAATACTACAAAGGTACGCAACATACGAAGCTATATGCTCACGACACTGTATAATGCTCCGGTAACATGTAGTAATTACTATAAAGCAGAAGTAAACCATGACTTCTATGGTAAGTAACGATTCATAGCTGCTGGAAACAGCAGTTGACTATATATTTTTCACCTTCCCTTCCTTTTTAGGGGCAGGAGGGCACACCTGCCTCTCGTTTTAAGGGGATTGCTGCAAGTATGATTCTTTGATATAATCAATGCAACAGTTTTACAAATCGGAATTTAACAAGAGAATGTGGTTGTATGAAAAAATCCATATTAGTATTTTGGGCAATCGTGTGTCTGTTACCTATTCAAAGGAGGTTTAAGAATTTCAAATGAAACATATAAGAAATATATTGCTGTTGATTACGATTATTTTTGCTTTTGTTATGCAAGCTGAAGTATATCAAAATATGCTCTGGAACTTTAATGGTGCTTATTATTTATCGTCCAGATACACAACTACTAATGACGATATGGATTCATTTTTAGCCAATGCAGAAGATACAGCTGAGAAGCATGGTGTTCATATTTTTTCGACTTTTAATCAGAGAGTTTCTAATTATCAGACAAGACTTTATATTTATGGTGATGATACCGTTGTTCGGGATAGTCTTAAAAGCACGATGGGTATTGAGGAAAAAACATATACGGCTTTAATAGGTGGAATCACCGTAATAGAATTTGAAGATTTTAGAGAAGTAAAAAACACAGGCAATGGACAGGAAATAATGGTCAGCTATATCGGTAATGATGATGACATTATTGCCACATATCAAGATTTGGCAAAAGAATATTCTATATCGCAGCCAGAGTTTTGGCAATCAACCGAAACTGATATGATGTTCATTGTTTGGGGCTTGGTTGCCATATTGATGATTGTACTTAATGTGATTGAGGTGATACGCAGACAAAAGGAAGTAGTTGTACGAGCTTCTCTGGGCGAAAATGCTGCTGTGATTGCTCTAAAAGCTGTAGTGGCTGATATGATTTCATATGCTGCATTATTCGTTTTAGCAAAGTTGCTTGTTTCTCAATTTATATCGGGAGCGTATGAAGATCATCTCATTTTGGCAGTGTATTGTGCCGGAGCAGTTCTTTCCGTAATTCCTTATGCTGCTTTTGTCCGCTTTGATGTAAAAAAAGCCTTTGCCAATGCTTCAGATAAAAAAGGTATGTTTTATCTTCTGAACGGTCTTAAAGTATTTGCTACTGCTATGACAATTTTTACAATAACTACAAATCTCAGTAGCATTCAAGGTAATTTACTTACAAACACGACTCTTTTAGAAAATCATTATAATGATTATTATTTTGGAGTTATGCAGATTGAACCTCCTTTTGAAGAAAATGAGGAGGAATCCAAAGAGAGCAAATTTTGGAATGACCTTTACGAAAATGAATACAACACTATAAATCCGGTGGTCTGCATAGGCAGCCGGATAAGCGATACGGATAATTATATTTTTGTAAATCATAATGCCAGAGATATGCTACAAGGGTTTTCTGATATGCTTACTGAAGATGATGAAAAAGAGGATATCGTGGTCTTCGTGCCAAAGGGAAGAAATGCGGAATCATACAAAGATATCGCAAAAGAGGAAATTAGCTCTCTTACCCAAAATGCAGAAGAACTGCGTGTTGTTTATAAAGAATATTCTGGCAGAGAGCAATTTTATTATCTCAATTCGAACAGAGAAGAGGCTATTGACGGATTGTCAAGAGTAACAAATCCGATTGTGATTTATCAGGCAAATGAGGCTGTTGCTTTAAATGGAAGTTATATCGAAACAGGAACATATAATGGTGAGGTAATCTACGGATGCGATGAAAGCACAATTCGTAATGCTGCGAAAAAATATGCAGAACAGCTTGGTTCACACTATTTTATGCTGACGAATGTCGGAGAGGATTACATTTATAGTCATAGTTTCCTTGTAAAATTGATTAGCTTTATAAGCTCTCTTTGCGTATTAGTATTGCTGTTAGATATCGCTATCATCGTATCTGAAGCGAAAATGGAATTTAGACTTAGCTCTATGGAAATCTCCCTCAAAAAGGTTTTAGGTTATAGCTTTTATGAAAGGCACAAAAGATTTATTTCCGTTAATCTCATAGAAAATATAGCCGTTGTGATATTGATTTGCATTGTTTCGATTTTTATATCTAACGCAAGTGTCGGGATTGCTTTACTGATTGGATCATTGCTCACCATTATTGAAATGGCAATCATTTTCACAAATATTATGTGGGTTGAAAAAACAAATATCTCAAAGTCATTGAAGGGAGGATGTTTATGATTATAATTCGTGGCTTAAATAAAGCATTTGGAGAGAAAATAATTTTCTCCAACTTTAATTTGGAAATTCCGGATGGAAGTTTTGTAGTAATCAGCGGGGATAGCGGCAGTGGAAAAAGCACTTTGCTCAATATGATTGGTGGTATCGAAAAGCCGGATAGCGGCAGTATCATAATCGAAGGGCTGAATATTACCCGGCTTAAAAATAAAAACAGTTTTTTTGCGGATACAGTGGGGTTTCTTTTTCAGAATTTTGCACTGCTTGAAAATAAGACAGTTAAAGAAAATTTAAGTTTGATTAAAAAATCAAGCCGAACTAAAGTATCACTTAAAGAAGCTCTTAATCGTGTGGGGTTATCAAAGGAAGTTAACAAAAAAGTTTATCAGCTTTCCGGTGGTGAACAACAGAGAGTTGCTTTAGCTCGTCTTATGATGAAAAAATGTTCTGTTGTTTTGGCAGATGAACCTACTGGCTCACTTGACAAGAAAAATAGAGATATTGTTATGAGGTTATTGCACGAACTCAATGAAGAAGGTAAAACGGTTATCATTGTTACCCACGATCAGAGTATTATTGAAGATGAACCTTATGTTGTGAAAATCTGAGAGTACCTCTTAGAAATGTCTTGATCTACATTTTATGTAATTTGGGTCAGAAGAAAATCCCTTTAGGAACTAAAGGGCGCACTTCTATACTCTCTGTCGAGAGTAGTGCGTCCTGCGGAGCTTCATTCTCTGTCAGCAGAAAAAAGCTGCATGACCGAGAATGTTGCGTCACTTTGTTCCGTCAAGGTGGCTACACCCCCTTGCGCCGCTAAAGCGACTATCCCCTGTGTACTTGCCGTCCGCAAACGGTTTTGACAAACCGTCCGCCGCCAGCAAGTTTGAAAGCGACTAAAATGAATTTTATGGAACAAACAAATCGGTAGTTGACAAAGGAGTTGAGCTGATATGAAAAAGAAAATCATCATATTGCTGTCTGTTGTGATAATTCTTTTGATTGGCATTGTTGTATGGTTTAATATTCCACTCGACTTGATGGACTTAGACCCTAATGAGGTCATGGAAATAGTTGTTTTCAATGGCAATAGCGGAAACGCAACACATATTACCGACAAAGAGCAGATTCAGCATATTGTCGAAAATTTGAATGGCGTCGAAGTAAAGCGGTCAAAGCCATCTTTGGAATATACGGGATATAGTTTCAAAGTTACTATTTATTTGTCTGATGGCAACGAGGCAGGCGATTGGAATAATTTTATTATCAACTCAGATGATACAATTAGAAAAGATCCGTTTTTCTATTCTGTTACAAAGGGAAATATTGATTACAGCTATATTGAAGGTATCGTAGAATAACAAAAATTCAAGTTTGTAGGGAACAACAGCTAAGACAATTTTATAATAAAACAGCGTCAGAGCATTTATGTGTAAAAGCATGAATGCTCTTTTTTGTCCTTTCATGGACAAAGAACAAGAAAGCAGCTTTTGGACAAATTGTCCAGAAGTTCAAATAAAAAAGAAGGAGGATACCTGATGTATAGCAAAAATGGTATTCTGTGGGTAAGACCACCCACACAGGACAGGAAGCATAGAGAAAATAATATCGGGAGGACAGAACAATGGTCGATGAATTGACGCAGGAGTCGTTCCAGACAGGAAAGGCGATTGTGACTGTCAGCGTAGATCTGATTACTGCCATTGCAGATGCGTGCAAGCGGTCTGAACAGCAGAATCCTGGTATGAGCGAGGAACAGAAGGAGACATTGCTCGGCAAGGTTGTCGATAAGGTAATGTCGAATTATAAGGAAACGCATGGCTCATTAAAGGGATTCAACAGAGAGGGCAAAGATGTCACGCATATTGATGTGAATGATGAGAGAACAGCGGAGCTTTTAGAGAAAGCCTGTAAGAAAAGTCATATTCCGGTGGATATGAAAAAGGTAACGAGGGCAGATGGTTCCATCACGCATACTGCATTCTGTGAAGTGAAAAGCATAGACCAGATGGCAGCATTACTGAAGATGGCTTCCGAACAGGTACTTGAGGAGCAGAAGGAAATGACCAAGACACTTGTACTTTACGATGATAAGGGCAAGGAGGTTATGTCGGCTGACTTTGTAAATAATGGTGAGATAAATATGGATGATGTGGAAACACTGTCAAGATTCTCTACGAGATTTGAGATCAAGGATCACAAGAATGAAGTTTTGGAATCCGGAAGTATCACACCAAATGCAAAGGAGGAAATCAAGGAAGCGGCGAGAAAACATAATCCGAAGAAGGATAAGTCGCTTACGGAGAGAATCAAGGACAAGAAGGAGCAGTCACAGAAGAAACAGAAAGACAAGAACCGGCAGCGTGAAAAAACGAAGAAAAAGAGCCGGGATACAAGTTTGTAGGTGGTGCTTATGGGAAAGAAGAATATTGGCGGTGCCGTACTCGATGACCTGAAGGCATTACCCAAGAAAATACTGAAACCATATTACAAGAATGGAAAGCTGAATGCGAATAAGATAGCGATTGATGGAATCCCGTTTGTAATCATATTTTATGTGATAAATAAGTATGTACAGGCGGTGGTATCAGTAGATGGCGGCGATATGCTGGATAAGTGTGTTAAAGCATTTTCACTGATATTCCAGGTCAAGCCTTATTTTGCACCATCGTTTAAGCTGACACCGCTTATCTGTGGTATTGGCGCAGGTGTGGCATTCAAGCTCTTCATGAACTCCAGAAAGAAGAATGCCAAGCAGTTCCGTCCGAGAGAGGAATATGGCTCTGCCAAGTGGGGAACGGATAAGGATTTTGAACCATATACAGACCCGGTTAAGTGGAACAACATTCCGCTGACTGCGACAGAGTGGCTCAGAATGACGAGACCGGAACACCCAAAGTACGACAGAAACAAAAATATCCTGATTGTCGGAGGTTCCGGAGCAGGAAAAACAAGAGGATTTGTGAAACCGTCACTTATGCAAATGCAGTGTTCATATGTAGTGACTGATCCCAAGGGAACTGTACTTGAAGAAGTTGGTACCATGCTTGCAAGAGGGGCATGGGAGCTTGACAATAAAGGTAACAAAGTACCGAAGGTCGGCAAGAACGGACAGACCTTAAAGACCAAATCCGGCAAGGTGATCTACAAGAGGACGCCTTATAAGATAAAGGTATTCAATACAATCAACTTCGCAAAGTCCATGCACTATAACCCATTTGCATATATTCACACGGAGCAGGATGTTCTTAAATTCGTGAATACGCTGATTGCAAATACAAAGGGCGAGGGCGCACAGAGCGGAGAAGATTTCTGGGTGAAAGCCGAGAGGTTACTGTTCACAGCGTATGTGGCGTACATTGTGAAATACTGTAAGAAGAGTGAGAGAAATTTTGTCTCACTTTTAGCCATGATAGATGCGTCGGAGACAAGAGAAGAGGATGAGGACTTTGAGAATGCCATTGACCTTATGTTCAAAGACATAGAATTTGGTAATGATGAAGAGGGCATAGAAGCTGATCCGGATTCTTTTGCAGTACGACAGTATCATAAATATAAACTTGCGGCAGGTGTAATAAGATGAAAGAGACTTTTTAGTACCTTAACAGATTAAAGATTCTCTTTGAGCTTATTACTTTTGGCTCAAATACAGAGGAAAGGAGCAGAACATGAGTAGTGAGAAAATAATTGTATTATATGAACGATTAAGCCGAGAGGATGAGAACCTTGGGGAGTCGTACAGTATATCAAATCAAAAGAAGCTGCTGGAAGATTATTGCAGAGAAAAAGGGTGGACCAGGTTCAGGCACTTCACTGATGATGGTATATCCGGCACAACCTTTGACAGACCATCCTTTAAGGCTATGATACAGCTTGTGGAAGATGGAGAAGTGGAAACCATTATTCTAAAGGATATGAGCCGGTTAGGGCGGGATTATCTTGTGGTAGGTCAGCTCTGGGAGTTCTTTCGCAAAAAGGGAGTTCGTCTGATTGCAATTAACGATAATCATGACAGTTACAATGGAGATGACGATTTCCTTGTATTCAGGGATGTTATGAATGAAATGTATGCCAAGGATATCAGCAAAAAGATAAAATCCACATTCAAATCCAAGGGAAAATCCGGAAAGCATGTGGCAAGTGTTACACCATACGGATACCTGAAAGATGAAAATGACGGAAACCATTGGATTGTGGATGAAGAAGCTGCCGAAATTGTGAGGCTGATATTCAAATGGACTATTGATGGGCTGGGTCCTTATCAGATAGCAAAACTTCTGCAGGAGAAAAAAGTGGAAATACCGGCAGTGCATATGGCACGCTTCGGGCAGGGGAATAACAGAAACAAGAAAGTGAAAGACCCTTATGGATGGGGTTCTTCTACAGTAGTCGGGATATTGAAGAAAAGGGAATACTTAGGTCACACGGTCAATTTTAAAACACAGAAGCATTTTAAGGATAAAAAGAGCCATTATGTATCAGAGGACAACTGGGTAATATTTGAGAATACGCAGGAGCCGATTATTGACCAGCAGACCTTTGATACAGTGCAGAAATTACGGGAAAATGTAAGGAGATACCCGGACGGATGGGGAGAGCATCATGTTCTTACCGGTCTTATGTATTGTGCTGACTGTGGTGCAAAAATGTATGTGCACCGGACAAGCAATGGAAAGAGGATTGCCCAGTATACCTGTTCTGCTTATACCAAGGTACCTTGCGGAACATTGTGCAAGACACAGCACAGGATTAACGAGTCAGTGGTGCTGGAACTGATAGGAGACACACTCAGGGCAATCTTTGAATATGCAAAGTATGACCGGAGCGAGTTCATAGACACCATAACAATGGCACAGTCAACACAGGAGGATGCAGAGGTAAAAAAGGTCAGGGCAAGAATCGCAGTGGCTGGAAATCGCTGTGAGGAGCTGGAGAAGCTAATCTGCCGTATTTATGAGGACAATATTCTCGGCAAACTACCGGACAGCAGATATGAGGTTCTTGATAAGCAGTATGCCAGGGAAAAAGCGGAGCTGGATGCAGAGATTAAGGAGCTGGAAGCGAAGCTCACAGAATATGAGAAAAGCAGAAATTCTGCCGGCAAGTTTATTGCACTGATTGATAAATATGAGAAGTTCGAGGAACTGACACCGGCAATGGTAAATGAATTTGTTGATAAGGTGCTGGTGCATGAAAGAGACAGAAAGGGGAGCATCCAAACCACGCAGGAGATTGAAATCTATTTCAATTTTGTTGGTCGGTATGTTCCACCGGCAATGATGACAGAACCTACTGCTGAAGAGCAGGCTGAGATTGACCGGATTAACAGAATCAAGGACAGGAGACATCAGCAGTATTTACGAAGAAAAGAAAGTGGATGGCAGAGGAAATATGAAGAGCGTGTAAAAAATGAAAAGCGTGCAAAAATGCAGGCAATGAAAGAAGAAATCCGCAGGCAGGACAGGGAGAACGGAGTCTATGCAACGGCAGGCAGTCTTGCATTGGAACCGACGATTGGAATGCCTGAATAGGATTTCGCAGAAAGCACTTGAGAGAAGTCTTGGGTGCTTTTTTCATGCTCAAATTTCCGCAGGAAATGCAGGGCAACCGGAGAAGTTGAACTGTGTTATCCGTCCTGTGGGATGACAGATTTCAACTCCTTCGGAGCAGAGTACAGAGGTGCAACCTTTGTCGGAGTTGAGAGGCAGAGCCTTCATCAGGTCAAGGGCAGAAGCCCTGCCCAGTTTATTGTCGTAGCGACAATAAGTACTGGGTATTACTTGCCGCAAACGCAAGGGTTTATCGGCTCCGCCATCAAAAAAACAAAACAGTGGAGAGGAGAGAAAAGACAATGAAAGCTTCAAGGCATAATGGCAGAAGTGGAAAGCATGGAGTCTATGATGTAAAGCATAATGACAGGGATTTTGATGTGGAGCACAGTGAACATATTGATTCGGAAAGAACAAAGCAGAATGTTTACTGGGACTGCTATCAGGGTTACAGTTTTGCGGGCAGTTCCCAAGAGAGGCAGTTTAATTTTACAGAAATTGAGCGTGCCTATTACTATGAGCATTATTCAGATTTTGTGGATGCACAGAATGAGAGGAATGAGCAGGCAAGGCATCCGGAGAGAAACAGAACGATTGATGATGTACTGAAAAACAATAAGACCTGCCCGGAAGAAAGCGTGATACAGCTTGGCAATATAGACCATGCGGTTACACCGGATGTGCTAGCTAAGGTATCAGCAGAGTTCTTTGACGAGTTCAATAAAAGATATGGCTCCCACATTCATATATTGGACTGGGCACTGCACCTGGATGAGGCAACCCCGCATATTCATGAGAGGCATGTATTTGACGCAAAAAACAAATATGGAGAATTATGTCCCCAGCAGGATAAGGCACTGGAAGAGCTTGGCTTTGAACTGCCTGACCCAGCAAAAAAGAAAGGGAAATACAATAACCGGAAAATGAACTTTGATGCAGAATGCAGAAAATTGTTTTTGGAGATAGCACAGAGAAACGGAGTGCAGGTGGAGTGTGAGCCGGTTTATGGTGGTGCAGGCTATCTTGAAAAGCAGGACTTTATAATTGAAAATCAGAAAAAGCGAATTGCAGAGAAGCAGGCAGTTCTGGATGAGATTACCATGAGAGTTTTGGATATGGAGAATTTTGTGGAACAGGTAGCTGAGGATGCCTATGAAAAAGCGTGTGAGGCAGTATCTGATACAATGGCAGAGCAGACCAGGGCGGAAGATATTGAGGAGCTTCGCAGATATAAAAAGTGGCTGACCTCGGATGAGAGAAAGACACCAAAGGACAAGCGGGATTTTGTCGGAAGGTGTCTTGATAATTTGGAAAACAGGCTCAGGGGCATGGCACAGAAAGTAGCCGGGAAAGTAATGGAAACATTGCAAAATCCACGCATAAAGGAGCAAAAGAAGTCTGAGGTAAAGGAACATGCAAGGAAGTCAGTCCGTGCCCTTCTTGAGGCAAACAGGAAGCTTGTAGAGGAGCAGAGAGCAAAGGTGGCAGAAACACCAGCACACAAAAAAGCAAGGGGAGAGGAATTGGGATAAGCATGAATGTATTTGCAGTAGTGAAAGAAAATGTCACTGCAAGGCAGGTGGCTATGCAGTATGGCATCAAAATCAACCGGAGTGGGCTGGCTTGTTGTCCGTTTCATAAAGACAAGACTCCCAGCATGAAGATTGATAAGAGATACTATTGTTTCGGCTGTGGAGATACCGGAGATGCGATAGATTTTGTGGCAAAATATTTCGGGCTTGCACCAAAGGAAGCTGCAATGAAGATTGCATCTGACTTTGGACTGAATTATGACGCAACCAACCGGGCACCACCGAAAAAGATGGCACCAAAGAAAACACCGGAGCAGATACTGGATGAAGAGCAGAAGCAGTGTTTTTGTGTTCTGTCAGACTATTATCATCTGTTAAGGAAATGGAAAACAGAATATGCACCGAAGAGCATGGATGAGGAATGGCATCCCTGCTTTGTAGAAGCTCTGCAGAATATCAGTAAAGTGGAATATCAGCTTGATACTCTCCTTGAAAAGGATATCCCTGACAGAGCTTCTGTTGTTTCTGACATTGGAAAGGGGGTGAAGTCGATTGCAGGAAGAATTGAAGAGTATCGGAGAAGTCAGGGCGATGCTGGAGAGCACAGAAAAGGGAGAAGTCAGGAAAACAGTCGGTAACTATCGTCTGATTTTGATGAATGACCCTAATCTGCAGGGTGCATTCCGTCTGAACATGTTTACGGATAAAATCGACATTACAAGGGATTTGGGATGGTATCGTGAAAGCGACAGCCTGACGGATGTTGATTTGAAATTCCTTGTTGTCTACCTTGAAAAGCATTATGGATTATCCAACGAAAAGCGGATTGAGGATGTGATAAAGGTCGTGGCAAATGAAAACAGATACCATCCGGTTCTTGACCGCATCAATTCCATAACATGGGATGGCTGGGAGAGGATACGCTATGCACTGCATCACTTCTTAGGGGCAGAGGTCAGTGAGTACACCTATGAGGTAATGAAGCTTTTTATGATAGGGACGATAGCAAGAATTTCATGCCCGGGCATCAAGTTTGAAGTAATGCTCTGCCTGGTAGGTGGTCAGGGAGCCGGTAAATCCACTTTTCTGCGTTTCCTTGCCATGGAAGATGACTGGTTTACGGATGACTTGAAGAAAATGGATGATGATAATGTATACCGAAAAATACAGGGGCATCTGATTATAGAGTTCCCTGAAATGGTGGCAATTCTCAATGCCAAGAATGTGGAAGATACCAAGTCCTTTATGAGCAGACAGAAAGACACTTACAAGACCCCATACGACAGGCATCCCAAAGACCACAAGAGGCAGTGCGTGTTTGCCGGTTCATCAAATTCGCTGGATTTCCTGCCTATGGACAGGTCGGGAAACCGAAGATTTCTGCCTATTCTTTGCAATATGGAAGAGGCGGAAACTCATATACTCGATGATGAAAAGACATCAAGGGAATATATCGACCAGATGTGGGCAGAGGCTATGGAAATCTACAGGAGTGGCAAATGCCAGCTGAGGCTTCCGAAAGAGATGGAAAAAGAGCTTTGTGAGTATCAGAAGCAGTTTATGCAGGAAGATACCAAGAAAGAGCTGATTCTTGACTATTTGGAGCATTACGAGGGAAGCATGGTATGTTCAAGGCAGTTATATTCTGAGGCATTGGGAAATGACAGAAATCCGGCACAATGGGAAATTCGTGAGATTAATGACATTATGAATAACTGCAGTAATTGGATTGCCTTTAGTAATCCAAGACATTTTCCTGAACCATACCGCAGGCAGAAAGGATGGGAGAAGCCTGACAACAGAGGTCAGGATTTTCAACCGATAACCAAGGAGCAGATGGAGCAGTTATCATTGCCACCGGAGTGGATGGAGAGATAAATGCCTGATAGGTTGTCGGCTGGTTGTCTATCCCGTTGCCAACCCCGTTGTCGGTTCTATGTTCTATAAAACCTTATATTTACTATGTTTTTAAGGGATATATATAGTTCTGACAACGAAAGCAACGGAATATTTGAGAAAAAGTAAATTTAGGAAAAGTAACTATAAATAAAAGGAATTGAGAGTTTTTAGAGGTCGGTTGTCAGCTTCCGGTTGTCAGCTGAAAGAGGCTCTTCCTTACCAGGCAGACATAAAGGAGAACACAAATGGAGAATAGAAAATCACACACACCGGTAGCACTCAGAAAGCAGATAGGTGGCACAATGTATGTTGTGAGAGTGCATTTCAATGAGGATGCCGAAGAAAGCATGAAGGACAAGATAAAGAGGCTGATTGAGAATGATGTTAGGGCAAATCAGCATACGGCATAGGTAGAAAAGCATATGGAAAACTTGCATATATTGTGGTATAATTAGTATGTTCAATAAGAGCGAAAAATAAGAATATTCTTAACAGATGAATTTATGGAAGGGTGAATTTATCATGAGGAAGAATGTAAAAATCATTGTTGGTGTCGTTGTGCTTATTCTTGTACTCGTTGTTGGTTCTTTTGTAGGACTCATAATTAACCGTACCAACGACCATAAATTTGGGAGATATGTATCAACGGAAGGTCCTTGGGGAATGACTGCCACCTGGGTATCGGAGGACAGTGCCAGTTATCTTGTCTGCAAGAAGGAAAACGATGAACCGTTTGCCAATGTTACAGCCTATTTTCAGGGTGTGGACGGTTGGCAGGCCTATGAGTTGAATAGCATCGATAGAATTGTTTATCTGGACATTGTAAAAGATGGCGTTGTTGTTGACGGCACCAGCGGCTATATGAAATTTGATGGAACTACATTTACTATTACAGATCTGGACAAAGATACCTTTGGTGCAGATGAATTTCATTATGTCATTACCGATAAGGAGTTCAGTCCCGATTAAAGTGTCAAACCTATTCCAGTTTGGGCATGAGGTTGCCGAAAATCAAAAGTGAATAAAAATGACTTTATAGCCATTGTGGAGAAATCTACAGTGGCTTTTTTCATGCAATGAAATGTATGGGTACTAAAAAGTCTTTGACATTTTGTTTCAGGTAAGACAGCCAAGAGTATTCTGGTTTCCTGTGGTGCGAGACTTGCACCATTTGACATCAAGGAAGTCAGGGAGATAACAGCATATGATGAACTCGACTTAGGGGACATCGGTAGAAGAAAGACAGCATTGTTTGTCATTATTTCGGATACAGATGATTCCCTTAATTTTTTGGTATCAATCATGTACACACAGCTTTTCAATCTGCTCTGCACGATTGCAGACGATGAATACCATGGAAAGCTCCCGGTACATGTGCGGTGTATCCTGGACGAGTTCGCAAACATCGGACAGATTCCGAAGTTTGACAAGCTGATTGCAACCATACGAAGCAGAGAGATATCGGCATCCATTATCCTACAGTCTAAGGCACAGTTAAAGTCAATTTATAAGGATAACGCAGAGACGATCGAGGGTAACTGCGATACATTTCTGTTTTTAGGTGGCAAGGAGAAGTCAACATTAAAAGATCTGTCGGAAGTGCTGGGTAAGGAAACGATTGACACGTACAACACCTCTGATACCAGAGGAACATCTCAGTCCTATGGTCTGAACTATCAGAAACTTGGGCGGGAGCTTATGAGCCAAGACCGCCTGGCTCTTATGGATGGCGGCAAATGTATATTGCAGGTGCGTGGAGTAAGACCGTTCTTTTCAGATAAGGTCGATATAACCGCACACGAGATGTACAAAGAGCTTTCGGATTTTGACAAGAAAAATCAATTTGACATTGAGAAATATGTTTCCGAATATGGAAAACCAAAGTTTTCTAAGATCATATGATGAGATTCCTCCGAGAGTTGAATACTCACTTACAGATAAGGGCAGATCCGTTGTACCGATACTTAAGAGTATTTGTCAGTGGTCAGGAACCTTTTACAAGGAAGACAACGAAAACGAGATGACACAGTGCCAGAAATGTGACCATAGGGGGTAGACATAATGATAAAATATACAGAAGAGAAAACATTTACACAGGATCAGGTACAGGAGCTTTTTAAGTCGGTTGGGTGGATCTCGGCAGAATACCCACAGAGACTTCACAAAGCACTTATGAACTCACAGACTGTTCTTACCGCATGGGATGGTGGGTGAGCGCCTTGTCGGACTTGCAAGAGTGTTGGATGATTCAGAGCTGGTGGCATTTGTACACTATGTTCTTGTGCATCCTGAATATCAGGGGCAGAAAATAGCCGGAAATATGGTAGAATATATTAGAGATAAATATAAGAATTATCTGTACATAGAGGGAATGCAGGAGGACAGCAAGAATGTCGCTTTCTATGAGAGACACGGTTTCCACGTTATGGAAGGTGGCACACCGATACAGATATGCAATTTTTCGGATAAGAGGTAAAAGGGATGCACGATTATTTGACAGAGACAAAGATGCTCGACTATTCAAATGAGAATATCAAGCAGCTCATCAGAGAGAGAAAGTGGAGTGGCAGTTAAGGACTTTAAGAATCCTGTTATAGATTTTGACAGGAATAATACATATATCCAGAGCGAAGGTATCAATCAGGATTTCGGAGTGTATGATTCGCCGGATGAACTGTTAAAAGAACACCATCAGGAGATGTCAAGGGTGAAGGCGTTCCTGTACAGAAACTGGGGAAGGCATATGATGAACAGGAATGTCAGGAAGATCAGGGGTAAGTAGAATAGAATATGGGAGGTACACACATGGCAAAGAGAAAAACACTGCCAAAGGATTTTGAGCAGCTTGTGCAGACGGCAAGTGATGAGGACATCAAGAAGGTATTGGGCAAATGCGACATCAATGCATATGGCGGATACAACAAGGGAAATGCACTGGAATTTCCACTTTCAGAGGAGATGATGCGGTGGCTGATAGAGCAGGGGATCGACATCAACTATGTTGACCAGTATGGCTACACACCGCTGCTTTATCATGCTGGAAGAATGTCATCAGAGAAACAGGCAATAGCGCTGGTGAAGCTGGGCGCAGACATAACAGCCACCCAGGGCCTTGACAGAGAGACCGTAATGCATGTGGCTGTGAAGACTGGCAATCTTGAGCTTGTCAAATGTCTGATACAGGCGGGAGCAGATGCAGAAGTGACATCCAGATCAGGGGAGACTCCACTTGAGAGAGCGTTTCACTGGGCAAGGACATTTGATCTGATAAAGCTTGCGCCGGTAGCAGAGTATCTGATCGGGATAGGAGTTCCGGTCACAGATAAAATAAGAACATATATGAGAAGCGCGGCTGAGGATATAGAGTTTCGCAGGAAAGATATGAGTCCAGATATTATGCCGGAGCTTGACAGGGCGATGGAGAGTCTGTACGGACTGCTCGGAGTTGCCTCTGTTCCAAGGCGGGTAGAATATGACGGCACATCGCCGATCGTCATTCATGAGAAGCGCTGGCAGAAGCAGCATGGAGAATTGTGGAATCTTCTTGTGCCTGGTTCGGGACATGCGGGCACAGTTCAGGGCGAGGTCATCCGTATATCGGGAAAACTTGCCTATGAGATACTAGATAACGGATGCTGCAACTGGGATTCAGATTTCAAGAGCATGGCAAATGCCCTGTATCGATACATATGTATGGGCACACCACTTGACGTGGACGAGCAGAGAGAATTTGCCGGACTCATAAACGGCATCAAGGACGCCGATGAGACGGATATAAATAGACTCACAGAACTTTCGGTCAAATGGGTGACACTGAATCTGAATCCTATGGCAGTGGGAGAAATTGATTATAAAAGATAGATCAATTACTGTGACTTCCGTCCATAGCGGAAGTCACAGTAAGTTCCATTTTCGGCAAGGGTCTGAGTCCTTGTGAGCTTCAAGTCCATCATGTCAGCAAGCACGAAATCCATACGGCACAGATACTTTGCCAGTTCAAAGCATCCCTCGTCACGGCAGAGATTACAGATCCCGCAGTTGTGATAATCATAGCCGAGTACGAAGTCATCGTTTGGTCCGCCCTCGATGATGTCAAGAACCCAGTCATTCTTATAGCGTCTCAGATGAGATTCCTCAGACCATTTCTTCCTTCCCGGAAGCTTTTTTTCATCGAGATAGCTGTCTGCATTTCCAATAACCATATGAAAAAGTTTATTGTTGTACAGCCCGTCTTTGTACAGGCTGAAACATTCCTCCGGTGAAAGAGAAGTCTTTCTGTTTAGTGCGATGAAATATGCGCCCATGCAGTATGAGCTCATGAGGTGCGACTTTCCTATGTCATCGGCACGCTCAAGGACTGCTTTGTATTCGTTCTTTATAGCCTTACTGTCAAGGCTTAGATGCTGTGTTTTTGCCTGCTTCATGCATGAATTGTGAAAGAAATAACAAAATAATTTCTGCGTAAATCCATATTCCATAGTTACATATCCTTTCTATTCTATTTGACACCAGTCAAATTATCAATACAGGTCAATTATTGGCCTGTCGATTTATTTAAAGCGTATCTCGATTATCTGACACATGCAGGATTTGTCCAGGTGCTTAAAAACAGTGTTGAGTACAAATCCATATCGTTTGTCAAGAGGTCTGTACCCTGTGAGATATCCTTTCCTGATGACAGAACTGAATGAAGAACTCCAGCTCTTAAGTTCCGAGAGTTCATCGACACTGAAATAAACACCGATGTTGTCATCACAGTCCTTGAGCCATGTCTTCAGCATGTTCTTAAGCCCCTTTTTCTTCGTCGCGTCAAATACCAGCTTGCCTCCAGGAAAATGCTCAGCCATGGCGGCAAACAAAGTCTTAACCTGCTCAGTTTTGAAATAGTAGAATACCCCCGATGCGAAGAATACGATCCCGTCCTCAGGGCGGAAATCTATCTTGTCAAACCATGAGAGATCGTTGAGGTCACAGGCGATATTTGTCTCGCGTTCACGCTCACCTAAAAGTTCATTGCGGACAGCTATGGCGTCAGGAAAATCCAGATTGTACGCACGTGCCTGTCCGTTATCCACCTGGCTGAATGTTGTGTCGAGACCACAGCCGAGGTTCACAACACAGGCTCTTGGATGATCCTTGAGATACGATCGGCAGACGGATGCCAGATCATATTGTCTGGTGGCAGCCATGATAGCACCGATTTTCTCCATGATACCTTTCCTGTTATAGTCTATCTCGACCTCGTTGTATATTCTCTGGCAGTCAAGATCGTTAAAGTTTCCCGGATACATCTCCATGGCACGCTTTCTTCCGTACAGTGGAAGAAGAAGAGTTTCCTGGACAGAGCCCTTTTCGATTTTCTTTTTTTCCATTAGTTTTTCCTCCTATCTGCAGTCCTGCCTCTATTCCGTGCAGCAGAACATTCATAGCTTCCATAAAAGCAATTTTCATCTCTGGCGTGATTCCACTTTGACATGTGTCATCTGCGATTATTTCACAGACCATTGAGAATTCGGCCAGAGAGAGCATATACACGGTCCTTTCAGATAATTTTCTTGTTGCGATTCCGCGTTTGTACAATTCATCATAATACTTAATCGCAAAACCGGCGCTTCTTTCTATATAGATACTGCGGAATTTCTCCAGACATTTGCCTGAGTCATTTTTCAGCAGCATATGAAAGAGCTGCATGTCGCCCTCAAGCATATCGAATATATGTACTGATATCCTGGAATACAACACATTGAGCAGCTCGTCATCTGACATGGCAGTGAAGTCTATTCCGATCATGGATTCAGTGACTTCCATGAGCTTTCTGCCGCTTTCCTCAAATATCTCGTCAAACATTTCCTCTTTGCCTGAGAAATGCTTGTATATTGCGCCTGCGGTTATACCGGCCCTTGCGGCGATTTTACGCATGGACGCCTCCTGATATCCAACCTCAAGAAAGACTTCCATGGCACTTTTCAGTATTGCCGCCCTTGTTTCCTTTGTACTTCCCCGAATGATAGCCACCTCCATTTACTATTTGGTAAACAACGTTTACTTTATATCACATGGGATTTGCAAAATCAAGCGGCCAGAAGATTAAGTGAGTTAATTGAAAATTTCTATCATTAAGCGACTGATGTAACAATATGCCTTTTAGGCATAACAGATAATTCGATATAGGTATTAGACATATAGATATATCAGGACTAAAATAAGCATGTATTGAAAAGTACTTGCTTATTTTTATGCTCATACATTCATAGGATGTGTGGGCGGATATTGGAATGTGTCAGGTTTTTGACGAAGACTTGACATGCAGCATCATTCCACGTCAAAGGTGATTAGAATGGGATGACGTTTAGTTGAAGGAGGTTTACATAATGTCAAAAAAGCTTATAGCATATTTCAGCGCAAGTGGAACCACGAAAAAGGTTGCAGAGATGATATCGGAGGCAGCAGGCGCAGACCTGTACGAGATCAAACCAAAGGAGCTGTACACCAAGGCTGACCTTGACTGGATGAACAAGAAATCCAGAAGCAGCGTCGAGATGAGCGACAAGAAGCTTAGACCGGAGCTTGATGATTCAAATGCACATATTGAGAATTATGATGAGATCATACTTGGATTCCCTATCTGGTGGTATGTGGCTCCGATGATCATCAATACATTCCTTGAGAAGTACGACTTCACAGGCAAGAAGATCACATTGTTCGCAACATCAGGTGGAAGCGGATTTGGCAACACGATCAAGGAACTCCAGCCGTCGGCACCGGGAGCTGAGTTTGTAGAAGGCGGACTGCTCAACATGGCAAACAGACAGGAGATCGAGAAGTGGGTAGATAAAACCCTCGCGTAAAGAATAGATGTATGACAAATTATTGAAGGATGATAATAACTTTCATACATCCAACGAATAAATGAAAAAGAGTTACATTTGGAAGGAGAAAAACAATGGCAAAGATAGTACAGACAGCGGGAAGAAATGCACTCGGAGAGTTCGCTCCTGAGTTTGCACATTTTAATGACGATGTTCTCTTTGGGGAGAACTGGAACAACAATGACATCGATGTAAAGACCAGAAGTATCATAACTGTTGTGGCACTTATGGCACAGGGAATCACTGACTCATCGCTGAAGTTCCATCTTCAGAATGCGAAGGATCACGGTGTATCACAGAAGGAGATCGCAGCGGTCATCACACATGTTGGCTTCTACGCCGGCTGGCCAAAGGCTTGGGCAGTATTCAATCTTGCAAAGGAAGTGTGGAATGTAAATGAGGGCGATCTTCCATATGAGGATGAGTCCATGAGAGCACATGCAAAGAGCATGGTATTCCCTATCGGACAGCCAAATGATGCATTTGCTCAGTATTTTATAGGACACAGCTATCTCTTTCCAGTATCGACTAGTCAGGTCGGAGTGTTCAACGTGACATTTGAGCCGGGTTGCAGTAAACTGGCATATCCATCACGCAAAGAGCGGTGGCGGACAGATCCTTGTATGTGTCGGTGGACGCGGATACTATCAGGAGGAGGGCAAGCCTGCAGTTGAGATGAATCCAGGCGACTGCATCAACATTCCTGCTGAGGTAAAGCACTGGCACGGCGCAGCTCCTGACAGCTGGTTCAGCCATCTTGCAATCGAGGTTCCAGGTGAGGAGACATCAAATGAATGGTGCGAGCCTGTGACGGATGAGGAGTACGGAAAGCTTCAGTAGGACTGTAGTAGATAACGCAAGTGACAATATCATATGAAATATAGAGACCATCCGAGTATAAATATGATTCGCGGTTGAATGCGAATGGATATTTATATCCGGGTGTCTTTTTGTTTCGACAAGAGCCTTGACGGATATATGATAACCACTGTACCTTAAGGGCGGCGATGTGGTAAGATGTAAGATAGAAAATATTGGAGTGCTAGAAAATACTGTGGAATAATACCGTATATTAAATACTGAGAATTTACAGTGTGAGTGATATAATGAAGCAAGAAAGTTGATGTAAGGATGTTGATGTAATGGAGGCAGCTGGACAAAAGAAGTATCGAATGTAGAAGTATGATGGAATAATGTAGTATCGAAGGTGAGATGGATGGACAACGGAAAAAAGACATACAATTTCTGGGGCTGGAAGAATGCAGATGCACCGGCCATCACAGATGAATATCCGGGGATAAATACCCCAACAGATCTATACGATGCGCTGAGTCATATCTGGTGTGCAGACACCTGTGCGCCGAGGATGAGGGACAGATGGACAAAGGATAACATGACGCTGGGGCAGTGTTCCATCACTGCTTTTCTGGCACAGGATATATTTGGCGGAAAGGTGTACGGTATAAAGAGACCGGGTGGAAACTATCATTGTTACAATGTGATAGGTGACTGCGCTTTTGATCTCACAAGCGAGCAGTTCGGCGATGAAGTCTTGAATTACGAGGATAATCCAGAGCAGCAGCGGGAGGTACATTTTGCAAAGGAAGAGAAAAGACTGAGGTATGAGTATCTGAAGGCTGCGCTCGGAGAATATACAAAATGATGTAGATAACAAATATGACATTCTGAAAAAGAGCATAAGATAATTAAGCTCGTTGTGATAGTAACGTGTTATCGTACTCGCACATTATGATATATAGTATATAGAGTGCGATATAAATCCATAGACCGGAGAATACATACAGAATGTATAGAAACAACAGGATGGAGAAAATGGCGGAAATAGAGAAGGTAATATTTATGAATATGTGCATGGTATATGATCACGCTGGGCGTGTACTGGCACTCGATAAAGTAGGGAAAAGCTATTCTGGAACGACATTCCCTGGTGGACATGTGGAACCTGGAGAGACATTCACAGAATCGGTGATACGAGAGATATATGAGGAGACCGGGCTGACCATAAGCAATCCAAAGCTCACCGGAATATATCACTGGATGACCGGAGCTGTGAGAAATGTCGGATTTCTGTACAAGACGGATGAGTATCAGGGGAAACTTATATCTTCAGAAGAGGGCAAAGTGTACTGGATATCGGGAGAAGAGTTCCTGCTAAAACCGCTTGCACCAGGAATGGAACAGGTGTGGCAGATGATGCACGATGACAGTGCGTCGGAATGTCTGCAGACACTTACGGAAAATGGCATAGTTTCAAAGATACAATAACAATAAAAGTTTAATGGGATTTATGGGGAAAAGAAAATGTCAATATTTTCAGATATATCAAATCTTTCAAATAAAAAACGTAAATTGGAGGTGCCAGCGCCAGATACAAAATTGCTCGTGAGGGGGATAGTGTTGTTGGCATTGGGACTTCTCGGAGCCTCAGTCTATACAGTTGAGGATATAGATAAGACGCCGGCTCTTGTTTTTCTGTGTATTGGAGCGGCTTTGATCATAGCCGCTATAATTTCTTTGATCTGTTATGGAAAACAGGTGACAGCATTTAAGAAATATACTCCAACATGGGAGAAACACAGAAGTATATTTGATGATTTCGCCATAGAATTAAATCATTGGTATGATTCTGACATGCGTCCACGCAGCTGTGATGGAGACACATCATATATTCTTCGCCTTCAGAAGGATAGAATGGCACGGAAAGGCATTCGTATGATACAGCATACATCACCTGTGAAGAGAGAAACGATGGGAACTACAAGAGTGCCTCGAAAGACATCCTGGTACACAGTTGATCTCATGTATGAGGGTGTTGACAGACATCTGCAATTCCAGAATTCAACCGGCATAATATATGAGCGTGTAACTGAAGATACGATGTACGAGACAGTTGTCCATACTCCAAATGAGCAGGAACTTACACGTATGTCCATGTCTTGTCCAAACTGCGGTGCAGTTAGTCCTGTGGCAGCTCTCACGGAAGGCTACCCTTATTGTCGTACGGTTTTTCGTATCAGTGATCTGTTTCCCCGTGTAACAAATATATTTTTTATACGAGAGAATGCTTCTACAAAGAATCAGAAGAAGATGGGAAAGGCCACAGGGATAACAATGCTGGTTTTCTTCCTTGCATGTTTTATACCTTCTTTTCTCGACCGGGAAACTCCAATACCGCAGGCTTTGTTAATGTCATTTTTTGTAGCACTTATTATGGGCGGAATATTTGGATATATAATTTCTATTATTATATTTATGACAAAACAGTTCAACAGGGATGGACGAAAGAGAATACCGTTCTGGTCCTATGTGACAACAAAAGGAAAGGTCAAAAGTGCATTTGCACCATATGATCCGTATTTTTCATTTGAGAAGTTTGAGGGACAGATCATATCTCTTATCCGTATGGCGATTATGTCAGACCACCCGGAGAATCTGGCATCATATTGTGGTGGAACATTAAATCCATATTTTCGGGATATTATAGAAATGACATATATGCAGGCTATGACAGTGCAGGATATACATATGGAGGGAAGTCATCTGTGCATGACACTCAGAACATGGTGGATAAATTACAGTGAGAAGAATGGACGCGTCAACAGGTGCGGAGACTGTATAGACGTTACACTTCGGAGAAATGTTGCTTACATGGAACCTCCTGGATTCTCCATTACATCTGTGTATTGCAGGAATTGTGGAGCAAGCTTTGATTCTGTCCGTCAGAGAAACTGCCCATATTGCGGAACCGTATATCACATGGAGAATGAAGGTTTTATAATTGAAAGACTTGAGCTGGTATAAGCAAAGAGTATAGATACAATATAAGCTGAGTATAAAGGAAACGGAGAAACTAACAGGTATAGTATCTTAAAATCTGATTATAACGAGGAATATAAAAGAAAGAAATAAAAAGAAAATAAGAAGAGAATAAGAAAATACATAATAGGAAAAACACAAAAATAGAAAAAAGAAAAAATATGCTTGACATTGTAAAATGATGGTGGTATCTTATAAAAGCTGTCGCGTGAGACGGTGTCAGAAACATCTATAAAGCATCAGATTTTGAGAT
>NZ_JBEHVP010000013.1:0-22771 GCF_040227275.1 Coprococcus sp. RTP31081st1_H1_RTP31081_211007
ACATCCAAAGTATCCGTTATCACATCACAAACCTGTGCATTCTCATTATATTGAACATCAAATTCTTGATTTATTTCTGGCATAATCAACCTGGACTTAATCATGCTTTATCTGCCTCCTGTATAACGGTATAATTATCTGCGATACATTCCGATCATCATTATCCTGTGGGATCATACCTATACCTGGTTTGTATATCTTATTTGCCTCTGTAAATGATAGATTAGTAAAATTAAAAAATGAAGTTTCAGCACAATTGCCACCCAGTTGTATTCCCATATGATATCCAGTCATAACATCATATACTTTTCGTCCACGACATTCTGACTGACTTGCTGTATCAATCAACCCTATAATGAATATGTTGTGCAGAGCGCCTTTCTCTACAACATTCTCTATAAATGGGACAATTCTTGTAATGCCTTCACTCGGCGAATACAATGTATTTAAAAACGCTTCCATATCTGCAATAAAAATGTATGTTTCCTTAAACCGGGTCATCTGGCTATATATTTCATTCTCATCATAGCCTTGTTCCTTTACCTGATTTTTAAACTTATTTCTCTCCACAAATTCTGGAACCAGCATTGTAAAGTAATCTGCCTGTGCTGCTTCGCTATCTATATACGTTGCTCCCAACAATTCCGAATCAAGCTTGAACTCATTGGAACCATGTTCTATAACAACTATATCTGCATTTCTCATCAGTGCTGCATTCATCAATAACCGCATAACATTTTTCTTACCAGTTCTAGCTCTGCCCGTAATTGTATAGCAGAATGTTCTCCTAAGGTCTATTCCATATCCCTCTGCACTTACACTGTCATATCCTATCGGCAACATATATCCATTACACATCTGAGCAACATCATTACGCCTCTTGAATATCTCCCACGTAGGTTTTTCTGGAATTTCAGGAATACTTTCCGCTACCTCAGTAGCTCCTTCAGCCATAGATGCACACATATTGCGAAGTAACTCTATACGTTCCATATCATCGCACCTATCCGTAGCTATCGCTGTCTGGAATTCCATTACTTCTCCATCGACCTTTATGAGTCCTCTTCCCTTTAGATTTTCCGGTTCAAGCTGTGAAACTTTTTTACTCTTAAAATAAGCGAGGCTCGTCTGATTATCTTTTGCTGAAATAATTCCATATACCATCACTCTCACCACCAATCTGTAACAGATGATTTCTTGTTACAAAAAATATAAAAATATCTGAATCTTACAGAATGGAAGTTCCATAAATTAATCCATGCCAGAGAAAACAGTTGCAATATCAGTTGTGACAAAAATGGAGTATGAATTTTATCAGTCGACAACTTATTTTAAAAAAAAGCTTTAAAAGTCAGTGATAACAGGAAATTTCAAAATAAAATGGATACGTATAATTATTTCGTGACTTTTTGTCACTGATTTTCTGTCACTCTTGAAATCGGCAGTTCCATTAAAAGTTCCTTATAATATTTTGTAGAATCTCAAGTGGAATTTATTTCAGATAAAATCATAACGAATTAAGATTAGGTCATTTCAAAGAAATTCAGATTAAAACGATTGCAGTTGATATGAAATCAACTGTGAGATGATACCCCATTGGCACTGGATACATACAGATAGCAAGGTCTCTCGCTGTCAGCCTACATTGAAACGATACCTGTGAATATCAAAATATATGACCACAACAAAAATACCCATCTGTACAAGCATCCTAACATGCGATACAAATAGGTATTAGCAAACTTTTCATCTCGCAAGATGGTAATATTTCTTAGCATCTGTCTCAGCCAAATTTCTTTCGAACAACAACAGAAACATTCACAGCTTAAAAATCCCTTAGCCTGTCAGTATCAGCAATAATGCGGGCAAAACAACAATTATACGCATGCACCTGTGAATCTTCAAAGGCTGAAATTTATCTGACTGTTTTTGATATACCATCAATACCCGCAACAGACATCCCCCTGTGCTGTGCCATATGGCTGGGTAGCACCAGCATATGCAAAGATGCCAATCTTACTAATCCTGTCTCTGTTTCCAAGGATAACAACTTATATGCGTTTTATGAATACACCAATACTGATTAAATTTCTTATCCTAGGTCTTAAAATTATTCAAGATATCAGAATAAGGCATTTTCTTAACAATTAGTTGAATTGTCTTGATTTTGGCATATACTTTCATAAAAATATACTGTTGTAGATACCAGCCAAACTTGTAACGAAATCTTTTGTTATAATTTTATATCAATTGCTGAAAATGGCTATTTCACAGTATTTATGAGTATTTTAGCAAACAATAGTTCTGTGAAAGAATGAAATCTGTCTGCTTGCAATAAAGTCAGTAAAATCAATGATTTACCGTACCTTAGAAATAAATTGTCAGACAAATCCTTTTGTATACCTGGGGGCAAATTTCGCCATAAGGTGTCCTTTCCCCTTTAGGTAAATGACAAAAAGCTATTATTAATCTCTGTATGTCATTCACTTCGTGAACAGACAGAAATTAAAATAGCTTTTTGAGTTAGGGGTTTTGGAGTCCTAAAGTATAACCATAATTAAATTTATATATTTTATTCAACTACATCTTCACCATATACACCATCATTTTGATATTGCAAAATAAGATTATACATTTCTTCAACATCTAATTGGCATAACTCCGCCTCTTCATTTGTAATTTCAATTCTTTTTTTCTTTATCATATGCGCTCCTGCATCATACTGAAGATAATATTGCCCTTTGTTTTCCAGTAGACTAATACCCTCATCTTCTATAATTAACTTCATTTTAAAGCACCTCTATTCAAATAAATGTTTATATGTATATGTTCCTTCTTTCGCCGGATTAATAACTGCTTCTTTTATTCCACCACTTGTATAGCCGCCTGGTTCCCAGTATTCCGGCCATGCACCTAATTCATTGCCAGATGGAAGTCTTAAACTAGATGTGTCCTGAATTGTCACTATAACAGGATTACTTCCTAAATATCCTTTGTCTAATCCCAAAACACTTTCTATTTTAGCCACATCCCCATCTGCGTTTCGAATTATTTCACTTAGTTCATCCCCAGACATTACAAATGTACCACCTTTACCACCAATTGTTCCTGATGGCTCACTTGGCATTATTTTTACCGCACCACTTTTCTTGAATGAATTTAGATGATTATTAATATATTCCTCACTCAAATAAGTTTCTGGTAATGGTTTCTGTCCCTTTGGTGTGCCTTTTATTTTTTCTACTTGTTCAAGTGACAATCCCTCTTCTCTAAGTTTACTCCACGATGAATATTGCTTTCCATCCTCAAATGACATAATAGCTTTTTGAGTTAGGGACTTTGAAGTCCTAAAGTATAGACATAATTAAATTTAATTTTATAAATATTACATATTTTCTATAGCATCACTGATTCTATCATTTAGATATTCAATAAAATTTTTATAATTAATCTTGTACTTTTTATCTCCTTGTGACCACATCATAACGGCTCCAGTTTTTACATCAATACAATAAATCCATTCGTCACAATTTTCTATTACAATCTTATCGTCATTCAACCCATATGACCTGAATTCTAGTGTCTTTTCCACAAATATCATTTTGCCATTTTTACCTACACCCAATGTTTCAATGCCATCCAGTCCACCATGCCCATAATTTTTCAAAAACCAAACATACTGCTCTGGAATTTTTAAATTTAATATTTTTTCTGCATCATATAAATCTTTATCATCTACATTAGGATGTGTAAAATCACCTTTTTCTTCATATTGACTTATAATCTTAACAATTTTATCATACATATTTTATTTTCCTCCTACGATTTGCTCTGCTCTACATTTCCAATATGAACGTCTAAAATTATTATATTGCTTATTCAATATTGGATTATTTCTAAAACTTGCTCCATCTTCGATAAGACCATGCAACTGTGAATAATATTCTTGATGTGTAATCTCTCGAATCTCAACCATTGGTCCTGCTTCTTTTTGCAAAATATGATGTAGTTGAATAGCATTACCATCTGTCCCTATAGGAGGCTTGCCAGCCTGCATACGTTCTAAGTTTGTTAGTCCTGTTGTCTCATCAAAATACTCAAAATCTATATCATTCCTTTGATATACCTTTCTACTTACATCTCTAACTTCTCCATTAACTTTAACTGTGCCTTCATATTCTACTGAAGTGTAAATTACAGAACCACTTCCACCCTCACAAGTAATACTTCTTTCAGACTCCACCCGTCCTTTGCTAGTAGACATACCCCTATTCTTTCCATCTGCTTTTGACGATGACTTTCCACCCTCAAAAACTGACCGCAAAACAAATGATGTTATTGCACACTCTGCCCAGGTCTTGTCTACATCTCCGCCTGTTATTGCTTTATCATATTTGTTTTCATGATATATGTATGTAGCTGTACCTATTGTTGCATCCCCAACAGCATTTATTACTCTGGCAGCAAAAACATTACCGACCGTCATCTCTGCACCAGTCATCATGGCTGCTGTTCCTGCGCCAAACATTCCACAAAGAGCACCTATTATTGCGCCCTCTTCAACGCCACTTGCAAATCCATCAAAAAACGACTTTCCTGCTTTCACTGATGCAGTGCCATTCATTATACCAGATATTGCTGATCCCACGAGGGCCGATGTCGCTACAGACTGTGTTACCGTGGCGGCCGCCGCCCCTAGTACGGCAGGGCAGACTATCGCCACTGCAGCAGTAACCACAAGCACGCCTATGCCTATAGCCAGCTTTCCTTCACTGGTCTCATACCATGGAGTTTCAGCATATAGGTTGCATAGAGTCTGTCCAGGGATGATATATCCAGAGATTCCGCCATCTTGCTTATGTATATTATATCTCTCTGACGTCTAATATCATCAATATACTGTCCAAGTGTATCATATATCTTTGACAATCTGTATGGTTCATCTTCAAGCTTGCCCAAGTCTACATATAAAAGCACGCCTCTATTCCCCATTATTTTCATCCCCCCTGTACTTGTCAAGTATCTTTACGATACTAACATCACACATCCTTCATCTACATGAGTATCAGTTTATCGCCATTTTCAACATGATAACTTTTCAAGGTTCTATCTGGATCCATAACCATGCCTTCTCTCGGTAACACTAATACCCAGTGCTCACGATTCACATAGCCTGTTCGCAGATACTGCGATACAACATCCAAAGTATCCGTTATCACATCACGAACCTGTGCATTCTCATTTTAACCATTATGCTTATTAACACAACTGAAGCCAATACGATCCCAGCTATTACACCTATAATGATCTTCACATTGGGTCCATGCTTGTCAGAATCACCAGCTTCAAGCGCTTTTAAAATGTCTTCAAGCTCATCTCTGCTATCTTTCGCAGCTTCTCCAACGCCCGCAGCTCCAACATCATCTTCCTGCGACACAACACCATCTCCTTTATGCCATTATCAAACAATAGTATTGCATCATCCATTATTTTTTTGTCAACAATCATTTAGTTTTTCTCAATTTAACTCTAAAAAAATACATTGTTTTCATAACAAATGTTGTTAAGTAAACAATGTATTTACTATCTGCATCGGCTTCTTACACTACTCATTTACTTCTTACCGAGTGCCCAGAATATGTCCTATACTTTAAATTTCTTTCCTGTACTGTTATCCAAGAAATATTTCTTTCCATTCTCATCCACCAATTCTAAATCAGTTCCAACTTTACAGTTGTATATTGTGAGAATTGCCGGTTCAATATTTGCAATTGTATTAAAATCACAGATGCTCATATTATCTGCATCACTCAAATACTCTTCCGTATCAATATATTTTTTGAAACAACGCTTCCACCAGCATCTGAAATAAAACTTACTACATCACTCATATAATTTTAACCTTTCTACTAATTTTTTTCTGTACGGCATTTGAGCAGCAATTTCCAATGGCGTTTTTCCCCATGCATTCTTGTAATTAACCAGAATATTTTTTTGTGCAAACCAGATTTTATATAAAGGTTCAAGTTCCTCATCTGTAAATTTTAAATTAATCAAATACTGTAGTGGGACTCTTCCTTTTTCGTCTATTTGGTTTATATCCACACCTCCATCTATCAACTTTTTGCACAACTCCACCGTCTGATTTATATTGTGATTCACTCTTGAAAGCAATATATGCAAAAGATTTTCACCACACTCATTTACTACATTAACATCAGCACCCTTATTGATCAAAAAAATTGTTATTAAATAACGGCTTTCTGCATCATTATTTGATAATGAATAAAATAGCAGTGATTTACCTTTGTACATTTTTTTCTCATCTCCTTCATTATAACAGGAAATAAAATCATCATATTTCTTTAATTTTGCTACTAAATATATATCCATTAGATTCTTCCTTATTAATATTTGTGACTACGGTTATTACTAGGCAGTTCTGGTCTATAGTTGTCAATATCATTGTACCAATCAACAAACTCTTTTACTGTTAATTCTCCATTGATGTTCCTCGCAGAATGTAATATAAGAATTTATTTTTTCTTGTAGTCTTAGTAAATGATCATACTCATTTTTCCAATCAAGATGATCTGATATCAGTAATATTAAAGCCTTCCCATTTTCATCCGTAGCCATTCCATCTATTGTTCCACTATCTAAAACCGACATACTTCTAACCATTGTTTTGGTAACAGCATCAAAATAATATCTGAGATTCTTTAAATACGTATTTTTCTCCTCATGTGTTACACCTGTTTCTCCAGCAATTTGTTTTGCCTCTGACGTAGTGTGTCCAACATAGTCAATCAGCATGTTTTTTTCTCATGTTACTATAAAAAATACATTGTTTCCACTATACTAATTGTTATGGAAACAATGTATTTTTGCAAATCGCAAATTCTATGATAATTACCTTAGCTTATATAGTATTTTTTATTTCTTCTAAACCTTTCATTAAAGCATCCTGAACTATACTTACGTTATCGCTGTATTCTTTTTTTTCATGCTTAATAATATCAAATAAATCTTTTATAACTCCATCAATCATTATAGTTATACCCTCTACGCTTTCGCCTGTTTTTTCATTTACAAACTCCTCTGTCATTATCGAAATCGTTTTTTTCATTAAACCAATCCTCCAATTATTTTTTTCAACAATTTTAAGCTTACCTTATTCTATTTCTTATCTTTCACCTACCCCCCTCCTGCTATTATTCTTCCATTTGTAGCATATTCCTCAATCCATTCAATCCACGGTGCAGGAAATTCTATGCATCTTCCAGGAGTTGTGGGATCATTTAGCTTTGGCGCACATCTCCCCTGATTTAAAGGATTTGTTCTATAATTCTTTTCCGGCACGATATACTCGTTTACCATATCATCTAACCATTTAGGAACTTCAAATTCATAAATATCAGCACCAGGTCGTTTATTTTCTATATAATACTGCGAATGCTCTCCGTTATCCACACTAACATTCAAATTTACATTTTTCTTATTTATATATACATTTCCTTCACTATCAATTAATATTCTCTGTTGACTTGCTTTGTCTCCAGTTCCTCCTTGAACACGTCTATATGTGACTGTATTTGTGGGCTTATTACTATTAGCTTTACTTTGATTATCCAACGAATTCTTAAAATTAATTGAATTACTGTTCTTATCTGGTGATTGAGTCCTATCATTACATTCATCCATAATCGACTGCATAACAAGCGATGTTACAGCACTCGCTGCCCAAGTCTTGACTATGTCTACACCAGTAATACTCTTATCGTACTTGTCTGAATGATATGCATATACCACAGTATCTACAGTCGCATCAGATATCATATTCACAGCTTTTACTGCCACTATTCTTCCTACTGTCAGTTCTGCCCCGGTTGCAACTGCCGATATCCCGGCTCCTAATCCACCACTGATTGCACCCAATATTGCTCCAGATTCAAAACCACTTGCAAATCCATCGTAAAATGATTTGCCGGAATTCATGGAAGCTATTCCATTCATGACACCTGACGTAGCTGCACCAATAATAGCCGATGTCGCTACAGACTGTGTCACTGCAGCTGCCGTAGCTCCCAGTACAGCAGGGCAGACTATCGCCACTGCAGCAGTAACCACAAGCACGCCTATGCCTATAGCCAGCTTTTCTTCACTGGTCTCATACCATGGAGTTTCAGCATATAGGTTGCACAGAGTCTGTCCAGATGCCTCGAATTTTTCATTACATTCTTTATACAGATCGTATGCCTCATCCAGAATTTTCTTCAGAGTTCCAAGCCGATCATATTCGTCTACCAGTTGAGCACGATATCTGTCCAGGGATGATATATCCAGGGATTCCGCCATCTTGCTTATGTATATTATGTCTCTCTGACATCTGATATCATCAATATACTGTCCAAGTGTATCATATATCTTTGACAGCCTGTATGGTTCATCTTCAAGCTTGCCCAAGTCTACATATAAAAGCACGCCTCTTGAATATCTCCCACGTAGGTTTTTCTGGAATTAACCTTAGGATTGGATGAACTATATGTAAGTCTGACTCCGCCCTTTGCTGAAGCTCCTGTGCTTCTCTTCACGCCCTTCTTATAGTTATATTGTGTCTTTTTGCTCTTTATCTGTATGCTCTGAGACTTTCTTACCTTAACAGTGATTGTTTTCGAACATGGCTTATAATTTGACTTTGTCTTATTATTAGCGCATATTGTTATTTGGGCTGTACCCGTTTTTGTGGCTGTTATGACTCCTCTGTCATTGACCTTGAGTACATTCTCGTTTGAACTTGTGTACCTTATCTTCTCTCTTCAAGCTCTATACCAGCCTCTGTAGCCATAGCTCTGGCATCATCCAGAGTTTCACCAACAAATTCCGGCACAACTGTCATCACCTTGCCTTTACTGACCGTTATTCCAACTGAAGCCTTACGTTTCACCTTCATTCCCTTGGCTATATCCTGTGAGATAACGCATCCTTCTTCTACCTCAGAACTGTATTCTTTTTTCTCCTCAAGCGTTACACCAGCCTCTCCGGCAATTTGTTTTGCCTCTGCCGTCGTGTGCCCAACAAAATCAGGCACAACAGATTTCCTGTTAACCATTATGATGATTAACACAACTGAAACCAATACGATCCCAGCTATTACACCTATAATGATCTTCATATTGGGTCCATGCTTGTCAGAATCACCAGCTTCAAGTGCTTTTAAAATGTCTTCAAGCTCATCTCTGCTATCTTTCGCAGCTTCTCCAACGCCCGCAGCTCCAACATCATCTTCCCGCGACACAACACCTTTTCCTTTACATTATTGTCAAACAATAGTATCACATCACCCATTGTTTTTGTCAGCAATCATTTAGTTTTTCTCATTTTGATGTTATCTATTGACTAAAACCATGTCTTCTATCTCGTCACGTTTCCAATCATACTCTTCGTCTTCACCAATTGGCAAATATTGGGGCTTCTCCTGTGGATTATAAATATACCATCCTATTTGTTGAAATATCTTTAAAACTGCTCCTTTAATCTAATAATTTAAAAACAATATTTTATAATAAACATTTCGAATTCTTAATTTCTTTCATTTCTTCTTGATTCAAATTTTTAAATTCTATCCCAACGAAATAATCGTCTAAAAACAATAAATTATTTGAATCATTAATCCTATATGCATTTAGAACACACTCTTCAATATCATCTCTTAATATTAAAATTGCATTTTCTGACTTCCAGATTTTAAATTTCCCATCTAAGGTAACATTCATATTGTTCTCATTGAAATCCTTATTACATATACTAATTCCCATACCCTCATTTATAATTACGGGAATATCACTAATATTATAAATTATTTCATCTTGAACAAAATAGCTAACATACTCTATCATTCCATCTTCTGGATTAATTGCTATGTCCAACGGAGGCTTGCGCTTATCCTCATAAAACAAATGGTAGTTTTGTCCTATTCTTTTATCAATAACTGATATTTCAAATAAAACAAGCCCCTCTCCCATACCTTCTATTTTTCGAATATATTTTTTATTATTAAATACTTTTTCAAACTTCACCTTTTTCGCCTTTCTAATTAATCATCCTTGCATGATATACTACACCAGTTTCAGTATTAATACCAAGTTCCCAATTACCATATGTACCAAAATATCTTCCAGGTGCCTCTGTGCCTATCGTCTCCATCGCTTTATTCAGTGATGCAGAATAACTTTCTAACATCACTTGGCTTCTAGTTCCAATGCTCCAACTCTCGTCTCCAAATCTACTTACATACTCACCCATATGTTTGGTTGCATTTGAATTTGTCCATAATGTGTTCGTTCCTGTTTCAGAATTCACATAATTAATGTTTCCATCCAAATCAATTTTAAATGTAGTAGGTATTTCAGTAGCAGGCATATTGTCAGCTGTACTAGTAATATTATCCCATACAGTCCCCGTCTTACTACCACTCTTACATTTAAAACTACCTTCAGGCTCCCCCCGTCCTTTGCCTGTAGATATAACACCATTCCCACCATCCGTCTTTGACGATGACTTTCCACCTCCAACAGACTGCATAGCAAACGATGTTGCCGCACTTTTTACCCAAGTCTTAACTATATCTCCGCCAGTAAAGTCTTTATCATACTTGTTTGAGTGATACGCATATACCACACTATCTACAGTTGCATCAGATACCATATTCATAGCTTTTACAGCCATGACTCTTCCTACTGTGAGTTCTGCCCCTGACATAATTGCAGATGTTCCAGCTCCTAATCCTCCACTGATTGCACCCAATATTGCTCCAGATTCAAAACCACTTGCAAATCCATCATAAAATGACTTGCCGGAATTCATGGAAGCTATTCCATTCATGACACCTGACGTAGCTGCACCAATAATAGCAGATGTCGCTATAGACTGTGTTACCGTGGCGGCCGCCGCCCCTAATACAGCAGGGCAGACTATCGCCACTGCAGCAGTAACCACAAGCACGCCTATGCCTATAGCCAGCTTTCCTTCACTGGTCTCATACCATGGAGTTTCAGCATATAGGTTGCATAGAGTCTGTCCAGATGCCTCGAATTTTTCATTACATTCTTTATACAGATCGTATGCCTCATCCAGAATCTTCTTCAGAGTTCCAAGCCGATCATATTCATCTACCAGTTGAGCACGATATCTGTCCAGGGATGATATATCCAGAGATTCCGCCATCTTGCTTATGTATATTATGTCTCTCTGACGTCTGATATCATCAATATACTGTCCAAGTGTATCATATATCTTTGATAATCTGTAAGGTTCATCTTCAAGCTTGCCCAAGTCTACATATAAAAGCACGCCTCTATTCCCCATTATTTTCATCCCCCCTGTACTTGTCAAGTATCTTTACGATACTAACATCACACATCCCTCATCTACATGAGTATCAGTTTATCGCCATTTTCAACATGATAACTTTTCAAGGTTCTATCTGGATCCATAACCATGCCTTCTCTCGGTAACACTAATACCCAGTGCTCACGATTCACATAGCCTGTTCGCAGATACTGCGATACAACATCCAAAGTATCCGTTATCACATCACAAACCTGTGCATTCTCATTATATTGAACATCAAATTCTTGATTTATTTCCGGCATAATCAACCTGGACTTAATCATGCTTTATCTGCCTCCTGTATAACGGTATAATTATCTGCGATACATTCTGATCATCATTATCCTGTGGGATCATACCTATACCTGGTTTGTATACCTTATTTGCCTCTGTAAATGATAGATTAGTAAAATTAAAAAATGAAGTTTCAGCACAATTGCCACCCAGTTGTATTCCCATATGATATCCAGTCATAACATCATATACTTTTCGTCCACGACATTCTGACTGACTTGCTGTATCAATCAACCCTATAATGAATATGTTGTGCAGAGCGCCTTTCTCTACAACATTCTCTATAAATGGGACAATTCTTGTAATGCCTTCACTCGGCGAATACAATGTATTTAAAAACGCTTCCATATCTGCAATAAAAATGTATGTTTCCTTAAACCGGGTCATCTGGCTATATATTTCATTCTCATCATAGCCTTGTTCCTTTACCTGATTTTTAAACTTATTTCTCTCCACAAATTCTGGAACCAGCATTGTAAAGTAATCTGCCTGTGCTGCTTCGCTATCTATATACGTTGCTCCCAACAATTCCGAATCAAGCTTGAACTCATTGGAACCATGTTCTATAACAACTATATCTGCATTTCTCATCAGTGCTGCATTCATCAATAACCGCATAACATTTTTCTTACCAGTTCTTGCTCTGCCCGTAATTGTATAGCAGAATGTTCTCCTAAGGTCTATTCCATATCCCTCCGCACTTACACTGTCATATCCTATCGGCAGCATATATCCATTACACATCTGTGCAACATCATTACGCCTCTTGAATATCTCCCACGTAGGTTTTTCTGGAATTTCAGGAACACCTTCCGCTACCTCAGTAGCTCCTTCAGCCATAGATGCACACATATTGCGAAGTAACTCTATACGTTCCATATCATCGCACCTATCCGTAGCTATCGCTGTCTGGAATTCCATTACTTCTCCATCGACCTTTATGAGTCCTCTTCCCTTTAGATTTTCCGGTTCAAGCTCCACTCTTCCTGTTCTCAGAACCGATGAGTACATATACTTTTCATTCAGGCTCAATGCCACTGTTTCAGATATATTGTCTTCTATCCTTCCAGGTATTCCCGTATTACCAAATCCATTTGCAGTTACAATCGTATATATTCCATATGCAGTACCATCATGAACAATCTTCTGCATATTATCATCATATATTTCTGCTGTTTTTTCACGAAATCCAGCATAGTTATCTATTATGAACACTACTGCAGGCATATCGTTTTTGTTAACTTTTTTATAGGAGTTGAAGCTTATTCCACCAAGAATATTTTTTCTTGTAGATATAATCCTGTTTATTAAGAATATCAGTTTCCTAATTCTGTCATCATCATCCTCGCTAACAAAACCGCCAACCTGTGGAGCCTGTTCAAAACACCGCAAAGATTTATTGCTAAAGTCTGCTATGTATATATTTACTTCTGAAGCTTTATATCTGGTTATCAATGATGCAATAAGTGTCTGAACAAAGGTACTTTTACCACTTACATTCGTTCCACATACTGCAATATTTCCAGCATCCGCAATATCGATCCTATATGGTTTCTGACTTTGCCTTGATGGATCATCGTACATTCCTATAGTTGCCACCAATGAATATGCATCATCTGATTTATTTATCGGATATTCATCATCTATATCGTCTATAAATATAGGATTAGCTATTGGTGGTATCCACAAACTATAATCTCTGTTATATCCATTTTCTCTTGCTACCTTGGCCAAATACTCTTTAACCGCATCCAACTGCGTTACGCTGTTTGCCGGATTTGACACTTTGGCAATTTTCTTCTTTCTTATAATCTCCGAACCAGAAGCTGAAAGTATCGCAGTTCGTGTATCTTCACCAGAAACCGCATCTCCCCGATACTCAGCTCCACTCCAGCCAGACTGGAATAGCTCATACACTTCATCATTTCCAACCTGCAGATATCCCCTTCCTGCCTGAGTTATAAAAGCAGCATCCTCCTTGTGCAGCATCTCTTTACTGTCCTGCTTATCCTGCACTCTAAGACACAGCTTAAACTTGGAATTCGACCAGATATTTTCGTCGACTGTTCCTGCTGGTTTCTGCGTAGAAAGGATCAGATGAACACCAAGGCTTCGTCCAACCTGTGCAACACTTATAAGCTCCTTCATAAATTCCGGCTGTTCTCGCTTCAGCTCGGCAAACTCGTCCACTATTATAAACAGATGTGGTACCGGAAGTTCTACCTCACCGGCTTTTACAAGCTTGGTATAATTATTAATATTGTTCACTCCGGCCTCATTGAAGACTCTCTGTCTTCGCATATTCTCGCTCTTTATGGACACCATAGCTCTCTTTATCGCACTTCCTGACAGATTCGATATTGCTCCTATCATGTGTGGAAGACCATCAAACAGGTTTGCCATTCCTCCGCCCTTATAATCAATAATGAAAAAGCCTATATCATCAGGGCTGTAGTTTATCGCCATTGAGAGAATATATGTCTGCAGCGTCTCCGACTTTCCCGATCCTGTAGTTCCCGCAACAAGCCCATGGGGACCATGATATTTCTCATGTACATCAAGAATACAGTCCTTGCCACCAGCCGACTGACCTATGACAGCCCGCATACTGTTGTAATTTTTGTTTGTCTTCCATCTGTCGAGAACCCGCAATTCTTCCAGCCTTTGTATTCCCAGCATATCAAAAAATGTAAGGCTGTCGGGTATACCGCCAGCCTCCACATCTTCGTTCACCTTTATAACTGCTATTCTGTCGGCAAAAGCTGCCAGTTGACTTTCTGTCACCTTATCAAAATCTACATGGCTATACTCATCCGTCTTCATCCTATGGATTCCCGAAAACTGTTTGTCGATTATAAGCTCATAAGTAGTGTCATTCAACAACTGCGATTCCTTATCAGCCAATGTTACCACTGTGAAAGAATATTTCTGTGCATCTGTTGTTATGTACTTATTTATCGCATGCCCTTCCAGCAGAGAAGTATCAGCAACAAACAACACAATGTGAGTAAACTGTCGCTTCTCTATAGTATAATCTTTCTGTTCCCGGTCTCTCAGAATATCAATAATTCTGAAAAACAGGTCGTCCACTGAGCTTCTATCTGACGCCATCAGTCTCTCACTATAATCATCGAGCCACACATGCGGCATAAACCTATAGTTCATCCATTCACTGCTATCAGTTTCAGAATCGAATGCAAATGCAAGTTTTACATCACGATAAGAATTATTCGCTGCTATCTGTGCAATCATGGTTCTTGCCACATCAAATGCTTTGCTCTTATCTCCCACTCCAACTATACCTATTATACCTGTAGCTCCGAGATCCACGCCCTGCGGAACATCCTTTATTCGTGAATATACAGCCTTTACTTTGCCCGGAATCTGTATCAATTCATCATCAGACTGTTCCATTCGTATCTTAGGAACAGTTATATACTCTGACACATCCAATGTTCCCAGGCCAACTCGCTCCACCAGATAATCCTTATGATTCCTGTTTCTATTCCACAATTCAGTTGACTGATCTGTATATTGCGTTATAACATCAGGAGATTTGTACATATCTCCGAGCATATTTTTTATAGTATTCTGATTAGAAGCTATCTGTTTTATCTGCCGCCTCAGATATCTGGCATACCCAGATCTCCTGTCAAGCTCCCCCTGTGCATTTCTCTTCTTATCATAATGCATATTGATGAAGGCCCATAACACTCCTATAACCGCAGATGCAGCAGCAGTGATAAGACCTGTATACATAAGCATTCCAGAATTGCTCCCTGATGATCTGTAGCTGTACATAGCAAGAACTCCTCCAAGCATCATAGGGATCATCATCGTAAATGTTGGTCCTATAACCATCAAGAGCGGTTTCTTTTCTATCTGCTGTTTTGCCGGTGGATTCTCAATTGTCACAGACTCTATAACCGGCTCCTTCGTATTTCTGGGGGATCTGTGAAAAAATCTGTCTTTTCCCTGAACATCCTCATACTTAAGCGCCTCTGAATCCAAGTATGGCAGATTGACAATAATACTGTCTTTTAAGTCGTTCTGTATAATCACACCGATAATCTGCACACAATATATTATCCTTAAAGCACCGAGTTCTATAATATCTCCACATTTGAGCTTGTATCCTGACTGTACCAGATTGCCATCCACGGTCAAGCTACGACTGCCAGTATCACATATAATCCATCCATTTCCATTTTCCACAAATTCGGTCTGAACACCAATCATTTCCGGGCTTCTCACCACAATCTCATTCTCGTCAAGACTTCCTATTCTTATACGATGGACACCCGATATCATATATTTATCCACAGGAGTCATAAATTCCATAAGATTTCCTCTTTCGACTATTTAATAACACACTTTACAGCACTTGTGCTGGCACCATTCTGCACGTTTCCGCCTGACTTATAGCAAGGAACAACCTTAATATAATATTTTCCAGCTTTCAGTCCGGTTATGGTTGTACTGGTACCCGTTATCTTACTCTTTGAATTATATAGTGACATCTGTCCACAATCTTCACTGTCCTTCTTGTAGCCATAATAATATATCCTATATTCGCTGGCATTATACTCCTTCTTACTATTAGACCACTGTATATATAACTGTCCTGATTTTTTAGATTCTGTATTCGCTATCTTAACTATGTTTGGCACCACTTTTATAGTTCTGGTGATAGACTTTGTACTATAGTGCGCAGCATCCGCTCCCTTTGGTGTAAAGGTAGCTGTAATCACTACACTGCCAAATGCTTTGTTATTCATAACCTGAACTCTTCCACCTGCCGCATTGATTGCAAGCAATTTAGGATTACTTGATTTGAAGCTAAATGTACCCTGACAATCACTAGGTGCAACACACTCAAAGCCATGTGTTCCATTTGCATTGTGCCATGTTGTTGATATAGGACTCTTGAACGAGATCACCGGTACCTTTTTTTCAATTCTAAAATTCTTTACAACTCTCTTTCCTGATACACAGTTGGAACCATTTGCCGTAACAGTAACTGTCGCTGTACCAGGCTCTTTATTATTTGCGTATTGTACTGTATAATCTGATGCCTTCAGCTTTGCACTTCCATACGCAACTGTAACTGCAGGCTTGAAATAACTTCCGCTATATGTATAAGAATTAGCAGCTAATGTCACTGTCGCTTTTGTTATATCCGCCTGAGAAATTGTAAATGTCTTACTTACTTTTCCAGTTAAATTCTTACAACCCTCTATGGCTGCCTCCGCTTTATTTCCGGCCGATACATTATTCTTTAAAGTAATCTTATAGTTATCAGTACCCATTACCGCACCATTCAGCTTCACTGTAACCTTTGGTAACTTTGCTGTTCCGTCATATACACAAGATGCCACATCTATCGATGCAGACTGCACATTTGCAGGCTTAATTGTAAATTCCTTCTGGATCTCTCCGCCATAATCTCCACATCCAGTCACCACAATCTTTGCTTGTGTTCCTGCATTAATATTGTCTTTATAGGTGACCTTATAGTCTGTACCCTGTTCAATAACTCTTCCCTCATACTTGACCTGTACTGTCGGAGCTATCACCTTGCCTGTATATACATATGGTTTATCATCTGAAATGATCACCTCAGCACTGTCCTCTGATAAATTCAAGGCTGAAGGCTTGTACACATTATTATCCTGTCCGCTTGGAGCAATATCAAAACGGTGAGCCCCCACGACTTCATTGCACTTTAGATATGAACCAGACTTAACCTCAAGAGTCATGATACTGCCTCCACATGAGATTATCTTGTCTATTTTGCATGGCTCACTGCCTATGGCCAGTTTTTCGCAGTAGAGTCTCATGGACTGTGCGGTAAGTCCACGTATCTTCAGCTCGTCTTTATCCTCACTGTAATCTATTTTTCCATACACATACGCATCCGCTGCTTCAGACTCGGTCATGGTTATCCATGCAAGCGCTCTTCCGTTTGGTGATGTACTTAATCTTACTCCAACTGGATAATTTGCTATGCAATAATAGGTTTTTACCGCATCAGTCGAATCCGACTCATCAGCGTGTGCCTGCACCATACCAAATGAACATATAGCCAAGACAATCATCACTGCCGCTATAAGTTTTTTTACTCTCGTCATCTGAAATGCCCCCTTTACTTCCTTATATCTCCTCTGCTATTTGTAACCTTCTGTGATTCAACGCCATTTTTCTTCACATAAATTACAGGATAGTATCTGCTATACTTTGATACATTCACAGTAATAACTACTTTCTTGCCTTTCTTTACAGTTTTTATATGTGGCTTACCATATAGTTTTTTCATCTTTGACGATTCATACACTTTTACGATAACCTTTGAATTCGGAGTAGGATTATTTACTGTTACTTTTAGTGTTTTGCTGTTATGGGCAATTGACACAGATGACATCACCGGTCTTACATAATATGTAATCTTTCTTACCTTCTGCTCATATACACCATTATCACCTGCTTTTATCGTAACTATAGCTTTACCAACACCCTTTATTGTTATCTTTCCATTATTCGCTACAGAAATAACCTTAGGATTGGATGAACTATATGTAAGTCTGACTCCACCCTTTGCTGAGGCTCCTATGCTTCTCTTCACGCCCTTCTTATAATTATACTGTGTCTTTTTACTCTTAACCTGTATGCTCTGAGGTTTTCTTACCTTCACAGTGATTGTTTTTGAGCATGGCTTATAATTTGACTTTGTCTTATTATTAGCGCATATTGTTATTTTGGCTGTACCCGTTTTTGTGACTGTTATGACTCCTCTGTCATTGACCTTGAGTACATTCTCGTTTGAACTTGTGTACCTTATCTTCTCATTTCCTGAAGTCGTAGCTGCCAGGGTCATAGATGCTGTTCCACGACTGTTCAGAAGAAGCGTATATGTACCTGCGGCCTGCTTACCATCCTTCTTAACAGAAAGCTTGCATGCTGCCTGAACTATTGAGAATTTCATTGTGAGTGTGCCGATATTCTCATTTTTTCCTGTAATCTTTATAACAGCGGTTCCGACATTTTTATTATTCGAGTATGTAACATCATATGCATCTGCATTTACTACAGAGCCATCATTATCCGTAACTTTAATTACCGGTTTTATAGGCTTTCCCGTATAAGAATAACTCTTAGCCGGAATACTTACATTCATACTGTTTTCATCAAACCTATAAGCCCTCCTGATAATCACATTCTCATCAGAATCCGGAGTATATATGTTGTTACCAGCCTCATATGTATACAGATATGTTCCGGTTGGATTTCCCTCCTTGAACAAGCCGGTTCCAAAATCCGCATCCGCCGGTCTTCTTAACAATCTAACATATTGAAGATTTTTGCACCCTATAAAACAGAAATCGCCCAGTTTTGTCAGTCTTTCCGAAAAATCCAGATGCTCTAACAATTCGCATCCCGCAAAGGCACAATTTCCAACACTTGATAAATTATCAGGAATATCTATGTTCTTTATTCTGTTACAGCCCTGAAAACAATAGTCTCCCAGATTCTTGGTATACTCTGATAATTTCAAATCGGTTATGCTATAGCACTCTCCAAATGCAAACTGACCAAGTTCGTATATCTGAGATCCAGACATGTCTACATTCTTCAAACTTGAACATCTGGCAAATGCATACGCCCCCACCGACAAAGTTCCTTTCGAAAATTCCACAGACTTTAAAGAAGTACATCCATAAAAAGCCCTTCGTCCTATAGTGAGAGGTTCGTCTCCCTCTATAACCACAGACTCCAGATTTGTACATCCTGAAAATGCATTGTTACCTATATGTGTAACTCCAGGCTTTACTACAACCTTTATAACATTGAAATTAGTCCACGGCTTCTTGTCCTCCAGTCCAAAGTCAATCATCGCCTTATTTGTGGAAACATCCAATGTCAGCACCCCACTGTCACCATTATATTCAGCCCTGATTCCAGCATCCTCCGACACTGCATTCGTCGAAGCATATGCCTGTACCATTTCTGGAACAAGGCTGACCATACACATAATCACTGCTCCTACAATTACTGTAATTATCCTTCTCTTTAACTCCTTTTTCATGATCAATCACCCCACTCTTCTTCTTCTGTTATAAACTCATCTTCATTTACGCTTGATGTTCCGCTGTCCGCCTGTTCATTTGTTCCCGACCCACCAGATGATCCCGATCCACCACCTGCTGAACCGGAGCTTGCAGCCACAGACGAGCTTGTCTTCTTGCCCTTACTCACTATCAGATACAACTGAGTATCTTCAGTCATCTCAGTTCCCGCCTTTACGCTTTGTCTGATGATCACATTCTCATCAACGGTATCAGAATTCTCCTGGAGGGTACTAAAGGTGATTCCAAGGGTTGAACACTGTATAGTTGCATCATTCAAGGTCATACCTACAAAGTCAGGAAGTTTTACTGTCTGCTCTCCCAGGCTTACTGTGACCTTTACAGAACTCCCCTTTTCTATGCTGGTTCCCTGTGTATCCTGCTGTTCAATTATCAAGCCAGCCGCAACATCCTTACTATATTCTTCAGTTTCTTCAAGCTCTATACCAGCCTCTGTAGCCATAGCTCTGGCATCATCCAGAATTTCACCAACAAATTCCGGCACAACTGTCATCTCCTTGCCTTTACTGACCGTTATTCCAACTGAAGCCTTACGTTTCACCTTCATTCCCTTGGCTATATCCTGTGAGATAACGCATCCTTCTTCTACCTCAGAACTGTATTCTTTTTTCTCCTCAAGCGTTACACCAGACTCTCTGGCAATTTGTTTTGCCTCCGCCGTTGTGTGCCCAACAAAATCAGGCACAACAGATTTCCTATTAACCATCATGATAATTAACACAACTGAAACCAATACGATTCCAGCTATTACACCTATGATGATCTTCATATTGGGTCCATGCTTGTCAGAATCACCAGCTTCAAGTGCTTTTAAAATGTCTTCAAGCTCATCTCTGCTATCCTTCGCAGCTTCTCCAACGCCCGCAGCTCCAACATCATCTTCCCGCGACACAACACCATCTCCTTTACATTATTGTCAAACAATAGTATTGCATCATCAATTATTTTTGTCAACAGTCATTTAGTTTTTCTCTATTTAATTATAAAAAAATACATTGTTTTCATAACAAATGTTGTTAAGTAAACAATGTATTTTTACAAATCATGCCTTTATAGTTTTACACTTCTGTTTGTTCTTGCACTAATTGCAAAACAAAATCCCCAAAATCTTCTGCTAACGTTTCAACTATCTCATATTCCTTACCATTATAAAATGCCATTATAACCCTAGGCTCTTTTTGCTCGTTTAAATATGAATAATCTAAATATGCCATATTCCCATCATCAAAATTATATATAGGTATCCACTCATTAGGTAAGTTATATTCTTTCCGGTCATTTAACGCATAAGCAACAGAATTCCCCTCCAATATTCCTGAATCATCATCTGGGTCAATTCCAAAAATTTCATTACCATAAAATGATAAATAGCCATATTTTTTATAAAATTCTATACTTTGATTTGAAAATTTTATATTAAGCATTTGCTCTGATTTTCTAATTTCTTCTTCGTTTTTCCCCCCCGCTGTAGTATAAAATTTACATTTAGGTGCTAACTCCATTGCTTTAATAAAATTTGTATAGCTCATATATACCTCCACTAATCTAAATTATTACTTCGCCATTTCCAATATTCTCTTCTCCACTTATTAAACTTACTTCTATTAATCTTAGATGGAGCTTGTCCTATATTAGTGTGCAGTTTGCTGTAATTCTGCTGATGCTCTGTAGCCGTTATTTCCATAACTGGTCCATTATCTGTTTGATCAATGTGATGTATATTAACAGATTTTCCATCTGTTCCAATAGGTGCCAGTCCTTGCTCCATTCTCTGTGTATTCGTTCGACCCTGTTTGTCTACAAAACCAGGATCAAATGTGTTTTTATCCATTGTAACAGTTTTTCCGTTTACATCAACAGTTTTTTTGCCATTCTTCCAATTAACATTACCTCCACCCCCTCCCTGTCCTTTGCCAGTAGATATAACACCATTTTCACTCTCCGCCTTTGACGACGACTTCCCACCTCCAACAGACTGCATAGCAAACGATGTTGCCGCACTTTTTACCCAAGTCTTAACTATATCTCTGCCAGTAAAGTCTTTATCATACTTGTTTGAGTGATACGCATATACCACAGTATCTACAGTTGCATCAGATACCATATTCATAGCTTTTACAGCCATGACTCTTCCTACTGTGAGTTCTGCCCCTGACATAATTGCAGATGTTCCAGCTCCTAATCCTCCACTGATTGCACCCAATATTGCTCCAGATTCAAAACCATTTGCAAATCCATCATAAAATGACTTGCCGGATTTCATTGAAGCTATTCCATTCATAACGCCTGACGTGGCAGCACCAATAATAGCAGATGTCGCTATAGACTGTGTTACTGTGGCGGCCGCCGCCCCTAGTACAGCAGGGCAGACTATCGCCACTGCAGCAGTAACCACAAGCACGCCTATGCCTATAGCCAGCTTTCCTTCACTGGTCTCATACCATGGAGTTTCAGCATATAGGTTGCATAGAGTCTGTCCAGATGCCTCGAATTTTTCATTACATTCTTTATACAGATCGTATGCCTCATCCAGAACCTTCTTCAGAGTTCCAAGCCGATCATATTCGTCTACCAGTTGAGCACGATATCTGTCCAGGGATGATATATCCAGAGATTCCGCCATCTTGCTTATGTATATTATGTCTCTCTGACGTCTGATATCATCAATATACTGTCCAAGTGTATCATATATCTTCGACAGCCTGTATGGTTCATCTTCAAGCCTGCCAAGGTCTACATACAAAAGAACTCCTCTATTTTCCATTATTTCCCTCATTCAGGTATTTGTCAACAAATTCAAACTCTTCCGGGTCCTGAAATCCAACAAAATATACCCGTTCTATCTGGTCATGGTCAAACATATATGTCTGTTTTGTAGATATATTTCCCTCTGGATACAGGCATCCTATATAATCCCTTACGCTATCTGAATCCTCTGCCTT
>NZ_JBEHVP010000014.1:0-18009 GCF_040227275.1 Coprococcus sp. RTP31081st1_H1_RTP31081_211007
GCCTTGAGAAGATCATAAGAAAGTGTACACAGAAGAAGCCGGAGAGACGATATCTCACAGCAAATGCGCTTATAGCTGATCTCAACAGAGTAAAAGAGAATCCTAATATAGATTGTATAGTAGTGCCTAAGACCAGCGTTCCTACATCCCCTACCATTGAGATGACAAAGCAGGAGATGGAGATGATCAAGACCGGAAGACAGGTCGATAAGGCAGATACTACGGAGGTTCCACCTGTAAGTCCGAGAACGTCAGAGATCAAGGCTAACGTGCCAGTTATGCCGCCGTCACAGTTCGACGATCTGTTCCCAGATGACGACGATGAAGAGGATGATACGGACGAGTCAGTGGCAGATGATGGAGAACAGGAGCAGGAATACGATGGAGAAGAGGAGCTTGATCCAAGACTTAAGAAGATAATCATGGTATCAAGTATTGCCATCGCGGTGGTTCTTGCCATACTTGCCATACTTCTCATAGGCAAGATAGCCGGCTGGAATATTCTGGGCGGTAAGGGTAAGACGGAGGAAAGCACCGATGTCATAACCACAGAGGGATCGAACGACACAACTGCACAGGAGACAGTACCTATGGTCAATGTAGTAGGTCTGTATAAGACTGCGGCTGAGGAGCAGATGAAGAAGAATGGCTTCACCAACTATACATTTGTGGAGAAGACAGATGCCACAGTTGAGAAGGGCTATGTAATATCACAGAGTATAGATGATGGAACATCCATAACAAAGGATACACAGATAACTATTTACGTGTCATCTGGCAAGGAAAAGACCAAGGTGCCGAATGTTCTCGGATATGAGGACAGTCAGGCCACAACATTGCTCGAGGAGGCAGGACTTAAGGTAACACATGGCTATGCGTACGATGATAATGTTGAGAAGGATCATGTAATATCCTCAGATCCTGTTGCCGGAACAGAGGTTGAGGAGGGCTCAACAGTCAAGATAATCATCAGTAACGGTAAGGAGACTAAGAAGATCGCAGTTCCTAACCTCAAGGGTAGGTCTGAGGCAGATGCAGCAGCTAAGCTTCAGGAGGTCAACCTGGTAGGCAATCCAAGCTATGAGTACAGCGATGATGTGAAGGAAGGCCAGGTAATATCACAGGATCCTGAGGTCAACACTGAGGTTGACGAGGGAACTACCGTGTCATATGTTGTCAGTAAGGGACCTCAGAAGGTTACATACTCTGTATCTTTCAGCGGTTCAATATCGAATATAGAGTTTGATTTTGATACATTTGGAAGTGTGACAGTTGACATCTCATACACAATAGGCAGACAGACATTCTCTGTATACAGCGGCAAGGCTGGTGCAGGAGACTTCCCTATCAATATAGATGGAGTTGAGGGTCCTACAGGACTTGAGAGCAACCAGGGATCATTCTCTGTGACCATCACGGATTCAGAGGGAATAGATGTCACATCAAGCTTTAACACGGGCGGTTTGTCCGCTACATTTACACAGGAGAGTAATTAGTAGTGGCAGATATCATATCAGGAAAGATAATCAAAGGAATCGGTGGATTCTATTATATAGACGCCGAGGATGGACATTTGTACGAATGTAAGGCGAAGGGCATCTTCAGAAACAAAAAGATCAAGCCCCTTGTCGGAGATAATGTGAATATAGAGATACTTGATCCTGAGAACAATCTAGGTAATATCGTTGAGATATTGCCTAGATTTAACTCTTTAATAAGACCTGCTGTGGCAAATGTGGATCAGACGATCATAATATTTGCCGTGAGCGAGCCTGAGCCGAACTTTAACCTGCTTGACAGATTCCTTGTCAGCATGGAGAAAAGCGGTGTTGAGACTATCATTTGTTTTAACAAGACGGATCTTTCGCCGGACAATATGGAGGCTTGCAGATCATACAGCAAGAGCGGGTATGAGACAATCTTCATAAGCGCCAGGGAAGGCGAGGGCATAGACAGGCTCAGGGAGATCATAAAAGACCGCACAACGGTGTTTGCGGGGCCATCGGGAGTCGGCAAGTCGTCTACTCTCAATGCGATCAAGCCAGAGGCGGAGGCCCAGACAGGCGCTATAAGTGACAAGATAAAGCGTGGCAAGCACACCACGAGACATTCTGAGCTCATGCACATTGGCGGCAGGACATATATTATGGACACACCGGGCTTTTCATCGCTCTATGTTGATTCCATAGAGGCGGAGGATCTCAAGGAGTATTTCCCGGATATTGCGGCATATACGGGAAAGTGCAGATTCAACATGTGCAATCATGTCAGTGAGCCGGATTGTCTGGTAAAGCAGGCGGTTGCGGACGGAGAGATAAGCCGTATAAGATACGAAGATTATGTAATGATATATAACGACTTAAAAGAAAAGAGGAAATGGTAATGATAATTCTTTCACCTTCATTATTGTCAGTTGATTTTGCACATATTGCGGACGGCATTGCAGAGCTTGACAGAGCGAAAGTTCCTGCGCTGCACCTTGACGTTATGGACGGTGCGTTTGTTCCGAACATATCATTTGGTGCGCCTGTCATAAAGTGTCTCAGAAAAGAGACGAACATGATATTTGACGTGCATCTCATGATAGAGGAGCCGGACAGATATCTTGAGGATTTCAAGAAGGCAGGTGCTGACTGGGTAACCGTACATGCAGAGAGCTGTAAGCATCTGCACAGAACCGTTGCCAGGATACATGAGCTTGGAATGAAGGCCGGAGTGGCACTCAATCCGGCAACTCCTGTATCAGTGCTTGACTATGTGATAGACGATCTGGATATGGTACTTGTTATGAGTGTCAATCCGGGATTCGGCGGACAGTCATTTATTCCTTCAGCACTCAGAAAGGTGGCTGAGGTCAGAAAAATGGCAGATGACAGAGGCCTTGAGCTCGATATAGAGGTGGATGGTGGAGTCAATTTGAAGAATGTGGGTGACGTCATAGAAGCCGGTGCAAATGTCATAGTTGCCGGTTCTGCGGTATTCGGCGGTGATGCTTATGAGAACAGCTGCAGCTTTCTCAAAGTATTTGAGAAATATGAGGCATAGATAATAAAGGGCAAATAGTGATATGAAGAGTTATATTATAATATCCGGAGGCAGAGTTGATCTGTATTCACTTCAGGAAATCATGGACAGACACCTTGAAAGCAGCAGAGTGATAGCTGTGGACAAGGGTATAGAGACCTGCAATAAGATAGGAATAGTACCGGATGTGATCGTGGGTGACTTCGATTCAGCCAGCAAGGTGACTGTGGGCGTGTACAGGAAGATGGCTAAAAAGATGCACTCCATACAGTTTGTTGATCTGGACACACACAAGGACTTCACGGATACTCATGTAGCCATCATGCATGCCATGGAGGAAGGTGCTACGGATATTTATATATCGGGGGCCACAGGAACAAGACTTGATCACACAATGGCAAACATAGGGCTACTCAAGGAATGTGCGGATAAAGGCGTAAATGCGTATATAGAGGATGACCATAATGTAATAACCATGATAAATTCCAGTGCCGGAATAAGCCGGCTGGAGGGATACGATTATATATCTTTTATACCGTACGGTGGATGCGTCACGGGGGTAACACTTACAGGGTTTGAATACAACGTGGAGAATCGTACATTTGAGATAGGAGACAGCCTTGGAGTGAGCAACCGGGTTGTATCGGAGGATGCAAGGATAGAGATAGAAGATGGCTATATGATCGTCAATTACAGCCGTGACTGATATGGTTTAAAAGACCAGGCATATAAACTACAATATAAATATAACGAAAAAGCTCTGCACAGTGTATTATCTGTGCAGAGCTTTTTCACATAGCAGTTTGTTATATTCCTTTACTTTTTCTTGGAGTTCTTTTTACCCTTTTCAGGATATTTCTCGTTTATCTTTTCTTTTATCTTTTCGTGCCTGTCGGCTACTTTGTTTTTTGCTGATGACTTTTTCTTCTGGTCGGACTTCTGGTCGTTCTTTGACTCATTCTTTTGCTCGTCGCCGGAAACCTTAGCTTTGTTATCAGGTTCATCAGGTGTTGTTAACTCACGGAGTTCGCGGATGCTGGCATCAAAGCCTTCTGTTATCGGATCGGCATACATGGATGAATAATATGCATACAGAGCCTTGTATTCCTCAGATGTCTTGTATCCGGTGATGTAGATGTGTCCGTGCATCTCGTCCATATGGATACCCCTGATCTTCTTGGCAATGTGAAGGCCGATGTTCTTACAGTGGCTTCCGATCCTGTCAAGACTTGTGAGAATGTCAACCAGTGCAAATCCTCCAGGGATACCACATTCGCCCATCTGAAGTCTCACAACGTGGTGATCCTTTATAAGCTCTGTTATCTCGCTGATGGTCTGTGCAAGTGGCTCTATTCTTGATATTGCCTGAAGATCGTCCTCCTTGAAGGCGTTCAGAGTCATATCAATAATATTGTTAGTCGCCTTGAGCGCTGTCTGGATCTCATTCATTCCCTGATCTGAGAAGTTTATCTTCTGATCTATTATATTTCTCGATACAACGAGAAGATTCTCACAGTGGTCACCAATCCTTTCCATATCACTCAGACTGTTCAGAAGCTCAGACACATCAAGTCGTTCGGATCTGGACATGTTGTTCTGTGATGTTACCTTGAGGAGGAAGTTGTTGAGTGAGCTCTCACATTTGTCTATGAAATCCTCATTCTCCTCGAGTTTGGCGGCATCTTCTTCATTGAAATCACTGATGAGTCTGCATGCTATTGCAAAGTTCTCTCTTATGCAGTCAGCCATGGCAAACATGACATTTCTTGCCTGTGAAATAGCGATGGAAGGGGTAGCGATAAGTCTCGGATCCAGTGTGGCGAGCTCTTTGTCGATCTTGGACTCCTCGTCGTCCCTGATGATCTTTCCTGTAAGTTTTGCCACCTGATTGGAGAATGGCAGAAGTATCAGGCTTATGATAAAGTTGAACAGGAAGTGGACGTTTGCAATGTTACCACGGTTTACGACCTTGTCCATGAAAGGCATGTCTATGAAAAGCTGAAGTCCGTATATGACAATAACAAAGAACACAGCTCCGAATATGTTAAAGAGAAGATATGAGAGAGAAACTCTCTTTGCCTTCTTGTTCGCACCGATTCCCCCGAGGATAATGGTCATACACTTACCGATGTTCTGACCGATAATGATAGGAATGGCTGTTCCGTATGTAACGACGCCTGTGGACGAAATGGCCTGGAGTATACCTACTGATGCAGATGAACTCTGTATGATGGCTGTGAGCACAAGTCCTATTAAAATACCAAGTAATGGGTTATTAAACGATGTGAACAGATTCTGGAAGCTCTCTGATTCCTTAAGTGGCGCAAATACACCCTCCATGGTATTCATGCCGAGAAAGAGGATTCCAAGACCAACAAGAATACTTGCAATATCACGTTTCTTGTTGTTATTTGTAAATAGTATGATAAATGCACCTATACATATAAGGATAGGAGCAAATGATGACGGTTTTAAAAGTTTAAGAAGAATATTAGTCTCCGCAAGATCTCCAAGACGAAGGATCTGTGCGGTCGCGGTACTACCGATGTTGGCACCAAACACGACAGGTATGGCCTGCCCAAGCTTCATGATTCCGGCATTTACAAAGCCGATGAGCATGATGGTCGTTGCTGCCGAACTCTGAATGATGGCTGTTACGGCTGTACCGAGTGTAAAACCCTTGATAGTTCCCGTAAACTGATTTTTTCCGGTTGTAAGTTTCTCAAGAACCTTTTCCAGACTGCCACCGGCGAGATTCTTCAGCGAGGCACCCATGAGATTCATTCCGAACAGAAATAAACCTACGCCTCCGAGCAATGTTAAAATAGAAAATAAATCCAAAATTATAGCCCTCCTGAGTAAAATGAATTTTACCTGTGTTTCTGACAGGTAAAAAATATGTAATAAATATGTAAAATCCCATACGATTCAGATTATAACACATCACTAGTTTTTGTACTATTGAAAAAATAATGCAATTGATGGTAACATTTCGGCAAATGTCACAATAAATATGATGGTGGCGGCAAAACTTCAACTGTGGTAGAATGAGCAGGGTATATTATATAAAAATGATAACGAAGATTCAGATAAAAGAATGGAGTGGCTGATACATGTCTGTTTTTAGTGATAAGAGAGTATTTGGAATCAAAAGGCAGAACTGTGGCGGTGTGTCCACCGCAGGGCAGGTATGCGCCAATGATGTAATATTGTGGGTCATATTTCTGCTGCCTATTAATATAGTAATACATGGTGCAGGACAGTGCCTTGTGGCCATGGGATTGTTCGTGGGCAATGTTGTCGGATGGATATTTCTGTCAAAGCGTATGAATTCGTATGCTGAGATATCCCCTAAAAAGATACACAATGCTCCGGAGCTGTTCGCAGCAAGATATGGGTCATGGAAGTTGAAAGATCTGGTGTCCGTCATATGGATAGTGACGCTTGGCCTGATACTGGTGTCTGTTCTCAAGGTTATCGTATCGGTTGTCGCCTATTTTATGGACATGCCGGAGAGCATAAGCCTTGCCATCATAGTGTCATTTCTCATCCTTGCCACCATACTGGTTGACAATAAGCTGATGGGAATAATCAAGACAATAGTGTTCATAATGGTTATAATCGTATGTCTGACGATGATCGGACTGGTATTTTACAGGATGGATGCGAGGGAGATACTTGACAATTACAGGAGATCAAGGCTTGCAGGGGGAACCAGCATTTATCTGAATATACTGTATTACGATGGCAAAACAGTGGATATAGGAAGTGCGATATCCATGACGGGAGTAGGACTTGGATGTATAGCTATGCCGCTGATGTACAAGGGTGTCTTAAATATCCGGGATATCAAGGAGCTCGATGTCGGAAGAATATGGGCTGTAATCTTTGAAGGGTTCACAATACTTTCAAGCTGTATACTGGCACTTCTGGTCGTACCGGTGCTCTATCCTGAGAAGGTATGGGAAAATATGAACTCATTCCAGGTGTACAACCAGATGTTCAAGAAGCTGCTTGGAACGGGAACCTATGCGTATGTGTTCAGATTTGCCGCGCTTATGGTGTTTATAGCGGCGGTTGTCGTAATGCTGGAATCGTTCATGAGAAATATATGCGAACATATAAGAGGGCTTGTTCCGGCAATCTCAAGAGCCGGTGGAATCGCAAAGCTTCTTATAGATATAGGTGTTGTTGTGCTGACCGGATGCTGCATTTTCCTGGTGGCAGAGTTTGTTGAATTCAACAGAGAGCATATGATCGCCGACAACTGGGGATTGTGTGCGGCGGCACTTGCGGCTCCTCTTTTCTGTACACTGACGTACAGGCATGCGACCGGAAAAGGCATGTATGCCGGAATAATAGCAGGAATACTCACATTTGTTATGTGGAAATATCTCCCGTTTGTGAACGGAGGCAGCCTGGCGGCATACTCGGGTATCAGCGGTGACGTGGTTGGATTTGCAGTGAGTCTGCTGTTCACCATTGGAGTAAGTGTGTGCACGCAGAAAAATACAGAGGAAGAACTGAAGATATTTGACAGGATGAGGGCTGATCAGGCCTGATCTGAAGGAGTTCATATGATATACAGGATTGCCTGCGTCGGCAGGATAAAGGAACAGCATTTTACGCAGATGTTAAATGAATATAAGAAGGAGATCGACAAGAGAGGGCGTCTGGAGATATGCGAGGTTCCTGACGAGAGGATACCTCAGAAGGCTGGCGACAAGGTAAATGCCATGATCATTGAGGCCGAGGCGGACAGGCTGAGACATGTGATCGGGAGAGACGACTATGTTATCGCACTGTGTATAGAAGGAAAGAAGACGACCACGGAAGGACTTGCCGATCAGGTCCGCAGGGCATCGGAGCGCGGACATGACACGGTTACATTTGTGATAGGGGGATCTCTTGGACTTGCTGCAGATATAGTGAGGAGGGCTGATTACAGGATGAGCGTGTCGGATATGACATTTCCGCATCAGCTCATAAGGGTGACGCTGGCGGAGCAGCTTGCGATCATAAGCCGGAGCTGACAGGGATTATTTGTGGTAGGTTATGTTGTTCAGGATAGTGTATGCCCTGTAGGTCTGCTCGGACAGCAGGAGGGCAGTCATCTCGGCGGACGGCTGTACTGAACAGAGAGAGAAATTTTCCATATCAGCTGTGAGTGATTCATCGTACCCTATGTAGAAGTTTATCTTTGAGGTACCGCTTGAAGTCAGACTGTTGATGCGGGCTGCGTAGTCCTCAGATGAGATGGTATCGGAGCCGGATATGCAGTAGTTTGTGGTGTTTTTCCCTGAGGTGCATTTAATTTTCCCTGCAACACATACTATAGACAGAGTACAGTATGGAGAAAGTCTCTTGACGTACTCGGCGATGGCTTTCTGATACAAAGGGTTGATTTTTTTCTGATTAACGTATATGTTTATATCCATGTGATTTCTCCTAAAGTCAGAAATGGGCGGCAGGATGGCGTAACGGCATCCTAACTCTGACATTATATAGCATCAAGGAGAAAATATATAGCAAATTATGTTATAACATTATGGAGGATAAAATGAGTAAAAAATTACTGGCACTTGATATTGACGGAACGCTGACAAATACTCAGAAGGATATTACTCCGGCAACGCTGGAGAAAATAATAGAGGCACAGGAGAAGGGGCATATCGTTGCGATAGCATCGGGACGTCCACTGCCTGGAATAAGGAAGATAGCAGACACCATAGAGCTTGACAGATTTGGCGGATATGTGCTTGCTTTCAACGGCGGAAGGATCGTCGATTACAGTACCGGCGAGGTGGTATATCAGGCTGTGCTTGACAATGATGTGGTGAGGGATATATATGATTACTGTCTGAAAGCGGGCTGCGGAATGGTGACATACGATGGAGACCGAGTTATAACCGGAACTGATATAGACGGATACATGACATTTGAGGCAAGTATCAATCATATGGAGATCATGAGGATAGATAACTTCAGGGAATATATCGATTTTCCTCTCAACAAATGTCTTCTTACCGCAGATCCTGACAAGGCGGAGAAGATAGAGCAGGAGCTTGCAGAAAAGTTCGGTGATCAGCTTAATATATTCCGCTCGGAGCCATATTTTGTGGAGATCATGCCGCCAAATGTTCACAAGGCAACATCCCTTGAGAAGCTTCTTGAGGTCCTTGATATGGACAGAAAGGATCTTGTGGCGTGCGGTGACGGATATAATGACCTCACGATGATAGAGTATGCCGGGGTGGGAGTCGCCATGGCAAATGCACAGGACATAGTGAAGGAACATGCCGATTATATAACATTGTCAAATGACGAGGACGGACTTGTGCCGGTGGTGGACAAGTTTATCCTGGCTGACTGATCAAGTATAAAAAATGTGTGAATTATGTGTATCCCGTTGAATTGATGAGATATTTGTAGTAAAATGTATTGCTATATGATTTAAATTTTGGCAGATACATTCGATATTTAGGAGAAAAATATGGGAAATAAAATGAGTGGTCATGATGACGATGATATGAAGCGTGTTAAGGGCAGATATGCCGGAGAGATGCTTTTTGACGATGAAGATGATTACGATGACGATGCCGACGATTATTCAGATGATCATGGCAGAACCGGTATTGCAAAGGATGATTATTCCGACAGCGCATTTGGACCGGGCGCAGACGATGAAGAGGATGCGGCATCAGAAGAGGAAGCTTATACATCGGATGATGAATATTATGAAGATGAATATGCGGAAGAAGAGCAGGATATGAAGGATCAGAAGAGAAAGAAAAAGAACAGAGTATGGGGAATCATACTTGCAATCGAGGCTGTTGCAGCCATAGTCATAGGTGTTCTGTTTGTGAAGGCGTACATCAACAACACATATAACAAGATGCAGTACAAAGAGCTGAAGGACACTCATATAAATGAGGATCTGGATGAAGAAACAGTCAAGAAGATGACAGGATACACCAACATCGCATTGTTTGGTATAGATACCAGAGATGCAGGCATGGTTGACGAAGGAGTGCGTTCAGACAGTATAATCATCTGTAGCATCAACAATGATACACAGGAGGTCAAGCTTCTCTCACTGTACAGAGATACTTACCTTGAGCTCTGTAATGACAGCCAGTCATACGAGAAGGCAGCTCATGCATACGCATACGGCGGAGCACAGGGCGCTGTCAATATGATAAATAAGAACCTTGACCTGAATATAACAGATTACGTTGCAGTCAATTTCACAGCCCTCACAGAAGCCATCGATGCCCTGGGTGGAATTGATATAGAGCTGAAGGAGGAGGAGCTTTATAAGCTCAACCAGTGTATTGACGAGCAGATGGGTGTAAATGGTATTTATTCAGATTATGTATATGACACAGGTGTCGTTCATCTGAACGGTGTGCAGGCTACAGCCTACTCCAGAATCAGAAGTACAGATGAGGGTGATATAACAAGAACATGGAGACAGAGAACAGTTATCTCCAAGATGATAGAGGCGGCAAAGACAGCAGGAATCTCCAAGCTGCTTGATTGTATCAACGTGGTTGTGGATGATGTTGCATCAAGCCTTACAGAGGAAGAGATCATTGATATGGCAAAATCCTGCTTCAACTACAAGCTGTCTACTACAACAGGATTCCCGTTTACCATCGCCAGTCCTACCATGGATGAGGTGAGCTATGTCGTTGCCTGTGATCTCGCAACGAATGCCACAGCACTTCACAGATTCCTGTTCGACGACATGAATTATACACCGTCAGCTACCGTACAGAATATAAGCTACAACATCATCAATGATTCAGGCTGTGAGAATCAGCTCGATCTTGATACATTTACAGTTCAGGATGATGTGGATTCCATTGTATCGACGGAGTCAGATTATTCTGATGGCTATTGATGATATCTGGGATCTGAAAGCAGGTTGTCGGGTGACATATAACAGAAATAAGCATAACAGCAAGGCACATATCATATGCACGTGTACACAGTGATATGTGCCTTTCTTTTTTACTTTGAAATGTAAAGGGTATGTGCTATAATGAATCAGGTCGTCAGGCAGATGTCTGCATGGGTTATCATGCCAGGATATGACGATATATAATATGAATAATAAAATATGAACACAAAGGATGGATCGCGATATGAAGATGGACAGAATTCTGCTCAAGATGAGCGGTGAAGCTCTTGCCGGTGATAAGAAACATGGTTTTGACGAGGAGACAGTCAGAGATGTGTCCAATCAGGTAAAGCAGATAGTAGACAAGGGAATACAGGTATGTGTAGTAATAGGAGGAGGAAACTTCTGGAGAGGAAGAACCTCAGACAACATGGACAGAGTTAAGGCGGATTCCATAGGAATGCTGGCAACTGTCATGAACTGTATCTACACAGCGGACAGCTTCAGAAGCTGCGGAATAAAGACACACATCATGACACCATTTGTATGTGGTAATATGACTGAGCTTTTTGACAAGGACAAGGCAATCGCATATATGGAGCAGGGAGATGTCGTATTTTTTGCAGGTGGAATCGGCCATCCATATTTCTCAACAGATATGGCGACAGTGCTTATGGCAATAGAGGTTCAGGCAGATGTCATTCTTTCAGGTAAGGCCATCGATGGAGTATATGACAGTGATCCTAAGACCAATCCGAACGCTAAGAAGTATGACAGCATGAAGATGAGCGATATAGTAGACAACAAGCTCGGAGTAATAGATCTTGCCTCAGCAGTTCTTGCCATGGAGAACAAGATGCCTATGATGCTGTTTGGCTTGAATGATGAGAACAGCATAGTGAAAGCCGTTACAGGCGGTTTCACCGGAACATATGTGAATGCGGAATAAAAGGGAAAATAATAAGAAAAATATATAATCCAGGAGGAATGAATCATGTTAACACAGTACGAAGAGAAGATGCAGAAGTCAGTTGAGAATCTTGAGGCTGAGTATGCTACCATCAGAGCAGGAAGAGCGAACCCTAACATCCTCAACAAGATCAAGGTTGAGTATTATGGAGTTCCAACACCTATGCAGCAGCTTGCAAATATAACTGTTCCAGAGGCCAGAACACTGGTCATCGCACCATGGGAGCCATCACTTGTCAAGGAGATAGAGAAGGCTATCATGAATTCTGATCTTGGAATCACACCTAACAACGATGGAAGAAACATCATCCTCAACTTCCCAGAGCTCACAGAGGACAGAAGAAAAGAGCTCGTCAAGGATATCAAGAAGAAGGGTGAGGGCGCAAAGGTCGCTATAAGAAACATCAGACGTGATGCCAACGATGCCATCAAGAAGATGGAGAAGAACGGAGACATAAGCGAGGACGAGCTCAAGGATAACGAGGACAAGATCCAGAAGCTCACAGATAAGTACGTTGGTCAGATCGACAAGGCTGTTGAGTCAAAATCCAAGGAGATCATGACAGTATAATAATCATGGATATGATGTATCCCTCAAATGGAATGCGGAGAGAATATGAAGAGAGAGATTAACGGAGAATTACTTAATGTGCCGGAGCATGTGGCTGTGATCATGGATGGAAATGGCAGATGGGCAAAGAAGAGATTTCTTCCCAGAAACTATGGACACGCAGAGGGTGCGAAGGCTCTAGAGGCTATATGTGAAAATTGCGATAAGCTTGGAATAAAGTATCTTACAGTGTATGCTTTTTCCACGGAGAACTGGAAGAGGTCTGTTGAGGAAGTCACAGGTATCATGAATCTTTTCAGAAAGTACCTGGTTGACAGTATAGAGAGATCTAACAACTCCAACATGAAGGTTAACCTCATAGGTAAGCGAGAGGGCCTCCCGGAGGATATAGTTCAGAAGATGGATGATCTGGAGAGGGAGACTGCGGGGAATACAGGACTTCAGTTCCATATAGCGATAAACTACGGTGGACGTGATGAGATTGTCAGGGCGGTGAAGAAGATCATGAAGGATGCCGATGCGGGAAAGATCAGTGCGGATGACATTGACGAGAGCCTGTTTGCGGAATATCTCGACACAAAGGGTGTGCCTGATCCTGATCTGCTAATAAGGACAAGCGGTGAGGAGAGAACATCCAACTTCCTCCCATGGCAGCTTGCATATTCTGAGTTTTATTTTACAGATACACTGTGGCCTGATTTTGACATGGATTCTCTGATAGAAGCCGTGAGGTACTACAATAAGAGAGAGAGAAGATTCGGAGATGCAAAATAGTTATCCGGAGGATATTAGTTAATGAAACAGAGAGTGATAAGTGGTGCGGTTCTGGTAGTGATACTGGCCATCACATTATATTTTGGAGGGATAGTAACATGCGGCCTTATGGCTCTGGTATCCCTTGTGGGCAATATGGAGCTGCTCAGAGTATACGGAGTGAACAAGAAGACTCCGGGAATCGTGTGTTACCTGGCGACAGTTCTGTATTATATAGCCATATACCTGGATCGTATGGACATTATTGTTCCTATGATGGTCATATATTTATTGGTTATGCTTGCTGTGTATGTGCTGACATTCCCAACATACAGTGATAAACAGATCATGGCGGCATTTATGGATTTCTTCTATGTAAGTGTCATGCTGTCATTTGTATATCTCATAAGAAACATGGAGCATGGACTGGTACTTGTCCTGCTGATATTTGTCAGCTCATGGATAAATGATACATGTGCTTACTTCGTGGGAAGAGCCCTCGGAAAGCACAAGATGGCACCTGTGCTCAGCCCTAAGAAGAGCATAGAGGGTCTTATCGGCGGTATCGTTGGAGCAGGTGTATTCGGAGCAGTGTTTGGCATACTGTTTGATAAGTATGTAGACACCATGAACTATGCGCCATTACTTTTTGCAGTTGTCGGCGCTGTCGGTGCACTTCCGGCGGTTATTGGAGATCTGGCAGCATCTGCGATAAAGAGAAATAACGACATCAAGGACTACGGAAAGCTGATTCCGGGTCACGGAGGAATATTGGACAGATTTGACAGCATAATATTTACAGCACCGATAATTTATTATCTGCTTGTATATCTGCTGTAGGATACATGATGGGCAGTGCCCAGTGGGTTCACTGGATACTGCCTATTATATTCGGATAGATGATCCGGTAAATCCGGATACAGGAGGATAACATGAAGAATGTAGCGATAATTGGCTCTACAGGTTCAATTGGAACACAGACCCTTGAGATAGTTAGGGTTCAGGAAGATCTGAATATAGTGGCGCTTGCCGCCGGAAGTAATATAGAGCTCCTGGAAAAACAGGCGAGGGAGTTTTCGCCTGAGGTTGTGGGAATATGGAGCGAAGAGAATGCTGCGAGACTCAGAGAGTGCCTTGCGGACACTGACATAAGAGTTGTTGCGGGCATGGACGGATTGATAGAGATAGCAGAGCTTTCGTCATCAGACATCCTTGTCACGGCAATAGTTGGTATGATCGGAATAAGACCGACTATAGCAGCCATAAATGCGGGAAAGGACATAGCACTTGCCAATAAAGAGACTCTGGTGACAGCGGGACATATCATCATGCCGCTGGCGGCGGAGAAGAATGTAGCGATACTGCCTGTTGACAGCGAACATTCCGCTATATTCCAGTCCCTTCAGGGAAATGTGCACGGCGATGTGGAGAAGATACTGCTCACAGCGTCAGGTGGGCCTTTCAGGGGAAAGGATACCGCATTTCTTGAGAATGTTCAGGTGGAGGATGCGCTCAAGCATCCAAACTGGAGTATGGGAAGAAAGATAACAATAGATTCAGCAACCATGGTCAACAAGGGACTTGAGGTTATAGAGGCAAAGTGGCTTTTTGATGTGAAGCCGGAGAATATCCAGGTGGTAGTCCAGCCACAGAGCATAATCCACTCGATGGTTGAGTACAGGGATGGCGCAGTCATAGCACAGCTTGGAACTCCGGACATGAAGCTTCCGATACAGTACGCTTTGTGTTATCCGGAGAGAAGATACATGGCCGGTGACAGACTGGACTTCTGGACTATGAACTCGATTCTTCTTGAGAAGCCGGACATGAATACATTTAAGGGATTAAAGTATGCGTATTCTGCCATAGCAGATGGCGGTTCAATGCCGACTGTATTCAATGCGGCAAATGAGTGCGCAGTGGCAAAATTCCTTGACAGGAAGATACGCTTCCTCGATATATACAGGATAATAGAGGAGTGTATGGCGAGTCATACAGTTATAGAAAACCCTGACGTGTCACAGATACTCGACACTGAGCGCTGGGTATATGATTTTGTAGAAAGCAGGTGGTAGATTGAACATAATTCTCATAATTCTAGTATTTGGTGTGATAATATTTTTTCATGAGCTTGGACATTTTATTGTCGCAAAGATCAATCATATATCGGTAATTGAGTTTTCCATGGGACTTGGCCCAAAGCTCTTCTCGTTTACCAAGAAGGATACACAGTATTCACTGAGACTCATACCTCTGGGCGGTTATTGTATGCTGCTAAGCGAAGGCGAGGAAGGTCATGAGGATGACGAGAACGCATTTGAGAAGAAGTCCATATGGGTGCGTATGGCGGAGGTTCTTGCCGGTCCGTTCATGAACATAGTTATAGCATTTATCTTTTCAGCGGTCATAATCCACTTCTGTGGTACAGATCCTGCGACTATCGGCAGGGTGTACGACAGCGAGATGGCGAAGGAAAGCGAGTATGCGGATGTTGTCAAGGAGTTCAATGGAGTTTATCCTGCGGAGCAGGCCGGGATAGAGGATGGAGATACCGTCCTTGAGATCGGCGGAAGCAAGATCAAGAACTTCAGGGAGCTTCAGATATATCTTGAGATATACGGGGACGGTTCTCCTATAGACCTCAAGATGCAGAAGAAGGATGGCACGGTGTACGATACGACTGTATATCCGGTGGAGACAAGTGCAGGTTATAAGGTGGGAATCGTAAGCTGCGGTTATGTCTTGCCACAGAATTTTGGCGAGCTGATGAAGTATTCTGCCTATGAGGTCAGATACTGGGTCAAGGCCACGTTCCTGAGCCTTAAGCTCATAGTCACCAGACAGGTCAGCTCAGATGAGGTGTCCGGCCCTGTGGGTGTGGCAAAGTCCATGAACGATACGTTCAATGAGGCTGCAAAGGTCGATGTCCTTACGGTTCTCCTCAACTGGATGAACTATATAGTGCTTCTCTCGGCCAACCTTGGAATCATGAATATGCTTCCGATACCGGGACTTGACGGAGGACGTTTCCTGTTCCTGCTGATCGAGCTTATAACCAGGCGGAAGGTTCCGAAGGACAAGGAAAACATAGTCACATTTGTGGGATTTGTGCTGGTCATGATCCTCATGGTCGTAATATTGTTCAATGATATAAAGAATGTATTTTTCAGTTAAAGGCAATTAAAGAAGGAGGAAAGGCGCCAGTGCTTATGTACTGGCGCTGTGAGTATATATGAAGACAAGAGAGATCCATATAGGTGACAGGGTTATAGGCGGAGGCAATCCGATACTTATACAGTCCATGACCAACACAAAGACGAGCGATGTGGAGGCTACGGTTGCACAGATACTCCAGCTTGAGAAGGCCGGATGTGACATAATCAGATGTACGATAAACGATGAGGCTGCAGCAGATGCAATCCCGGCTATAAAGAAACAGATCCACATTCCGCTTGTGGGCGACATACATTTTGACTACAGGCTTGCCATAAAGGCCATAGAAAATGGTGTGGACAAGATCAGGATAAATCCGGGAAATATTGGAGGACAGGAGAAGCTGGCAAAGGTAGTCGAGGCTGCCAGAAAGAGAAATATTCCTATAAGGGTCGGTGTAAACAGTGGTTCTCTGGAGAAGAATCTCGTGGAGAAGTACGGCGGAGTGACCGCAGAGGGAATAGTTGAGAGCGCTCTTGACAAGGTGCGCATGATCGAGGAGCTTGACTATCACAACATAGTCATAAGCATCAAGTCGTCTGATGTTATGATGTGCGTGAGAGCCCATGAGCTCATCGCGGACAAGACAGATTACCCTCTGCATGTGGGAATCACGGAGTCAGGAACCGTCACAAGAGGAAATATCAAATCATCGGTGGGACTTGGAATCATACTCCATGAGGGAATAGGCGATACGATAAGAGTGTCCCTGACAGGAGATCCGGTGGATGAGATCCTGTCGGCAAAGCTTATTCTCAAGGCTCTTGGACTCAGAAAGGGTGGAGTAGAGCTTGTGTCATGTCCGACCTGTGGACGTACTGAGATTGACCTTATCGGACTTGCAAACAAGGTTGAAAAGCTTGTGTCAGACTATGACCATCTCAATATTAAAGTCGCAGTTATGGGGTGTGTGGTGAACGGCCCGGGAGAGGCCAAGGAGGCAGACCTTGGTATTGCAGGAGGCAAGGGCTGCGGACTGCTCATCAAAAAGGGTGAGATAGTTGGCAAACTCAGTGAGGATGAATTTATACCGGCGCTGAAGCGCGAGTTAGATAATTGGAGTGAATAGGATTGAACAACGAAGATCGTATTTTGGAACAAGAGAATATAGATCAGATGTATGCCGATGAGATGCAGACTCAGATGGATTATGAAGCCCAGATGGCTGAACAGGAGATGTATGAGAGCCAGATGTATGCTGATATGCAGCAGGAGAGCGCATCGTACACCCAGGCGGATGTTCACGACTCGGACTGGCATATCGCAGATGATATGGAGGAAGATGCCGAGGACGAAGACGTGGTCAGTGATGGCTCTGCAACGGCGGTTTCAGATGCCGGAAATGAGCAGGCGGAGCTCTTCATGACGGTGTTCCCCGGAGTGGAGATGACTAAGGAGCTTGCAGGTCTGTTCACCGAGGTGTATGTGACAAAAGTTACGATATATGACAGTAAAAATATCCTGCAGGTTGACATAAGATCGAGACATATAATAAGCAGACCGAATATAGAAAAGGCGGAGGAGTGTATCCGTAAGTTTGTATTTGGCAATAAAAGGTATACGGTCCAGATAC
>NZ_JBEHVP010000015.1:0-13201 GCF_040227275.1 Coprococcus sp. RTP31081st1_H1_RTP31081_211007
CTCTTATACTGACCAGAACGGATAGCCAGCTGAATATATCCCTTATATCCCATCTGGAACTGAGCTTCCTTGACACCAGCCTTTGTATTGTTGAATGGGACCATGTAATAATGTCCGAGCTGTGGAGATGGTGAAAGCTGTAAGCTCTCACCAAGAAGTGCAGCTGAAAGAATCGACTGATTCGTACACTCCTGAAGTGTAGGGTTGGTGTTGTATGCTGATACAATAGCAGATATGAACCTCTGTCCATTCTTACCACCAACTACCTTGTTGATCTGATTCTTGATTGCATCTTTTGTAAGATACTCTGTAATTCCCAGATTCTGCTGTGCTTTACTTTTTGCTACCAAACTGTTATTTACTGCCATTATTTTCTACCTCCGCTATTATACTCATTAACTCTGTCCCCAGGTCTAACATATCAATACTGCTGCTATTTAACTTTGCGATCTCTACAGTCTTGTCTATAATCTGCTTTGCCGCATCTGTTCCAAAGTCTTCTTCCACGATGGCTCGTACGCCTCTTATAGCTGCCATCATTTCGACGATCAGCATGATTGTTGACCCATCCAAGTGCACCGAACCTTTATTTAATACGATCATCTTGTATACCTCCTAATGCATAATCATATCTTCTAACATCTTGTGCAGTACCTCTTTCAGAGCCTGTGGCATTTCCCTTATGTTGTCCTTGTTTATATTGGCTTTTGGCAATATCTTAAATAAAACATCATCTATGAGGTCACTCATAATCTCGTTAATGTCTCCCTCAGCTTTGGACGCTTCCATGGCTCTGCTTATCATTTCTTCTGTAGCAACCTCTCCATATCTTTTAGCAAGCGACTCTCTTAAACTCTTCATTGCAAGTGCTAATTCTGATATAAGCACAGGTGTTGTTCCTCTCATTGATACTGATCCCATTTCTGACTTAATCATCTTGTTACCTCCTACTTAATCGCTCTAAATGTTATATTTCTGCTCTGGAAGAACTCTCTCAAGGCTGCTGCATCATCCGTTGTAAGTTCAACCTCAAACTTGACTACCATCTTCTGTGGTTCCGGCTGTGATTCCTCTACTGGTGCTGGCTGTGCATCCTCAGGTGGTGTCATAGCCTTTGCCATTGCGGCTCTCTGCTCCTCGGCAACCTTTTCCTGTGCCTTGCGCTCTTCCTCAGCCTTTCGTCTTGCCTCTTCTGCTGCTTTTCGTGACTCTTCCTCAGCCTTTCTCCTTGCCTCAGCTTCTGCCTTTGCCTTGGCAATCTCTGACATCCTCTTAGCCTCTGAGATGGCCTTGTTGATGTCTAATGTCTCCTTGAATACCTCTGTAGCCTCAAATCCAAACTCCGGGAGCTGGCTGAGTGTAAGCACTCCGTTGCCGATCTCATACATCTTTGACCTCATCTGATCTTCGATACTCTTCATTGATACCGAAGCATTCAACCACTTAGGATCCTGTATCTTCTCAAGCGTTACGAAGTTCTGGAAGCCGATAGTCGCAAACAACTCTTCAATGGCTTTCTGCTTCTCGATCTTGCGTTTCTCGTCAAATGCCTTGACCTGTTCATCTATCACCGCTATAGGCTTGTCTATAATGCCTATAATCTCGTTGATCTGAGCCTTAAACACATTAAACGGCTGCATGTATTCTTTCTCTCTTCTGATGCGCTCATCATTGAGGGCTCTCTTCAGCTTGTTCAGATTGGCCTTGTCTGCCTTTGCGTCCTTGATCTGGTCATCTGTGTAGACAAGCGTCTCATAAAATGAGACCTTAGATGTAAGCTCAGCCTTGAGCTCCTCATAGTTAAAATCAATCTTCTCTGGTATCGCTACCTCATTAACTCTTAATTCCATTTTTAACCTCCTAATTCAGCACCAGCTCCATCTGGTGACTCTCCTTGTTCTCTCGCACCATTGCCATAATGCGTGCTGTCTGTCGCTGTCTCTCTTCCTCGCAGTCACAGTGTTCGCCCGGGTCTAAGTAAGCGCCACACTGTGGACATTCGTTGTAATACATTGCCATTTCCTTTCATATCTCCGGGAGTATCAGCGGCGGCTCTTTCTTCACCTGTACGCTCTCCCAGAACTCTCTCTCAGCATCAATAAGATACTGGATGTCATCCTCTACCTCCGACCGCTCTATCGGATAGTGTTTGGTCTGCAAATATACCTCTCCATCAATTTCAAACTTGAGCTGTGCCTTGAGTACCGCATATTCAAACTCTGTCACCATCAAGTAATGAAGCACCTGTATGTAATAGTTATCTGGCACTCTGTTATCCCATTTTTTCTTCTGACTTGACTGCAGGATCTCTGTGGTCTTGATCTCAAGCACACCATTGCGTCCATCCCGGTCCATAAGCCATCCGTCAAGGCTTGCATGCGCCCATGGGTACTTATCATTCGTGAACATGTTGTTTTCCACATATCCAACTTGATACTGTGGATAATCCAACTTGAATAACTCCCTCAGATGCTTTTCTGCCTCTGTTCCATACTTGACATAAGGCTTATCTGATATGTCCTCCGGCTCTATGCCGTATGCTTTCTCTTTAAACAGTTCCACGTTTGTCTTGTATGGGCTCATCCCAAAGATCGCCGAGGCATCCGACCCGCCTATCTTGGTTCTTGCCTTAAGCCACTCTTCATGACTTCCGAGCACCTTCATTTCAACCATTCAGCCTATCCTCCATGGCTTCCCTTGCATCGTCTATGTCCTTCATGGCAAGGACGATGTAGTACAAACCGATCTCTATCGCCATAGTGCCAATTATGTACAAGATGAGCATTCCTGTTGATATGGTCATAAACCACCTAAAGTCTGTCGCCATTTTATATATGAGTCTTACAAGTACCGCAGCCATGGCAACCAGGCATGATGCACTTATAACCTTTGTGTCCATGTTTCTCCTCTTCATTGCTTTTCTTCCCCTTTTCTGCTATGATTTTCTTGAGTATTTTTCTATGCACCGGCGGGACTGCTATTCCAAAGGTGCTTTTTTATTGTCAGGGATCTAATTCATCCCAGTTTATGACGGCTTCTTTTGCTACCTTATTTATGTCGAACGGCGGCACTCGTCTGCCAGCGTCAAGCTGTTTCTTGTACTTCAGATAATCCACCAAGGCAAGCACATTGACCCTTGTTACTCCGGCACCATCCAGTATGGTGTATGGTCCATATCTGCCAGACTGGACATATCTGTCAAGATCTGCTATACGTCTGGTTGCTGTAGATAATGACATCCCAAATATCTTCATCATTTTCGCCTTGCTTATGTACGGCAACCGGCCAATCTCCCTGACACCTATTACCTGTATGTCTTTGACCGCTCTGCTCATCACTCTCACTCTCCTTTCTCTATGACCAGCCTCAGCCCAACCGCTTTTAGTAAGCTGTCGGCATTGGTCAATGTCATTCCTCTTTTATCTGATTCCCACATATACAAGCTCCTGTCGGTAAATCCTGCCTTTTCAGCCAATTTACGCTTTGACATGCCCTGTCTGATTCTTTCTCTCTCAACGGCCTGTAATATTTCCCTTTTATCCACTTGACTACCTCCTTGTGTTTAGATACGATATATACTGGTATGAACATATGTTTATAACTAAATACAAAGAAAGGAAGTGAAAACTATACCTATGAATAGAACTGTCGTATCTTCAAGTAGAATTCACAGTGTAGGCTGGGAAAACAACACATTAGAGATACAGTTTCATAATGGTGCTATTTACCAGTACCATGGCGTATCTGAAACTGAGTATCGTAACTTTATGAACTCACCATCTCTTGGTTCTGCATTATCAAAACTTGATAAAATGCACCCATACAACCGTGTATAATCTCAACCTAACATCTACAGGGCGGCCGACTAACTCTCGGTCGCTTTGTTGTTATTCGGAATACTTGCATCCGTATGTATCACCTTGACTCCATCCAGTGACACAACAACCGAATCATATGGCGTAAATTCATTCTCCTGTAAAAACTGTCTTACGCTCTCACAGGTTTTCTCCAGTTCTCTTAATTTATCTTTTTCCATGTATCTCACTTGCCTTTCTTCTTACCAAGGCGGGCTCTTGTTTTCATCATGGATCCAAGAGTCCGTGTCATGCTGTCCTTATACTCGTAGTAACACTTATCGTTCCTGATCTCCTTACACAGGTACTTTATCGTCTTGTCCACTTCTTTCTTAAGTTTCTTTGTCTTCATCGTTCCCATCTCCTTTCCTTCTTGATTTCCAAATGTCGAAAATCAACCTTCCGACAAATGTTCCAATGGCTATGCCAATGATCGTGGTCAACATCTTTTCTTTACCTCTCATCTGTATTCTTTCTGAATTATGAGTGTGTCGATAGGCTTATACTCCAGCAGCTTTCTGATTGTCTGGAGCTCTTTTCTTATCTGTACAAGCTCTGTGTATATCTTCTTGAGCATTACTTCCCTCCTTTCTTCTTGTCGTCCTCATCATTTCACCCTATAATTTCCATAGGTGCATCAAGCATCAATCCATACGAAAGAAGGTGAAACTATGAAGATTTATGCATGTCTTATTGGCAACTGGGTGTGTTTGAACGATGACCCAGATTGCAAAATAGGTAACGATGGCAAGTCTCCTGATATGTGGTATGAAGAAAACGCAGTTATCTACGCTCCTGAAAATCGCAAGCCAGATACCTATTACGAACTTGACTATGTGAAAATTCTTTACAAGGGTGTTGTCTACCGAATAAATCCTATATTTATTCAGACTGTCGAAGGTTAGAATCACACTTAGCCAGTTCCTTAAAGACTTTGTCGGTATCCCTTAATGGTGTTGTGTTTGACATTAAGCGGATATCGGCATTGAATCTCTGATTCACTTCTCTCTCCAACTTAACCCAGTCCAAATAACTGATTCCGTCCAGTGCTTCCAGTATTTTGTTTAACTTCCCTGTTGTCATGCCTCTCCTTTCTCTTATTCCTTATTTTCGGTTAAACCGAAGTCAAGAGGTAAAAAAATAAGCCTATCATATGGTATCCCATAAACCTCTTCTATTTTTCTTAAGATAGGAATATCTGGATAGCTTTTCCCCCTCTCATAATTACCCAATGTATCTTTATTTATGCCGATTAGCTTGGCTGCCTCATCCTGTGTATAGTGCTTGAGTTCTCTTGCCATCTTTAAAGATACTTTCATCTTATCAGGAATTTTACACACTTTATCATCTCCTTTCGACTTTGTATGAGGCTAGTATAGTTCGGTTTAACCGAATTGTCAACGGTTTTTCCGAATTTTTTCCATTTTTCGTTGATTTATTTCCGTTTTTGCCGTACAATGAATTCATGAGGAGGTGAATCTCATGAGTTCACTTGGAAATAAAGAAATTATGGCAAACAACATAAGATTTTATCTTAGTCAAAACGGCATATCCCAAACTGAAATATGCCAAACACTTGGGTTTAGCATGTCTACTTTTTCCGACTGGGTACATGCTCGTACATATCCTAGAATTGATAAAATAGAGTTAATGGCTAACTATTTTGGAATAGAAAAATCTGATTTAGTAGAAGAACGTACAAAATCACAGCGTGCTGGTGTTGCAATCAACGTTCTCGGTCGTGTCGCCGCTGGCATACCAATAAATGCTATCACGGAGATTATAGATACTGAGGAAATATCCGAGGATCTTGCTAAGACTGGAGACTTCTTCGCACTTAAAATAAAGGGTGACAGTATGAAGCCTCGTATTGTGGATGGCGATGTTGTCATCGTTAAGCAACAGGAAGATGCCGAGAATGGCGACACTGTAATTGCCCTTGTGAATGGTGATGATGCCGTTTGCAAGCGTCTCAGGAAGTATAGAGATGGGCTAGAGCTTATATCCAACAATCCTGCCTATGCTCCGATGTTCTTTGACAAAGAAACTATAGAGACTAAGCCAGTTCGAATAATTGGCAAGGTAGTAGAATTAAGAGGGAAATTCTAAGGAGGTTTGTCATTGCTTACACCAGATGAAATAAAAAGAGAATGCGAGCCTCACTTTCCTTGGATTGGAGATAACTCACATTCAGATTTCTCCAATGTAAACTTCCTTTTCAGGGTTGACGGCAAACCTATCGGCATAACATATGATGATTATGCCCGGTTGATTGCAACAACATTTGGAATAAACAAACCAATAGAGCGACATATAGAATTGATAAATCAAGGCTACTTAGTTCCTTGTAGTGAGGTAGATTCACTCAAGGCATTAAGATACAACGAAATGCGAAAGATCCTTAAGGATCACGGATTAAATGCGGGTGGTAAAAAACCAGAACTTGTCCAACGCATACTTGATAATATTAACATATTCACATTGTCTCTCAGAACTGTATACAAACTTTCTGATATTGGCAAAGAATACGTCAAAAAAAATAAATACTTAATTGATGTTGTTCCATATTTGGATGACAAAATTTTTACATTAGACGAATTTATTCAATGTAAAACAAGTACTCCAAGCTGGGCTAAAATGGATGATCTTTTATGGTCCATATATAATGCCAAGACGATGTATTACTCCGTTTTTTATAATCACTTTATGCTGCGAATGACAACTCTACGTCAAAGTGACGTATTACGCAGAGGCGGAGATTTTGATAGAGAATTAGATTATCTTGTTCTAGTCCTAATGTTGGATTTGAATAACACAAAACCTAATTGCAAATATGAGGATTTATTTATTGCGCCTAGAATTGCCAATCGAATACATGACCTAAAAAACCACTATTGGGATGGAATTGCCGAAGTTCCTTATCAAACTTTAGACTACTATCGCTTAACAGGTGCACGTAATTTTAAAAATGACACTGGCGAGCATTACATACCTCCTGACACCTTTCCATTTTCAATCATGGAATTGATCGTCAAGGAAGTCTTTGATAAAGGAGAAATTGACCTACAAAACTATAAACAGTATGCTAATGATATTTTTTATAGTTGAATGCGAGATATATTTTGATTATAATAACTATATTAAGCCGCCTATAGGGCACGAATTTTATGTAGTTATTTTTCTTAATATTTTAGACCTCGCAGAAATGCGGGGTCTTTTACGTTATGTGGTTATTTCCATTTTGGAAACAACCACTTGGGTATTGCATTTTTTGCAACAACCAACCAATTCAATATTGACTTTGGAAGATACATCGTGATATGTTCGTTGTGAACGTACTCCGGTGTCCTTCGGGCCCGGGGTCTTTTACGTTGTATTAACCTTTTCCAATTTGAAAATAGTTCAAAATAAAAAAAAGTCCAGAGCGTTGTCACATCCCTTATAGCGGGAGGACGTTGCTAAGGACTTGTTATTAAATCCCCCAGGTGGTGGAACACCTGAGGGAAGTTACCCACAAACCGAAGGCTTATGAATAACAGTGATCGCAAACTATATTATACCATAAGCCTTCCACTTTTGATAGGCTTATTTTTTATGCCTATTTTTAGATAGGATGGTGATTTTATGTGGTGTGAAACACAGAAGAATGGAACAGTCAAGTATTGTGAGAGGTACACAGATCCGCTCACAGAGAAGGTGAAGAAGGTCACTGTGACGATGTCTAAGGCATCACCGCAGAACAGAAACAAGGCGGCAAGGATCCTTGCTGGGAAGATTGAGAAAGCCGAAACTTCCTCTCCTGTCCGATCAGATACAACGCTAGGGGAGCTGGCTGATGCTTATATAGCATCATTGCGGCAGTGCAAGAGGAAAGAAAGTACAATTGTTACTGAGAAATCATATATATATCGTTGTGTAAGCACAATCGGTAATGATGTCCTCGTTGACAAACTTTCTCCCCGCTATATATATGATCAACTTCTTGCTACCGGTAAAAAAATCAGCACAATAAACGGATATATAAAATATCTGAAATTCGCTCTAAAATGGGGGGTGAAAAACGACTATCACTCAAATCATGATATACTATTAAAACTCGACTATATCAGCAAAGAGAGCTCCGACGAAATACCAGAGGTATATGACATCAGCAATGAATATCTTGAACATGATGAGATAACAAAATTACTTAATTACTTAATAGATAATAACCACTGGCAGGACTACTATATATCCTATTTTCTGATTCTTACAGGCATGAGGATTGGGGAGCTTGTGGCACTTGAAGATTCAGATGTGGATATTACATCTAAAACTATTCGTGTTACCAAGACTTACTACCCTGCAACCAAATACGCAACGTCAGCCAAAACAAGTGATTCAATCAGAAATCTTCATATACAACCTGAGCTTCTCTTACTTATAAAAAAACTCAGACTTTGGCGAAAAGAAACAATGTTTGAAAATGGAATTAAAAGCACACTTTTTATGCCGCACTTGAAGACAGGCGGCTATTTATCCTATGGAACCTATAACCTACACTTGAAGACAGCCGCCTCTGAAGTTCTTGGCAGAGAGATAACTCCGCACAAGTTGCGCCACACACACGCATCGATTCTGGCAGAAACTATGTCAGCAGAACAGATATCCCGCCGTCTAGGCCACCATGACGACAAAATAACAAAAGCTATTTACATTCATATCACTAAAAAAATGAAGCAAAAAGACAATGCGGCTGTCGACACAATATCAATTATCAACTAAAAAAAATGACCACTCAGTTTTCACACTGAATGGTCATCTTTTATTTTTTTGCCCCTAAATTGCCCCTAAAGGCTCTCTCACAATTGTCGTACACAGCATAAACCCTTGATTCTTCTAGCTATTCATACATTATAAAATTATACATATTGTACAATTTTGTATCCATAAATATCCTACCACTTATCGCGTTAAAGTGCTACATTTTTATCCATACAAAAACAAAGGAGATCATTATGACAGACTTAAACAATGCCGAAACACAAACCGATGCCCCCTGTTCCGCCATCAATTATTGTAACCTCAACGGATACGAACTCACCGCAGAAGAGAAGATAATCTTTCTTAGTTCCTATGTATCCCGCATTGACAACGAGACAGTGTATCAGCCCGCAACCAGGGAATTTGTCCAGAATTTCAATGTAGATGCAGCCATCAGCATAATAAACAATTATGCCACAGCAGACTCATTTTTCAGAAGAATGACAGGTTCATTTCCGTATATCAAAAACTCGCAGCGTTTTTCATCCCCGGATATATATTTTCTTCTATTGGAGTTAAAACTGTACATCAACGAGAGACGGCGCGTAATAGCAAAAAATAATTCAGCGGACACGCTCTCTATCATTGAACAATACAAAAACCGTTACTCGTTCAACCAGTCAGCCACCCAGAAAATGGAAGCCCTGCACAGCATAAAAGGTTTCGCACATCCATCTTTCTTTGTGCCGGAAACCGTACTGTACATAAACGAAAACTCTATCCTGTACGTACACTCAGCTTTGCGCTATATCGATATGCTTCTCGAATACATGCAGCGGAATGACAATTCTATAGATTATGAAATTTATTCTTTTTTTCAGAACTTCAAATCCATGTTATTCAACAACGAGCACGACACAACGCCAACATATATAATCGAACAGTCAAGAGATTATATCTATAGCATTCTCGGAAATAGCAAAAGAAAATCTAAGATGACTGACATATGCAAATACGCAGCCTTCGTGGAAAGTCTCACAGAACTCGGTAACGCCATAAGCGCATCCAATATGAAACTCTAAATCCCCCTGTTTTTCAGAACATAAAAACAGCCCGTCGCTTATGCGACAGGCTGTTAAGAAGGGGGGAGTGGAGGATTCCTATGTTTTGGGGTTTGGGGTTATGGGGTTACATTACATCGTATAAAGGGATTTCTACGAATTTCGTGCTAAGGGAACCCTCCGTCTATCAAAATATAAGTGATTGTCTTTTTTATAACCAGAAGGCTTGTTGATCACAACTCATCTCCTTGTTATGCCCATATACTATCAAAACACTTTGAAATTGTAAATACGCAAAAATTTATAAAACGAAGGCTTTTTTTTGTGGTAATTTATCAACAGTTGCGCATTTCAATAGTTTTTAGAAGATTTTTGAATGCAAAATGATTGTTTTTTTCACGTTTGAACGGTTTATTGTTCATTATGATCACTTTTCGCAACAATAAATTTCAGATTATCGTGCAAAGCTGTCAAATTCGTTTGACTGTTGGCGAAGATCGGAGTGTTGTAATATAATAGTAAGAAGTCAATCATCTCGGAGGACATGCTATGAATGAAAACGATATTCTAAAGGGGCGGTTAAAGGATCTGGCAAATGCCGCCTTCTGCCAGAACAGATATACATATACTAATTTTCTGAGTGCTGCAGACATGGAAGTATTTTACAGCAATCTTGAACAGTTGTCATTTGCAGGATATACCATCTTTGGAGGCAGGGAATTCTGCGACCGCGTTATGATCGCCTTTGGAAATGAAGCCGACTGCGGCTACGCACCGGCTTTTCCCATCTGCACCATGAAGGTTTCCGCTGTTTCGGACAAATTCTCAGATGATCTGAACCATAGGGATTTCCTTGGGGCACTTATGAATCTTGGCATTGAGAGGGAGATGGTGGGCGATATACTGGTCACCGAATCCACTCATTCTGACAAACACAACAATGCCTATATATTCTGTGTGGACACTGTTGCCGATTATATCGCAGAAAATCTGACAAAGATAAGGCACACAAATGTAAAATGTACTTTTTGCAGCACCCAGGATACTGATGAGATACAGATAAAAAAGGAACCTCTGCACATAATCGCAGCATCTGCAAGAGCTGACGCAGTGACCGCCACAATAACAGGCCTTTCAAGAAGCAGCACATCCCTGTTGTTCAGGGAAAAGAAATTTTCACTAAACAACAGGTTGTACGAAAACAGCAGCCACCAGTTAAAACCGGGCGACGTATTTTCAATACGTGGATATGGCAAATATGAATTTGTCGAGACAGGCAGCGCAACCCGGAAGGGCAGACTGAACATAGAATTACTCAGATATATTTGATCTTCTAACAACTAGCAATTGATCAGTTCATTGTAGTATCTTTTCACATCAGCGCGTCTTGTTGCGCTGATGTGTATACTTTTACCATTTGTCAGTATCATTTCATGAGCCGTGCATCTGCTCACATGATCCGGATTTACAAGATAGGATTCATGTGGTCTGATAAATCCCCCGTAGCCCACCTTCATGCGTTTTTCCATCTCGCCAATACTTCCATAAAAAACATATTTTTGTTCCGTTGTGACCAGATTTATGCGACGCAGTTCGCTTTCAAAATACATTATGCTCCGGCTATCTACACTGTATCTCACCCTTCCGGATACAAATGTGAATCTTCTCTCATCCCGGCTCCCCTCAACCGCCATCGTCATCACCTTTTTGAAATTTGCCGCATTAACAGGTTCATACAGAATATAACACGGTTGGATATCATACAATCTCCGGTTTATTCCTGCTGCTATCATCACGAGACTACCTACCCTGCGGTCTTTTTTCAAGACATCGGCCACATCCCAGGAACGATACACCACCACTACATCGTAAATTCCTTCAAGATCCATGTCGACCATGATCGCATGCACATTGTCATAATATCTCACAGCGCACACACATCCCGCATCTCTCTGCCATATACCCATGTACTCCTGCAACAACGGGCTCATTACTTTCTCCTCACTGTACACAGCAATCTTCAGCATATCTCCCTCCAAAGCTGCAGAAGCTTCCGCTCCTGTTCATCCCGGATAACGATTTCCTCCCTCGGAGTCACATCCTCCTCCATCACATCGATATCCCATATGAAATAATCACATGTGCGGTTAAGCACCCTCGACAACAGCACCAGCCGCTTCAGGCTCGGCAGACTTCCGCCATTTTCAAGACGGCTTATATATTTGCCATCTGCATAGATAAGATACCCCAGCTCCTTCTGTGTGAGGTTCATAGACTTGCGGGCATCCTTTATTCTCTGCCCAATAATAACACTGTTCAATTTTTTCTCCTCCCTATCCGTCCCCGCGGACAACAATATTACTTTACAATAAAATCGCAAAATAAAAAACCGCATCCCATGCGGACTTTCCACATAAGATGCGATTTTTAGTACACTTATTTACTAAATATTTCGAAAAACTTTATTTTTATTCTTATTTTGTAATTCCAAGCTTTATTGCCTCGTCAGCTACAGCCTTGGCAACCACCTTAGCAACTCTCTCGTCAAATGCTCCAGGAATGATGTAATCCTCCTTGAGCTCATCATCTGTTACAATGGATGCGATAGCCTTGGCTGCTGCCATCTTCATCTCTTCAGTTATGCCTGTTGCCTTGGCGTCCAGGGCACCTCTGAATATTCCCGGGAATACTAGAACGTTATTGATCTGGTTTGGATAATCCGAACGGCCCGTCGCCATTACTCTTACTCCGCCCTTTGCCGCTTCCTCAGGCATGATCTCAGGTGTAGGGTTTGCCATGGCAAATACTATAGGATCTGCTGCCATAGATGCAACCATCTCTGCTGTCACGATATTTGGAGCTGAAACTCCGACAAATACATCCTTACCCTTCATTATCTCGGCAAGAGAACCTGTCTGTCTGTCCTTGTTTGTAATCTCTGCCATCTCTGCCTGTGCCGGATTCATCCAGTCCTGTCCAGGACACAGAGCACCCTGCCTGTCCACGAGAACCACATTGCCTATACCGAGCTGAAGCAGAAGCTTACATATTGATATACCTGCAGAACCTGCTCCGTTGATAACCACATTTGCCTCGTCAAACGGCTTGCCGACAAGCTTTAACGCATTGATGAGTCCTGCTGACACAACGATAGCTGTACCATGCTGATCGTCATGGAATACAGGAATGTCAAGTTCTTCCTTAAGTCTTTTCTCTATCTCGAAGCATCTTGGAGCTGATATATCCTCCAGATTGATTCCGCCAAATACAGGTGCAATGCGCTTTACTGTCTCAACGATCTCATCCACATCCTTTGTGTCAAGGCAGATAGGGAATGCGTCAACTCCGCCGAACTCCTTGAAGAGTATGGACTTTCCTTCCATTACAGGTATAGCTGCCTCAGGTCCTATATCTCCCAGGCCGAGAACCGCTGTTCCGTCTGATACCACGGCAACCATGTTGCCCTTGCATGTATATTTGTATACGTCAGCCTTATTGTCACGGATCTTCCTGCAAGGCTCTGCAACGCCCGGTGTGTAAGCC
>NZ_JBEHVP010000016.1:0-3050 GCF_040227275.1 Coprococcus sp. RTP31081st1_H1_RTP31081_211007
GGATAATCAAGTATTATCAGTCATTTAGGGGAAAATGGGAGGAAGAATACCATGAATAAAACAAAATGTTTATATATATCATTGGGGGTTCTTGCTATAATCGCTACCATAGTGGGATTTAGAGCATATAATAATATATGGGTTGGAGTGCTTTCAGCAGTTATAGTTGTAATTCCATCTATATATTCGGTAATTCCACTTATTATTGAACAACACAAATCAAAGAATGCTAGAAAAAATAGATTGACTGAATCAATATTTACTGATAGAAAAAACGATTTAGAGGATATCATCCGCATTTTAAACATTAATGAACATTGTGTTGAAATAGCAGGAAACGAAGAACAATGCGGAAAAAGTTGGATGGCTAAAAGACTGTGTGATTTTATTAATAATCCTAAGGATTCAGAATTTAAAAATATACAGTACAAATGTCAATATATAAAGGCAGATTATTTGGATATGGATAGTTTAACAGCTAAAGAATTTGACAAATATTTTATAGATAATATTATTACAAGTAAGAATGTATTAATCTTTGATAATGTTGAAAAAATTAGTGCTATTTTAGACAAACAAAAACAGTTCCATTTTCAAATGATTTATATTTTAAAAAATAAAATTAATTTAGCACTGACAACACATACTATGTCTGAATTTCCACAAAATAATATTAATGAATTGCAAAATAAAATAAGCAAAATATATCCTAATATTAGTACACTTACACAATTTGAAATCAATACACTTTTCCAATTAACAGATGGAAATATTGGACGAATCACAGCATTGCTTAGTGAACAAAAAGGTGTATCATGGATTAAAGATATATCAAATAAAACACCAACTGAATATGAAAAATGTCTTCATAAGATAGAAATAGATATTATTGTAGGAAAGTATCAAATAGCTAGAGATAATTTGAGAAAGTTCGAGGTGGAATATAAGAATAATTTTAGTAATAATATGCATTTAACCTATAAATATAACCTTATACTTTCAAACTGCGAGCATATGTTAAACCAATATGAAACAGCACTAGCAACATTATCTATTATTGAAATACCATCATATAAAAAATATAATCAAAAATATGAAATTGAATTACATAAGGCACATTATAATAAGCACCTATGGCATTGTAATGAAGCACTTGAAATATTAGACAGTATTAAAGACAATTCTTTTGCAGCTTTAGTTGATTCACTTGGTATCTTGGCAGCTAAATATTTTATAAATGATTTAAGCGTTCCATATTCTTCCGATGATTCACTTAAAGAATTTAAAAAGAAATTTTTCAATGCATCAAATAGTTCTTTGAATTGTACTGATTTTGACAATTATAAATTAAAACGCTATAAACCGATATTTATTTTCTATGATAAAAAGCCGTCAAAAGAAGAGATGTTAATTCAATGCATTGATGAAGTTATTAAAGTATATGAGGGAGAAAATAATCGACTAAGGGCAAATGCGTATTTTATTAAAGCTGAAATATATAGATTGTATAAACAATATGACAAATCTGTGATTGAATACAAACATTGCATGGATGTAACTATCGATAATAATATTCGTCTTCAAACTAATTTGATTATGTATTATTTAATCAAAGTAAAGGGACTTAATTTGGATTATGAATTAATGCCTGATAATGAAATTAATAATTTATGCCAAGATAATGCATATTCTTGTATAGTGCGGCATAGGATAAGAAATATTGAATTAGGGGATCCAAATGCCGCAGAAATACAAGAACAAATAGATACAAGAATTATGCCTATTTTATAGATATATCCTCAAATGTGAAAGCTGGGGTTTTCAATAAAATTAATTTATTTCTGTAATATATAATATCTTTCTCATTATGGTTTTTTATAGCATATAATAGTTGTGCCAGCATTTTAACATCACCAAATTTCCAATTATAGCGAGCAATTTCCTGAGTACCTATTCTTATGCCATCATTAGCAAATAAACGTTTATGTTTTTTATTTAATGTAATATTATAGTTTTCAGCTGTTTGATAAAATTCATTAGTATCTAAACTATTCATCAAAATAAATAATTGATGCGTATATGTATATTTGTTACTTTTCAATTTTGCAATATTAAAACCTAAATTAGAAAGTTCTTCAGCAAGTTGATTTGCTATTTTTACAGTTAAATTTTGATAGGATTTTCCAAAATTTTCTTGTTCAATAAGTGCAAGTAATAAAGCCGCTATATGATTTGGTTGAGTATTTCTTAAATAATTGGGAGTAATATTTTTTTGCAGTTGTTGTTGGTAATTACTACAATTGGTCATAATAAGTCCACATGCAGGTGCAGGTAATGTTTTGTGTGTGCCACCAATTAATACTATATTATTGATATATTCTAAGGGATTTTCCAACACCCCAGCGGCAATAAGACCAAGAGTTTGTGTTCCATCATAAATAATTCCCATTGAATCAGGTAATGATATTTTAGACATATCAGGTGGATTAATAATATCTGACTGACAGAATATTAAGAATTTGTATAATCCAGATTTACATAAATTATTTAATTCTTTGTAATTAATTTGATAATTATCATAATCATAAGGAATTGCTTCATAATTAACGCCAAGTTTTTCTAGAATAATAGGTATAGAGGCATGACCACCTTGATCTGGAGTGGTTATAAGAACGGAGTCAGTATTCTTTAATAGCGACATTGCACATATGGTAAAACAATTAATTCCTGTCACTGTATCTGCATTAGTATACTTAGCATTAAATAATAGCTGACATTCTTTCTTTAATAATTCATTTAATCTAAATACATATGTTCCTCCGATAAAAGAATTAGTGCCATTTGAATCTACAAATGAATATTTCCCTTCATAATTAGAAATTAGTGCCTGTTTAGAAAAATCAGAAATGTATGTTTCAGCTGCACAAAGTGGAATTTTATTCTTTTCAAATTCATTCAATTCTCTACATAGTTCTTTATATTCTTCAAGTATCTCGCTCATTTGCATTCCTCCCATTTTCCCCTAAATGACTGATAATACTTGATTATCC
>NZ_JBEHVP010000017.1:0-2578 GCF_040227275.1 Coprococcus sp. RTP31081st1_H1_RTP31081_211007
AAACCTGTGCATTCTCATTATATTGAACATCAAATTCTTGATTTATTTCCGGCATAATCAACCTGGACTTAATCATGAACTCCTCCTTTACGGATGGAGCATCTTCAATAGAAAAACTGCATCTGAATCAAGATTTCTGATTTGATGTTTTCTTGAGCCAGATGAGCACTTTCTCTTTGTGAGATGACCAAAAGGCAGACTCTGGGCACGATATTCGAAAGAAGTAGACTGATATCAGCAGTCTGGAAAAGAATTTGAAAATTAACATAGAAAAAACGCATTATCTCCATAGCACCAAGTGCCATGAAAACAATGCGTCCTAAATTTTAAAGAAAAAATATTCAGTTGTGATTTCGGATGTTCTTATACGAAGTCATTATTAAATATAGTCTTTCATAATGTTCCAAACCCTTTTTACTTCGTCATTATATTTCTCATTCAACTGATTTCTTAATTGAACATCTGCATCATAAATAATGAAATCGCTTAACCCGCCTCTCGAAGCAAACAGTTTACTATAGCTTTCTATCAAGTATTTCATTTTTTCACCATTGCTCTCATCCGAGTCAATACAATTAACTTGTCCCATAAGAATTCTTAATATCCCGTTATATTGTCCATATCCATATTTTTGTACCATTTTGCCAATCTCTATATACGCCTCTCGCAACTGCAAAAACTCTTCATTTCTTATCATTCTTCTATCTCCAATCTATTGTAACGGTGTTTTTCCTACAACTTCAAAAGTCCATGGTGCATCTATATAGGTTTGCATAACATTATATCCTCCCACGTATACTCCACCTTGCGGTCCGACTGATCCTGTATAAATAGTAGTACCCTTTGGTACTTTAATCGCATATACATTATCTATATAAGAGCTTGCCTCATACGCACCAGTTTTCGGGTCTATCCAATGAGTCTTTACCGCTGCGTCAATTCTTACATTAGTAACAGAAGCAGGTGGCTCACTCGTAAACCATCTTCCATACGGATTTTGAGCATTACCTGCTCGATACATTATTCTATCTTCCTGTAATACTTCCATATTGTATCTGCCACCATAGAAATTCTTTGCAGGTTGATTAGGCATTTCTGCTAACGGTCCTGGATTTTCAATCATATTATATTGATAATTAGCTATATCACCTGACCAATATATAACAGTTGTACTACCACTCTCTACAACTTCTGCAACATCATCTAGCTTATTCACTTCTACATTACTTAAAGCTTTTTCACCTAAGGCAATGTCATCTGAGTTCTTGAATATCGTTGTATGGCTTAGTTCTTCAATATCCGTCTTTCTCGCTACATCTCCGATTTCTGATACGGAACTGTTCGCTGGGTTTCCTGATATAACTTCTTCTACCATATTGCTTCCCAACATTGCCAATATATGGCTGTCTGTACTTTGATAGATTGCATCACAAACTTTATCTTCTGCTACATTCCCAATCAATATCCTTCCAGCATCTACGGCGATAGTTTATAAATCCGTGAACTTCACGGATTCAGGTAAATGACAAAAAGCTATTATTAATCTCTGTATGTCATTCACTTCGTGAACAGACAGAGATTAAAATAGCTTTTTGAGTTAAGGGTTTTGGAGTCCTAAAGTATAACCATAATTAAATATCATTATACGGATTTTTTTCAAGTATTTCATTAATCTCTTCATCTTTCCTTTTTAAAAAATCCTCACCAAATAAAGCAAATATTTTTTTTTCTTTCTCAAAGAGTGGTCTTCGGAAATCTTTTCCTTTCTCTTGATTATTCATGGCATACTTCATAGTAATATTTGTTGATAATATATTTAAAGCATACCACAATACTTCTCGTTCGTCATTTACAACTATATCACTTCTTATCTTCCCCTTTTCTGCATAAAGAATATGATAATTTGAATTTGTACTAAAAATGTATGTTCCCTCAGCACTATTATCATCCCCTTTTTCGAAAAAAACATTACTGTATGAAATCTCATCTAGTTTATCATTAATTTCACTCATAATATATTTTTGCAGTTCATTTGTTGTTAACATAGTTTTTCACCTCTCTCTATTTATTTTGGCACTATATAGCCTTCTCTAATTAATTGTAAAATCGGCATTGGCAATTCATATTGTAATCCTCCACCTGCAGAACCTCCCCATGCTGCAATCTCTGCTTGGATAGTGTTTGGTATTTCCTTTATAACCCTAAATTCCTGATAAATATTAGGGTCAGTAGTTGGTGGCAATGCTAATTTATCTGCATTTGCACCTGTTTGTGTTACAAAGTTACTCTTATTCCCAATATTTCCATACCGCCCAAATGTATCTCCTGGTTTTAACGACATATTTACTTCTGTTCCTGGTACAGCTCCGTTATTTGGTGGATAATTTATTGTACCATCTGCTTTATACCAACTTGTTTCACTTCCACCCTCACAAATAATACTACTTTCAGACTCCACCCGTCCTTTGCTAGTAGACATAACCTTATTCTTTCCATCTGCCTTTGACGATGACTTTCCACCCTCAAAAACTGACCGCAAAACAAATGATGTTATTGCACACTCTGCCCAGGTCTTGGC
>NZ_JBEHVP010000018.1:0-2273 GCF_040227275.1 Coprococcus sp. RTP31081st1_H1_RTP31081_211007
TTCAGACAACTAAATAAAGTTTTGTGGTGATTTCTGTTAACTTGTACTTGACAAGAGGTCATTACATATCAGATTTTACTTCTAAGGAAGTCTTAAAGTATAACCATAATTAAATATAAACAATCACAATGCCTGTCTCCGATGATTTATTATCATAATATGAAAATATTTTTACCCATGCATAATCATATTCTATTCCTGTAATACCTTCATTACTTGGAATTCCTAATTCATTTTTCAAAAAATCATTATTATGTTTTCTTAATTCTTTCAGAATATCATCATTCATTGTTTGATAATTCATTTTGTACTTCTCTTCAGCATTACTTAATTCAACTTTTGATATTATCTTATTATCACAAAAAATAGTAGTCCAGAACTTTTCTTTATTTAATTCCATTGGCTCCTTGGATATATATACTTTTCCAGTACTCCATTAGCACAATTAAAATCAAAATTAGGGTCAAATCTTTGCGCTAATCCTCCTTGACCAAATTGCGGATTATTCAAAGCGACTCCATCTGCCACATTTAGTTCTCCATGAACTTTGTAAGGAGTTAACTTACTTCTGTATTCTGCATAAGCCATTCCTTTTTCATAATATGGTTTTACTTGCAATCCTCCAAAGACCTTTTGAGCATCATTGCCTATAGTCTGCGCTACTTCTGATGTTGTAGAATACCCCGTTGGGAATGGTTCGCCCATATAGATTATATCACCATCATGTAATGTTATATTCGTATAGGCATCCACACCAGTATAGGGATAACTACCTTGCCAAGCGGACGCTACTTCTGATGGATTACAACTTTCCCAACACACATTTTCTTTCCCATATGTATCCCTATAATAATTATACCAATCCATTTCTGTAACATCATCTATTGTTGTACTTCCACCCTTAAATCTACTGGCTTCTATCAACTATATTTCTGTTATATATTTACTTGGTATTACATCAGCTAACCATACCTTTTCATTTCCAAAATAAAAAAGTATTCCATCTTCCCAAGCTCTTTTTGCATCAATTTGCAAAACACATGGTTTATTATCACGTCTTAATCCAACACTCTGTGCTGTACTAATATCTTGTGACAAATGAACATATTGTCTTCCTTGAGGTAATAGACCATTAATTTTTATACTTGATAAAAATCTTCTAGCCGTACCATGATATAAAATATCTGGAGGTATCATTTTTTCTTTCTTTATGTGCATCGGAATTGAATGACCATAAAATGCTCTGATTTTTCCACCGCTTATTTCATGTCTCTTCTTCTCTGATTTATCTATCATAACTAATAAATCGTCTTCTGATGTACCTATCCATTTCATATCCTTATTCAGAGCATCCACTAATTGTTCTACTGACACCCAACCTTCTTCATCCATCTCCAACTCATATTCCCAAGGTGCATGACGAAGTGCATACGATACTTCTTTGCTTAATTCTTCATAATTAATCATCTGCTTCTTCCTCATCTATCATTTCCTGTATTGCTTCCTTAAACCATTCCCAGAAAGTATTATACTCTTTTCTCTGTTCATATCCAGCACTTGCAAAATCATGAATAATTTGGACTTTACTATTTTTTTTAATATCAAAACAAGCTATATCATCACTATCATCTCTTCTAGCAAAAGGAACAAGTTCTCTATCTGGATAACGTTCCTTTAATCCTTTAATTCTTTTTTCAACCTGTTCTTTGCTCATTAAGTACCAAAAATCAAAGTCCACCAGATTTAGTTCAACAATTTTTAAAAACTCTTTGGGATAATTAAATTCTTGATATACTTTACTTACATCATATATTTCCATGTTTGCCTCCTACTTTATTGTATCCATATCAAACGCTCCAAATGGATTACTATTTCTAAAAGATGCCTTTTGTTTTCCAACTCTTAGACTAATTGCATCGCCCCATGTAACAGGAACACCTTTCTTAGTTGTAAATCTCTCGATATATTCCTCAGGTAAAATATCATTATATCCATGCACATTAGCTTTAACATTAATACCAGCTTCTCTTGCAGATACAACACGTGTATTATCTATTGTTGTATATATTCCATCAGGCATTTCTACCACATCAATCGGGTCACCCTTCCACCCATTCTTCTTCATGCTATCTATAATCTCACTTGAACCATTTACAGACGATTGACTATATCTTATTTCTTTAGGATTAATTGTCTTACTTCCACCCTCACAAGTAATACTTCTTTCAGACTCCACCCGTCCTTTGCTAGTAGACATACCCCTATTCTTTCCA
>NZ_JBEHVP010000019.1:0-1970 GCF_040227275.1 Coprococcus sp. RTP31081st1_H1_RTP31081_211007
CAAGCTTGCCCAAGTCTACATATAAAAGCACGCCTCTATTCCCCATTATTTTCATCCCCCCTGTACTTGTCAAGTATAGATGTTGCTGGAACAAATGCAACACACGTACCAGCAACACCTGTAAATTCTTTATAGTTCCTAAATTCCAGCCTCTAAAGTTCCATAATCAAGCCATTGCCTGTGCAGAACCCAGCAGTAGCAACCTAGTTCCAAATACAGTACGAATAGGAACTAAAACCACAAGCCGTAATTCGCCCTGTTTTGCCTTTTCATGCCACAGTGGAAGTAGTTAGCACCAAAAGACGTAAAGACAAACGTAGGACAACGTGTGCATTCGTAAGGGCAGAACCAGCAAAAGCACCAGCTAAGACTGGCACAGGAATACCCCTAGAACTGCTGGAACTACTAAGTTTTCTACCGTTTATCTCATGAAGGGAGAAAGTTATCGTGGACGAAACTTAAAAACTTATTCGATAGAAATCAATGATCCTGTTGAATAAGGGACAATAAGCAATTAGATAAGTTGGTGCATTGGCTATTTCTAATGAGCTTAAATTGGTCAATTCTGTTGGACTCTGAGTGGTTAATTCCCCCAGGCTCTAACATCGGCACTTTCCTTATATGCAGGATTTTGAACGGACACACTGTCACCAGATGTTCAAAAGAAAGTAACTTGATATGGGATTTTTTAAAAAAATAAGAGATTTTTCAAAAGTAATTGTGGAGAATTGAGGGCATAGAAAAAGCCAGTAGATTTTTACGTTTCTCTGCTGGCTCAATAAATTTAATATGCAATTACATATCGTGAATATTTATCCTATTATTTATAATATATTTGCATCACCAGAAGGAATATCCACATAAAAATTACCGCCTTTTGACCATTTTTATATCTGCTTTACCGTTTTTAGGACTCCTTTTTTAACTAATTCTACTCATAAAACAATGCATTTGTTCAATCTGTTACATTTCATCTGAAATTCTTGTTCATTTATCTGAATGGATTATGTTTCATATCTACAGTTGCCTTCCGTATGACGATGCAATGTTGTTTTGTATTTCTTCTAGAGCTGGTAAATTTGAAACGACAAGAAAAAACGGAGACACCCTAACATATCTTTAGGTTGTCTCCGTTTTTAGTTTGAAATAACTTTCTAAATAATATTTTTACCAATAAAGCAACTCACTTATTTCATCTGATTTTCTTAATATATTTTTCCACTTTTCAGATGTTTTTACAGTTTCAACATTAAGCATATCAGGAATACGTTCTAGTTCCAAATAAGCATTCCTTAACTCTATACTTTTCTCTAATATATCATTATCAATCATACCTTCATCTAAAAAAAGATTTAGTGTATCTTCGTGCAAGAAACTAATTATATCTATTGAAAATTCTTCAAATAGATTATGTTTAATTGTATCATCATCTTCTAGAAGCAGATAACTTCCACATTCCTCAATTGTACTTTTAAAATTCTCATATCTTTTTTCTAACGAAATCATTTTGTCACCCCTAATCATAAATTACAGTTGCTTTATCACCCTTCAGTGGAATATAAGTCTCTGGATTTACTACTTTAATTTTTCCAGTAGCTCCAGATGATATTCCATAATATGAACCTCCATGCTTACCTCCGCCTGGATGATAAAAAATAGAAATATCACCGTTCATTAATTTCCATCCACCACCATTACTTCCGTATACACCTCTAGTCCAGTCGTTCCCTAGTATAGTTTGCAACTCATCTACAGTATACCCCTTTAGTCTAGTCGGGTCACTGAAAATGTCATCAACAGAATTGATATTCCAACGAACATTGTCTGCACCATATTTTCCCTTTAAATATTCATTCCACTCTGCTCCACTTCTAGGTATTTCGTTATTGAAATTTGTCTTACTTCCACCCTCACAAGTAATACTTCTTTCAGACTCCACCCGTCCTTTGCTAGTAGACATACCCCTATTC
>NZ_JBEHVP010000020.1:0-1962 GCF_040227275.1 Coprococcus sp. RTP31081st1_H1_RTP31081_211007
AATCAATAATGCTTTTGACATAAATAAACAAATTTTGTCAAAATGTGGCTGTTAGTTACAAAAATATAAACAAATAAATTTAGAAAAACAAAACCATTGTTGACAAAACGGTTTAAAAGATGTAATACTAAAAATACAAAATAATTGAATGGAGAAAGATTATGTCGGATAAGATAAATGTCGATACAAGGAAGTTGCACACAGATCTTGTGATTATACAGGACTGTCTGGATCAAAGCACAATTGACAGACGAAACATCCAGAATGATTATCAAGATCTTATTAAAGAATGGAAAGGCCCTGCAGCAGACTCATTTAATACAAAATTTGAGAACAGCGATAGTAAAGTTAAATCCATGTATGAGGATCTTCAAAAGAAAGTGGACTCATTGCTTGATGTATGCAATACGTTTGAGACTTGTGAAAAAAATGTAATTGCTCTGATTGGCTAGGGTGCTTAATAACGGAGGGAAAGTATGTATGTTGAGACGGTGAAAGTACCGATAAATAAACTGGAAACATTTCATGATACCTTGATCAAGGGGGCAACAGATCTGGGAAATCAGTATGATACGATCATATCAACCTGTGGCAAGATACAGGAATATTGGGAGAGTGAAGGCTGGGCAGATATTTATTCTGATCTTGTATCGAAGATGGATACTATGCAGGCATTTATGGAGGATATGTATTCGTATGGTGATACATTGGGTGAAGTTATAGGAAACTACATCACTGCTGAAGTTGTGAATGGGGATATGACCTCATCGTTACCAGATAACATAATTCACTGAAGGGATGTAAGCACATGGAAAAAAAGATTAGTGATTTGGAATATTCAGAAATAGCAGCGGCTATAAATGGCTACTTGAATTCAGAAGCAAGTATAAAGCAGTATGTTTTATCTGATTTGGGAAGTGAAGTCGAGACTATAAGAAAAAACTGGAAAGGGGATGCAAGTGACAAATATATTGGAAAACTCGAAAGTGTATACAATGACATATCCAATACATGTACAGCACTTGAAAATTTAGGCGTGGGTATGAGCCGGGAGGCTTCAAATATATACCAAAATCAATAATAGAAGGAAGGATCAAGTATGGGAGCATTTTCAGTAACATCGTCAGAGATGACGAAAAGAACAACAGAGCTTCGCTCGAAAAATCAGTCTCTTAAGAAGCAGATAACCAAGCTCAGAGACAGTAAGGAGGCTCTGAACAGTACATGGGATGGTAGCGCGAAAAAAGCTTTCAGCTCTGCAGTTGAGAGTGATGTTTCACAGATGACAAATTTTAGTAATCTGATAGAACAGTATTGTTCAGCGCTGGACAATATAATAGCTAATTATGAAACTACAGAAGCCACAAATGCAAATACAGTGGCTCAGAGAAAGTATTAAAGGGAGGAAAATACAGATATGTCAGATATGAATTTGAAAGTCACCCCGGCGGAACTGGAGGCTAAGGCTGCTGATTTTAAATCAGTTATGACTCAGACGAAATCGTTGACAGATGATATGATGAATGATGTCACTGGACTTTCATCATCATGGACAGGAGATGCGTCTGCATCGTATATAAACAAATTTAGAAAACTGCAGACGGATATGGATACCATGGGCCGAATGATTAATGAACATGTAAATAATCTTACAGAACTTGCTAAAGAATATACGACAACAGAGAAAAAGAATGCAGCGGCAACGGAATCGCTTGCAGCAAATATTATTTCGTAGGAAAGAAGTGCCATCTCTGATAGCCATCAGAGATGGCATTTTGAGATTGAGGAGGTTATTATGATTGAATTTAAGAAATATCTGCCGATCGGTTCGGTTGTGTTATTAAAGAACGCAAATAAAAGGTTGATGATATATGGAAGATTGCAGAAGGCAGAGGATTCAGATAGCGTAAGGGATTATATAGGATGCCTGTATCCAGAGGGAAATATATCTACAAAACAGAC
>NZ_JBEHVP010000021.1:0-1218 GCF_040227275.1 Coprococcus sp. RTP31081st1_H1_RTP31081_211007
TTCATAAGTACCCGTACCGTAAACCGACACAGGTGGATGAGGAGAGAATCCTAAGGCCGGCGGGAGAAGTGTTGTTAAGGAACTCGGCAAAATGACTCCGTAACTTCGGGAGAAGGAGTGCCACAGAGATGTGGCCGCAGAGAAATGGCCCAAGCAACTGTTTAGCAAAAACACAGGTCTATGCAAAACCGAAAGGTGAGGTATATGGGCTGACGCCTGCCCGGTGCTGGAAGGTTAAGAGGAGAGGTTAGAGCAATCGAAGCTTTGAATTTAAGCCCCAGTAAACGGCGGCCGTAACTATAACGGTCCTAAGGTAGCGAAATTCCTTGTCGGGTAAGTTCCGACCCGCACGAAAGGCGTAATGATTTGGGCACTGTCTCAACAACACACCCGGTGAAATTGAAATACCAGTGAAGATGCTGGTTACCTGCGCCAGGACGGAAAGACCCCATGGAGCTTTACTCCAGTTTGATACTGGGATTCGGTACTGTCTGTACAGGATAGGTGGGAGGCTAGGAAATGGTGACGCCAGTTGCCATGGAGCCAACCTTGGGATACCACCCTTACAGTACTGGGTTTCTAACCTGCAGCCGTAACCCGGCTGGGGGACAATGTCTGACGGGGAGTTTGACTGGGGCGGTCGCCTCCGAAAGAGTATCGGAGGCGCTCAAAGGTTCCCTCAGAACGGTTGGAAACCGTTCGAAGAGTGCAAAGGCAGAAGGGAGCTTGACTGCGACACCGACGGGTGGAGCAGATACGAAAGTAGGACTTAGTGATCCGGTGGTATAAAGTGGGATTGCCATCGCTCAACGGATAAAAGCTACCCTGGGGATAACAGGCTTATCACTCCCAAGAGTTCACATCGACGGAGTGGTTTGGCACCTCGATGTCGGCTCATCGCATCCTGGAGCTGTAGCAGGTTCCAAGGGTTGGGCTGTTCGCCCATTAAAGCGGTACGCGAGCTGGGTTCAGAACGTCGTGAGACAGTTCGGTCCCTATCCGGCGTGGGCGTAGGATATTTGAGAGGAGCTGTCCTTAGTACGAGAGGACCGGGATGGACAAACCTCTGGTGTATCTGTTGTTTTACCAAAGGCATGGCAGAGTAGCCAAGTTTGGCAGGGATAAACGCTGAAGGCATCTAAGCGTGAAGCCCCCCTCAAGATAAGATATCCCATCTTCGGAGTAAGACCCCTTGAAGACTACAAGGTTGATAGGCTT